>NZ_BAAJMC010000001.1:0-732369 GCF_057551365.1 Colwellia sp. KS18-150 | reverse complement strand
TCAAAATAACAACAGCAATGTTATTCCCGCCCTTATTAGGAAAGTTTCATGTTTTTATGCCCTTATTTTTAAGGGCATTTTTTTTGCTTTTTTTCTAAGTTTTCTATGTCAAAATAACAATAGCAATGTTATTCCCGCCCTTATTAGGAAAGTTTCATGTTTTTATGCCCTTATTTTTAAGGGCATTTTTTTGCTTTTTTTCTAAGTTTTCTAAGTTTTCTAAGTCAAAATAACAACAGCAATGTTATTCCCGCTCTTATTAGGGAAGTTTTATGTTTTTATTTTATTCAAACTAGCTAAACAGAGCTGACCAAGTTTAAAAAGTGCTTGCAGTCTGTGTCCTGTGGTTGGATGGGCAAAGCTTAACCTTAGGTAATTTGGGTAATTGTTACCTGTCGAAAAAAGCCGACCTGGTGTTAATATAATACTTTTTTCGATGGCCTCATGATAAATGGCTAAAGAATCAATTTCCTTAGGTAATTCTAGCCATATAGCTAAACCGCCATCAGGTATTGTAAACTTTATTGGCACGCGCCAATGCTCATTTAAGGCATTAATTAATTGGTCTCGTTGCTTTAGTAACACTTTACGATAGTAGTGAAGATGGCGTTCAAAATGCCCTTCTGCTAAAAAGCTCGATAACCCTTGTTGTATCGCTTGGCTAGTGGATAGTTGGTGAACTAGTTTCATATGCACTATATTTTTTAATTGCTGGTTAGCAACAATCCAACCAATACGTAAATCTCTTGATAATGATTTCGAAAAAGAGCTACATAGAATAACATCACCTGCTTGATCAAAACTTTTCAAAGGCTCAACGCTAGAGTGGAACCCCAAATCGCCATAGATATCATCTTCAATTAATGTAATATTTTTCTGAGCTGCCAAAGCGACTATTTTACGCTTTTCTTCACTAGGGATTAGAGCACCTGTTGGTGTTGCAAAATTAGCCGTTAATACGCACGCTTTGATATTCCATTTGTTGGTTGCTTTACGCAACGCATCAGCTGTTAAACCTGTTGTGTATGAGCTTGATAACTCAATAACTTTAAGCTTTAGTTGCTGTAATAGCTGTAAAACACCGTAAAAAGCAGGACTTTCAATCGCAACGATATCACCCGGCTGACAACTAACCATTAATGCTAAAAACAAGCTATTTTGGCAACCTGACGTGATGCATATATCTTGTGGTGACACAGAAAAATTACGTTTTCGGTAATGCTCGCTAATTTGATGCCTTAACCCTTCGTAGCCCGGTGGCTCAGAGTAATACATAGCGTGACTTTGGGGGCTCTGTCTCAAGGCACGACTAATATGTCGATTAAGCAATAAAAGGTGATTTGACGTTTGTGCTGCACTTAGGTTACTTGGCGAGATATCAAAAGCGGCACAGCGCTGCATTATTTCGTAAAATACTTCAGGAACGTCCACCAATTTAGGTTTACTAATAGGGGTTAATTTTCGCTGGATCTGTGGTGGAGATTTAATTAAAGCAACATAATATCCCGACTTAGGCTTCACAAAAACCAGCCCTCTCGCCTCCAAAGTATGCAAGGCTTTCTGTACTGATATTTTTGATAGGCCATATTCGTCTGCAAGATCACGAATTGATGGCAATTTTTCATCTGAACGCCATTTTCCATCAACAATTTGTGACTTTAAAATATTGGCTAGCTGCTCATATTTAAACTGTTTCATAAAATCAAAACATTAAGAAATCTGTACCTATAATAGTTTATTTTTTTGTCCATATAAATAACAGATTGAATGATTATACTGGCGCCGTTACCCCTTAGTGGAGAGAGCCATTGAATTCATCATATTTATCAAAAGAAAACCTAATTACTAAACAACCAGCATTAACCTCCTCAGAGCTCAATAAGAAAATATATTTAAGAGAGCAAAAGGGAAAGTTTCAACATATTAGACGTAGTTTAAGTATTGTATTAGTTATCATTTTTGCTCTGCTGCCCTTTATTAAACATCAAGGTACACAAGCCGTTTACTTTGATTTACAACAGCAAGAATTTCATATTTTTTCATTAACTCTATTCCCGCAAGATTTACTTATTGTGTGTTTACTTTTTATTTTCGCCGCACTGTTACTCTTTTATGTGACTAAGTTTTATGGCCGAGTCTGGTGTGGATTCAGTTGCCCGCAAACTATTTGGATGCTGTTATTCAATTGGATCGAGCGTAGAGTTGAAGGGACACATAATCATAGTAAATCATTAGATGAACAACATTGGCACCTTAAAAAGCTGACCAAAAAACTAATTAAACATAGCCTTTGGATCGCTGTCTCACTTTTTACGGCATTAGCTTTTGTCTCTTACTTCGTTAAAGTAGACGAGCTTTACAGCGCTTTTTTTAGCATACAGTCTTCATCACTCGTTACTGCTTGGGTGTTGTTCTTTGCGCTATGTACCTATATTAATGCCGGTTGGATCAGAGAGAAGATGTGTCAGCATATGTGTCCTTATTCTCGCTTTCAGTCAGCAATGTTTGATAAATATACTAGCTTAGTCACTTATGATCAGGCTCGTGGTGAAAACAGAGGTAAAAGAAAACGATCTCAAATAAAACCAAAAACTATGGGCGATTGTGTTGATTGCAACCTTTGCGTTCAAGTCTGCCCTGTTGGTATCGACATAAGAGCAGGATTACAATACGAATGCATAAACTGTGGTTTATGCGTTGATGCCTGTGATATGACCATGGATAAGTATAAATATAAGCAAGGTTTAATTAGCTTTACTAGCGAAAAATCACCTCAACAAAGCTGGAAGCGTCATCTTAGTTACGGCAGTTTGACCTGCTTAACCCTTGTTATGATTTGGGGCTGGGCAAATACATGGCAAAGTTATGAAGTAAATATTATCCGAGATAGACAGGCGCTGTACCGTGTTAACCAAGATGGGCATATTGAAAATACTTATCGTTTTAAAATTAGAAATAAATCGAATCAAATAAAGCATTACCGAATAGAAACACATGGTCTAGACTCGGCTCAAATACTTAATCCAAACATAGTGAAAGTTATGCCAACTGAGCTAAGTACCCATTCAGTAACGGTGAGTGTCAATAATCCTTTAACGAGCGATAGAAACGATATTAGCTTTAACATAGTGAATATAGAGGATAACGAAACTCTTATTAAGACGAGCTCATTTTTTAGCAGTCAAGCAGCTTGGTAGTATCTTAGCTAAACAGCAGGTTAATCACTCTTCTTAGAAGAATTCAAAATGAGTAAACAGGGGTTAAAGCGCCGCATACGTTAATGAATTTATCGATTTGCTTATAGAAAAATACGCTATAAGCAAAAACGTATGACGTAATTACTCTATAAATTAAGGACTTATTAATTAGAACGTTTTTTAACCGTATTTAATCATTTTATCAGGTATAATACTGCGCAATATTTTTCAACGTACCTGAAGTAAGCACCTCCTTGAACTCCTTTTCTCTATTTTTAAAATTAATCATATTCCTTTTGCTTAGTGTTATCTGCACAACAAGTATCGCGTCTGTGGAAAAGGCTCAATCTCAGCAAGTAAAAAATAAAGAAACTATTGTTTGGTTAGTTGAAGATAAAATTGAAAACATCGATTTATTAACTAAAAATTCTCCTGAAACCTCAACGGCTTCTTATATTGAAAATTTAATCATACAAGGATTAACACAGTATGATATTCACGTAGAGAGAATGACCACTAGCCGCATAAATAGAACCATGAAAACTACAGATAATGTTTGTACTGCTAATAGAGCCAATACACAAGAGCGTCGAGAATATTCAATTTTCTCAGATCCGCAAGCCTTTTATTTAACTCATAAACTTTACCGTTTTAATCAACAATCACCTTTACCGAGCCAATTATTTAATAGCAAGGGTGAAATCAAAAATCTATCTCAAGTTTTTAAAATACTTCCTCAACAAACACTCGGTATTGCCAAAGATGTTTCATTTGGTAATTTTCTAGATAACCAATTACAACAAGTGAACGCAAAGAATAAATACTATCGTGGTGGTAGTCAGCGAGTAATGGCTTTAGAGGCAATGTTATACACGTCTAGAGTTGACTTTGTACTTGCCTTACCAGTGGACATCACCCCCAATGAAAGCCAAAAGCAATTGATAGAGCAATATACTATTGCTGGTGCCCCACCTTACCTTATTGCTCATATCAACTGCTCTAAAAGCCCATTGGGTCAACAGGTCATTAGCGATATTAATAAAGTACTAACCGAGTTATATCAAAGTAAAGAGTACTATTTAGCACACGAAAAGTGGTTTTCAGAGCAACAGTTAGCTGATTTAAAAGCCTTTCTGGCTGAGAAGTTTACAGAGCAGAAATACTTAAATAACTAGTATTATAAAAAGCATTCGTATAGAAAATAAAATCATTCCTTTCACGCTAAAAGGCAATACACAGCAATTCAGCTGATAATCTTTTATAGCCAAAACATAGTTTATTTTTCCTCTTTAGAATTGATTGAAATTTGGCCTACCTAAATTTGATGGATTTAATTTTCACTGCTAGCCTCATCTAGGAAAATAAATGTTGTCCCCACTTAATTAGAATATGGAGTATTCTATGAACACTGTAAAAGAAGCCCACAGTAATACCTGCTCAACCATCCTTAACAGCCCTTCTCACGACACGATCAGTTTTTTACGATCTAAAATTGAGATAGATACAAGTTTCACTGGATTATTGCTTGAATCATTAAACAAGGCGCAATCAAATGCTTATCAACATATGGACCGAGACTTATATAACTTACTAGCTTGGCCAGTAGATGTACTCGGTTATTTAGATTACCTAGCAGAATTCGTTGTACTAATTCCAAGACAAAGCAAAGAAAAAGGGTGGGAAAATCCAGATAATGGCTACCCGCAAGAGGTCTACGATCATTTATGTCACTTTTATTATTTAATTGATCAACCCGTAGGTAAAAATGATAGTACGTTAGTACAGGACATTGATTGGTTTAGCCAATGGTTAGTTGATTTTGCTAATGCCTGGGGAAGTTTTTTAGATACACCTGAGTCGTTTAATGCAGAGGTTTTACAATCATTTATTGATACGCCTGAATTTCGAGTACAAGATTCGATGATAGACGGCCATCCAAATCGCCCTGGTGGTTGGAATACATTCAATGAATTTTTTTCAAGAGAGTTAAACTTAGGGCTACGGCCTATTGCTTCGCCAAACGATAACAGCGTTATTACTATGCCAGCTGATTGCACATACCGAATGCAATATGACATTTCTCCTACTTCAACTATTCCTGAAATTGTGATTAAAAAGTCACATCAATTTGCTTCTATTCCTGAACTTCTTAAAGATAGTAAATATGCAAATTCATTTGCTAATGGAACTTTTGTTCATTACTTTCTTGGACCATACTCTTATCACCGTTTTCATACACCTGTAGCAGGTAACATGGAAGAGTGCTATGCGATACAAGGGTTAACTTATTTAGAAGTAAATTTGAAAAATGGTCAGTTTGATGCACCTGATAATTCAGGTAAGGATCCCGCTCCAGGCACGAATTCAGGTAATGGATATGAATTTACTCAAGCAAGAGGTGTAGTCACTATAGATACAACCAATTCACCATATGGCGATATGGGCATTGTAGCTGTTATACCCGTAGGTATGTGCCAAGTGTCATCTGTAAATATGAAGAGAAAACCTGGGCCTGTAGATAAAGGAGACGAATTTGGTTATTTTCTTTTCGGTGGCTCCGATATTATATTGCTGTTTCAAGAGGGGAAAGCTCCAAAAATCAATACATGTGATTCATATCGTTATTACGGCACAGATATAAATTCATGCCCTAATAGCGCTAAGTAAAAACCAATAGAATCAGGGTCAAAAATGATTACGTTGACCCTATCTTCACTCTTTTATCACCACACAATTTCGACCATTATTTTTAGCTTCATATAGCGCTTCATCCGCTACTTTATATAAATCCTCAAATGAATTTTTATCCTCTGAAATAGTGGTAATTCCGATACTGGCAGTTATATTGATGCCTTTACTGTTGGCTGTTTCAATCGCTAATGCTGCTATTGACGCTCTGATCCTCTGAGCAAGTTTTTCGGCCTCAGGTAAAGAGGTATTAGGTAATAAAGCAATGTACTCTTCCCCACCTAATCTCGCAAGGCTATCAACATTACGTAGTAATGATTTAATAGTTTTAGCGCACTCAATTATTACTGTATCGCCAACATCGTGTCCAAAATTATCATTCACTGATTTAAAGTGATCTAAATCCAGAATAAGTAAACATAAGCTCTGGTGACTTCTCTCAGATAACGACATAAATAGATTGAAAGATGCAATAAAACCTCTTCGGTTGAGTAAGGAAGTTAGTGGGTCCGTTTTTGCTTGTTGCGCAAGCAATTGAATCATCTTAGTTCTATTTTTCTCATAAAAGAAAGCTAAAAGAATACTACAAGATAAAGCCCCGGAAGCAGTGATAATGCCGTGTAGATTGAAGCCTTTTTCAGGGAAGAAAATAAACGCTACTGTTAGTGAGAATATAAATCCACTGCAAATAAATAAAGAAACTTTAAGCCCGAGCTTTTCACCTAAAATAAAGAAACAAAGAAAGGGAAATATCGAAAACCAAATTATCGCACCATCTGCAGAGTGATTGACAAAAATTCCTGTACCTATGACTAATACCACCACCAAGATACCGGCAACTATTGCCCAAGATCTAATAGGTGTTCTCTTCTCTGCATAGGCAATAAGTAATAATATTGTCCCACCTAATGCTTCAACACTCGCATCTAAATATAAGTGCAAAAGTAGTGAGTCAATAAATGCAAAAATAAATAAAAATATACCGCCTAACATTGAGCCAGTATAAATAATGCGTCGGTAATCTTGAGAGGTGGCTACTTGTTCTGAAGAGGTATTTTCTACATCCATGTTCATTGTCTGCCTAACAGTATTCTGAAAACAATTATCAATTTAAAGCACTAAATACTAACACAAAATAGCAATAAATTATTTTTATTGGTTAATAATTTAGATCGTTAATCTTATACCTTAAACTATAAAAATTAGAGCTTAGCTATTAAGAAATGATGTGAACACAATGGAGTAGTCATTGCTTACGATATTTTCGGGTGAAACAGAGCTAGCTCTACTTGTAACAAATCAAAACAAAGATAATAGCCAACATATAACATTTAAGAAATTGTTACTCAAAATATCGTCAGCGGGGAATAACAAGACAACTTGAAAATATTGACGCCACCTGTAGCTTTTATAGTCCACTAAAGACATGAACATTACGGCCAATGATTATATGAAGAACTATCTTCAACCTCACCAAGCAATAATACCAAAAATTTCAATGGCTATTATCCCTAAAAACTCGTTAAACACTTAATATACATCCAAAACATTATTAATAATCACCTTAATTACCAGCCATCAATACCAAAAAAACTTACAGTGTTAATACCTGCTATTGCGACCTCTTCAGATTTTACATGTTCACGGAAATGCCAACGCATTTTTACAACCTGTTCTACAACTAATAACTGCACACTGACGCTGACAGATTGATTAGGTTTTATATAATAACGTGCAATCACATTATCTTTATTATCAAGAACAAATAAAGTAATGCTTAACTCACTGTAGTTACTTGCAATATAACTAACAAGTTGTGTAACATTAAAACTAGCATCAGGTTCAGCAAGTACCTCTTCTGTATTCATTTCAATCACTTCCTCCTCTGTCGAGTTTTCAATTGTTGGACTAGTCTCTTCTTCAATGCCTTGCGTATTTGTTTGATTATCTGCGTCTCCACCACACGCTGTTAAAACAACAAAGCCGATTGATAATAAAGTTATACGTTTTAAATTAATCATGATGATACTCCTACTCATTATATAATCGATTAGTGTTAACGCTGTTTTCATACCAGTCAGAATTAGTATTGTTATCTTCTGCCCAGTAATAAAAGTTAGGGTACGCTTTACTGATATCGACGCGCTCTTTGGGGTGCTTCCAATCAGCAGGTAAATCAAGCACCCAAGGTAAGTTCCCCGTTAACTGACCTTTGCGCTGAATTTGAGAAGAAATAAAAGGATTACCTGTAGCATAGTTTTGTGAGTCAACAGTTACCGCTCCACTATAGTCACTGGCACTAAAATCTTTTTCAAAAACATTGGTACCATCAGTAAACTCTTTTAAGTGAATTTCTAAGTATTTCCCAGGACCTGGGCCATTTGCAGCATCACGTGCAGAGAAGTAACTTTTCCAACTGCCGAACCAGTCATCATCTTCATTTTTACGACCGTAACGATATAAATCATTCTTATGAGTACCAAACATGTAGTGATCGAAAGGCATATCACCGATAGATTCGCTAGTTAGTTCTCCTGACTTTACATGAATGGTTAACTTTAATGTTGCCGCCGAAGTACCTGTAGGACAACCTGTCGAAGCGTTTGTAGTTTGATACATACAGCGGTAGGTTTCATAAACTTTAGCACTGTTATCAAAAGTACTAAGCTCTTCAAATAAATCTTCTGACAAAGTGAACGAAACATAGGTATCACTATATTCACTGTCTTTAATTAATGGGTAGGGATAAGTAATCGTTTCGCCACTACCCATAACTGTTGAGACTTGTGAAACTAAGGTAATGGTATTAGTAAAGCCTGCCATGGTTTTTTCTAAAACAACGCTATCAACCATGTCTTCAGTTAGGCCTGGTATCCTTACCGCAATACCGTTATGAAAAGTCGCACCAATAGCATTAATTACATATTCTAGCTCTAGCGTTTGTACTGACTCATTGTTGTTATCGCCATCAAGAGTTTTGGTAATGTCATAAGCTAAAACAGCATCATTAAAATCATAATCATCTGTTAAAGGCCAATTATCTTCAAATGCTAACACCCCTAATTTTGATGTTAATTGTGCACTTACCGACGGTAATTCTTCAGCTTGTTCATAACCGTCAATAGCAGATACAGGGGTAACTTCTACATTAAAAATTAAATCATTGTAATCTTTGTCACCACCTGTGGTTAAAATATCTTCAAAACCATAAGCAAAGAAACCACTGCCACCTTCACTCTCACTACGCACATCACTAAATATGACATGATAACGCTGCCCAAGGCCGACACTTGGGTTCAGACTCGTTAACGTATAGAAAGGCTGTCCATAAAGGTGACTACTTTTTTGGTTACCATACGACCAATCCCAACCATTGGAATTAATAAAAAAACCAATAGATTCGCCAGCAGATAACTCAATATTTAAGTCAAGTTGATCACCCGAATTTAACGAGCCACCAGAGCCTGTTTTAGAGCTATTAGCCATAATAATTACATGTTCAACTTCAGCTATAGTGGTTGGAGGGTTATCGGTTTGATAAATAAAATATCCTAAAGAGTTTCTATAACCTGCCCCTTCATTTAAAAAAGCCACTTTCACTGTCGCTATTTCCCCTTCACTAAGGTCTGATTTAATACTGATATTATCAAAAGAGGTGGTTAATAATGCGTTACTAACTTGAACACCTTCAGGCACCATGGCATAAAAATCGTCAAGTAATTCAGCATCAAGTCGCGCTGAAATATTAACTAGGTTTATCGGTGAGCCGTCTGAATTAAATGCCTCAGTAGCACTACTCACCACAGGTGTTGAATCACCAATCCATTGCCATTCAATGGCATTAGCATTAGGTGCACACAAAATAAGAAGTAAAGTAAAAAAATAGGATAACTTCATAACAACCTCACAGATAAATTTTATTTAAAAATACCGCCGTATTTAAATAAAAGGCATTTAACATGCCAAGCACTTACCTAGTTGTTATTAAAGCCTTTATTAAATTGACCTTTGAAAATGTCGCATTTTAAAACTGTATTTTTTGCAATTTGCAATGAGGAACTAACCATGAAGTTAGTAGTTAGTAGTTAGTTAATGATGAGCACAGCCGCAGAAATTTAATTCTCTAACGCACAGTATTACTTTTAGTAGTAACTCCTTGCTCAATAATATATTGAATTTTATCCATATCTAGATGTTGTTCACAAGTATTTGCAAGTTGTTCTAACTGACTTTCCCTGTGCTGATTAATATCAACTACGGCTTGCCCTATATCCTCAATACCTAACCAATTAAGCACAGCTTTAGTTGGCTCTGGGCAATCAAAAAAACCATGTAAATAAGTGGCAATTATTTGCTTATCATCAGAGATACAACCATCAGCTCTATTTTTCTCTATCGTCTGCCCATCACTTTGTATATGCAGTAACGGTTGCGATAGTGCCGGCCCCTTTGAAATACCACAGTGAATTTCATACCCTTTTACCTGGCACGTTTCACCTTTTAAAATCATAGCTGCATTGACTTGAGTTAACGTTTTTTCACTTGTTAAGGTGGTTGAAAAGTCCATTAAATTTAGGCCCGAGACTTGCTCAACTTCTGACTCAATATGTAGGGGATCAAAAATTTGCTTACCTAACATTTGAAAACCGCCACAAATGCCCATTAATTTACCGCCATAACGCAAATGTTGCTCAATTTCTTGCTGCCAACCTTGTTGCTTTAAAAACGTTAAATCTGAGGTGACATTCTTACTGCCCGGTATAATAATTAAATCCGCCCCCTGCAATGATTGACCAATTTTGATGTATTGCAAGTCTATATTAGGCTGTAAACGCAAAGGATCAAAATCAGTATGATTACTCATATGTGGCAGCAAAGGCACAAATATTTTCACTTTAACTTGGGTTACTTTATTATCCAGCGCAACGGCATCTTCAGCGTCTAAAGCAAGATCATGTAGGTAAGGCATTACACCTAATACTGGTTTTCCAGTACGCTGTTCAAGCCAGGTTAAGCCTGATTCAAGTAACTTTATATCTCCGCGAAAACGGTTAATGATAAAACCTTTAACTCGCGCTTGCTCTGATTCAGATAATAACGCTAAGGTACCCACAAGATGTGCAAAAACACCGCCTCGGTCGATATCAGCTACTAAAAGAACCGGACAATTTACTTTTTCGGCGTATCCCATATTGGCAATATCATTGGCTCGTAAATTGATTTCTGCCGGACTACCAGCCCCTTCAACTAAGAGTAACTCATGATCATTGGCCAAGCGCTGGTGTGACTCAACAACCGCCTGCATAGCAACCTTTTTATAATCGTGATACTTACCTGCTTCCATATTTGATAACGCTTTACCGTGGACAATAACTTGGGCACCAGTATTACTATTAGGCTTTAATAGTATTGGGTTAAAATCGAAACGCGCTTCAACCTTAGCCGCAATCGCTTGCAGTGCTTGTGCTCGACCAATTTCGCCACCATCTTTAGTAACTGCGCTATTTAGGGCCATATTTTGCGATTTAAAAGGCGCGACATTAACACCGGCATTAGCAAAAACACGGCATAAGCCGGCAACTAAAGTGCTCTTCCCGGCATCTGAGGTTGTGCCTTGTATCATTAATGTTTTCATCAGTTAACCTTGCTGAGCGTTTTCGTTCGATTTCAAAGTAATAGGTAAGCCAGCCATAACAAATTCAACGTTATCGGCAATACCAGCAAGCGCTTGGTGTAACCACCCTGCTTGATCTACAAATTGACGTGATAACTCTCCCATTGGGACAATGCCATGACCTACTTCATTACTCACTAAAATAATATCTACATTATCTTGCAGTTGGATACTTTCAAGTAAAGATAACAGTTGCTGTTTTTCGTGCTGCCAATAATCAAGGTTAGCTTCATCAGTGTTAGCATTAATCAAGTTAGGTTTACACAAACAATTAGTTAGCCATAACGTCAAACAATCCACCAACAGGCAAATGCCTTGCGCACACTCGCCTTGTTCAACACGGTTATTTGCAATAGCTGATTCCATAGCTTTGGCTAAAAACAACGGTGATTCTATCAACTGCCAATGTTTAGGGCGATCAGCTTGATGTTGGCTAATTCTCTGTTGCATTTCATCGTCATGCGCTTGTGCTGTAGCAACATAAGTTACCGGAAAGTTTGATAACTTAGCATAACGCTCTGCCAGCGAAGATTTTCCTGAGCGAGCTCCACCAATAATTAAGTGTATTTTACCCATAAGTCACCGAAAACATTGATAATAAAGAGATATAAACAACCACTTCTGAGAGTTGCTGTGCAGCGCCTAAACAGTCACCGGTATAGCCCCCTAATTGCTGGGTAAACCAACGTTTTAAGCACCACCTAGTGATGAACAAAATAGCGACTAATTTCCACATCATATTCAATGATAAAGTTAATGAAATAAGCACAGCACCTGTGGCAAGTAGTATTAAATAACTGGCGCTTGATAACTCTTGTGCAATCGGCTTAACTTTCGAGGTTGCATCTTCACTAACATAGGGCATATCAGCAATTAGACTAGTAGCCAATAAACGACTTAGGCAGTGTCCCAAGATCAAAATAGTAAACATACTTAGGGTTTCGTTAGGCATAGTTACCGTTAAACTTGAATGAGTAACTAAGGCAACTAAAACTTGATATTTAATCATCAAAATGAAAAATAATGCCGCGGCTCCATAAGTGCCCAGTCGGCTATCCTTCATAATATTGAGTTTATTTTCGACCGTCCAACCGCCACCAAAACCATCCCAAACATCGGCCCAACCATCTTCATGAAACGCCCCCGTTAGCAAAACACTAGTAAACATCGCGATTAAAACAGCCAGCTCAGCAGGCATCATCATGGTGGCTAGGTAAAATGTAAACGCAGAGCTTGCCCCAATAAAAATGCCAACCAATGGAAAGTATCGACAGGCTTCACCAAGCATTTTTTCTGTTATTTCAACACTATGTTTCACCGGAATGCGGGTAAAGAAACTAATAGCCAACAACAATAACTGCCATTGTTTACACAAGATAGCTAGCTTAGGTAACATCGGTGACCTCAGCATCTGCAAAGCTGGCCATGTTATTAAAAAAAGCAACCGCAGCTTGCATAATTGGCAAGGCTAGCGCAGCTCCTGTGCCTTCACCTAATCGTAAGCCTAAATTTAATAACGGCTTTACTTCTAACCACTGCAACATTTTTTGATGACCTTGCTCTCCGGAGCAGTGAGCAAATACCATGTAATCTTTAGCATTACAATTAAGCTCAATAGCCAACATAGCCGCCGCAGTACAAATAAAGCCATCAACAATAATCACCATATTTTTTTCAGCCGCCGCAAGCATAGCGGCAGTAATTTGAACGAGTTCAAAGCCACCTAAACAGCGCAGAATCTCAACCGAATCAACCAAATCATTCTTATGCAAAGCCAGCGCTTGCTCAACAAGCTGTTGCTTTTTATTAACTACATCATCAGAAACTCCAGTGCCACGACCAACAGCCTCACTAGCAGGTATTTTCATTAGTGCAGCCATAATGGCTGAAGCGACAGTTGTATTACCAATACCCATTTCACCGAAGGCGATAATATTACAGCCAGTACGTTTAACCTTGTTAATATGATCTTTAGCGAACACAAAACCTTGCTCAACCTGCGCAGCGGTCATTGCTGCTTGTTGATTAATCGGCTGAGTAATATTGCCTAAACGTTGATTAATTACTGCGACTGATGTTTCGAGAGGGTGTAAAATACCGGTATCGACTACATTAAGCTGCCAACCAAATTGCTGACAAAAAACGTTAATAGCCGCGCCGCCACGAGCAAAGTTTTCGACCATTTGACTGGTGACATCACTTGGGGCAATAGAGACACCTTCATTAGCAATACCATGGTCTCCGGCAAAAACGCTTAGATGAGGAGAGTTAAGGTGTAACTTATAATGTTTATTATAAAGACCATCAAAAACATTATCTGATAGCTGTATTTGAGCAATTTTTTTAGCGAGTAACTCCAGATCCCCCAAGGCCCCAAGAGGTTTAGTTTTACTATCAATTTTGGCTTGGATTATTGCAGAAAATTTCTGACAAACGGGGTTAATATCAAACATTACATCACCTAAAAAAGACCAAATAAATTTGGCGGTACTTATGATAAACGTCGATAATATTTTTAGGAACTGGAGCGCAAATCGCTATTCATCCATGCACTATGCAAGGATAGAAAAGAAACAATATAGCTAATGCTCGAGTAACCCGCTCGACGTAGTAATCAATGTACATAATTCACCTGGTATCCTGACTTACAGCGTCTAGATATGTCCCTTCCCAAGATAACTTAGTGGTTAACATATCGCTCTGTTTACAGTTGCGGGTACAGTTGTGGATTTACACCACATTCCCAGCCTCACTTTATTGATTGTTTATGACTTATTGCATAAAGAATAACAAGTGAAATTGACTATGACATTATTTAATTAGTGGCGCGATTATCGACTGATAGGGCAAAATAGCAAGGTTTATTTTTAACTCTGTTATTGCGAAAAAACATATTAAGCACTTGAAAACTAACAATGACTATCAAGCTAAAGCTTTAATTTCGGCCAAGCATTCCCTTCATCATCAATCACTATTTGAATATGAATTAATGCCCCGTATGGCACATCAATATTAGTCATATGAATTGTCCCAGGAATGGGTAGCGCCAACACTTTTGCCAAAATATAGCGAATAACTCCACCATGACTGATCACTAAAGTATTTTGTGGGTTACTTTCTTCAGCTTTTTGTTGTTTATATTGCGCTAATAAACGTTGCCAAAAATCATCAACACGCTGAATAAAATCATCAATGGCTTCACCATTAGGAGGCTGGTATTGCCATGGATTTTGCCAAAATTTACCGAGTGTTGGCTCGGTGTCATTCAAACTCGATTTTGTTTGCCATAACGCTTGATAACTCATACCATCCCAATCACCAAAGTCCATTTCCTGTAGCTGTGTCGAGACTTTGAGTGATAAGTTGGTTTGGTGACAATATTCTTGTGCAAACGCTCGACAACGGATTAGCGGTGAACTGTAACATTGTGAGATGTTAGGCAAGGTTTTAGTGGCGTCAATCAGCTGTTGTTTACCTTTTTCAGATAATGCAATATCGGTGCGCCCACAAAGAATCCCTGCTTGCATAAGCTCACCATGGCGCAGTAAATACACATTAAACTCTGACAAAATACCATTCCTAAAATCACTAAAATCACCTGAACAGTGTATCAAAAATCCTTTTAGCGGAAACTTATATCGTCAAAGAAATTCAAGCTAAATATGCGTTGGCGAGTGATATAGATATGATAAACCAACGCATTTGAGGTTAAATCGCTTCAACTAAGTGAAACTGGCTAGCCATCGCTTCATTGCGCATGGCAGTTAGTGATTGATACTCGTCACTTTTATACCAGTTTTCAGCGCTTGTTTGGTCTGGAAATTTTATTACCGCTTTATTACTGAATTGACTCTGACCATGCAAGGCATTAACTTTACCTTTTACCAGAAATTCACCACCATATTTAGCTACAGTAGGCGCAGCAAGTTGACCGTATTGTTTAAGTTTTTCTGTGTCTAAAATATTTGACTCAACTATGATGTAACTACTCATTTTATTCTCCATTTTTGAAAGTTGACAAATCATAAGCCTATCTATATTTTTAAACAACAAACCATAAATAGAAACACTGTTTAAAAATATGAACACAATAAAATTAGCACCTTTACTGCTTACTTTTGCTGAAGTTGCTAAAGAAAGATCCTTCACAGGGGCAGCTAAAAAACTTGCTATGAGTAAATCAGCCATTAGCCAGCAAGTGAAACGTCTTGAAAATGAATTAGGTACGCAGCTATTAGCTCGAAATACTCGAGGTGTAGTACTAACCCAAACAGGCGAATCTTTACTAGCGCGCTCAGAGCTTTTAAGTGAACAATTAGCCAATGCAATACAGGATATTAATCAACACAAAAATCAACCAAGTGGCCGCTTTAAAATTTCTATACCACCCTTTTTTGAACGACAAATTATTGTGCCGGTACTTAAACAATTATGCTTAGAGTTTCCTTTAATCCAGCCCGAAATAGTCATTACCGGTCAATGGCAAGATTTAATAGAAAATCAATTGGATGTGGCGATATTTGGTGGTGATTTAAAAGACTCTGATTACAAAGCTCAATCAATTGGTAAAGTCCGTGATATTTTTTGTGCCTCTCCTCATTATCTTGAACAAACAGGAGCGCCTATAGAGATTAAAGAGATTGCACAGCATAAATACATTGCCACCCCGTGGCAGTCTAAAAATATTAGTTATGTGGATAAAAACCTGAATATAAGTAACAAGTTAAAAGTTACTCATTATGCTCACACCAATAGCCTTAATACTTTGGTGGATATGACATTGGCTGGCTTAGGCGTTAGTTTAATTCCTGAGTTTATTGCCTTACCTGAAATAAGTCGTGGCAATTTACGCCAAGTACTACCTAATTTCACAGGGCGAGAGTGGCACTTTTACTTTTTACATCGATACAAAAATAATAAGCCTGCTCATGTAATACGTTTTTATCAACTAGTGCTTCATTATTTTATTGGTGTACATAATAATCAGTAAAGACAAAACCTCCTGATAAGATACTTATTAATCAGTATCTTACTGTACTAAACAAGCCTATTGCCGCCTAATTGAGATAACCATTAATGGACTTACTTTAATTCATAGTCGACTTCACACCAGATATTGACCATGCAATGATAGGTTCATATAAAGAATCCTTTATTAGCACAGGCTCTAGGTTAACCGTTGAGCAAAGAGGCTTAAACTGTTGGCACAAGGATTCCGCTTGCTCTTTTGATAAGGCGACAGTTGTTAATTGCCTAAGCCTTTCATGCTCAGCATTTATCCGGTTAGCTAAACTTTTAGTTGAATCTATAAAAGAAGATTTAGCGTAGCCTTTTTCAATCTGGTTCAATACTTGTTCAGCAAATTGAAAGATCCTACCGCTAATACGTTCAGATAAATCCCCTTTATGTTTAGTAAGAAAACTCTTATAAAAAGTCTCTAGTTCAGTAGCAAGCATTTGATTTTTAACCAGTGCTAATAATTTTGAAACAAGCCCCTGCTCTGCTAGTACTAAAGTTAATTCATTGAGTGTCTTTTTGGCAGGCTGAACAACATCACTGTTAGCATTATGTACAATTAACTGAAAGAAATGATCAGGCTTTAATACCCGCAAAAACTCTGAGGCAGCATTATCTTTATTCGCATACTCAAAACCAAACTGACTAGTTACGCCATCAAAATGATTATCATCAAAAGGTAAACGACAAATATCGGTGTTACCGATAAAGTGTACTTTACGCAAATGTTTTTCAGAAGGTAGATAATCAACTGGCGATATATTGGCTTGATCTACACCTGTGATATTTAGTTGACTATTTATAGTTAATAGCTTTAAAGGTACAGCCCCATTACCCGTTGCCAAATCTAGAATTTTAGCGTCCGTAGGGAGAGGCTTTAGAAAGTCACGCCAAACGCATGAAAATACGTTTGAATCAGATTCTTTATTATTAGCGATAAAACTTTCTAAATTATTTGCTTGCCAATATACCGTCCAAGCTGTTGGAGATGTTCCAATATTCAAAGTATTACTATTCATATTATTATTAAAATTACTTTGCTTAATTTGTAATTAATATGACCAGTTTCTTTGGTTTTTCTTTCAACCGCTCGTAAAGCGTTAAAGTGCTTTTACTAAATATCTTTGAAATATATAGGTATTTTTAAACTATGATTTAAATATGCAATGTTATGATGACATGCTTACTTATATTAGTCATGCAACCTATTTGTCACCAATGTATCGCGGTTCAATAGGCTAGATGACTATCTTTTAAAGCTTGTCAGGTTATCTACTGAGCAACGTCATAGAAGGTTGGAATATTACCAGCCGTAGAATAATGTTCGATGTAGGTACTAATTTTATCAGGAATGGTCAAATTTTTGATCAGCGTAATTGCCCGTAATCGACCAAATAAATCAACATCATCTATTGATAACTGCTCATTCACTTGAGTGTCACTATATAGCATTGGCGCTAATTGCTTTAAGGCCGCTTCTAACTCTTTAATGAGTGCTTCACTATTATCAAATGCGGCTGAAAAAGAGCCAAACTCTTTGCTTTTCTTATTAGTAAAATAATCGATAGCACTTTGTGTTTGAAACTCGCCTACCGGTGAGTTTACCCAGCGTGGATATAAGAGCTTTTTAAATAACAGATTGACCTGTTCAAACCATAAGGTTAATTCTTCGCGGTTTGCAGAAGGTGCAAATATTGGCGAGTCATCAAGTTGGTCAATATATTCGACAATATCCATGCTTTCAGCCATAAAACTGCCATCAGTTTTTTGTAAAATAGGACAGGCTTTTATGCCAATCATAGAAATTGGAGTAGCTTCATCGTCATTCGCTAACACAACTAACTCGACAGGCACATTTTTCATACCAAAAGGCATACGTGCCTTTACACAATACGGACAGTGATCGTAAATAAATAAACGCATGGTAGACATAAGTAACTTCTCAAGTAGCATAAAAAAATTACTCTACCTTAATTTGTAGCTAAATGACAAAGCCTCAGCTAGTTTTCTTAGAAGTAGTTTGTCTTTAATATTAACGAAAAATACAATTCCCTAAATTCAAACTGTATTGTTAAGTGAGAAAGTATATTTAAAACATGTAATAAATTAGTAAAAATCACCCCTGCATAGATCACAATGCTCAATTAAAATTTAAGAGCCTAGCTTTCTCTAGTTTTTTATACACCTAACTGAAAACATGTATTTTTTTGATAACCTAGTTCGATATATTTCACCTTTATGAAAATTCCACCACGAGTAGGCTAGAGTTCTGTTATAGGCATCATTTTCAGTTGCCTCACTACTTGTCCAAAACTCGCTATACATGCCCTGTGTTATATACCAGCTACCCCACTTTATTCCAGCAGGCCTGGCAAAGAAATTATATTTATTAACTTGTGACTGCTCGAATTTTTTAAAGCTTGTATCCGGCTGAGATTCTTTAAGTGTGATGGCTAAATCATTATTACCTCGCCATCCTTTCTTATCTAGCTCATCCTCAGGCATGCCAATAGTTTTTTCCAATTCTTTCCAGTCGTCATCTGAAGCTACTCGCCAACCAACAGGGCAAATGTCTCTTTCATCTGTTACATCATACCAATCATATAAACGACCATATTTTAAAAGGTTTTCTTCATCATCATTTGGAATATACGCTGTATTTATTTTTGATCCATTTTGAAACCTTGTACTTCTAAGGTTTTCTGCAAGCCAAACTTGCTTGCCAACTTTTACGGTACGATAGGTATTTCCTTCCATATCTTGAACAGTACCTTCTAAAGTATTTAACGCTTTATTTATGTCATTAGCTGAAGACATGGTGGGAAGTAACATAAAAATACCTATTGATAAAATTAATTTTTTCATTTCATTGCCTTGTTTATAAAAAAGAGTAACGGCTTCTCTCCATTGCTTGGCCTAATTACCATGACCAGCTGAGGGATGTTTGCTTTTCTGAAAGAGCCCACAATTTTGTAAGAACACCTTTATCCAAAACGAATGATTCAAGTTTACTTTCTCTAACCGGGCCACCAAAATTCATCATGCCTGTTGGGCCATAATAAGCACGCTCTTTAAGGTTATTTTCTGTGGCACACATTACTTCAGGATAAGCACCTTTTTCAGCCGTTTGAGCAAGCCCGATCTTCACCATGAACGCCCAACTAAGTCTTGTGGCTAAACTGGCACTTTCACGAATAAGTGAAGTATTGGAAGCGCCGGGGTGGCAAACATAAACTTTGACATTTTTATTTGCTACTTTGACTTTATTTTGTAATTCGTAGGCGAACATCATTTGAGCCAGCTTACTTTGGCTGTAAACCTTGTTTGGATGATAATTTTTATCCCAGTTCATATCGTCAAACTGCATCGTTCTAATGCCCATTTTATGACCTTCGCTAGAGACCACTACGATACGACCTTTTGACTCTTCTATGCGATCAAACAATAGACCGCACAATAGGAAATGGCCATAATGATTCACGCCTAGCTGGCTTTCAAAACCATCCACAGTAAACTCCTGTTTGGCAATCTGTGCGATAGCGCCGTTACATATAAGTGCATCAATCTGCGGAGTCTTTTCCAATAGCTCTGCCGCGCTTTTGCGCACAGAATCAAGTTCGGCAAGATCCATCTTCACGAAGCTGACATCAACGTTATTGCCAAACTCTTGCTTGAGTTCAACAATCGCGACTGCAGATTTACTGGGATTTCGATTTAACATGACCACTTTCGCCCCTTTGGCAAGCAGGATACGTGTTGCCTGAAATCCTGCACCTGTGTTAGCGCCGGTAATAACGTAAGTTTTACCTTCAAGAGATCCTAATAACTCAGGTGTCCAGCCCTTAGGACCAAATTGATTTTTGATAGTCATTGCTTAAACTCCAACTTTACTTGTTCAATTGCTGAGAAGGTGAGTGAATTGAACACTCATATTCCAGCATCGTTTAGATTATTCATGCGTTAATCACTTTTCGTAATGTGCACTATAACTCTCAAAAAAGAACCTAACTAGGCGATATAATCTCTAAGACATGCCTATTTGTATCAACAGGTGAAATAATGAATTTACAACGATAAGGTTAACGGCATAAATTTTATGCCGTTAACTAGTGTCGCAATATTGATTGCAAAAGCTATGAATGTCAGATGACGTTATACGGGTAGATTACATAAGAGACTTATAATTCAGCCAAGAATTTAAGCGCATATATGAGGGATTTTCTCAACAGTGTGTTGATGATAAGGAATTACTGGCAGAAGTAGCGTGATGTTTGATGTTTAGCCTTACTGTTTAAGTAACGTAAACCCGCCAACCAACGTACTTTAACTTAGAGGAGAGTGATCAAATTAAGCATTGCCCGCCATGTTAACTAGCACCACTTTAATCTGGTTCACTCTATTTGACGGCTAATCGGTACTACTCGTGATATAACTTTTCTAGTGCATCTAAATGAATACTAACAGCATCTAAAATTAACTTTTCCCAACGAAGAGGATCAATTACTTCAGCAATGGCATGTTGCTTCAAACTTACATAGCCATGCACCATAGACCATACTTGTAATGCTGCTTCTTGTCGCTGTTCTGGACTCGCGCTATCAGGTAACAAGTGACTGATAAGCTTGATGATATTCATAAAAGCAATTTCAGCTACCTTTTTAGCTTCATCAGACGGTTGATATCCAGAATCACTTTCACCAAATATTAGTCGATAATGTCCTTGAAATTCAAAAGCGGTTTTCACATAACCTTGGGTAGCTGCTAAAATAGCAAGCTTAGGTTTTGTTGGATCAATTGTTACATTGGTTGCCACCCTAACTTGCTCAAAACCTTCGATATACAAAGCATCTAAAATCCCCTGCTTCCCCTTAAAATAGCTATAAATGCCAATCGTCGAAACATTCGCTTCTAGTGCTATTGCCCGTACACTTAATGCCGCTAATCCGCCGCGTAAAAATAACTGTGATGCTGCGAGCAAAATCTTTTCTTTGGTATTTTTCATGCCTATTAAGGTCTTACGTTTTAAGAATATCTATAAAGTTAATTTAACATAACTAAAATATTTGTTCTTGATTAAAATATAACACTGTTATATTGTTTATTATAACAGCGTTATGCTTTAATCAAGAGGGTTTTATGGAAACAGTAAAGTTACAAACTGATTATTTGGTCATTGGCTCAGGAGCCATGGGAATGGCATTTGTCGATGTTCTTTTAGCGGAAACTGATGCCAATATCATAATTGTAGATATGCATCACATGGCAGGTGGACATTGGAACAAAGCATATCCGTTTGTCACCTTGCACCAACCCTCTAGCTTTTATGGCGTAAGCTCAAAAGAGTTAAGTCAAGGCCGGATTGACAAAATAGGTTTAAATGAAGGCTTGAATGAACTAGCTACAGGTGCAGAAATCAGTGCCTATTTTGATGATGTAATGAAAAAGCATTTTTTAACTTCTGGTCGAGTTCGGTTTTTCCCTATGTGTAAATACACTGGTAATAACCAATTTGTTGCCATGACGAACGGTCAAGAATATCAAGTGACCGTTAATACCCGTACCGTGGATGCAACATATTTAAAAACCTCAGTACCATCAACACATACTCCTAACTTTTCAGTAGCCGACGATGTGAACTTCATCCCGTTAAACGACTTACCGAATATTGAAAAAGCACATCAACAATACGTGGTAATTGGTGGTGGAAAAACCGGCATTGATGCCTGCTTATGGTTATTAGAAAATCATGTATCACCAGATCATATCTCTTGGGTAGTATCACGTGATGCTTGGTTAATGGACAGGCGAAATACCCAACCTACAGAAGAGTTCTTCTTTGATACTATTGGCGCACAAGCCTCACAAATGGAAGCAATGGCAACAGCAACTTCTATTGATGATTTGTTTACAAAACTTGAAAACTCTGGCGTATTATTACGCCTAGACCCTAACATAACACCTCAAATGTATCACGGTGCTACGGTATCTAAAGACGAATTAACGCTGCTAAGAAGTATCAAGCATATCGTTAGGAAAGGTCATGTTAAAGAACTTTCTAGTCAATTGATAACACTTGAAAAAGGTAGTGAAAACATTCCAGAAAACACCTTATTTATAGATTGCTCTGCCAGTGCCTTAGGTGAATTAAAAACGATCCCTGTGTTTCAAGAAAAATTAATAACCTTACAGCCCATTCGAATCATTCAACCAGTTTTTAGTGCTGCGCTAATTGCTCATATTGAAGCTGCATATGATAACGATCAACAAAAAAATATGCTAAGTCAGGTTGTACCATTACCGAACAAAGCAACTGATTGGTTAACTTCTAATGCTGCATTTATGCGTAATCAATATTTATGGTCGCAAGATAAAGGTATTCAACAATGGTTGTATTTCAACCGCTTAGATGGGTTTAGCCGCTTAGTCGCTGATGTAGCACAAGATGATGCTCCCAAAAGAGCCATATTAGATCGATTAAGAAATAACGCACCATTAGCAATGCAAAACCTCACTAAGCTTATCGCAATGATAGATAAATCGACTACAGCAGAAAAGGAAGTAGAGCATGTTTGAATTTCAAGTAAACAAAACTAATTTTACTCAATCAAGGTTAGTTGAGCATCATAATTTAACATTAGAAAGCCCTTTAGCTGAAAACGAAATCATCGTCACTGTGGATAGTTTTTCTTTAACAGCTAATAATATTACCTACGCAGTTTTAGGCGACAAACTCAATTATTGGCAATTTTTCCCCGCGGTTGAAAATGACGATAATCAATGGGGCATAATACCTGTTTGGGGCTTTGCAACGGTCGTATCATCCAATAGCGATAACATACCAGTAGGTGATAAATTGTTTGGTTATTTTCCACCAGCCTCATTATTAAAGATGACGGCAAGCCAAGTAAGCTCTCAACGCTTTATTGACAGTAGTAAACATCGCTCCTCTCTTGCGCCCGGTTACAACGTTTATCGACGAGTATCAAATGAGCCGAGTTACGATCAGCGTTTTGATGATCAACGAATGTTGCTATTCCCCTTATATATAACGTCGTATTGCTTATGGGATTACCTGCAAGACAACAACTACTTTGATGCCCAACAAGTTATTATTATTAGTGCATCGAGTAAAACCAGTATTGGTTTAGCGTATGGTCTTCACCAAGATGACACATGTTCACACATCGTTGGGATGACAAGCACTAGAAACAAAGCATTTGTTAGTGATTTAAACTTGTACACTCAAGTACTAACTTACGATGACATATCACAGTTAGATGCCAGTAAAAAAACGGTGATAGTTGATATGGCAAGTAACGCTAAACAACTTAAGGCAATAGAGAAACACTTAAACGGTAACTTACAATATTGTATTCAAGTAGGACTAACGCATTGGGATGAAGCTCAAGCTGAATCACCACTGGTTAATACCAAGAGTGAAATGTTCTTTGCACCAGGTCATATTCAACGACGAATCTCAGAATGGGGGGCAAAAGAATTTGAGAAAAAATCAATCGAGTATATGTCTAACACCACCCAAAAAAGTGCCGATTGGCTTACATTCAATCATGTAACTGGGCTGGAGAACATGGCCGATTATTATAGCAAAGTATGTAAAGGCACTATGCCACCTGAGCAGGGAATAATTATCAAACCTTGAGATATCTACACATTTTATACACTTAAACAATGCATATTATTCAGAAAAGCCACCTAATAAAGTGGCTTTTTTATTGGTGGCTGGCAAAGTTTAGTGCTTAGTTAATCAACAGTTTTAATAAGCTAATACCGACGATTACATTGACATAAGTTGCCCAATAAATAACAAAGGTGATAACTTGCTACAGTGTTATTAGTTAACGTAGAATCCAATAGAAAAATAACTTTACCGGCAGGTTATAGGTAACATTTATGAGTCATGAAAGTGAAAAAAATATTGCCATAGCAATCGTTGGCGCAGGTAGTATCGGCTGCTATCTCGGAGGTTGTTTAGCGAGCCATCAAACACGAGTTACCTTAATAGGTCGGTCACGAATTCAGCAGCAAATTCAAGAATTTGGTTTAACACTTACCGACTGGCGTGGCAGAAATTCCCATGTAAATGCTGAGCAAGTTGTTTTTTCACTTTCAATTGCTGATATTGCTAAAGCCGATTACATATTAGTGACGGTAAAAAGTGGCGACTCTGCAGAAGTTGCACAAAGCATTGCTGAGTATGCAAAACCTTCTGCGGTAATTGTTAGTTTTCAAAATGGCGTCAGAAACCTTGATACCTTAAAAGAATATTTACCTCACCATATCGTATTAAAAGGCATGGTACCGTTTAATGTACTTAATCAGGGTGATGGGAATTTTCATTGTGGCACCGAAGGGAGTCTAGCGATTGAAGATCGCGACACATCGTCAGCGTCATTAATTACCGAGTTAAATAACTGCGATTTACCCGTTGATAAATACTTTGATTTACAAGGTATACAGTGGAGTAAGTTATTGATGAACCTTAATAACGCTATCAACGCTTTATCCGGTGTGCCACTTAAAAAGCAGTTGCAAGATAAGCAGTATAGAAAAGTACTCGCTTTAGCCATTAAAGAAGCACTGACGGTATTAAAGGCAGCGGGAATTCAACCAGTTAAAACTGGCAAGGTTATTCCTTCCGTTTTACCTTTTATTTTATCTTTGCCTAACTTTCTTTTTAAGCTAGTGGCCGCTTCAATGTTAAAAATGGACCCACAAGCTCGCTCGTCAATGTATGAAGATTTGACGCTAAAACGCAAAACAGAAATTGATTACATCAATGGTGAAATTGTAAAACTTGCCCAAAAACATAATATTGAAACGCCCATAAACCATAAAATAGTCCAACTTATCAAAGAGGCAGAAAAAGATAAAACTGGATCATCATTTTTTTCTTCAGAAGCTTTATATCAGGAAGTATTAAGTTAGTTTATAGCAATCTGTAATGTACGCTTACATTCTATTATTATTCATTAACTTGACTAAACATGGTGTCTCAGCACCTTAGTTATTAAGCTTTAATCAATTTCACCCTATTAAGGACAACAATATTGAAAATCTTATTTTGCGTAATACTATCGTACTTATTAAGCTCATGTTCTGTAGCTACCTCCAATAGTACGTGGGTTCTAATAGACAATTTTGAAAGTGAAAAGCTGCAAGGCTGGGAGACAGCTGATACACAAAATAATACTATTCCCTACATAGTAAACCCACAAGTAACAAAAGTAATAAGAGATGGATCAAATAACTACTTAATCAAAAAACCCGCTAAGGATGGTATTGTAGGTAATAGAAAAGCGCTAACCTTTAAAGCCCTACCTTTAGCTGTAAAAGTCAATGAGTTATATACTTTTTACACTAGGATTCTCGTTGAAAAATTTCCCAATAACCATGCTTTTGGGCTTAGTAATTTAACCTCCGAAGAAATTAAAAAACAAGGTTATAACGCATTTGAGCCTACTTTGCGTGTCACTGACAAATATGAATCTAATGGTTATAAAAATGACGGAACTTTAATGGTCAAAGTTGATAGTAATGATAAATATCGACAATACAGTAACATTAATAATTATGAAGAAAAAACATCCGCTAAGCCATTGAGTATCAATACTTGGTATCAAATATGGTATGTCGTTAATAATGCAAAAACATGTCAAGGAGGACAAACATACGATGTATATATTCAAGGTGGGGAGTTTGCTACACAAACCTTAGTTTATAAGGGTGCTGACTTTAGAATGAAACGTGAAGCTCCTATAATTTACTTTTTTGCAAATACGAACACAGGATCTAAGAAAAAACCTTATGGTAATGGGGGCTTAGCCTATGATGATATTTACATGGCCAAAGGCCAAAATTTAACCAAGCCACCATAGCATATGACAAGTAAAATAAAGACTTTAGATATAGTAACTAAACTAAATTCTGCTATTCGGTGTTCAATTAACATAAAAAAATAATGACTAATCTGTCACTATAATGAATAGGTTAAAATTCCAATAATACTCTTTTTTCTGTGTAGCTAATTTGTATAATAAATACCTAAGTAATAATTATTGAGCTATAAATATTATATTACAAACGAAAGTATTTAATTTTTGAGAGGCTTATGAGTACACCCAGAGAAGAGCTTATTCACACAAGAAACCACTGTATGGACCTTAATAGCGACAATGTTATGGTTCAATCTTTAGATTTTAGCGGCTCTATAATTGATATTAGCCCTGCATGGCTCAAAATCACAGGCTATCAACGAGACGAGGTTTTAGGAAGACACTTTATAGAGTTTCTACATATAAGCTCTATTTGTAAAGTGGAAGAGCGGTTTCCTTATTTGAAAGATTATGGCTGTGTAACTAATGTTCCGTTACGTATTGTTTGTAAAGATAAAACTCCTATATCCGTCACCTTAAATGGCACTTCAAAGTATACTAACAATGGAGAATTTGAACGGACATTTTGCGAAGTTACCCCTTTTTAAAAGGTTATTACCTCTAATGACGAGAATTTTAGCTCATTAATTTTAAATCATTAGCGAGCTAAAATAGCTGTTATTATGCATAACTAGACGGTGTTACTTTTTTCAAACTTAACTACTACATACCACCATTTTTTTCATAGAAATAGTCGTTAGTGTAAAAAGCGGCATACGCTAACGCACTAAGGGTAAAATACAATGCAAACAATACAATAATCACCTTGAATAACATAATACCTGGGGTCGTTAAGGAATTCTCAGCTAACACCAAAAATAAAAGCGCAACAGGTGAACAAAACAACGCTCTAAATAAGTTTTCATTTTCAATTACATTTTTACTCTTAACCTTTTCCATACAACTTTCCCCTTTTCTTATATTTATAAAGTTACTAACATTCAACGCAATATAGTCGGTTATAACCGCTTATTATAATAATGAGATCTCGTTACCTGGTGAGAATTCACTCTACTTTTGTTCAGTATCTAATCTAACGTTAAAAAACATTTAACACAATAAACTTATTTATTTGATCAATTAATGGTGATTTTTAAAGGTTAGATTGCCGCTATAAGTCAGCAACTAATCTAAACTTCTGATTATAAAATACTAAGCTAAAGTTATAGTTCTTGCTTTGTCTAAGCCGATAAATAACCAAAGCAAACTATAGTAAATTATGACGACGTACCTGACGTGGCCGTTTTTTGTCTTTGTAATAACAAGAGTTGAAATATAATAAAAATCAGCGCAAACCCAGAGAGTATAAAAGGGTCAATCGCCAAGTTTTCTTTAAAACTAAAGGTACCTGCTGATATTTTCTTCCAGCCCATAAAGTGCTGATTTGCAGCTATTACTGCGCCAAAAAAACCAACAACCGTACCTAAAAATTGGCTTACGCCTATTCTTGCTAGCGGGGTCATTAACACTATTCCTAGTAAGCCAATTACCGTTCGTTGAACCCGACAATAGGGGCAAACGTAAACCAAACCAGACAATTCAGCACTCCAAGCTAATATTGACACCATGAGGGCAAATAAACCGAGCCAAAATTGATGTTTAAGGGAGAAGTTCAAATCAAAAAGTTGCATTACTATTCCTTTTTTTATATGTTAATGATGATAAATATTGATCGACACCCGAGGTGGCAGCATCAACTGCGCCAGCAATATAACCGGGAAATTGATTTGACCATTCACTGCCAATACCTGTTAATTTGTTCTGCCAAACGCCATGACTCACTTCGACAATAGGTGCTGCGCCGTGCTCATTTATTGCTTGTAGATCAGCAGCTGTCGCAGTGAAAGGATCTTGAGCCCAATCTTTGATGATATCAGTTTCTAGCATACTCTCTTTATTGCCAAATAGTCGTGTTAATTGTGCCCGGCAATGCAGTTTAAATTCTTGCTCATCAAGTGTTTTTCTATAACTTGCAGGTACACCTATAAAGCCAAATAATGCGGCTTTTCCGTCAGGCACTGACGCATCATGGATTTCAATCAGTGGACCATGTGAACTACGAGCACTTCCAGACAAACCTTGTTTGCGCCAAAATGGTTTGTCATATACGGCTACATATTTGGCGTGAGGCGCCATCCAGGTTGCTGTACTTTGCCACTGAGTGACTAACTCGCTTGGTAATACTGGAATAAACTCAATGTTATTGACAGCAATACGTGGTGGCAATGCTAAAAAAATATGCTCGACCGTCACGGAGGGTTCTGTGCCTAGCTGCTTATCTAGTGGAGTATCTAGTGCAGTACCTTGAGAAACACCTCGGTAACTAACTTTTATCAACTTCTCTTCATGACAGATAGATTGTACAAGTGTTGAAAGGTAAATATGTTCATTTTTTAATTGCGACCCGATCGCGCGAATAAGCGAGCCCATGCCCCCTTTTAAGCGCATCGAAGTAGGAGAGCTCATATATCCTCTTGAAATAACAGGCGCTTCATTGGCTGAGCGTTCAACAACCATATTTCCTTGCTCATGTTGGGCAAATGTCTCTAAGCCCAATGTGGATATTAGTGCACTCAGCTGCGGTTGAAGTTCTGGCCAATACCAGCTTGGCCCTAAATCAAAACGGTCAAAATGGTCAACTGCCAAATTTGTGTTAACAGAAAAGTCCATGATCCGGCCGCCTAAGGTATCTCTTGCTTCAAGCAAGACATAATCAGTAACACCATTTTTCTCTAATAAATAAGCGGCATAAAGGCCACTTAGGCCACCACCAATAATGGCTACTTTTTTATGATTCATGACGCTCCCTCATGACTAATATTTTGAAATTCACCCAACTTAAGATACACCTTTGCCCCCTGTTCACCCGTTAGCAACTTTTGCTTGTCAGTGCATGGTAAACGAAGCCAACTACCTTGGGGGTATTCATTACCTTGGTGGTAAATACTACCTGAAACAATAAACAGCTCCGCCGAAATTTTTGAGGTAAAGTCGGTAAATATACTTTCATCTGCACCCAGTTGTTGCAAACTGGTCGTTTCATATTGATCCTCAAAAAGATGACAAACTCGTCGGCCATTCACTGTAACCCAAGACTTAGGATCATGGGTATTAATACGTACCGTTTTGTTTTCATGGTTTTTCATCTGCCAAAGCTTTACAAAAATAGTACTACCTTCATGGCTAAACGGTGCATGCGAAGTGCCCGGAGGATTTCTTAAATACCAGCCTTTAGGGTAATCACCAGATTGATCTGAAAAAGTACCACTAAGCACTAAAATCTCCTCACCACCAGGATGAGCATGACTTGGAAAGTTAGCATCTGGCGCATATCGCACCACGCTAGTTGCTCTTGCTTTCTCCTTACCAAGCCGGTCTAACATAACTCTATCGACACCTTGCTGAGTTGAAGGTAGCCAATGGTAATTTGATGCTTTAACGGCTGTAAGCGCTGAAAAGTTTGCATTTACCTGCATTGATATACCCCACTCAGTTATAAATATGGCTAATTAGTTACGACCTGCCATTACACCACCATCAATATCCCAAACAGCCCCTGTCACCCAGCTTGCTTTGTCAGAAAGTAAAAATGCAATGGTATTAGCTACATCTTCTGGTGTTCCTACACGGCCAATCGGGTGAAAGTCATTAAAGCCTTTTAACGCTTCATCCACTTCTGCTTTAGGAATAAAACCTTCATAGATTGGTGTTTTAACTACCGCTGGCGATACCGCATTGACACGAATATTATGTTCGGCTAACTCCATACCTAAGTGTTGCGTTAAAGAATGTAGCCCTGCTTTTGCCATGGAATAAGCAGACGATGGCGTAGCGGCAATTGCTTGTTTAGCCCACATAGAGCCAACATTAACAATGGCGCCAGCGCGTTTGTTAGCCACTAAATTGGCAGCTACTTTTTGGGTAATGAAAAAGAACGCGCGGTTAATTTTCATGTACTGATCGTAATCCGCACCATCATGCTCTAAGAACGCTTTCGGGAAAAATACACCAGCAGCATTTACTAATAAATCAACATCGCTATGTTGCTCATCTATTGTAGTTAATAACGCTTGTACACCTGCTTCACTGGTTAAGTCAGCAGTAAGAGTTTCAACTAGGCCTAACCTTGATAACTCTTCTCGAGCTGATTCTGCTTTATCGGCGTTGTGTCCTACAATCACTGCTTGACCACCCTCTGCAAGAATCTTGCGTGCAGTTTCAAAACCCATACCGCTAGTGCCACCAATAACTAATAATTTTTTTCCTGCAAACTGATTGTTCATCATTTAATCTCTCTATGTTTTGCCGCGCCTTTACGGTAATTACCCTATTTATTAACGCGGAAGTTGTTAATATTTGTTTGCCAAGCACCGAACTCTATCGTCCAATCTAATAAAGAAAAACTTTACATAAAAACAGAATTTTTCTTGGCACTCACCGACATGGTCAGCGAATCGCCTGCTAATCGGTACAGGATGTATTCTTGATGATTTTACATTTGTGTACAAACGAGATAATCTAGGTCACCACTAAAGAAAATCTTTATCAAATGAAATTGCCCATACACCTCAACGCGCTAAGAGCGTTTGAAGCCAGTGCGCGTCACAATAGTTTTTCTGCCGCCGCAGAAGAGCTAAATGTCACCCCTGCCGCTGTTGGACAGCTAGTGCGTACTTTAGAAGAGTGGCTCGACATTTCGTTATTTCATCGGATGAAAAGTGGTAAAGTTCGCCTTATACCAACCCAAGCAGCAGAAAAAGCGCTACCTGATATTCAAGCTGGCTTTGACAAATTAATACTGGGTGTAGAGCATTTAAAAGAAAGTACTGTAAGTGGCATTTTAACCGTCACGGTTAGCCCTGCCTTTGCGGCTAAATGGTTATTGCCTCGACTGAACCGATTTCAAGACATTTGCCCTGATACTGATGTTCGTTTAGACACCAACCTAAAGCCGATAGATTTTGCCATTCAGCAAGTTGATATTGGTGTTCGATATGGACTTGGCGATTGGTCAGGTTTAAGAGCAGAAAAACTGATGGAAGAAGAAGTTTATCCCGTATGCTCACCAACACTTTTGAGCAATAAACGTCGTTTCAATCACCCTGATGAACTACTAGGCGAAACACTTATTCATGATTTATCGCTAGATGATTTCACTGGCTTTCCAACCTGGCCTGAATGGTTAAAAAGAGCAGGCGTTAATAAAACCAAACCCGCTCATAACATTCAAATTAATAACTCGGCAGCAGTATTACAGTCGGCAATAGATGGCAGTGGTATTGCTCTAGCCCGAAGTGTCATGGTAAAAGATGATCTTGCAGCAGGGCGTTTAATTAGACTATTCCCTGAAATTAAGTTTGACTCGCCTTTAGCTTATTATGTTGTGTATCGACCTGAGGTTGATGAACTACCAAGAATGAATGCATTCAAAGATTGGCTATTTAAAGAAACCATAAATGCTCTTAATGGGGGTATACACCGTTAGTTACTAAATTCGTGGTTATTAATCGTTCAGTTTGAGGCTGAACTTTTATTTTATATCATGACGGTGGTAACAGCCAAGGCGCGACGCACCGCCATACCTCGCCGGACAAATTGTTGATTATATTACTAATATATGAATTGAAGAACTTACACTTATCTGAACTGAATTGTCTTCCCCCCTTTTTTTCATACTAAAAAATATTATGCTTATCAAATAGGTAGTATCTCGCTAACATGGTATTTAGCGGATATAGTAAAATCTTAATCATTTAGATAATCAAGGTGCTTTATGTTGTTTAAAACAGTTTTAATATCATGTGTTTTACTTAGCTTTCAGTCAGTTGCAACGGTTACAAAGGCACCGCCCTTTGATGTATCTGTCAAAAGGGATGTTCCTTACGGCACAGGGAAAATAATAAAAAAAGGGGAATTGACATCGCGAGATTTATGGATGGATTACTACTTTCCCAAAGATGCTAACAGTCAAAATCGACCGACAATTGTTTATACCCACGGTGGCTCATTTCACATAGGCTCACCGCGAACGGCTTATAATGTCGATGCCACTATAACCACCTCACCTGAGGAGTATTGCCGTTTATTTGCTGGATTGGGATACAATTGCTTCGCCATAAACTACCGCTTGGGTGTGGAACAACCCATAGCAAAAGGTGAAGGATATAAAAAAGAGCAAGTTGATAAACAAAGTATATCGTTAATGATGGATCGCGTAGATGTCATCCGTGAAAGTTTAGGTCTAAAAAAGCTAGATAGTAATAATGAGCACGATTTAAAGATTTTAACCGACACTGTGCTCTCGGCTGCGGAGGACTTACATTTAGCTGTGCGCTTTATTAAACAAAATAGTGAAACCTTTAAAGTAGACACTAGTAAAATAATTTTAGGCGGTTTTTCAGCAGGCGCTGTCACTTCACTCAATGTAGCTCACGCAATTCAAGAGCCTGTTGCTGGCATTTTTATGCTGTCTGCTGCTCCTATCGGCTTAAAACTCTTTGATAATCCCTATCCAAAAGAACATCGCCCAGATACGTTATTATTTTTAGGACAATATGATTTAGCTGGAGGTCTGGCAAGTGCTGGTAGCTTAGTTGAGTTTTTCAACCAACAAGCGATTGATTTTACGTTTGCATGGGTGCCGGGGATGGGGCATTTTTATCCTAAAGGTGCACCTGCCCTTCTTGATTCAGGTAAAAAAGTAGCCGTTGAAGAAGCTATTGTTAACTTCGTAGCAAAAGTAAGCGCTAAGTAATCTAGTCGATTTAAACAAAAAAGCGACATGCTCACTGAGCAGTCGCTTTTATCATTATAATACCGTATTCAACAGCTTTAGTTATACAAGGTTATTTAACCGGTATTTCTCATACCTATAGCAATACCGCCAATGGTTACCATCATAGCTTGCTCGATATTAGACGGCGCTTCTGTTTCGTCTTCAGCGGCTCTAATTCTACTTAATAACTCAATTTGTAAATAATGCAGCGGCTCAAGATAAGTTGAGCGAATTTGCATTGACTCTTTACCACTTGGGTCAGACTCCATCACTTCCTTTTGATCAAGCAAGCTTAACAATAAACTCTCACTATCTTTTAATTCACTACGTAATCGTTTACCAATCGGTTTTAGCTCTTCAGAGACTAATCTATTATCAAATGCCTCACTAATGCCTGCATCAGCTTTACTAAATACCATATCCAACATAAGTAAACGTGAACGGAAAAATGGCCATTGCGCTAGCATTTCTTCAATAACTTTTTCATTACCTTGTTTTAAGAAAGCATCTACCGCTGGCATAACCCCCAACCAGGAAGGTAAAACTAGGCGAGTTTGCGCCCAAGAAAAAATCCAAGGAATAGCACGTAAGCTTTCAACGCCACCCTGTGGTTTACGTTTTGCAGGTCGACTACCTAGTGGTAACTTCCCTAACTCTTGCTCCGGTGTAGCCATTCTAAAATAGGGTACAAAGTCTGGGTTTTCACGCACTAAAGCACGGTAGTTATCACGACCATTACCCGCCATTTCAGCAATTGCATCACGCCACAATTGTTGCGGTTTAGGTGAAGGAATAAGGATCGCTTCTAAAATTGCACTCGCGTAAATCATTAAATTTTGGTTTGCTAAGGCAGCGGTACCAAATTTATGACGTATGGTTTCACCCTGCTCAGTTATTCTAAAACCGCCGTCTAATGAACCCGGAGGTTGAGAGCGAATCGCTTCATACGCAGGTAAGCCACCACGACCTATCGTACCGCCACGACCGTGAAACAAGGTTAACTTAATATTATGAGCTTCAGACAAGGATACTAATTTTTCTTGCGATTCATACTGAGCCCAACCTGCAGCTAAGGCACCGGCATCTTTGGCTGAATCAGAATAACCAATCATCACATGTTGCTGACCTTGAATGCGACCACGATACCATTCAATATCAAATAACTCAGTCATCGCTTGTTCAGCATTATTCAAATCGTCTAAAGTTTCAAACAGTGGCGCAACAGGCATTGCCCACTCAACCCCCATTTCATCTAATAATAACTTAACTGCAAGTACATCTGACGGTTGGCTTGCCATAGAAATAATATAAATACCAAAAGCATCAGCATTATTTTTAGCGATAGTTTTACAGGTATCTAATACTTCTTTCACTTCATCAGAGCATTGCCAATTTTGAGGAATAAGTGGACGCTTTGACGCTAATTCGCGCAATAAAAACGCCTGTTTTTCCGCTTCTGTCCATTGGTCGTAATCACCAATTCCTAAATAACGGGTTAATTCTGCGATTACATTTGAATGGCGCTCTGAGTCTTGTCGAACATCTAATTTTAATAAGTGCACACCAAAACAATGGGCGCGACGAATGGTATCTAATAAATGATCGTTAGCAATATTTTCCATGCCACAATCAACTAATGACTGGTAGCAAAGTTGTAATGGCTCAATCAATTCTTGCTGACTGACTACAATTGGTGAAGTGTTTTGCTCTAAATTTTGTAAACTGGCATTTAAACTTGCTTGACTTGCTGTTAACTTTTCAACCAATGGCGTTAATATTGCGCGATATGGCTCAATGTCATCACCCACTAGTTCGCTTACCTTAGCATTACAGGTGTTCATTGACAGCTCAGCACTGAGTTTTTCAATATCATTCACGAAAAGGCTCGCTGCTCGGTGTCTTGCATACCATAAAACTTCTTGAGTCACTTTTGCTGTAACAAATGGGTTACCATCGCGGTCACCACCCATCCAAGAATTAAATTGTACCGGCACACACTCTAGCGGTAATGTGAATGAAAATTGATGCTCTAAGCGTTCATTAAGCTCACGAACAAACTCAGGTACCGCTTGCCATAAACTATTTTCAATGACCGCCAAGCCCCACTTAGCTTCATCAACAGGTGTAGGTCTAGCTGAACGTATTTCATCCGTATGCCACGCTTGCGTGATTAAAACCGCAATTCGTATACTCAGCTTTTCACGTTGACGATCGTTAAGTCGTTCTTGATCTAAGGCTTTTAAACAATCAGTCAATTCCGCATATTTATGAATAAAAGTACGGCGAATAACTTCCGTTGGATGTGCTGTTAACACAAGATCTATATTAAGTTTCTCTATTGCCTGCTGAACTTTTTCAACACTAACATTTTCATTAGATAATTTATCAAACAAATCATTTAGTACATCAGAGAATTGGTTAACACTATTAAATTCTTGCTCTGCAATATTGGCAAGGTTTAGAAATTGGCTGAATGCACGAGCAACAGTTAACAAACTATCATCATCTAAGGTCTGAAATTGCGCTATTAATTTATCAGTTGCATTAGACTCTCCCAATGCTGAAGCACGACCGGCTTTACGAATATCTTCTATACGTTTTAACCATTCATCACCTAACTGTGCGGCAATAGTTTCACCTAAAGTAGCGCCTAAGTCTCTAACGCGTTGCTGTAATGCGGGGTCGGAATAAGAAGCCAAAATATTCTCCTAAGCTATTATTTGGAACAATTACTCTATTTATAGCAAATATTATTAATTTTAAAAAGTAATTTTATTACAGTACGGTAATTAAATTACATAACTACAAGTGAATATAGCGTTATATTGTTATTTCTTATGATAAAGCAACAGAAAAAGACTGAAAATTACAAAAGTCACAAAAAACACAAGAATTATTAGGTGGGCAGTTAAACAGAATAAATTGATAGGTTTGGAGTTTTCGCCCCTGCTTGGCGTCGAGGTGACGACGTCACCCACTCAGTGAAAATATATATCATCAATTTTGAGTTTACAGTCAATGCCTGCCGATATTCGTCCATGAAAAGCGGCAGTCTTCGCCATCAAGACAATATACTCCTGATGATGGCAGCAGCAATGTGGCACATGTGCCTGCGCTGCTGAGTTATGAATTCAATGGCGATAAAGGCCTGCTCATATCAATTGGCTTTATCTTGTGCTGCTCTTGTCGCTTAAAATAACTAAACATTAACATCGCCAGCATAGCCAAAAGTGCAACCGCCGCCGCAGCTAAGTTAGCCGACTGAAAGTTAAAATATTGTGCAATAATGCCGGTAGCGGTTGAGCCCAACATTAGCCCTATTTTTATGCCGTTTGAGTAAACCGCTGAAGTAAAACCTATGCGCGCCGGTAATTGCTCTTGCAGTAACGTTAGGCCAAGCCCAGCATAAAAACCATAAAAAACAGCATTAAGTAACTGCAAGATTATAAATTGCCACAGCTCCGACGCATGATAAATACCAAGATAAAAAACTAGCCCAAAACCAAACCCCATAACCATCAGCGTTTTTTTAGCAATTTTTTGACTTAATTTACTCGAAAACAACATCACAGGTATTTCAATACCAGCAACAATACCCATCAATAACCCAGGCACATAACTCGGTAAGTTCAGCTCATTAATCGTATATAGAGGTAACGACGAAGAATAAATAATGTTGCAGGTAGAGCCCAATACTACTGCTAAGGCTAAAAACCAAAACGATAACGGAGCTTTAGCTTGTACCTCTTGCTGACTTTTCAATACATTTGTTTTTTGCTCTGGCACTAAACAAAAAACAAATATTAGGCTAACAATGCCAAAAAATACCGCCACCAAAAATGAACTAGCAAAACCATAAGCACTTACCAACATATAGCCAAGTGGTGGTCCCATCATCCACGCCAGCGAAATACAAGCACGAATTTGGCTATTAAAACTTTCAACATTAACCTTGTTGTTACCCGCCCACTGCCGGCTAATGGTTAACATTTGTGGCATCGCAGCATTGCCAAAAGCCATAAGTGAAATACCAGCTAAAACAACAATCATAAATGACTGAGTATGACTATAGACCAATAATGCTAGCACCATACCTGTGGTAGCCAATAAGTACATTTTTCGGCTACTCAAACCTTTATCCGCCAATGCGCCTAACCATTGACTAATGATCAAACCAGAGATGGTTAGCGATACCGTATAAACACCAATATATAGTGGCTCTGTGTGTAACTCATCAACTAAAAAGTAAATCATTATTGGGTTAACAAAGGCACTTACGAAGCCAGTTAACAGACTTAAAGTAAGAAATAGCTTACCGGGTATATTTTGAATAACAGACAACATAAATACAGCGACTTAACGTAAAAAACATCACATTAACTTTAAAAACAGGAAGTTAATTAAGAATTAATGCAAAGACAACAGAATTAAACAACAAACTTGATAGAAGGATGATTATCATTAGCGAAGCATAAGACTAAACTGATACTATTTTACTGAAAATCCACCTATAAATCTTAACAAGCTTAGTGCTTTTTGTCATGTCTCATAACAAACACCTCCAGCAGTGCTTTTATAGCATTTTACCGCAAAGCTGCCAACAAAAAGGTCTACATAAGCAATGACGAAAATCACCAAAAATGCTACATTAGCCCAAATTATTATTATTTCATTTCGTTGCAGGAAAATGCTGTGTCTCAAGAAAATATCTTCTCTCAAAATATACTTCCCAAAAACAAAAACGTTTTATTATTCGATCTCGATGGCACTTTAGTTGACAGTGCGCCAGATCTTGCCTTAGCAGTTAATCAAACATTAACCGAACTAAAACGAGCAACATTTTCTCAAAATATAATTCGTACTTGGGTAGGTAATGGCGCAAAAACCTTAATTGAGCGAGCATTAAGTGGCTCATCAACCATAGATGATAATCTCGATCCAGCATTAGCTAGCAAAGCGTTAACAATTTTCATGGCCTGTTACCAAAATTGTCTTTGTCAGCAATCAGTTTTATACCCGGGAGTAAAATATACCTTAGACCAATTAAGGGCAGCTGATTTTCGTTTGGCGATAATTACCAATAAACCAGAAAGATTTATTGAGCCGATAATTGCTGGTTTAGGCCTCAGCAATTATTTTGAATTACTTATTGGCGGTGACACTTTGCCTGAGCGCAAGCCTCACCCACAGCCACTTACTCATGCCTGCCAACAACTCAAGGTAGATGCTGAACAATGTATTATGATTGGCGATTCAAAAAATGATATTTTAGCCGCCAAGGCTGCAAATATGGTAAGTGTAGGTTTAACCTATGGTTATAACTACGGCGAAGATATTGGCCTTCATCAGCCGGAATGGCATTTAGAGCAATTTGAGCAATTACTACCATTGCTAGTTAAGGCCTAGTGGGCGCTAGTAATTTTTAGCTAAAGCTTCAGGATATTGACGTTCGCGCGCCAACGCTATGGCTTTAACTGTCACTTCTGCTTCGCTACATACCTGAGTTATAGGAAAGTAATGCTGATTGATATACTTTCCTACTTGCTGCTTGCTCACTAAACCACAAACCACTAAATTTTGTAAAATAGCATCTGCCGCACTTAACGCTGAAGAGGCTTTGACTATCTCGGCGCGGGCATAATGTCCCTCATCAAAAGAGACATCCGCTGTACGTAAATGAGCATCACCACCAGGGATTTGTTGAGCGCCAAAAAGCGGCTTACCGGAAACCTTGGCAGAGGAGAAACTAGGAATAAACTTTGCGAGATGTTCAATAGAGCCAACCGTTCTCTGCTCAACAAGTTTATCAGGCCAATGTTTTTCAATTTTATTAATAAATTGCGCTGCTAATTTTGGCTGTGAACTTTGCTCACAACTAGCAACAAGTCCTTGCTCAAACAAGGTTATATCTTGTGTCATGCCATGTAACTGAAAGTAACCATTAGGATAAGGTGTTAATTGTGCCATACCTTGCGGTGTACCACGCTCACCATAAAACACGATTTCGGGCCACAAACCATAACACTGAGGCCAGTGAGCAACATAAGCGGCTTTAAACTCCACCATGCGCTGTCGTTTCGCGTTTATCATGTCATCAATTTCACCGGTTTTAAAACCGCAAGCATTAACAACATAATCAAAATCATCCTGATGAGTTTCACCAGTATGTTTATCCTGTCTTGATATTGTCCACGTTAACGATGAAGTATCTGCTGTTACCGCTACTACTTGCTGATTAGTTTTTACATGACAATGAGCTAAACGTTCACTTGCCAAGCTGGCAATAGCGGCAAAGCGAAACGCCGACAAGCCATACTCTTGTACTAACAACACCGGATATTTAAGGCTATCTAAATCAACATGTTGTGCAAATGCGACCAGCCAATCACTTGGTTTATTCGCCTCATTCGGCAACGGACAATGCAATAACGCCTCTAGTTCAGTCCGAGAATAAAAGTGAAAATAGTGCTCTGGTTCGCCTAAGACTTTGTTGGTAATGTCTTGACTGACCAGCTCGGCATATTTTGCTGCCAGTTTTTCTAATCGCGGTAATAAATCACTAGGTTCACCTTGCTCTGTTGTTGGTAATGCAATTATGGTTGGTCTCACATTTACCGCTAACGCATAAACTTTAGCCGTAGCGATAGACTGCGCTAATAAGGTTAAACAGGCTTGATCTGATATTTCACGATAAAAATTACCACCGGCATGCAAATGACAAATAGGCGGTCCATTGATTATGCTGTCGCTTTTTTCAATAAGCGTTGTATCTATACCAAGTTCAGCTAAACGTAAGGCAATAGTAGCGCCAGCAACACCAGCGCCAATTACCGCAATCTTAGTTTTAGCGAAAGGCTGAGTTTCAGTTTTTATATTTTTGCTATTCATTAACTTAATGAGTGATAGGTACGTTATTCTTAATAGTCACCTGACTATTTTACGCGCCAAGCAAGCAAAATTATAGGCTTAGCAGTACTATTTATTTTGATAAAAATTGCGTAATTTTTGACACTTTACAAACTTTTTATCTGTAATAGGTTTGGAGTTTACCTCCCTGCTTGGCGTCGCGGTGGCGACAACACCCTAGGGGGCAACGCACCGTGGTTCCTCCGCTAAAAGTCTAAAATTTCTGATTATAAATTGACAAGTTTGGAGTTTGCTGCCCTGCTTGGCGTCGCGGTGGCGACTGCACCCAAAGGGGCGTTACACGCCAAAAGCCCCTTTGGAATCCCCGTGGCGCCCACTCAGCAGAGAATTCAAAAACCAACGAGCGTAGACCACGATACCTGCCGATTTATCTTCCCTGAACAACGGCAGCCCTCGACGTCCTGTCTCGGGTCGAGGCCCACCTTTGCTCGTTGGTGATTGAATTGCTGAGATGGGAGTTGGAGTGTTTGGTAAGCGTTTAGGGCTAAAGATAGCAAAGAGTTCTTTATTCTTAATCAACAAACACAGGTTCAGCAAGCGCTAAGTCTGCTTCTTCAAACGCCGGAGTGAGGCACAATATTCACGTATTGCCATCATGGATGATGGCAAAAGCAATGGGGCACATGGATGTGCCTTCATTGCTGTTACGTCGAAAATATTGTGTTGAATGCAGGAAAACGTTTGATGTAGCAGCGTCGGGGGATTCCAAAGGGGTCTCGGCGTTAAGCCCCCTTTGGGTGCCACCGCCACCGCGACAATTATTTTAAACTACTTTTTTAATCAAGCAACATAAAGTTAAGTTGGCTTTCTTTCTATATTTTCAACTAGCCTCTGAACATTACTTATGCAGGAAATTATTTTGTCTTCAGTTATTTCTTGAAGTCGCCCATCCTTATCACGCCCATTCCTATGAACAATATCGTGCCTAATTGATATATATTGCCTTATTTTTTCAATTAATTCGTTATCTAAACTAATAGATAAAACCTTTGAATATAATCCTTCAACAACATTCAAACGATGCCAAATTATATTTTGAATATACCTTTTCGCTTTTGCTCTTTTTGTTGCTTGGAAATCCAAAACCTCCTTTATAGTAAATTTCTTTTTATGAAATTCCTCTGAGCTAGTAAATAACTTATCCATCGTATGCTCCGTTTCCATCACCGCATCATAAAAATAATCAGCTAAATATGCTTCTAAAGAAGCTATGATGAAGAAAAGGCTAAACGCAAAAATGATTTATTATAATTTTCCTGACTAAAGTTAGCCTCTTTAATTAAAGTCTCGATAGTAAAAAGGGCTTTCATAAACAACTTGTAATGCTCAGTTAAAGAACCTGAATCTTCTAACATGTAACCACGTAACCGCATTACCTTTATTTCTTTATCGCAAATAGGACATTTACTACCTAATGTAGTCCTATTTCTTACAACCGCTTGCCACTCGTGTTAAGGATCTATTTTACAAAGCCACCAGACTTTTTTGCCGCTTGCTTTAGTAATATTCTCAGGTAAAAGGGGAGAGTTTTTCTCATAATGCCATTCTTTTGCAACTTCAGGATAAATACTTTTTAAGGAATTCCTTTTGCTTGGTACCTTCTGATTACAAATCGGGCACCCAGTATTATTTGAAGTTCTATTCGTTACTGTTGAATTCCATTTATGTGAAGAGTTTATCGAACATATCCAACCAACACTATAAGAGCTAGCATGTGTAATTTTATTCAAATCGTATTTTGAATTTTTATCAAAGTCCCATTCTTTTGCAATTTTCGGGTGAGAATCTTTTAGTAACTTCTTTTTCCCACGTTTAGGTTTATTCATGAAAGAACATTTTTTACAACCTGTTCCGTTATGTGCTCGACTATATACAGTAGCAGCCCACACATGTTTTTTATCCTTTTTACAAATCCAATCTACCTTCCTGTTACTTGTAGTGCTTAAGCTATAAGGATCGATTGCACTATTTTTAATCTCATTCCATTCTTCCATCAATTCCGGGTGTAAAGTTGCAAATGACTCACTTTTTAAAGCTAGTTTCCCTGAACAGTATAAACAGCCACTATTATTATGAACTCGGCAATTTATTTTCATCAGCCAGCGATGTCTGTTATCTTTTCTACAAATCCACCATACTTCTTTTATAGAAGAGCGATAAAAATCATTAGGATCTAATTCCTTATTTTTGTCATAATCCCACTCTTCTAATAATTCAGGATTACTTTCTACCAAAGTCATTTTTTTACGCATACCACCATCCCTTTTAGTAACAGCCCCATTTACAATAACAAAAAAAACGAGCCTTAGCTCGCTTTTTATTATTCTATATCAGTTAGTTAACTAATCTGCATACGTCGAAACCGGTGGGCAAGAACACACCAAATTTCGATCCCCATAAACATCATCAATACGATTAACCGTTGGCCAAAACTTATCTGCCGCAGCCGCTGGCACTGGAAAAACAGCTTCAGCGATACTGTAAGCACGATCCCAATTAGCATCTGTGATATCCGCTAAAGTATGTGGCGCGTTATGAAGTGGGTTGTTTTCTAATGTCCACTCACCCTGCTCTACTTTACGTATTTCATCACGAATACAGACCATGGCTTCAATAAAGCGGTCTAGCTCAACTTTAGACTCAGATTCCGTAGGCTCAATCATCAAGGTGCCTGCCACAGGGAAAGACATGGTTGGTGAATGGAAACCGTAATCCATTAAACGCTTGGCAATATCCATTTCGGTCACGCCACAGCTTTCTTTGATTGGACGTAAATCAACAATACACTCATGCGCTACACGACCATTAGGGTCAGTGTATAAAATCGGGTAATGCTGGCTTAATTTAGTCGCTAAGTAGTTGGCATTAGTAATAGCGTATTTCGTGGCTGCTGTTACGCCTTCTTTACCTAATAAAGCGACATAAAGGTATGAAATACAAAGAATACCGGCACTACCATAAGGTGCTGCTGATACGGCGCCATTGCCTGAGGTTGTTTCATCAACATTAATCAATGCATGATCAGGTAAAAACGGGGCAAGGTGCGATTTAACGCCGATAGGTCCCATACCTGGGCCACCGCCGCCGTGTGGAATAGCGAAAGTTTTATGCAAGTTTAAGTGCGATACATCAGCGCCAATAAAGCCCGGTGACGTAATGCCTACTTGTGCGTTCATGTTCGCGCCATCAAGGTAAACTTGACCGCCATTGTCATGAATAATTTTACAAATTTCTGCAATAGTTGTTTCATATACGCCGTGTGTTGACGGGTAAGTGATCATGATACAAGAAAGGTTATCGCGTAGCTCTTCTGCTTTCGCGGTTAAGTCTTCCATATCAACGTTACCTTGCTTATCACAAGCAACAACAACCACCTTCATACCTACCATTTGTGCAGACGCTGGGTTAGTACCGTGGGCTGAAGCAGGAATTAAACAAATATTACGGTGTGAGTCACCACGGCTTTCATGATATTTATGAATTGCGATCAGGCCAGCATACTCACCTTGTGCACCTGAATTAGGTTGCATAGACATTTTATCGTAGCCTGTTAATTCCACTAACCACTCGGCTAACTCGTCAATCATTTGCTTGTAACCAAGTGCTTGGTCAACTGGTGCAAATGGGTGCATGTTAGCAAATTCAGGCCAGCTAACCGGTACCATTTGTGCAGTAGCGTTAAGCTTCATGGTACAAGAGCCTAAAGAAATCATTGAGTGATTTAAGGCTAAATCTTTGTTTTCAAGGCGCTTAATATAGCGAAGCATTTCTGTTTCACTGTGGTAGGAATTAAACACTGGATGGGTAAGGATTTCAGTGTCACGCACAAGTGACTCAGGAATTGAATTTGAGCCTTGAGTAACGATTTGCGCATCAAGCCCTGCGACATCTAAACCGTGATCAGCGCCTAATAAAATAGTGAATAATTGTGCAACATCAGCGCGGGTGGTGGTTTCATCTAATGAAATACTGATTTGACCGTCAACATCAGTACGTAAATTTACCCCTGAAATTAACGCGCGCTCAACGATTTCATTTTTGTTGTCAACGTTATACGTTAAGGTATCAAAATAGCTATCATGTACTGGTGCTAAACCTTTAACGCGTGTACCTGTTGCTAAAATATCAGCAAAACGGTGAATACGTGAAGCAATAGTTTTCAAGCCTTTAGGACCATGATAAACCGCATAAAACGCCGCCATGTTGGCTAATAATACTTGCGCTGTACATATGTTTGAGTTGGCTTTTTCGCGGCGAATATGTTGTTCGCGCGTTTGCATTGCCATACGTAATGCATTGTTACCGCGTGTATCTTTTGATACCCCGATAATTCTACCCGGTAGTGAACGTTTATATTTATCACTTGTGGTGAAAAAAGCGGCATGTGGACCACCGTAGCCCATAGGAACACCAAAACGTTGGCTAGAGCCAATAACCGCATCTGCGCCTAATTCGCCCGGTGCTTTTAATAGCACTAAACTCATAATGTCAGCCGCAACGGCAACTATACCTTTTTTAGCGTGAATTTTTGCAATCAATTCACTAACATCGCTAACTTCACCTGTGGCACTTGGGTATTGAATTAAGGCACCAAAAATATCATGCTCTGCCGCTTCAGCAGCCGGTGCAATAACCACATCAAAACCAAACATATCTGCACGTTGTTTAACAACGTCAATGGTTTGTGGGAAGACGTCATTTGAAATAAAGAACAAGTTTGATTTTTTATTTTTAGAAACACGCTTAGCTAAAGCCATGGCTTCTGCCGCTGCGGTCCCTTCATCAAGTAAGGAAGCGCTCGCTAACGGTAGTCCCGTTAAGTCGATACACATTTGCTGATAGTTAAGTAATGATTCTAAGCGGCCTTGGGCAATTTCTGGCTGGTAAGGCGTATAAGCGGTATACCAACCTGGGTTTTCTAACACGTTACGGGCAATTACATTCGGTGTTAATGTGCCGTAATAACCTAAACCAATGTAGGTAGTGTTTACTTTATTTAAGTTAGCCACGGCTTTTAAATCGGCCAATGCTTTCACTTCTGTTTTACTGTCGCCAATCGCTGGTAATTGCGATAAACGAATATCGTTAGGAACGATTTCGTCAATTAACGCATCAACTGATTCGCTGCCAATATCATTGAGCATGGCTTGCGTTTGCTCTACACTTGGGCCGATATGGCGACGAATAAAATCTTGTGTTTGCTCGAGTTGTGCCAACGACAAAGGACTTAATGAGCTAACAGCTTTTGGGCTAACAGATAGTTGAGAAGTCATAACAGGTTCACTTAAATAATTTTGCGAATTTTAAAATAAAAGAAAGCCCCTTATTCTTATTAAGAAAAAGGAGGCTTAAATGTGCTTTAGCTAAGACAATCGACGTTTAGGCAACGCGGACAATGCCGGCTAAACTTGATTGATAACGCTATAACGTGTTTTTCGTAAACAGTCGATTTTTAAGCAAGGCTGCTAAAGTTATTCGTTTATTGAGCTTAGTGTACTAAGTGATGTAAACAAATAACAAAAGCAATGCAGCATAAAAGAAGAATGTGACCGAAAACTAGTCTTCGTCGATAGAGTTAGCATAGCCTTCAGCATCAAGTAAGTCGTCTAACTCACCAGCATCTTCAAGCTTCACTTTAAATAACCAACCGTCACCAAAAGCATCTGAGTTGACTAACTCAGGTGAGTCTTCTAAATCTTCGTTTACTGCTACCACTTCACCTGTGATCGGAGCGTAAATGTCTGAAGCGGCTTTTACTGATTCAGCCACAGCAACGTCGTCACCAGTACTAATTTCATCACCCACATCGGGTAATTCAACAAATACCATGTCACCTAAAAGATCTTGTGCGTGTTCAGTGATACCAACTGTAACAGTACCGTCACCTTCATTGCGTACCCACTCGTGAGAAGTTGCATATTTTAATTCAGAAGGAATGTTGCTCATTTTTATTTTTCCTATAGTAAATTCTTTAACATTAATGATTAAGTTAGCTGCTCAAATTAATATAGAACATCTAGAGTTATTTTCAATTAGAATACTTTCTTGCCATTACGTACAAAGCTAGGTTTGGTTACTTGCACTTTAACTAATTTTTTACGCATTTCAACTTCAACCGTATCGCCTACTTTAACGCTACGTGGTACGCGTGCTAAAGCAACACTATGACCAAGAGTTGGTGAAAAGGTACCTGAGGTAATTTCGCCATTACCAAATTCAGTAACCACCACTTGATGAGAGCGTAAAACGCCTTTGGCTTCTAGCACTAAACCAACAAGCTTAGGTTGATCGCCGGCGGCTTTTTGTGCCGTTAATACATCACGACCAATGAAAGCACGCTCTTCTGGCTCCCAACTAATAGTCCAAGCCATATTGGCTGCTAATGGTGATACGCTTTCATCCATATCTAAACCGTAAAGGTTCATACCGGCTTCTAAACGTAAGGTGTCACGTGCACCCAAACCACATGGTGCTACTCCTGCGTCAATTAGCTTTTGCCAAAAATCTTCAGCGGCGCTATCAGGTACAATTATTTCATAACCGTCTTCACCGGTATAACCGGTAGTGGCTATAAATAAATCACCTACTTGTACACCAAAGAAAGGCTTCATACCGTCAACAGCGGTTGTTTGCTCTGGTGTTAATAAACTGGCTACTTTTGCTTTGGCTTCTGGGCCTTGTACGGCAATCATGCCAAACTCTGGACGCTCAGTAATACTAAGATCATAACCGGCTGCTTGTTTAGTCATCCAAGCTAGGTCTTTTTCACGGGTAGCTGAATTAACTACTAAACGGTAATTAGTGTCTGAGAAGAAGTAAATGATCAAGTCATCAATCACACCACCGGCTTCATTTAACATTCCTGTATATAAAGCTTTGCCTGCAACCGTTAATTTAGCCACGTCATTGATCACTAAACGGCGTAAAAATGCTTTGGCATCTGTGCCTTGAACATCAACAATGGTCATGTGAGATACATCAAACATACCTGCGTTTTGACGTACTGCATTGTGTTCTTCTATTTGAGAGCCATAATTTATTGGCATTTCCCAGCCGTGAAAATCAACCATTTTAGCGCCAGAGGCTAAGTGTTTTGCATGTAATACGGTTTTATTAGTCATAATCCTTCCTATGAAAAGTAAAGAGGCTCATCAAATTTGCGCTAATTATAACCGTTGGCTCCTGCTGATTCAACAAACAGAAAGACCATAACCCAAACAATAAACCGACTTAACAGAATAATCAGAATTTAATTTTCAAAAGGTGCGTTTTTGAAAATTTAACGCTAATCAATGACCTCAAGGTTGGAAGTAGCCGACATAAATTTTAAAAGTTTTTTTATCACTATTTTTACAATCAAACCTGAGCTCGGATTAATAGCTGTTTCTCTAACAGCTATTTTTACTGACTTTTAATGACTAACTCGTTTTGCTAGCTCGGGTAAATCACTTTTTAGCCCTAACGCTTGTTCAACCATTAACTTTTTAGCCGGCTTAATATTATCAAGTAGGCTCATGCCTATGCCTCTTAACAATTTAAAACCACTTTGCTCTATCGAAAAGGTTTGTTTAATAGCTTCCATCGCGCCAATCATTTCTACAGCATCAGATTTTCTAGCACGTGCAAATGCTTTTAAGGTTTTTACATCGGCAATGTCTTTATCATCGCTCAAGTCAGTTAAGCTTTGTGCTAATGCTGCCGCGTCAAGCAAACCTAAGTTTACTCCTTGTCCTGCTAGCGGATGAATGGTGTGGGCAGCATCGCCTATTAATACCACACGATCTTTAACAAAATCTTGTGCTAAACGCATGGTTAATGGGTGGGTAAAACGCTCACTGATTAATTCAATAGCGCCTAACTTCCCGTCACTGGCGGCGGTTAATTCTTTAGCAAATTCACTGGCGTTAAGCGCAACTAAACGCTGTGCTTCTTCTGGGGAAGTAGAGTAAACAATTGAGCAAACGTTATTATCATCTGGATATAAAGGCAAAAAGGCTAGCGGACCAGTAGGTAAGAACACTTGCCAAGCAGTATTTTTATGGCCTTGCAAACATTTTACCGTTGCGACAATGGCGTGGTGATCATAATCTCGATTAATCATCGGGCTGGAAATTTGCTTTCTTACCCAAGAGTTAGCGCCATCAGCGCCAACCACTAATTTAGCGATTAACGGCATTTGCTGAGCTTGGGCGCTTTGCTCACTAGGTGACTCAAAACTGGCGAACACTTCACTTTCACCCATAGCAATATTGGCTAATTTACTGTCGGTGAAAAAGCTAATGCCACTGTCTTGTTTGGCCTTTGCCCATAACGCATTACGAATAACGGTATTTTCAATGATCCAACCTAGTTGCTCGTTTTTTGGGAAGCTAGCTAAATCATCAAGTGAAAAATCAAGCTTACCTAGTCCTGCTTTATCCCAAATATGCATATGTTGGTAAGGCTGTAAGCGTGAGTTTTCTATATCTTGCCAAACGTCGATATGCTCAAACATGGTTTTACTAGCGACATTAATGGCGCTGACTCGTACGCCAGGCTCGTCAGTTAACTTTGTAACAGGTAAAGTATCGGCGATGGCGATGGTTAACTGAGTGTTTTTTCTCAGTGCTAAGGCTAATGTCAGCCCCACCATGCCGGCACCAACAATTAATAAATCAAACTTTTGCATGTCTCGTTAATATCCCATCAATTTGTTCACTAAGGTATTTTTTAGTGGCGAAAAGTAATTCATGACTTTCAAGCCTATATTTCTACCGGCAACCAAGGGCGGTAAATCATTAGCAAATAAGGTGACTAATGAGTCGGTTAGGCCAATAACCTGCTTTTGATCTTTCAAGCGCTGATTAGCGTAATTATTTAGCATAGAAAAATCGCCAATATCTTTATTAGTGCTTAACTGACTTTGAACTAAATCAGCCATTAATTGCACATCTCTTAAGCCTAAATTAAACCCTTGCCCTGCTATTGGGTGAATGGTGTGCGAAGCATTACCAATTATCGCCATTCGATGATAAGTTTGCTGATTAGCTTGCAATAAGCTTAATGGGTATGCGTCACGTTTACCTGCATGGGTAATTGCTCCTAGCCAGCCACCAAAAGCAATATCCAACTGCGCTTTGAATTCCGCGTCACTTAAGGTAAGTAAATCCTCACCTTGCTGAGCCGTTACCGTCCAAACCAATGAGCAACGATTCTTAGTGTTTGACTCATTATTGACCTCAGTCAGTGGTAGCATGGCGATTGGACCAAACTCAGTAAAGCGTTCAAAAGCTTTGTTCAAGTGTGGTTTTTCAGTAGCAACATTAGCGATAATTGCTGTTTGCTGATAATCACTTTTATTGACTGAGATATTGGCTAACTGACGACAAGGAGAATTAACACCGTCACACCCTAGCAGCAAACTTGCGTTGATAACCTGCTGTGATTTAAGGGTAACAGGCACTTTTTCAGGTTCATTTTCTATTTGCCAGTTGATACTTTCAATACTATCAGGGCAAAGCCAATGGACATTTTTTTTATCTGTAAGCTCTGTTAATAAGCCCTTACCAATAAGTGCCATTTCAATAACATAACCTAAGGCTTTAACGCCATGTTCTTGCGCTTCAAGTCGGGCTTTACCATAGTTACCTCGATCTGAAATATCTATTTTTTCAATAGCGCAAGCATCTGTGTTGATATGTTGCCATACGCCTAAGTTTTTCAAATAGGCAGCGCTGCCATGAGAAAGCGCTAATACGCGATCATCAAATAATTTGGCTTTAGCAGGGCTATTATCTGTAGCACTTTGATTGGATTCAACCATGGCAATTGATAGTAAACTACCATCTGCTTTTGTTAAACCAGCAAGGCTTAGTGCCATTAAGCAGCCAGACAATCCACCACCAGAAATAAGGACATCAAAAGATTGATTTTGACTTTTCATCATATTTATTTAGCCATCAACAGCTCAATATCGGCAACTGTTTCCGGACAACTCGCGGTTAAATTTTCACACCCTCGTTCAGTCACTACAATGTTATCTTCAATACGAATACCAATGCCTCGCCACTTAGCATCAATGGATAAATCATCCAGAGGCATATACAAACCTGGCTCTATGGTTAACGCCATGCCAGGCATAAATGGGCGGCTTTGCTCTTTATTTTCGTTGACTTGATAATCACCAACATCATGCACATCTAATCCAAGCCAGTGGCCCAAACCGTGAATAAAGTATTTTTTACTGGCTTTTTCTTTAATTAACTCAGTAAGCTCACCATGTAAAATACCTAAATCGAGTAACCCTTGAGTTAAACATTCATTAGCAATAGCATTGAGTTTGGCAAAGGTAATTCCTGGCTCAATCGAGGCGATAACCTGCGTTTTAGCATCAAGTACCAACTGATAAAGCGACTTTTGTGGTGCGGTAAATTTACCATTGATAGGAAAGGTTCGTGTGATATCCGCAGCATAGCCAGATAATTCACCGCCAGCATCAATGAGCAATAATTCATTATCATTAAGTGCTTCGCTGTTATCTGTGTAATGTAAAATATTGGCGTTATCGCCTCCTGCCACTATGGTGGCATACGCTGCATAACGAGCTCCGTGCCTTGTGAACTCGTGCAATATTTCATTTTCTACCTGATATTCAAACATGCCAACTTGTGTTTTTTTCATGGCTCTTTTGTGCGCCAAGATAGAGATATGATTCACTTGGCGCATTAGTTCAATTTCTTGCTTACTTTTGATTAAACGTAGCTCATCAATAATTGGACTAGCGTCGTTTAACTGCGCAGGCACTTTAACTCCTTGACGAGTACTAGCGCGCGCTTTCGTTAAATAACTAAACACTTGCTGAGAGAGTTTGTCATCGTTAAAAGCAAAATAAACAGTATCGATGCCATTTAAATATTGGGGAATTAACTCGTTTTGTTCACTCAAGGTAAAGCAATTATCTACTTGATAATGCTGGCAAGCTTTATCTTGCCCTACCCGTCTACCATGCCAAATTTCGTGCAGTGGCTCTTTTGGTAGCGAAAACAAAACACTTTGCTGTGTTTGGCCTTTTTTGATTAACACCAGAATTGCTTCAGGCTCATTAAAGCCTGTTAGGTAGTAAAAATTCTTGTTTTGGCAAAAGGCATACTCGGTATCATTACTGCGCGTAACTTCATTAGCGGCAGTAAAAATGGCGATACTGTTATCAGCCATTTGTGCGAAGAAATTCTTTCTATGCTGGACAAATTCCGTAATAGGTAATGCTGCAATACCCGGTAATTGTTGAGTTGTCATTAACGGCCTCTAGTGAATAGTCGTGTTAGTATCTTTATCACCTGGTTTATTTGGCAATGTACCTAACTCACTAAAACATAACAGCGCTGAAATTCGTACATATTCACTGATTTCAAAATAGGCCTGTTCAGATTCTTCATCTTCTTCCATCTCATCTGAAAGGTTAGCGATCTCAGCAAAATCTGTGATCACTTCTTTTATTTCTTCAGAAGTTACAGGACTATCTTTTTGTTGTAGGCCAAAACCTAAATTAAATCCTTGTACCCAAACACCAAGGGCATGGCCACGCTCAACAAGAGAGTCATCGTCATCAGGTAACATCAACTGAAAAGTATAGCTATCATCGAGAATATCAGTCCAAAGTTCACTAAACATTTGTTTAACGAGTGCTTTCACTGCTTTTGGAAAATCATCACTACCTTGAGGGGATAAATCTAATAAATCACTTAACATGGCTACATAGCCTTGATCTTCAAATTCAAATCCTGCGCAAACTAACCCTGCTAATACTCCTTGAACTTCACTCGCATGAGCTTTTATGTTTTCGGTGGTAATAACGGCTTGTGCGCTGGAAAAATCAACTTTATTGTTAGCGGGCGAGTTAATGGGCATATTGTTACTCTATGGAAATAAATAATCTATACCACTATCGTAACACTGACCTCGTTAAAAGGCATGAAAAAACATAGAAAATGGTCATTTACATGCTATTTACTTGCAACAAAATAGCAGCACAGTTATAGTGCAGGATAATACTGTATATTATTAATTACGCTTGGAATTTTCTGCAAATGCCTCAACGTACTGTTGAAATTAACGTCACCGACCGCAAACTAAAAGTTGCTTGTCCTATAGGGCAAGAAACTGCACTGCTTAGTGCGGCGGCTGAGCTGAGCGCTCGGTTAGATAAGGCAAACGCTAGCAAATCTATTGCAACCCCTGAGCAAGCGTTATTAATGACAGCACTTAACTTAGCGAATGAACTCTTAACCGCTAATAAGAAGTTGCAAACAGAACAAGAAGAAAACAAACAAAAAATTGCCTTATTGCAAACGACAATAGAGCAAGCCTTAGCGCCTAAGAAGAATAAACAGGCTTAACACTTGCGTCTTTCTAAAACAGTCGTTTTAGTCCTTATTACAATCGTCTTGCTTTTCATTTCATACCTGCTTTATTCAAGCATGAGTAGCGTTCAACTCCTTGATACTTCAATACTTAATAAGCAGACAACGACGCAAGATAATAACGATTCTTCCATTATCAACACATCAAGCACAAAGCAGATAAGCTCGTATGCTAATCGTGAAAAAATTAATAACATCATAGATTCTTGCACTTCATCAACATTACAACACCCTGCGGATATTGATTCACAGATAGAAAAAATGATCGCCCAACTTCAAAACAGTCCTGATCTTAACGAGCAGGTTGATGCAATATTGTTAGCTCCACAAAAAATTAATGCTGAGCAAAGAGCGGTATTATTTGAATACAACAAACGTCATCCCACGAATAATTTAGTGTACAAAGTTATTCTAGGGCAGTGTTATGAGCATTATCAGCTAGAGAGCTGTGATGAATCTCTCTTTTCAAAGGCTGAGTTCGCAGATAAAGATAACGCGGCACTATGGCTTGATATTACTGCGATAAAAGTCAAACAGAATGATTTGATAGGCGCACAACATTCATTAGAGCAAGCTTCAAAAAAGCAATTTTATAATGACTACTTTTATGAACACATAGCGCACCACCAGCAAGTTTATTCTAACTATTCTTCACAAAGTTTTGCTAGTACTTTAACTTATTCTATCGGGCACGCTGTCGCGTTAAACTCTGGCATTTCGAGTGCTATTGACCTTTGCAGAGAACACAGTAGCAACAATGCGATATTGTCGAATTCATGCTGGGAAATAGGCAGCTTAATGGACGAGAATAGCAAAACATTTTTTTCCCAAGCAATTGGGCAAGCAATTCAGCTTGATTATTTTAAACAGCTAAATAATCAAAAGGGAGTTGATGAGCTCAATAAAAGAAAAGATGCTTTTAGTAAAATGGTCAGTGAGCAAGCTTATAATGAAAGCCTTAACTTAATGCAATTTGATGATGAATTAGCGCAGCTGTGGTTGCACACAGGTTTAAATGCTGGAGAGCAAGAAATTAAGCCAATTTTATCTAAAGAAATTAGCTTAAAACTTGAAAACCCTGATTACCAACCTTGCCAATAATAAGTCAGATATTGATAACTGCTTAACTTAACAACAAAAAACGTTTAAATACAAAACACTTAGCTCTTAGTAGTAAAAAAACACTTAATTGAACGGTTTTTTTAGCTATAATACAGACTGTCTTCTGGAGTGTTTGTTTGCGAACTACGTCCCTGAGCCGATAAGTTTTACCTTTGGAATTTGACTATTAGCTATTGTGCAAGCCCGGCACGTATCGGGAAGCCTACGGTTAGCATGATTTTTCCGCCCTGAACACACGGTGTTCAGGACTATGGCGAGCTACGGCACTTTGGAAGTCACCTCTTCTTTTCAATTCGATAAAATCACGATTTTTTCGCGCGCGCACCCTAGAGATACACAAGGTGTTCAGGACTATGGCGAGCTACGGCGATAATGCGCTTTGGACTTATGATCGTTTTTCAGTGGTGGTTAATGCCGCTAACAGAATAACAAAAAAACATAACACCAAGTTGAACAAGGGGAGTTGTAGGGCTGATGGCATGGAATAAATAATTGATACAGCGGGGATCCAAACTAGCCAATTAGAAATAATCACGGTTGGTATTTTGATCACAAAAAAGCTCTTATTTAGCTTTGCTTTAGTGTCCGCTAAATTGAAATTTGACTCCATCCAAAGGAAAATAACCATTAAGCTTGGAACAGCCCAAAATGCACTGTAAATAAATTGATCTACAGATGTCTTTAAAACAATAGTTATAAAATCATTTTGAATACCAAACAGCTCAGCTTGGAATGTATAGAATAAATCAACTTCTACACCTTTATACGCCCAAAAGATCAGGTAAAAAGCAAAAATTTTCCACGAGTTACGAGCAAGCAATTTCGACCAAGTTAAATAAAGATATGGAATAACACCACCAAATAAAGCAGTGGATACTAAAGAAAACTTCCAGCCCAGTGATGATTTCATCTGAGAAATAACATTAAAAACTTGATGAGAGTCCTGCCAGTAATAGTATATAGCAACGATACTAATGGCAAAGCCCTGTAATATAAGCGCGGGTGCTAAATTCTGTTTAAAAGCTCGATAAATATTTAAGCGGAGTTGTTCAAAGATCATGGAGATATAACCAAGTAAAAGTTAAATTGATTATACCACACAAAATGTTAGCGCTAACAGTTGTGTAGGCTAATAATTCACATACTCTGTAGTCGATTTAAAGTTAGACGTATTTGTGATTCATGTTACTCTCTCGATATGGAAACACTCAACCCATTAAATACTCAAGCCATCGGCGTTTTCGACTCTGGTTTGGGTGGCCTTTCTATTGCCAAAGCGATAAATGTTCTTCTGCCTCAAGAAAACCTGATATATCTGGCGGACAGTTTACATGCTCCTTACGGCGATAAATCAACAACATTTATTGTTAAACGAGTTGATACAATTGCTCAACAGTTAGTAGAAAAAAAATGTAAAGCTTTGGTGATTGCCTGTAATACTGCCACTGTAAATGCTATCAAACTTTTACGTGAAAAAATCACTATCCCTATTATTGGAGTTGAGCCAGCAATAAAACCCGCGGTAAGGGTCAGTAAAAATAAAACAATAGCCATATTGGTGACAAAAGCGACCAGTGAAAATTATCACTTTCATCAATTAGTACGCCAATATCAAGGAGAGTCACAAGTTATTGTTCAACCCTGCCCCGGCTTAGTAGAATTGATTGAGCAAGGATTACAAGACAGCCCTCAATGCCAAGAATTACTAGAGATGTATATAAAACCATTGATTGATAATAGCGTAGACACATTAGTGCTAGGTTGTACTCACTACCCTTTTTTACAAACACAAATATTATCGATAACAACACAATCTCCCATCAAAATACAATTATTAGAAACCGCTAAACCTGTTGCCTTGCAACTCAGTAGAAAGTTAGCTGAAAGTGGTTTACAAAACCCTAACACCGAAGCAGGTCAGCTAACGTTTTTAAGCTCTGCAATTGATCATCAACAATCTCATAATTTTGCTCAATTATGGAGTAAACCTGTGCAATTACAGCCTTGGTATGATCACCACAGCACTCCTGTAGAATAAAAAATCCTCAAAGACTTCAAGCCATTTAGACGTCTAGGCGTAAAAAAGCTAGAAAAATGTCATTAAAGCATGTAATATCGCCCCATTATTTTATTGTAAACTTTAAATGCTGAGGATTTATGTCTAGACATTTCTTTACTTCAGAGTCTGTTTCTGAAGGACACCCAGACAAAATTGCCGATCAAATTTCAGATGCTGTTTTAGACGCGATTATTGCTAAAGATAAGTATGCCCGCGTAGCGTGTGAAACTATGGTTAAAACCGGTGTTGCTATTATTTCAGGTGAAGTAAGTACAGATGCTTGGGTTGATTTAGAAACTATCACCCGTAACGTGATCAGTAACATTGGTTACACCTCATCAGATGTAGGCTTTGATGGCGAAACATGTGGCATTATGAATTTAATTGGCCAACAATCTCCTGAAATTGCCCAAGGTGTTGATCGTTCTAAACCAGAAGATCAAGGTGCCGGTGATCAAGGCTTAATGTTTGGTTATGCCACTAATGAAACTGAAACTTTAATGCCTGCCCCGTTATATTATTCTCATCGTTTAGTTGAGCGTCAAGCTGAAGCACGCCGCTCAGGTGTTCTACCTTGGTTACGTCCTGATGCTAAATCACAAGTGACCTTTGTTTATGAAGATAACAAACCTGTTGCTATTGATACGGTAGTATTATCGACTCAGCATAACCCAGAAATTAAACAAGCAGATTTAATTGATGCGGTAATGGAAAACATTATTAAACATGTACTTCCACAAGAGCTATTAACGAAAGACACTAAATACCACATTAACCCAACGGGTCGCTTTGTTATTGGCGGTCCAGTAGGTGATTGTGGTTTAACTGGTCGTAAAATTATTGTTGATACTTACGGCGGTATGGCTCGCCATGGCGGTGGTGCATTCTCAGGTAAAGATCCATCAAAAGTAGACAGAAGTGCAGCCTATGCAGGTCGTTATGTGGCTAAAAACATAGTGGCTGCTGGCCTAGCAGATAGATGTGAAATTCAGGTATCTTATGCCATAGGTGTTGCTGAGCCAACGTCAATTTCTGTTGATACTTTTGGTACTGGTAAAGTCAGTGAAGAGCGTTTAGTTGAATTAGTTCGTGAACATTTTGATTTACGCCCATACGGCATTACTAAAATGCTCGACTTATTGCATCCTATGTATCAGCAAACAGCAGCTTATGGACACTTTGGACGTGAGCCTTTTGAAATGACAGTAGGCGATGATACTTTTACTGCTTTTAGTTGGGAAAAAACTGACAAAGCAGATGACCTACGTAAATCAGCAGGATTGTAATTAATAGCTTCGCGAATTAAACCATTCGTATTAAACTATTTGTCATAAATAAAAAACCAGCTTAGTAGCTGGTTTTTTATTGTCTTTTAACATTGGTTAAACGAGATTAGTTTGCTTCATCAAGCTTTTTACGTAATCTCTTACCCCAATCATGAAATAATTTATCAGCACTGTCTAAACGTGCCATTTCAGTATTTGGTTGATAATCTGTACCAATGGCAACTGTACCTTCAAAGATATGGATTAATGCATGTGATTCACCATCTCTTAATTGTACTGACAAGTGAAACTCACCCGCCCCTTTAGTCATCGCTTCAGTATTTTCTTTTTCTGTGTAAGGCATAAAGCTAATAATTTCAACATCAACTTCTAAAACACCTTTTCCTGCTTGCTCTACAATTGAATAACGACCACCGTTCTCAGTTAATCCTTGAGACACGCCTTCAAGAAAGCTTTTCTTTAAAAAAGCAACATTGCTTGGTTTTGCTTTCCAATGAAAACTATCTTTCTCGATCCATGAAGGTGAGATAATTTTAGCTTCTGATAAATCAAGATCTTGGATATGAACTTTGTTATATCCACTTAGTGACACTATTGGACTAGCAAAGTTTTTATCAACCGAAATAACATTATTATCAGCAAGAGCCGTTTGCCCTATTAAACCTAAAAAAAGAGCACTAGCTGCGAGTTTTTTCAAAACACTTGAATTCATTATCTATCCTTAATTATTTTTGATAAACAAAAACTACAAGTAAAGTCGTAGGTAGTCAAATAGATTTGCTATTTGATCACAACTTTATACAGTTTTCGATTGTAATTTACTCATTTCGCCCATACTTTACTAACTAAGTAATATTATGGACTATGGCAACTATGCGAAATCCAAGAATTTTTCAAGATAGCGATTTTAATTTAAATGAAACAGTGAAATTATCTGATGATGCCTTTGGTCATATTGTCAGAGTTTTACGATTAACTCTTGGTGATGTCATCACGTTGTTTAATGGCAAAGAAGCAAGCCAATATACGGCAGAATTAGTTGAAGTAAAAAAGAAAACCGCTAGTGTAAAAATTATCAACCAAGAGACGGTCATAAATGAATCACAACTTCACATTCATTTAGGTCAAGGGATCTCCAGAGGTGATCGAATGGATTTTACTCTACAGAAATCCGTAGAGCTCGGTGTTAGTAAAATTACGCCACTGTTTACTGAACGTTGCGGAGTCAAGTTATCAAAAGAGCGTTTAGCGAAAAAACAAGAGCAATGGCAAAAAATTGTGATTAGTGCTTGCGAGCAAAGTGGCCGATGTTTTGTGCCAGAAGTAGCCGAGCCAATTTCATTACAAGCATGGATGGCACAAGAAACACAGGCAATAAAATTAAATTTACACCCAAAAGCACAACATTCAATAATGACCTTACCCATGAAGTTAACTCAAAACAAGAGTAAAGTACGGTTGTTAATAGGCCCAGAAGGTGGTTTAACTGACGAAGAAATTACTCAGGTAAGCCAAGAGAATTTTCACGATATACTGCTTGGCCCAAGAGTATTAAGAACAGAAACAGCAGCATTAACTGCCATTACGGCATTACAGTGTCGTTTTGGTGATTTACGTTAAAAAAATTTATTAATAGGACAACAAATGACAACATCAGCCCCCATCAAACTAGGCGTAGTAATGGACCCTATTAGCGAAGTAAAAGTTGCTAAAGACTCTTCCATGGCTATGATGTTTGAAGCTCAAAAACGTGGTTACGAAATCTACTACATGGAAATGCAAGACTTGTATCTTGACCGTGGTCAGGCTCGAGCGACCACCCAAAAAGTCAAAGTATTCGACGATGCTGAGCACTGGTATGAATTATCAGATCCTCAAGATATTCCGCTCAGCGAGCTAGATGCTATTTTAATGCGTAAAGATCCGCCTTTTGATACTGAATACATTTACGCTACATACATGTTAGAGCGAGCAGAAGTGGAAGGGACATTAATCGTTAATAAGCCACAAAGTTTGCGTGATTGTAACGAGAAGTTATTCACCGCTTGGTTCGCAGATTTGACTCCTCGTACTTTAGTGACCAGAAACGATAAGCAAATTCGTGCCCTTCATAATGAGTTGAAAGATATCATTATCAAACCACTTGATGGTATGGGCGGCTCATCTATTTTTCGCATCAAAGAAAATGATGCCAACGTAGGTGTGATCATTGAAACCTTAACAAATCACGGCCAGCAATATGCCATGGTGCAAGAGTATATGCCGGAAATTGTTGATGGTGATAAACGCATACTCATAGTCAATGGTGAGCCAATGCCATATTGCTTAGCGCGGATCCCTGCACAAGGGGAAACCCGAGGAAACTTAGCTGCTGGTGGTCGAGGTGTTGCTCAACCATTAAGCCCAAGTGATAAACTGATTGCTGAAACGATAGCACCAGAATTGAAAAAGCGTGGTTTATACTTTGTAGGTTTAGACATTATTGGTGATAAAGTCACTGAGATAAATGTGACTAGCCCTACCTGCATTCGTGAAATTGAAGCCGCTTACCCAATTAATATCAGTGGTAAATTAATGGATGCGATTGAAGAGAACCTCAATACCTAGTTAAACCAAACAGATTAAAACTATTAATAAGTAGGTGAGTGATTATACTTACAAAAAGTAAAGTTGTTGCCTCACCGACTATTTATAAGGTTAAAAAATGCAAAGTTTAGAGAATCAATTTTTAATTGCTATGCCTGCCATGGGCGACCCATACTTCAATAAAACGGTGACTTATATTTGTGAGCATAATGATGAAGGAGCCATGGGGCTCATTATTAATTTGCCGGTAAGTCTGAGCTTAAACGATTTACTAAAGCAAATTGATGATGAAGCTGACACCGACACTAGCGAAATAAGTGAAAGCGAAAGCGAAAATATCACGACAGCGGCTCCCCTCGCTGACTCAAGCTTATTAGATGCTCTTGAGCAGCCAGTACTTTCAGGCGGCCCTATTTCTCAAAACAGAGGCTTTGTTTTACATAGCACACAAGCCGGCTGGAAAAGCTCTTTAGCGCTAAGTAATGAAGTTATGATCACCACCTCAAAAGACATTTTATTAGCATTAGGTACCGAAAAAGCACCCGAAAAGTACATGGTAACACTAGGTTATGCTGGCTGGGGCCCTGGGCAACTTGAAAAAGAATTACAAGAAAATTCTTGGCTCACCATAGAAGCCAATAGTGATATTATTTTCAAAACGCCTATCGAACAACGATGGCAAAAAGCCACTGAGATGCTTGGTATCGATTTAGCCCATTTATCATCTGATATCGGCCACGCTTAAGCTACAGTTAAGGAAATAGAAATGGCAAAAAGCGCTACGGCTGTCGGAAAGCGAACTATCATTGGTTTCGACTTTGGCAAAAAATATATTGGTGTTGCTGTTGGTCAAGAGATAACGGGCAGCGCCTCTCCCCTTGGCTCTATAAAGGCAGCAGATGGCATACCGCATTGGGATTCACTCGAGGGCTATTTAAAAGAATGGCAGCCTGACCTTATCGTTGTGGGGTTACCATTGAATATGGACGGTAGTGAACAACAGCTCACCAAAGATGCTAAAAAGTTTGGCAATCGAGTTGCAGGGCGATTTGGCGTAAAAGTTGAGTTTCAAGACGAGCGATTAACCACCGCCGATGCCAAAGAGCAGCTTTTTGCTCGAGGCGGCTACAAAAACCTAAAGAAAGATAATATAGATTCAGAGTCAGCGAGGCTCATCATTGAAAGCTTTTTTGAACAAAGTTATCAATAATTTCTTACGACAATATCGCTAGACCAATTTCAGGTTAGTTTACTCCACGGGCATTTTTGCCACGAGCAAATCAATAAAGCAGCGCACTTTAGCTGACAGGTGTTTTCTACTGGGGTACACAGCGTAAACATTGACTTCTTGCTCAGGGAAGTCTTCAAATAGAATGGCTAAGTTTTTATTTGTTAAGGCTTGTCGCATAGTAAAAACAGGCAAGCGACAAACACCTTGATCCGCTAGCACCATAGCCAGCTCCATTTGCGAGCTGTTACATAGCAACTTGCTATGGACATCAACCACAATGTTTTTGCCGTCTTTTTCTTGATACTGCCAACGACTTGGTTGTTTGGCGTTGCTATAGCATATACATTGATGTTCTGTCAGTTGTTGTGGTGTTGTTGGTGTACCATAACGTTTTAAATACGCTTTTGAAGCTATAGTGATTATTTTACTTGCATATATTTTACGACAAATTAAGCTCGACTCTTCAAGTTGCGCTGTCGCTCTAATCACCATGTCATATCCACCCTGAACAAGATCAACATGTCGATCATTTAAATCGAGCTCCAACTGAATATCTGGGTATAACTGCATATATTCTGAAAGCACACCTTGTAAATATCCATGAGCAAAGTCCACAGGACAACTAATTTTGAATACTCCTTTAGGCTCAATAATTCCTTGGCTTAACAAACTCGTGGCATCTTGAGCATCAAAAACCATTTGCTGGCATTGCTCAAAATATATTTTACCTTCAGGTGTTAAACTCAACGAGCGGGTAGTACGGTTTAATAAACGTACCGAAAGCCGTGTTTCTAGTTTATTCACTACCTTGCTAATATAAGAAGTTGAATGACCGGTTAGCTCAGCTGCCGCAGAGAAACTGCCACAATTAACAACTTGGGTAAAAGTTACTACCCCATCAAATAGATTGGTTTTTGCATCATTAGGAGTCATATGGAAACAGTATTATTACTTTCAAGGGATTAATTACATTTAACATTGAATGTATAGTACTCATCATCAACTTGTCAAAGGAAGTTCATTATGAAAATATTAGCCTTTGCTGCAACTAGCAGCTCAAAATCAATTAACAAACAGCTTGCCAGCTATGCCGCTTTACAAGTTAAACACAGCGAAGCTATCGAAGTAGAGATTCTTGATATCAATGACTATGAAATGCCATTATTCTCTGAAGATAAAGAAGCCGTCTTAGGACAACCTCAACTAGCAAAAGACTTTTTTGCTAAATTAAGCTCAGCTGATGCCATTATCATTTCATTTGCAGAGCACAACGGCTCTTATACCGCCGCATATAAAAATTTATTTGATTGGACTTCTCGCATTGACCAAAAGCTATTTCAGCAAAAGCCAATGTTATTACTAGCCACCTCACCAGGCCCTGGTGGTGCTGCTACGGTGCTAACCGCTGCCACTGGCTCAGCGCCATATTTTGCTGGCGATGTTAAAGCCAGTTTATCTATCCCAAGCTTTTATGATAATTTTGATGTAGAAAAGCAGCAATTAACCAACCCTGAGTTAAAAGATAAGTTACAAAGCGCTTTAGCTTTATTAACAAGTTAGGTTAAATGTTATTGAATTAAAGGCAGTGCTAGTTAAGACATATTCGCTTAGCACTATACTCGAAAGATATAATTTAAGTGATAATTTTGCTTGAAGATAAAAGCGGCTTAGCATAGATTAATCCTCCTGCTAAGCTGCTTATTGAGTGAAGCTCAATAGATTATTTAAAAGCGAAAAAAGATGACTACGCAAAAATATTTTCCCTATATCAAAGCGCAATTGTTTGCTGAAAATGTTGCCATTAGTGACATTGCAAAACAAGTTGCAACACCGTTTTATTGTTATTCAAATACTGCGATTAAAGAGAGTTATCAAGATTATCAGCAAGCATTTGCTAGTCAAGATGCTTTGATTTGTTACGCTGTTAAAGCAAACGGCAATCAAGCAGTTCTCGCTACTTTAGCGAAACTTGGCTCAGGGGCTGATGTAGTTTCCATGGGAGAGATTCGTCGCGCACTTGCTGCCGGTATCCCTGCTAATAAAATAGTTTATTCTGGCGTTGCTAAAATTGAATCTGAAATTCACTATGCACTCACTGAAGGTATCTTCCAATTCAATGTTGAATCTGAGCCAGAGCTTGAGCTGATCAGCAAAGTAGCCAGTAAGTTAAATAAAGTTGCAGCTATCGCGTTTCGAATTAACCCTGATGTATGTGCCAATACCCACGCAAAAATCTCCACCGGTAAAGCTGAGAATAAATTTGGCGTACCCATCAGTAAAGCCAGACTCGCCTATAAACAAGCAGCCAGTTTACCCGGTATAAAAGTGCAAGGGGTCGATGTTCATATTGGCTCACAATTAACTCAGCTAGCTCCCTTTGAAGAAGCTTATAAGCGAATAGCCTTACTAGTTGAAGAATTAAGAGCCGATGGCCATACAATTGATGTCATAGATATTGGTGGCGGTCTAGGTATTACCTACAGTGATGAGTCTTTACCAAGTAAACAAGAATACGCCCAAGTAGCACAAAATCAATTAGGACATTTAAACTGTAAAATAGTGATAGAGCCTGGTAGATCTTTGCTTGGCAATGCTGGCGTGCTTGTTTCAAGCGTTGTTTTTGTAAAAACAGGTGAAGAGCGACAATTTTTAATACTCGATGCGGGTATGAATGATCTCATTCGCCCAAGCATGTACGACGCACACCATGATATTTTAGCGGTGAATAAAAATAATAAAGCTTTAAAAACCTATGATGTCGTTGGCCCAGTATGTGAAACGGGTGACACCTTTGCCAAAGCAAGACAAGTGAGTGAAGCTGAATCAGGAGATTTAGTTGCCATTATGAGCTGTGGTGCATATGGTGCCGTGATGTCTTCTACATATAATACCCGTATGCTAGCACCAGAAGTCATGGTAAAAGATAATGATTTTGCGGTTATTCGACAGCGACCAACTTACGAAGAGGTCATTAATGCTGATTCAATTCCAAATTGGGTGTAAATAATAGCTATTAATGTAATCAAGCGAGTCTCGAAATATTTTCGGTACTCGCCTTTATAACCTCACCTAGCTTACCGATAAAGTACAACAAATATCCTCTAACGAGCTAGTGATCACCCAGACATTTTTATATCCGACACGCTTTAGCTGCTCAGCTGAAAAAGCCGCCCTTGCACCTGTTGCGCAATGAATAAAAATCGATAAGTTTTCATCTGGATGTAATTGCAGCATTTTCATTTCCAACAAACCACGAGGAATATTAATTGCACCACTTGCTGATTGTTCTGCGAATTCTGCAGGCTCACGCACATCAATGATCAAACCATTATCAATTTTACACTTCGCAGCGGCATCTGCTGCTGTAATAAGATTTAATGACTCTTTCGCCTGAGCAATTATTTCGGGGATAGTCTTTAACATTTTCACTCCTCAAACCTACATTAGAAAAACCTAATTTAACCTTAACTATATTAGCCTTTACTAATATACAATTCAATAGTAAACTTTAAATCATTAATGTTAATTTCAGGTTAGTCTCATGATTACCGAACAACAACAATTGGCAGAAAACGCCCAACAAGTTGCCACTATATTAAAACAACTTGCTAATCCATACCGGTTAATGATTTTGTGTTGTATTACCGACGCAGAGATGACAGTAAGTGATTTAAATGAACAAGTAGATTTATCACAATCTGCCCTTTCTCAGCATTTAGCTAAACTTAGAGAAAGTAAAATAGTTAACACTAGACGCGAATCACAAACCATATACTACCGTATAGCAGATGAAAAAATTAAGCGCCTGCTTGGTGTATTACAGCAAGAGTTTTGTCAGCGCAGCTAAACTAATAGCAAGTTCAATTGCTGAAATTCGTCGAGGATCCGAATCTCCATGTCAAGATCAACCAGTTTTACTGCCACGCTTTTACAGCGTGTTTTAACCAGCAAATTGCCAATAGCTATTTTGATGTTATCAATTTTAGCGGGGTTATTGGCACTTAACTTTACTCCTCGAGAAGAAGAGCCTCAAATTGTCGTGCCCATGATTGATATTGTGGTTGATGTTCCCGGCACAAGTGCTAGGCAAATTGAACGACAAGTCACCACGCCATTAGAGAAATTACTAGCACAAGTCAGTGGTGTAGAGCATGTTTATTCAGTCACAAACAGCTCTCAGCTCGTGGTTACTTTACGTTTTCATGTCGGTGAAAATAGAGAAGACGCTTTACTGAACACCTATAATAAACTGCACTCTAATACTGACAAAGTACCTAGTATTGTCAGTAATTGGCGAGTACAACCGGTTGAAGTGGACGATGTTCCGATCATCATGCTTGGTTTATGGAGTAATGATGAAAAAGTAGTTGATGATTTTAATTTACTTCGTCTGGCCCAGGAGCTATCCACTTTTATACAAGCTATCGAACACACAAGTGAAGTCAACATCGTTGGTGGGCGTTTAAGAGAAATTCAAGTCAATTTAAATCCTGAACAAATGACGGCTAGGCAAGTGACTGTTAACGATGTATTTCACGCTATTCAAGCCTCAAACACCTTACAAGCCCATGGTAATATTGCCATTGAAAACCAGTCTTTTCGCTTAGAAAGCGGCGATGTATTTAGGGATATTACCGCTTTATCACAAGCTCCTGTTATCGTAGTTGATGGTAGTGTTGTGTTATTAAAAGATATTGCCAGTATTGTTGATGGTCCTGCTGAGCAAAGTCATTATACTTGGATAGATTTTGCGAATGATCATCGCAAGCAAGATTATGCCAATCAAACACAAAACCAAGATTACCCGTTAGTAACAATTAGTGTCGCAAAACAAAAAGGTAGTAATGCGGTTACCGTCGCGCAAGCGGTACATGAAAAAATAACTGAACTACAAAGCACCATTTTTCCAGAAAATGTCCACGTAGAAGTACTACGAGATTACGGTGAAACAGCCAATGAAAAGGTTAATAACCTTACCACTAGTTTAGCCTTTGCTATCTTTACTGTTGTGGTATTTATTGTCGTTTTCTTAGGGTGGCGCTCTGCCCTAGTTGTGGGGTTAGCAGTCCCTATTTGTTACGGCATCACCTTGTCGCTTGATTTACTCTTTGGTTACACCATTAATCGCGTGACCCTCTTTGCTCTCATCCTTTCTTTAGGGTTATTAGTTGATGATCCGATCACCGGAGTTGACAATATTGAGCGTTACTTGCAAAAGAAAAAAGGCTCAATCAACGAAAAAATTGTCGCGGCAATTAGTGAAATTCGTGTGCCCTTGTTAATGTCCACATTAACGATTGTACTCGCCTTTTTACCACTAGCTTATATTACCGGCATGATGGGACCTTACATGGCGCCGATGGCATTTAATGTTCCGTTAAGTGTCATTACCTCGACCGCGGTCGCTTTTTTAGTCACCCCTTGGCTAGCATCAAAATTTATTAAAGCTAAACCGAATGTAGAGTTAACAGAAAAGAAAATAGAAGATCAAAGTTTTAGTAAAATATATCGACGCGTATTAACGCCATTATTAGAAAATAAAGCAAAAGGGAAACTCGCGCTGTGGCTGGTATTGCTATTATTCATCGCTTCAGCACTGCTACCGGTACTTCGTTTAGTTCCTTTAAAACTCTTACCTTTTGATAATAAAAACGAAGTGCAAATCATTATTGATATGCCTGAAAGTGCAACCTTGGAGCAAACGGCTGCGATGGCTAAAAGAGTCTCTAGCAAGGTACAACAACTTCCTGAAATTACAGCTATTGCCAGTTATGTAGGGGTCCCTTCACCCATCGATTTCAATGGTATGGTACGACAATACTACCAGCGCCAATCGCCACATATGGCAGACTTACGAGTGATCTTATTAGATAAAAATCAACGAGAGCACCAATCTCATGCCATTGTGTTAAGGCTTAGAGAGCTATTAAAAGACTTAAATGAAAACGGCGTGAATATTAAAGTCGTGGAAGTTCCGCCTGGCCCGCCTGTACTCAGTACGCTTGTCGCTGAACTTTATGGGGATGAATTTACCAAATATAGTGATTTACAACAGGCTGCAAAGCTAGTTGAAAAACGGTTGCAACAAGAGCCATTTGTCGTAGAAGTTGATTCTTCTGTCGGCGAAGAGCAAGCTAAACTACGTTTTATCACAGATAAAACTAAAGCCGCACTGTCAGGTGTTTCAACCACCAACATCAATCAAGTATTGCAAGTCGCTAATAGCGGAGAAGTGGCAGGTTTCTTACATATTCAAGATGAAGCAACACCGCTGGCTATTAATATCAAACTGCCCATTGAAGAGCGTGAAACCTTAGCTGACTTTTATCGTTTAAGCGTAAGAGGACAAGCAGGTGTCGTTCAAACAACCACAGCGCAAGGTATTGATATTGCGCCCCAACCTTTGGTCGCTTTAGGTGAGCTTGGCGAATTTGAACCACAACTAAGTGATAAGGCTATATTACACAAAGACTTAAAGCCTGTGGTATATGTAACCGCCGATATTTCTGGCAGAACGCCAGCAGAAGTTATTGCGGATGTTGCAAGTGACCTCAGGGTATTGAGTCAAGAAACTATGCTTGATAATGAAGAAACATTGAATAGCAATAATTGGCAAAACCGCACTTTCTTAAATAGTGGTGGCGGTCAGCCTTGGTATCTACCCGAGAACATTTCACTTTCTTGGAGCGGTGAAGGAGAGTGGCGGATTACCATTAGAGTCTTTCGAGATATGGGCTTAGCCTTTGCTTTTGCTCTTACCGCTATCTACTTTGTTCTTCGAATTCAGACGGGGTCAGCAGCTTTATCTGGCATCATTATGTCAGCGATTCCACTTACCGTAATTGGCATCATGCCGGGTTTTTTAATACTGAATCAATTTGGTGAAAGAGAAATAGCGGGCGCTCCAGAGCCTGTTTTATTTACCGCTACAGCCATGATAGGCATGATTGCATTAGCGGGAATTGTGGTAAGAAATTCTCTTATTTTGATTGAATTTATCAGCCAAGCCCGTAATCAAGGAGCCAGTATTCAAGAAGCGTTAATTACTGCAGGTACTGTACGTATGCGTCCGGTACTATTAACCGCAGGTACGACTTTACTTGGTAATTTAATTATCACCTTGGATCCCGTTTTTAGTGGCCTCGCCATCGCGATTATTTTCGGTATCATTTCATCGACAATATTTACGTTATTGGTGGTTCCCATTGTTTACTCTCTAGTGTTTGATAAACATCAAACTGAAGTAAAAAATCCCCATCTCACATCAGCTAAGGCGAAATCATGACCCATAATGACCCACAACCCATTGTTGATAACAAGAATACACAAAAACAAATACTTACTCCTATGCTAGCGATAGCCATATTGCTGTTGATGGTGGCATGGCTAGCAGGTATTTTTGATAACAAAGTAGCTCCAAACTCGAATGAAAACAGACAGCAAGAGCAAACTGTATTTAATAATACTTACACTGTCATGGCTAAAAGCAACACTATTTATGAGCCAGTTGCTGCCAGTATTGAAGCAAAACAAGCGACAATATTATCTTCACGTATACTTGCGCGCATTGAGGATATTCGCGTCAGATCAGGTGATAGAGTAAATAAAGGTGATGTATTAATAACGCTTGAACAAAATGCACTAAACGCGCAAATGTTACAAGCTAAGCAAAACATCAGCGCCATAAAAGCACGCCATAAAGAAGCAGAACAAAACTACCAGCGAGCAGTCGAGCTGATCAAAACTAATCTTATTTCTGAATTTGAATTAGATAAAAATAAAGCTGACTTTCAAAGTATTACTGCCGAGCTAACTGCCGCCAAACAAGCTTTATCACAAGCAAAATCCACGCTAAGTTATGCCACTCTAATTGCACCGATTGATGGCCGAATTGTAGACCGCTTTGCTGAGCCAGGAGATACAGCACAACCAGGTAGTAAACTACTTTCCTTGTATAATCCTTCATCTTTACGCGTAGAAGGACAGGTAAGAGAAAAACTCGCCTTAACACTGATTCATGGTCAATATATCAATATAGAGTTACCTACAATAAATAGCCAGATTCGCGGTGAAATTGAAGAAATAGTACCGGCTGCGAATACTGGAGCACGCAGTTTTTTAGTCAAGGTAAGAATTGAACTTAACGAAGGCTTATTGCCGGGTATGTACGCTCGGATGTTAATTCCGGCAGGCGAGAATACCACTTTAATGCTCCCTGAAAATAAAATATCTCATGTAGGCCAGCTTTCGTTTGTTTGGCTAAATGTGAATGGTGAAAAACAGCGACGACTGATAAGGCTAGGCAAAAAATCAGCTAATAATATGGTAGTCGTTATATCTGGACTCAATGCAGGTGATGAAGTCATCACATTATAAATATTGATAGTTAAGCTAACTGGTTGATAAAGTAGTACCTTTAGTTATAATAAAATAAATTATTTATTCAAACGGTAATCATTTAAGGGATTCTATTTATGTTTGGTTTTGTCAAAAAAGAACAGCTCTCCACATTAGAAAAAGAAAACCAGCAACTTAAACAACAACTTTTGGCACTTGAAAATGAAGTCACTACTGCTAACGATGAAAGTCAACAGTTAGCTCAAGACATGTCAAATAACACCCACCGTTATCGTCATCTAGAAGATATCAAAAACCTATGGCTTGGCTCTTCAGAGCTAGTTAATAACATCGGTGAGGAGTTAGCTGCTTCTTCTAACAGCTTAGTTAGCCATAGAGATGAGTTTCAATCTTCTCAAGCACTTTTTGATGATATTTTGTCAATGCTTGCTTCAACAATTACCGCGACGTCTAAAATAAGTACTGACAGTCAAAGCGCCTCAACTTCGGTAGATAACTTAAAATCGGCGACCGCAGGCATTAATGACTTTGTAAACATTATCAAAGGAATTTCAGATCAAACCAATTTATTAGCGCTAAATGCCGCTATTGAAGCCGCTCGTGCTGGAGAGCAAGGACGTGGTTTTGCCGTTGTAGCTGATGAAGTTCGAACCTTAGCACAACGCTCTGCAGAAGCCTCTAATGAGATATCTAATTTGATTGAACAAGTTAATCAACAAATGGAGCAAGTGATCGCTGGTATTGGTCATGTAGGTGAAAAAAGTGGCGAAATTAATGAAAGCACCGCTACCATTGAAGCCACAGCCAATAACATAGTTTCTGTATCACAAAATATGTATTCAGTGATTACCAATTCAACCGCTGACTCTATTTTACAAACCGCTAAAATGGACCATATCGCATGGAAAATGGCGGTTTATCAAGTCATGTTAGGTGTCTCTAATAAGAACATTGATGAGTTTGCAGATCATAAAAACTGCCGTTTTGGTCAATGGTACTTTCAAGGTGAAGGGGCAGAAAAATACTCACACTATAATGCTTATAAACGATTAGATGAGCCTCACTCACAAGTGCATAATTATGGCCTAAAAGCCTTAAAAGCGATGAAAAATGATAACATGGAACAAGCTGTTAAAGATTTATCCGTGATGGAAAGTGCTAGTGTCGAAGTCGTTAACCTTTTAACTGCCCTCGCTCATGAGATTACTCAAAAGTAACTGATAATAATAAAACCTAAAATTGTAAAACAAAAAATTACAATCCAATGGTATTAAACGTTTTATACTTAGCTTTATAATTATCCTTATATAGCTATGTATAAAACGTGAAAAAAATTCTTTTTATCCTATCAGTCGTCTTATTACTATCGGCTTGTAGCAGCCGACTAAATCAACCTGAATTTAAATCAGGTTTCCTCAGCGATTACCGCTTTTTCAAAGCTAACCCTAACACTGATAACTCTTGGATCCGCACCAAACCAGGCTTTCGAATAACTAAGTTAAAGCAATATAAAAAAATAGCTTTAAACCCGATAGAAATTTGGCTAGATCCCAATGAAGCAGCGAATATTGTTGATAAAGAAAAACAAGCCAAGCTAACCGACTATTTTGAGCAAAGAATTAAAGAAACCGTTGGAGATCGCTATGAGTTTGTTGAGCCTGGTACCAAAGATTCATTATTAATCAGAATGGCGTTAACCAATATAGAAGAGCTTGAGCCTGAGCTTTCTCCTTTAGATGTCATCCCCTTTCGAGCGGTTATGAAAGCCGGAGAGAAAGTGTATTTGCTGGCAACGGCTCAAAAAGCAGTGATAGGTGCCGCAAGTTTAGAAGTAGAATTCGTCGATACCAACTCTAATCGAGGCCTAGTTGCTGTTATTGTTAATAACAAAACGGATGAAATGAATGTTAGTGATGACGAGTCAAACATAGATAGTGTAAAACTCGTCATCGATGATTGGGTTAAGCGTTTATCAAAAGCAATAACACCCAACGTAAAGTAAGTGAAGTGAAAGAGCTTACCCCTCTTTCATTTCAAAACAATTTTTCAAAGACCACAGCATGCCTTTTTTAAAACCATCGACATAGTAATCACTTCTTAGCGTGCCATCAGACTTTTCACCACGCATTATTCCACCGGCGGCATACTTAAATTTAGTGGTATTACCTGCCACTTGCTCGCATAATTCTCGCTCTTTAACGGTTTGTCCAACAGCAAACCCGATTGGCCACTGTAGCGTTACAATCGCTATAACACTGGTTGCTAGAATTAATTTTGTACTTATTTTCATTTAGTTATCACCATATCTTGTCGAAGTTATTCTCGAATTATTTGGTGCGTATTCTATGAGTGAAGTAAAAACAAGTCTGTAACAGCATGTTATTCATTAAAGGCGTTACTTGGAAATAATACCCAATCGGATTAATACTTTTCCAATATTTTTTGCCAATCAGTATCATTTTCAAGGTTGGCAACAATAGGAGATACTTCATCATAAATAGCTTGGTTATGATGTGGAATCAGCACTCGCCGCTGATAAGTGTCATGGGGCTTCTTTGATAGATAAAATTCATCTTGCCAGTTTTTAGCTGACGATAAATAATTAAAAGTTGAGCGGCTAACAATACCTACGTCTACTCGTTTAAGTAATAGCATTTGTAGCAGCTCATGCTCACCTATAGTGTCATAACGATTTATTTCGCCTGAGCTAACTAAGTCATTAATCCCAAAATAGTAAAAACCACGCACACCACCTAAAACCTTGCCAGCAAGAGACGATGGTTCATGATACTCAAAGGCAGTTTGAGACAAGGAGACTACCTCGTCTTGGTCTTGATATACATTTCCGGTCCATAGATACTTTGTCTCAGCTTTATCTTTAAACCAGGTAGGGTTAACCCCCAGTAAAAGACCATCAAGCTTTCCAGAAGTTAGCATATTATCAATCCGCTTTTTGGGAACGAAAACGGTATTGAAATGATATTTTTCACTTTTAGTATTTAGGTAGTCAGAGAAGTCAAAATACAAACCTAGTTTATTAGTATTGCTAACAATAAATGGTGGTTTAAGGTGATAAACATAAACATCAACATTGGTTTTGTGTGTGGCAATACCAAAAGGCGAGAACACAAAAACAAAAAAAACGCATAACTTTTTGAATGTACTTAGCAAAATAATAATACCGCTGATATTTCACTTAAAATGTAAAATCAACTTAACATAAACAGCCAAAAACGTCTATTTTCTTACCATGCAGTCGTTAGTAATATGAACATCAAACATGTTAGTTGGCGAAATTATCAGGCCTAACTTGGTAAGTTGTATAAACCCTAATATTGCAAGATAGACTTGAATAGATTAAAACAATTACCAGTTATTAACGGTACATTTGCTTGCCCTCCTCCTTTAACCTAAAATAACCACAATTATAATTTCCTCTCAAATAAAAGGTATCTACATGGCTCAGCCGTTACCAGATAAATTCATCATGTCGATGAACCGAGTTTCGAAGATAGTTCCTCCGAAACGCACCATTTTAAAAGACATTTCCCTTTCATTCTTCCCTGGCGCCAAAATCGGTGTTTTAGGTTTAAATGGCTCAGGTAAATCGACGCTACTTCGCATTATGGCGGGTGTTGATACAGAATTTGAAGGTGAAGCTACCGCATTAGCTGGTACTAAAATTGGCTATTTGCCACAAGAGCCGCAGCTAGATGAAAACCAAACTGTTCGTGAAGCAGTAGAAGAAGGTGTCGCTGAAGTTAAAAACGCTATGGCACGTCTTGACCAAGTGTATAACGAATACGCAGAAGAAGGTGCTGATTTTGACGCGCTGGCTAAAGAGCAAGGTCAACTTGAAGACATTATCAACTCACAAGACGGCCATAACATTGATAACGTGCTAAATCGCGCCGCAGATGCTTTACGTTTACCTGAGTGGGATCAAAAAATTGCCGTACTATCTGGTGGTGAACGTCGCCGAGTCGCATTATGTCGTTTATTACTTGAAAAACCTGACATGTTATTACTTGATGAACCGACTAACCATTTAGACGCAGAGTCTGTTGCTTGGTTAGAGCGCTTCTTACATGACTATTCAGGTACTGTTGTGGCCATTACCCATGATAGATACTTCTTAGATAATGTTGCTGGCTGGATATTAGAGTTAGACCGTGGCCATGGTATTCCTTATGAAGGAAACTATACTAACTGGCTTGAGCAAAAAGATGCACGACTTGAGCAAGAAAAACGTACCGAAAATGCACTCGCAAAAACGATTAAGCATGAGCTTGATTGGGTACGTTCAAACCCGAAAGGCCGTCAAGCGAAAAGTAAAGCACGTATGGCTCGTTTTGAAGAGTTATCAAGTAATGAAAATCAAAAGCGTAATGAAACTAACGAATTATACATTCCGCCAGGGCCACGCTTAGGTGACAAAGTTATTGATGTTGAGAATTTAACTAAATCTTATGGCGATCGTGTATTGATCGATGATTTGAGCTTCAGCATACCTAAAGGAGCGATTGTTGGTATTATTGGCGCTAACGGTGCTGGTAAATCAACCTTGTTTAAAATGCTTACCGGCGCAGAAACCGCAGATTCAGGCTCAGTATCAGTTGGCGATACAGTACAACTTGCTAGTGTTGATCAGTTCCGTGACGACATGGATGATTCAAAAACGGTTTATCAAGAAATTTCAGAAGGTAGTGAGATCATTCAAATTGGTACTTATGAAATTCCGGCGCGTGCATACGTAAGCCGTTTTAACTTTAAGGGTAATGACCAGCAAAAAGTTATTGGTCAATTATCTGGTGGTGAGCGCAACCGCGTACACTTAGCTAAGTTAGTGAAAACCGGTGGCAATGTACTTTTACTCGATGAGCCTACCAATGATTTAGATATTGAAACATTACGTGCTCTTGAAGAAGCTATTCTTGAGTTCCCAGGCTGTGCCATGGTTATTTCTCATGACCGTTGGTTTTTAGATCGCATCGCTACTCACATAATAGATTATCGTGATGAAGGGAAAGTTAATTTCTTCGAAGGTAACTTCACTGAATATGAAGCGTGGATGAAGAAAACCTTAGGTGCGGCCGCTATTGAGCCACACCGCATAAAATACAAAAAAATAGGCTAACTAACCAAGCATTACAGGCTGTTAATTATTACTATTTTTAACAGCCTTTTGGGTACCAATTAGTTAAAAACCCGTCTATGCTAAGAATATGTTTTATCAATGATTAACTTCGATGGGCATATTTTGATAGAAAACAGACGACAATTTACCCGTATTTTATTTTCAATAAAGGCAGAGCTAACTGTTGAAGAAGATACTTATCCGGTATCTATCCATGACATATCGCTCAATGGAGCATTAATTACTGCCGTAGAAAGTGAACATGCTTTAAAAGGTAAGTTTGGCACGTTAAGTTTTTTCTTATCTGATGGTGAATCAGAAGTAAGCATGCATATTGCTGTAGTACATGAGCATGAAGATGAAACAGGCCTACAATGTAACGCCATTGATATTGATAGTGTTACCCACCTTCGCCGCTTAGTTGAATTAAACCTAGGTGATAGCGATCAACTAAATAAAGAGCTTAGTCAACTTTCCAGACTTGCTTGATTTTCGCCCCCTCTCCACACACGTATAGGAAGTATTATGAACCACCTTGTTATCTCTTGTATTGGCCCAGATAAAACAGGCCTTGTTGACTCATTATCTAAAATAATCAGTAGCCATCACGGAAACTGGCAAGTCAGTAGCTTGCACCATTTATCTGGTTTTTTTGCCGGTGTTATTGAAGTTGCTGTTGATGAAAGTCATTGCCAAGCGTTAATTAGCGATTTAAAAACAATCTCAGGTCTTAATTGCCAAGTTGAAGTAGCAGAGCAAGATACCTCAAGTATAAATACTAGCTTAGTCTTAGAATTAACCGCAAACGATAGATCAGGAATCATCCAAGAAATTTCATCGGTGATCCACCAACAGGGAGGTAATTTAATTAAACTCGTTAGCTCTCAAGCAAGTGCTCCACATACCGGACAATTAATGTTTAATGCCAAAGTACAGATTGCCATGAATGAATCTGACTTAGATGAGCTGGTTTCTGCACTTGAACATATCGCAGATGATTTAATGGTTGATATTACTCGATAACACAAGTTTTCTGATGGAGGAAATTATAAAGCAATTTCCTCATCAAAATAGATTGAGAATTCACAGCCACTACCCCACTCACTGGTAATTACCAACTCAGCTTTATGATGTAGTAACACATGTTTTACGATAGCTAAGCCTAAACCTGAGCCACCAGTATCACGAGAGCGTGACTTGTCTATGCGGTAAAAACGCTCAGTTAAACGATTAACATGTTCAGCTTTAATACCACCGCCATTGTCTTTAACACTGAAGACCATTTTATCGCCATTCCGTTGCCAGCTAACTTCAATAAGACCATTGGCCGGAGTGTAAGCAATAGCATTTGAAATTAAATTAGCACAGGCACTTTTAAGCTCGGTTTCAATACCGTAAACACCAAAATCAGAGGAAATATTCGCTCGAATTTCATGATTTTTTTCTTGATTAAGCCACTTTGCATCTTCAACTAAATTTTTAACCAAGAATGGCATATCAACTTGATCCATGTCGATATCATCACGATTATTTTCAACTTTAGATAAACTTAACAATTGCTCAATTAAGCGCTCCATTCTACTGACTTGACCTTCAATCGTGCCAAATACTTTTTGCCAATGGGGATCTAATGCATGTTCAGTCTCTTGAATCATTTCCACATAGCCACGTACTACGGTGAGTGGCGTTTTCAATTCATGGGAAACATTCGCTACAAATTCTCTACGCATACGCTTTAATCTGTGATATTTCGCAATAGCCCGAGCCATTAATATTACGCGCTCACTGCCAAATGCCATCACTGAGATTTCTAATTGCAACTCATCATTTAATGGTGAAACCACTGATAGAGGCGTATCAAAATTATCTTGTTGAAGGTAATCAGAAAACTCTGATGCTGTTAATACCTCAGTAATGTGCTGACCGACATTTTCAGGAAACCTGACACCAAGTAAACGCTGCGCTTTTTTATTACCTGCTAAAATTGTTAGCTCTGGTGATAAAACCAACGCCGCATCAGGCAAAGATTCAATGCCTGAATGAAAGCGAAAGTCCTGCTTATCCTGATTGCTGCTGACTGGTGTTTGAGCCAAAGTTATGCCTTGGTCTGAGTTTTCATGAATTAGCATATCGGTATTCACATTATTGATTTCAATGTTTAAGGATTAAAACTAAAAGGAGTAGTTAGTTATGTGCTTTAACTTTACCTGAGAAGCGATAACCTGCACCACGTACAGTTTGAATAAACTCTTCGTGCCCCTCACCTGATATCGCTTTACGTAAGCGTCTGATGTGAACATCTACCGTTCTATCTTCAACATAAACATTTGTGCCCCAAACATTATCAAGTAGCTGCTCTCTTGAATATACGCGCTCTGTATGAGTCATAAAAAAGTGCAATAACCTGAATTCAGTTGGGCCAAGATCTAGTGCTTGATTGTTAATGGTGACATGATGAGAAACCGGATCTAATTTCAAGCCATGAAATTCCACCTTCTCTGCCAATAATGTCGGTGATACTCGACGTATTACCGCTTTAATTCGAGCTATCAACTCTTTGGGAGAAAAAGGTTTAGTCACATAATCATCAACGCCTGCATCCAAACCTTTTACCTTGTCATCTTCATCTGCGCGAGCAGTTAACATAATGATTGGGATATTACGGGTAAATTCATTTTGTTTTAAGGACTGAGCAAGCTTTACACCTGTTCCGCCGGGTAACATCCAATCAAGTAAGATCAAGTCAGGGTATGGCTCAACAATGTTATCTTTTGCTTGTTTAATATCGCAAGCCTCAACCGAGTTAAAGCCATTTTGCTCTAACACAAAAGTGATCATTTCCCTGATTGGGGTTTCATCTTCAACAACTAAAATGTATCCACTCATCCAAACACCTGTAAAATTTATAAAATTACGTCATGTAATTAATAGTAGTGTATTGTGCACAACAATCATGACATTTTTGTGACAAGACTAAAAAAATGTTTAAAAAAAAACCGATAAAAGCAAAGCTAATATCGGTTTTAATAATAACTTTATATGCTATTACATAAGGTTAGAATTTTTGTTCCATACCGATAGCAAAGTAACGTCCTTCATCTGCTTCTTTTATTGTTTGTCCTTCAAAGTCCAAGCCTTCTCGGTCAGTATACCAAGCAAATACTTTAGTATTTTTACCTAACTTATAGTCAACACCTACGTTGATAGCGCCAGCACCAGCAAACTCTTGATATTGTACTTTAGCTAATGCTTTACCTATTTTATAAGAAGCATTTACCGCATAACCATTTTCACTTTTACCCACTAAATCACTGTTTGAAGGGTCAGAAACTTCATTAATTTCACTTTCAGTTAAAATTGCGCCTAAACGTAAATCACCAAACTGATACATACCGACTAAGCGAGTTGTTTCATAAGTTCCATTGTCATTATCCCCTTGCATATTTTGATCATGAGATAGTGATACAAAAAAATCAGTTTTCTTTAAGCTACCATCACCAAATTGTACGCCAACTGAAAACGGGTCACTATAATCATCATCTCCAGAAAGAATATAACTGGCTAAAAATTTAAAGTTGTTAAAGCTTGGTGATTTATAAGTTAATGAATCAGTAACACGATTTTCACCAATAAATAAATGCTTAATATCGCCTTCATAATCGTTGAATAAATCGAATTTTCCTTGCGATACTTTCAATGTGGTATCAGCTCGACCAATGGTCACTTCACCAAAACCACCTTGTAGACCAACCCACTGGTTACGTGCTGTTAAATTTTCTTTATCTGAGTCATTCACATTAACTTGCCACTCAAGTTGATAAATGGCAGTCAAATCATAGCTAGTATCTAGCTCGTATTTACCTTTAACACCTACGCGTGATGCATTACTTTTTAGCTCGTTTGATGTCTCGCCATCTTCTTTCGTTGATTGGATATTGAGGTTTAATTTACCATAAAAATTTACTGCATCATCTAAAACGCTACTGTTTTTATCAGCAGCCATTGCTGACAAAGATAACGCTGAACAAGTCGCTAATGCTATTGAAGACTTTACTAGTTTCATATCTGTACCTTAATTCTCGTTAAGTTATATTTTAAAAATTTGTATAACTCACTAGATTAAAATCAAGCAAGCTAATTGATGGCGGCTATAATATTACCGGTATATTACATAAATATGACACTATACAAAAAATTACACTTATATGACAAAAGCATTACATAATTGTGACTAAGTGTAATTACTTACCTCATGATTATAAGTAATAAACTCGGCTGAGTTTGTTAAAAATAATTAATTGAGCAAAATAGTTTATACCTTCTGGAAAAGTAGCTAAAATCTATATTAACGATACCAAGCTTGATAAACAGAACTTAAGCCTATTAAAGTTGTTCTATGAAAATTACTAGCATTTCTCGAAAACTGTTAACTAGAGTACTCTCCTTTTATTTTATATTGACGGTGAGTGTTACTGGTATTCAAATTGTTGCCGAGTATTTTAATACAAAAAACCATATTAATAGCGAATTATTGACCTTAGAAAAAACTATTAGTGGTAGCTTAACTCGCGCAGTATGGGAATTAAATACTCAACAGGCCATTGATATTTCAGAGGGTTTAGTTGCTATTCCCATGATCAAAGGCATTACAGTTACCGATGAAGCAAACAATATCATTACCCAACTCGGCGAGGTGATCTCTCCAGAGAAGTTGAAAATTGACAATGAAGATCATATAGATGATGGCGCACAAGGCATAAGCTCAATAACCGAAGGTTTATTCGGGCATTCATTTCCATTAATATTCGAATTCTCAGGGAGAACCACATCCGTCGGTAGAGTAACCTTACTATCTAGCAACGCTGTTATTTTTAGTCGTATTAAAGTTGGTATTTATTTTCTTATTGGCAATGCAATTGTTAAAACAGCCTTTTTAGTTTTCTTATTCACTATAGCTTTCAATACATTACTTACTTCACCTCTACAAGAATTAACAGAACAAATTAATCAGGTAGATTTAGACGATCCTGAAGCTTCAAAGCTTCATTCGATGAATTACGAGAAAAATGAACTCAATATCCTAGAAGATGCTTATAACAACCTCATCGATGAATTGATTGACTTTAAAGATAAGCTTGCTCTTTCTCAACAGGAAACAAATCTTGCTAATGAACAGTTAGATGAACAAAATATCCAGTTAGAACAGGAGGTTGCCAAAAAGACCTCTTCACTCAGTAATACCATGTTGAAAATGGAAGTACAGCAACAAAAATTATTGAGTCAACAGCAAACCCTCAAAGATGAAAATATTCGCCGTAGTAAAACTGAACAAACACTATTAACCACGAATAAAGAATTAAAAAGTTCTATAACTGAATTAAATAAAGCGAAAGAGCGTCTACTAGAAGCAGAGAAAATGGCTTCTTTGGGTATGTTATCGGCAGAGGTTTCTCATGAAATTAATACGCCCATCGGCATTAGCATAACCTCTGCTAGCTATCTTTTAGATACCATTGAGCAAATACAGCAAAGTATTAATCAGAAAAAAATCTCCAGACAAACAATAGAAAAGTTTATTAATAACGCCTACCAAAGTACTGAGCTATTAACGACCAATTTGCAAAGAGCCTCTGAATTAATCACCAGTTTTAAGCATGTAGCTGTAGATCAAACCAGTGATAAAATACGATTGATTAACATTGCTAAATATATCGATGAGATAATCCAGTCATTGCACCCTAAATTAAAACAAACCAATCATTGTATTAAAGTACATTGTGACGAAAACATTGAAATATATTCTCATCCAGGAGCCATCGCGCAAATTATTATCAACTTAGTGATTAATTCAATCATTCATGGTTTTGAACATATCAACCGCGGTGAAATTGATATCAGAGTCAGTTTTTCTCAACATAAACTTCACTTAGAATTTCAAGATAATGGCCATGGACTTTCAAAGGAAGGCTTAGAAAAGTTATTTGACCCCTTTTACACCACTAAGGCAGATATTGGTGGTACTGGGCTAGGCACTCACATTGTTAGTAATTTAGTTGTCGATACTCTCAATGGCACCATTGAGGCAAAAAGCATTGAAGAGCAAGGATTAAGCTACCATATTATCATTCCAGATATGCGTAGTTAAATTTCTTTGTTGGTTTGTTTTTTTTCAGTACTATTTTCAACAATTGTTTTCAGGTAATATGGCTGCTTTTAAAAATGAGTATTATGCCAACCTTCATAATACCTCTAGCCTAGGATCCAATTTATGTGGTTTAAGAACCTGTATTTTTTCGCTTTTACTCGCCCATTTGAACACACAGAGCAAGATTTAGAAAAACACTTATCAGAGCATCTATTCACTCCTTGTGGCTCTACAGAGCTTGCTCACTTTGGTTGGGTAAACGCTTTAGGTAAGCATGGTCAATCATGTATTCATAGTGCTAACGGTAGTTTTTTAATCTGTGCACGAAAAGAAGAGAAAATTTTACCTGCTCCTGTTATTAAAGACATGGTTGAAGAAAAAGTTAATTTACTTGAGCAAGAGCAAGGCCGTGGCGCCACTAAAAAAGAAAAAGAACAGTTCAAAGAAGACATTATTTTTGAATTATTACCTCGTGCTTTTTCACGTATTTCAGATACCCACGCTTACATTAGCCCAAAAGATAATATTATTGTTATTAACGCCAGTGCTCGCGGTAAAGCAGAAGATTTATTAGCCTTGCTTCGTAAAGTATTAGGCACCTTACCGGTAACAAGTTTAGAGCCAGATGTACAAGCTGATGAAACTATGACTGACTGGTTAGTTAAGAAAGATTTAGGTGGTAAATTTCAGCTTGGTATGGAAGCAGAATTTAATGCTTTAGGTGATGATGGCGCAGTTATCAGAGTTAAAAATCAAGATTTAGAAAGCGAAGAGATCAAATCACATTTGGATGCTGATAAATATATGGTGAAAGTTGCCCTCGAATGGGACGAGTCACTTTCTTTCATGTTATGTGATGACCTATCGGTTAAACGCATCAAATTCTTCGATGTCATACAAGATCAAAATGAAGATATTGATAGCGATGATGTTGTAGCTAAACTAGATGCTGATTTCGCGTTAATGGCAGGGGAATTGAACCGCTTTATTCATGACTTACTGGCAGAGTTTTCATTAAAAACCACCGACTGTTTAGAAAAAGATTAATCAATATCAAATCGTAAATTTATGTGGAGTCAAACATGACAATTATCAATATGGCTAATGTCGATTTAGCTAATAAACGCGTTTTAATACGTGAAGATTTAAACGTACCTGTTCAAGATGGAAAAATAACCTCAGATGCTCGATTACAAGCAGCTTTACCTACCATTAAACAAGCACTAGAAGCTGGTGCAAAAGTAATGGTAATGTCTCACCTTGGTCGCCCAACAGAAGGTGAATACAACGAGAAGTACTCTCTTCAGCCTGTTGCAGATTACTTAGCCGCAGCTATAAATTACCCTGTTCGTTTGGTTTCAGATTATCTTTCGGGTGTTGAAGTCGCTTCTGGCGAACTAATCGTTCTTGAAAATGTACGATTTAATAATGGTGAAAAGAGCAATGATGACGGACTAGCGAAACAACTTGCCAATCTTTGTGATGTTTTTGTTATGGATGCTTTTGGCACTGCTCATCGCGCTCAAGCAAGCACCCATGGCGTTGCGAAATATGCACCTACCGCTTGTGCAGGACCATTATTAATTAGTGAGCTTAACGCGTTAGCAAAAGCACTAGACAACCCAGCTAGACCTTTAGTCGCTATTGTCGGTGGTTCAAAAGTCTCAACAAAATTAACCGTGTTAGATTCATTATCTAAAATTGCTGACACACTTGTTGTTGGTGGTGGTATTTCAAATACTTTTGTTGCTTCAGCAGGCAATGAAGTAGGTAACTCTTTATACGAAAAAGATTTAATTCCTGAAGCTCAACGACTTCGCAAAGAAACACAAGTCATTTTTGCTGACGATGTAACGGTTACTCGTGATGGGTTCAGTGATTGGAAGCATGATTCTGCGACAAATATCAAAGCAGCTTCAGATGTAGATGCACAAGACGATATCATTGATTACGGCCCTCAAACAGCTGCTAAAGTTGCTGAAATAATCAAAACTGCCGGTACTATTTTATGGAATGGACCGGTTGGCGTTTTTGAGATAGATGCTTTTGCAAAAGGTACCGAGGTAATCTCTCATGCCATTGCCGAAAGTAATGCATTTTCGATTGCTGGTGGTGGTGACACATTGGCTGCTGTTGATAAATACGACATAAAAGATAAAGTATCTTATATCTCAACTGGTGGTGGTGCTTTCCTTGAGTTTTTAGAAGGTAAAAAGTTACCTGCTGTTGAAATTTTAGAACAAAGAGCAAATAGCTAACCACAGTAGCTACAGAACACGGCCTAGTAAATAAAATAACAATATAGTTATATTTTGCTAGGCTTATAATAATACATAAAAATAATATTATACTCATAATTATGAGTAACTTAACGTACCCAAACTCATGAACTTTCAAAGGTTCAACCTAAAGGAGATGAACATGTCTACAAACTCTGCAGCTATAGCCTCCATGTTAAACAAAGTAGCTACACAAAACGGATTTATTGCAGCCCTTGATCAAAGTGGTGGTAGTACACCAAAAGCCCTTGGATTATATGGAATTAGCCAAAACGAATTTAAAACTGATGAGCAAATGTATGATTTAGTTCATCAAATGAGAACCCGTATCGTCACCAATTCCGCATTTACAGGTGAACGCATATTAGGTGCTATCTTATTTGAGAATACCTTAGACAGAGAGTTTGTCGGTAAATCTGCTGCACAATATTTATGGCAAGAAAAGCAAGTTGTACCATTTCTTAAAGTCGATAAAGGCCTTAATGATGAAGTCAACGGTGTACAGTTAATGAAGGACATTCCTAATTTAGATTCCCTTTTAGATAAAGCTGTTTCTCAAGGTGTGTTTGGTACCAAAATGCGCTCTGTAATCAAATTAGCTAACCAACAAGGTATAAATGATATTGTTAGTCAGCAATTTGAAGTCGCTAAGCAAATCTTAGCCAAAGGTTTAGTCCCTATTATTGAGCCTGAAATTGATATAAATAGTGTGGAAAAGTCAGCAGCAGAAGCGTTACTTAAAACAGCATTACTCAATGCTTTATCGCAACTGCCAAGCGATCAACAAGTCATGCTAAAATTAACTTTACCTGAAACAGATAATTTTTATTCTGAATGTATTAATCATAAAAACATTCTAAAAGTTGTTGCTCTTTCAGGTGGTTACAATAGAGAACTAGCAAATAAAAAGATTGAAGCCAACCATGGCATGATAGCCAGTTTCTCAAGAGCATTAACAGAAGGTCTTAGTGATAAACAATCTGACAATGACTTTACCACCACATTAGACACAGCTATTGAGAGCATATATAACGCTTCAAAAACCTAATACCGGTTAATGCTTTTTATAGAAGTAACACCATGTTAATTCGTGTGGTTAACTTTCAGTCATAATTACAAAAACCTCGATAAAACAGCCCGTTTTATCGAGGTTTTTTTGTAAGTTTCGTACAAAAAACATATTTTCTTCCTAAGACTGTTAAAAGAACAACTTTAAGTGCCTGAACGGATAAATAACTGCTACAATACCCGTTATACACCTCGTAAGTTTACATACTTACCCACAAATATTAATCGGCTAATTTTAGGAGTAATCAATGGCTTTAATATCAATGCGTCAAATGCTTGATCATGCAGCTGAGTTTGAATACGGCATACCTGCATTTAATGTAAATAACTTAGAGCAAGTGCGCGCTATCATGCTCGCAGCAAATGACACTGACAGCCCTGTAATAATGCAAGCTTCAGCAGGTGCAAGAAGTTATGCTGGCGCTCCTTTTTTACGTCATCTAATTTTAGCCGCTATTGAAGAATTTCCTCATATCCCCGTGGTAATGCATCAAGATCATGGTACTTCACCTAGCGTATGCCAACGCTCAATTCAATTAGGCTTTTCATCGGTCATGATGGATGGTTCATTGGGAGAAGATGGTAAAACGCCTAGCAGTTATGAATATAACGTTGACGTAAGTAAGCGCACAGTTGAAATGGCTCATGCATGTGGCGTATCTGTTGAAGGGGAATTAGGTTGTTTAGGCTCATTAGAAACAGGGATGGCCGGCGAAGAGGATGGCATTGGTGCTGAAGGTATATTAACTAAAGAGCAAATGCTAACGGATCCTGAGGAGGCAGCTGATTTTGTTAACAAAACTCAAGTAGATGCATTAGCCATAGCTTGTGGAACTTCTCATGGTGCTTATAAATTTACTCGTCCTCCTACGGGGGATATCTTAGCGATTGATCGAATTAAAGCGATTCATAGTCGAATCCCCAATACACATTTAGTCATGCACGGCTCTTCATCTGTACCTCAAGAGTGGCTTAAAGTGATTAATGAGTTTGGTGGAAACATTCCTGAAACCTACGGAGTTCCTGTTGAGCAAATTCAAGAAGGTATTAAAAACGGTGTTAGAAAAGTCAATATAGATACTGACTTGCGACTTGCAGCGACTGGCGCAATACGCCGATTTTTAGCTCAAAACCCTAGCGAATTTGATCCTCGTAAGTTTTTGAAAGTTTCTACCACGGCCATGTATGACATTTGTAAAGCCCGTTACGAAGCTTTTAATACAGTCGGTAATGCGAGTAAAATCAAACCTATAAGTCTAGATACCATGTTTGATCATTATCAAGCCGGTAAATTAACCGCATTAATCAAATAACTAAAACTGCTAAGTTTATACACTGACATTACTTCATCACAGAATTAATGGAGATAAAATGACAGTGTATAAACGGCAAATATTTTTGCCGATCCTCCCTTCTAGCTCTTTTAAATATGCACAACTTCATTATAATGTCCCTTTTATAATATTGTGATTTACCAATAGCCCTGTTACACCTCGCTTGTACACTTGCTTTTAAATCCAAATAATAATCTGACAACATAAGGAATTCCTTAAGGAATTCAGCCTTATATAAATTATTTTGTGCCATAATAAGAGAAAAAAATGATCCGCCATTTAACTTTTACTTCATTTTTTCTTTTGTCTGTTAACGCTTATGCACAGGGAAGTAACTCTCAAGACGAGAAAAATCATACTCAGACAAATGAAAAACATTATAGCAGTGAAGCATCTGCCGCTGACGTGCTATCAAGCTTAAAACAAGCAGAAGAATCTGAAGATGATATTTTAGCGCCAATGCTAGCAGGCTCTGCCGAACTTGGCTTACTTTATAAAACAGGTAATACCAACAGTGGCGATTTAAAAGGTGGCATTGATTTACGCTTTCAACATGGCTTATGGACAAGTTTACTGAACCTTGATTTATTAATTAAAAGGGCGGATGTTGAAGATGAAAATGGCGACAGCCATTTTGAAACTACCGATCAAAAATGGACAGTGACTTCGCAAACTAACTACAGCCTAGGTACCGGTGAAAAGAACTATGTTTACGGTAATATCTGGTATGAAGACAGCGAATTTAATAGTTTTGTCAATCAAAGCTCAATCTCTACTGGCTGGGGTAGAAATTGGTTTAAGAGTGAAGAAGCTTCACTTTGGGCCGATATTGGCCCAGGTTATAAACGTGATTTATTTAAATCAACAGACACTGAAATTGGAAAAACTGAAGACTCATGGATTGTGCAAGCACAAGCACTTTATATTAGAAAGCTTGGTGAGCATGTAGAATTCAAACAATTTGTAAGCGCTAAGCACTCAGTTAAAAGCGCTGATAATAGTATTTATAAAGCCGAAACTAGTATTACCACTAAATTAATTTCGACTTTACAACTTAAGTTCACCTTCACGGTGGATTACAATACCGAAGTAGAAGAAGAACAAAAAAACATGGATACACAAACAGCTGTAACGTTAGTATATAGCTTCTAATCTCACATTAGATGCTTTTCATATTTAACATTAATTTTACACTTGTTATAATCCCTTAGTTTTTAATAATATTATACCTCTATCATAACAAGGGAAAATCATGGACCGTAAACTAACGTTAGCATCTTTATGCTTGCTACCGCTAGCTTCATTCGCCACAGTTGCTGAAGAAGCACCGAGCGAAGAAGCTGAAAAATCAGCATTTACTGCATCAGCCGAACTTGGATTTTTATTTAAAACTGGTAACACCAAGAGTGGTGATTTAAAAGCTGGCTTCAATATTAAGCATGAAAAAGATAAATGGCGTTCTGTTGTTGCCTTTAACATTCTCGCTAAAAAACTCGAAGAAGAAAATGCAGAGACTGGCGAAGACGAGTTTGTAACCAAAGATAACAAATGGGATATCATCGGACAAACTAACTACAGTATTGGCGGTGCGGGTAAAAACTATCTTTACGGTAACCTAGCTTATGAGCAAGATAAATTCAGTGGCTTTGAGTCACAAAGTTCATTTTCTGCGGGTTGGGGTCGTCACTGGTATGAAACTGAAACATCTTCATTATTTGCTGATGTGGGTCCTGGTGTAAAATATGACGTTACGCGTGCTTCTGAAACAGAAGATTCATCAAGTAGCACTAACTTTATTATACAAGCGCAAATGCTTTATCAACATCAGTTAAATGAACATGTTGAATTTAAGCAATACCTTGTTGCTAAACAAGCGACACAGTCTGGCGAAAACAGTGTATATAAATCAGAAACGTCAGTAACAGCTTCTTTAATCGATTCATTGCAACTTAAGTTTGCTATCCGTGTTGATTACGATACTGAAGTTGAACCAGAATATGAAAATACCAATACCGAAACTTCAATGACGTTAATTTATACTTTTTAATTAACGCTGATTCGATAAAAAAAGGCTGATACTATTTTAAGTATCAGCCTTTTTTGTATTTAGTTAGCAAACTCTAACTCTACTATAGAGGTAGAGTTTACTTTTAACGCCACTCTTAACTGAATTGGTTAGAAGTGTTTTTAGCGCCACCAGCTTTTAAGGCATTTTCGCCAGCAAAGTATTCTTTATGATCATCACCCATGTCTGATCCTGACATGTTTTGATGTTTAACACAGGCAATACCTTGACGGATTTCCTTACGTTGTACACCTTTAACATAACCAAGCATAGCTGCATCACCAAAGTATTCTTTAGCAAGATTATCTACAGACAAGGCCGTTGTATGATAAGTCGGTAGCGTAATCAAGTGATGGAAAACATTCGCTTCACGGGCAGTGTCAGCTTGGAAAGTACGAGTACGCTCATCAGCAATAGCAGACAATTCAGTTTCATCATACTCGGCATTCATTAAATCAGCACGAACATATGCAGATACATCTTCGCCTGCTTCAACCATTGCATCATAGGTTTGCTGACGGAAGTTTAATGTCCAGTTGAACGAAGGTGAATTGTTATATACAAGCTTCGCATCTGGGTGAACTTTACGAACATCATCCATCATCCCTTTGATTTCGTGTACGGTTGGCACTGCCGTTTCTATCCACAGTAAATCAGCACCAGCATTAAGTGCGCCGATACAGTCAAATACACAACGCTCATGACCAGTTCCTGCACGGAATTGATATAAACCTGATGGTAAACGCTTAGGACGAACTAGCTTTCCGTCACGGTTAAAGCAAACATCACCTTCTTGCATGTCAGTTACGTCAATCTCTTCAACGTCTAAGTATGAGTTATAGATATCGCCAGAATCGCCTGGCTCTTTAACAACGGCTATTTCTTTAGTAAGGCCTGCACCTTCTGAATCAGTACGTGCAACAATAAGTCCGTTGTCAATGCCTAGTTCAAGGAAGGCATGACGTAATGCACGGATCTTAGAATGGAAATCAGCATGAGGAACAGTTACTTTACCGTCTTGATGTCCACACTGTTTTTCATCAGCAACTTGGTTTTCAATTTGAAGGGCACAAGCACCCGCTTCAATCATTTGCTTAGCCATTAGGTATGTCGCTTCAGCATTACCGAAACCTGCATCAATATCGGCAATAATTGGCACAACGTGTGTTACATGGTTATCAATTTTATCTTGGATTGCAGCTTTATCGGCTTCATCGGCAGCATCTAGTTCACGAAAAAGACCACCTAACTCACGTGCATCAGCTTGACGTAAGAATGTATAAAGCTCTTCAACCAAAGAAGCTACAGACGTTTTTTCATGCATAGATTGATCTGGAAGAGGACCGAATTCACTGCGCAATGCGGCAACCATCCAACCCGAAAGATATAAGTAACGACGATCGGTTTGCCCATCAAAATGTTTCTTAATTGAAATCATTTTTTGTTGACCAACAAAACCATGCCAACAACCTAGAGACTGTGTGTATTTAGTTTTATCTGCATCGAATGCTGCCATATCTGCATTCATAATATCTGCAGTGTACTGGGCAATTTCTAAACCAGTTTTAAATTTATTCTGAGCACGCATACGGGCGATTGACTCAGGGTTTATTGCATCCCAAGAACTACCTGCTTTTGCTTTAATTGCTTTTACTGCTTCAATTGCACTTTGATAATTAGACATGTCATTCTCCAATGGGTCTTATTTAGCATTAATCTCGCTGCTGTATTTTAAATATAGGTGTAAGTAACTTAGTAAGTTGTCACACCGAACAACAAAAAGAATAAACCAATAGATAAACATTTATGAAATATATAATTAACATTATCAGTATTCACATAGAAAATACCTGAGTTAAAACTCTAATACAGAAATACACTTCCCTATCTATAACAAGGAGTTAGGATATTTAACGACTAATAATAAATAAATTAATACTAAAAGCTAATTGGAAAACCATTGAACATCCTACAAATTTAGCTTATATATATTTAAATTATGTTTTATTGAAGAGCCATTAAAATTATGAATATTTCAAAGATCGACTTAAACCTACTTATTTATTTAGATGTTCTACTTAGAGAGAAGAATGTTACTAGAGCTGCTAGTCAATTAAACATTACCCAGCCTGCAATGAGTAATGGTCTAAAACGTTTAAGAACATTATTTAACGACCCTATTTTAGTACGCACCTCTGACGGTATGGTTCCTACAGAAAGAGCAAGAACATTAGCTCCAAGCATCAGAAAAATATTGCTTGAGTTAGAAGAAGCTTTACAAGGGGAAGAAGAATTTAACGAGAAAAGTAGCACACGTGTTTTTCGCATTATGGCCAGTGACTATGCGGCTTCCACTCTACTTCCAAAGTTACTAAAACTATTAAATAGAGTAGCACCTAACATCACTATTGATATCATGACGCCAAGTGATGTCACCTTTCATGATGTGGAAGCAGGCAAGATTGATATGGCCATCAACCGTTTCGAAGAGTTACCACAATCTTTTCATCAAAAATCAATTTGGCGAGACTCTTTTTCCTGCCTGCTAAGTGCAGAGAACCCAGTGGTTAGTAAATTTAACTTGAATTCTTATTTAGCTGCGAAGCATGTATGGGTGTCAAAAACAGGTTTTGGTGTCGGTATTGGAATGAACCCAGGTGACATACAAAAGCTTGGTTGGGTCGATGAGTCTCTAGCCCGGTTAGGTAAAAAGCGTGACATTAAAGTTTTTACACGTAACTATCATGTGGCTATGCAATTAGCGTTTGAAGATAATTTAATCGCCACTTTACCCACAAAAGCTGCGCTACTTCACAAGAATGATCCTAACTATATTATTGTTAAACCGCCTTTTGAGATCCCAGATATGGAATTGAAAATGATATGGAGTCCTCTATTACATCATGATGCCAGTCATGTTTGGTTTAGACAGCTAGTTATAGAAGCGGCAAGACAAGTAAAGTCCAATGAGTAGGTGCTAATTGCCAACTTATGAAAAACTTTCTTTACACCCTCATATCAATAGGCTTGTGTTTAGGGATAGGCAAACTTGTTAATTTTTACTTATCAGGTTTGCCAGCTAGTTTATACGGTATGATCTTATATTGCTTATTACTGCAATTAGGTTGGTTAAATGCCCAAAAAATTAGTAAAGCCAATTACTGGATAATTAAGCACATGGGTATTTGTTTTGTGCCATCCGCTGTTGGTGTCATTAATCATTTTGATTTAATAAAGCAACATGGCTTTGCCATCGTACTTTCAATCATCTTAGCAACTTTTATATTACTATCGTTTGTTGGTGTGTTTGCAGATCGATATTTAAATTCACCCACACAAGATAATAATTAGCTATGTTTATCGACGGGATTGATCTGCCATTACTTACCTATACTAATATTATCAGTACATTAAGCTTATCATTACTGACATTGCTTATTTATCAAAGTGTCGCTTGGTTACAACAAAAATGGCAATTTATTTGGCTTAACCCATTACTAATTTCTCTTTTATTTTTAGTTCCTTTTCTTATTTATCAACAGATAGACTACCAAGAATTTCGAAAATCAACACACATATTTCATGCGCTATTAGAGCCGGCAACTGTTGCTTTGGGTTTCCCTTTATACCAACAATTACAAAGCATAAAGCGACATTGGCAGCCACTTATTTTACTGTTAACCCTAGGCATAATTATTGGCATTATAATTAGCTTTTCTTTAACTATGATGCTAATTAATCAAACGGATATAGCGATTGCCTTATCATTAAAGTCAGTAACTACTCCCATTGGTATAGCACTGACCGAGCAATTATCAGGTGATAGCTCAATTACTCCATTTGCCATTATGATTGCAGGTTTTTCTGGTGCGCTACTGGGCCCAGCTTGGTTAAAGTTAATCAATGTCCATTCTAAAATTGCTACAGGCCTATCGATTGGCGCAGCAAGCCATGTTATTGGGAGTATAGTGTTAACAAGGCAAGATCCAAGCATGGGTGCATATAGCTCTGTTGCATTAATTCTGTCTGCTGTATTAACCGCATTTATAATACCTTTGTTGATCCCATTACTAATCCCTTTACTTACCTAATAATCATAAATAAAACAAAAAAAAAAAACACAAGCATTCACAACATGAATAATACTTATATATAAGGAAATATTGCCACATTTTGTTTATCTTATTAGGATGAACAACAGAAAAATCTCACAAGCTTAGTAAACTTTCATTCTCCCCTTCAGAATAGTTACAAGCCCAGTACATAAACCAAATAAAGCTAAAGAGGCAATTATGAGTAACGTTATTGAATTAGAAGGCTTACAAATAAACCAAAATCTATATGATTTCATTGAGCAGCAAGCACTACCTGATACAGGTATAAGCTCAAGTGACTTTTGGAAAAGCTTTGCTCAGCTCATTAATGATTTAGCTAGTGATAATGCGCAATTAGTTGCTAAGCGTGAAGATTTACAATCTCAAATAGATGCATGGCATCAAGAAAATTTTGGCGATAAATTTAACTTTGATCACTATAAACAATTCTTAACCGATATTGGTTATTTAGCCCCCGTGGTTGATGATTTTACGATTAGTACAGAAAATGTTGATGCTGAATTAGCGACGATAGCTGGGCCGCAACTTGTTGTGCCTATAATGAATGCACGTTTTGCATTAAATGCCGTAAACGCTCGGTGGGGTAGTTTATATGACGCTTTATACGGTACCGATGTTATTAGTACTGAAGATGGAGCAGAAAAGAGCCCTAGTTATAATCCGGTTCGTGGCAATAAAGTTATCGCCTTTGCTAAAGACTTTTTAGACCAAGCTATTCCACTAACTAATGCTAGTCACCAGCAAGTCGTTGCTTACCACCTTAATGATCAACAATTAATCGTGAGCTTAGCTAACGGTGAGCAAACTAGCTTACAAGATAATGAAGCATTTATTGGTTTTAATGGCAGCATAACATCTCCTAGTAGTTTGGCTTTCAAGCATAATGGTTTACACCTTGAGATAGTATTCGACAGAAATAGTGACATTGGTCAATCAGATGCAGCCGGTATCAGTGATGTGTTGCTTGAGTCTGCATTAACCACCATCATGGATTGCGAAGATTCAGTGGCAGCCGTTGATGGTGAAGATAAAGTATTAGCCTATAGTAATTGGCTAGGCTTGATGAAAGGTAACCTAACACAAAGCATCAATAAAAATGGCCAAAGTTTTACTCGTAAGATGAATGATGATCGTGATTACCAAACTTTGTCAGGCGAGACAGCTACATTGAAAGGTCGAAGCCTGATGTTTGTTCGTAATGTCGGCCACCTAATGACGAACAACGCTATCATCGATTCACAAGGTAGAGAAGTTCCAGAAGGGATCATGGATGCAATGATCACCTCGCTAATTGCTTTACATGATATTAAAGGCAACAGTGCGTTAAGTAATAGCAGTGAAGCATCTATTTATATTGTTAAACCTAAGATGCATGGCCCTGAAGAAGTAAAATTTGCCGATAACTTATTTGCTCGCGTAGAAGATGCATTGTCATTACCTCGTAATACCATCAAGATGGGAATTATGGATGAAGAAAGACGTACTAGTGTTAACCTTAAAAACTGTATTCATGCAGCAAAAGCGCGAGTAGTATTTATCAATACAGGCTTTTTAGATAGAACAGGTGATGAAATTCATACCTCGATGGCAGCTGGCCCAATGGCCCGAAAGGCTGACATCAAGCTAACACCATGGATAGGTGCATATGAAAATAATAATGTCGATATTGGTTTGGCGTGTGGTTTTAGTCAAAAAGCGCAAATTGGTAAAGGTATGTGGCCTATTCCTGATCAAATGGCCAATATGATAGCGACTAAAATTAATCATGTAGAGGCTGGAGCAAATACCGCTTGGGTTCCTTCGCCAACTGCCGCGACTTTACATGCCTTGCATTATCACCGTGTTGATGTGTTTGCATTGCAACAAACCTTATCGCAACGTGAAAGTGCTAGTTTAGATGATATTTTAACCATTCCTTTAGCTAGCAATACTAACTGGTCTACTGATGAAATAACGGCAGAGTTAGATAACAACGCTCAAGGTATTTTAGGTTACGTGGTGCGATGGATTGATCAAGGTATTGGCTGTTCGAAAGTTCCTGATATTAATGATGTTGGCCTGATGGAAGATAGAGCTACGTTACGTATTTCTAGTCAGCATATTGCTAATTGGTTACATCATGGCATTTGTACTCAAGAGCAAGTACAAGCAAGCCTAGAGAAAATGGCTAAAATTGTTGATGAGCAAAATGCTAACGATACAAGCTATCAAGCAATGAGTGATAACTTTACTGATAGTATCGCTTTTAAAGCAGCTTCTGCATTAGTGTTTAAAGGTGTAGAACAGCCAAGTGGTTATACTGAGCCATTATTGCATCAATTTAGATTAGATAAAAAAGCGCAACTTTCAAAATAACAGCCGCCATTAAGTTAGACCAATTGCTATTACGTCATTTTCATAGTTTTATGAAAATGACGTTTTTTTTTGCAAAATTTTCTTTGCTCAACATAAATGTTAGAATACTTGAAATACTTTTTTATACCAAACCGATTAAATTATCGTTCATATAGTGAACAGTAACTCCTTATCGCAAATATCAAACAACTTGCCTCAATAACCTAGTAGTTACATTTGTAAACATCTATAGTGAAAATGTAACCAAAGATGATAGAATTTATCTGGTAAGCTAATTTTTTAAGTAGCATAAACAAAGGAGAGTTATTTTGAAACAGTTCACAGCGCTAGTATGCACCATAGTGCTTACCTTCACTCTATGCATGAGCTTTGCCCGTGCGGATGCTATTTTAATTAAACCTGCATTGTTACTCACTAGTCACAATAATGTTATGTACGATTATAACAAAGACAGCGCTGGCCTAATTTATAGCAGTGCTTTACCAACGTTGGCACCGATAAGCTTAAACTTAGATAGCAATATGGATACCTTTGCTTTTGTTGATGTACAAGTCGTAAGTGAGCGAAATTATTTCTTCGAATTTTCAATTATCTTCAATGATAAACTTCAACAATTTATTGCGTTCTTTACGCGAAGTGATGACAGTGATAACACTGATGATGAAATAGGAAACCACGATTTTTCTACTCAAGCTGCAAATAAAAAATGCTCTCAAGCTAACTAAACGCATAAACATCTCATTGACTAAGTGGCTAACTCTCGATATTAGCCACTAATATAACTACCATTAAAACTGATAACTACTAGCGATAGAAGATAACTTCGCCGTTGTTATGTCATCACTTGCACAAGCAGCAATATCTTTCTTATTAAATACATAGATTTGATCTTTATAGCCGCTAAACTCAGTTTTATCTCCTGCAGACTTTATAATTAAACTTACATGTTCATTTTTAGGTAACGCTTTAAGACTGTTTCCGTATGAGCATAATGTTTCAATCAATGTAGTAGATAATAGCGCATTATAATCAGCCCTTTGTTTTTGTCTTTGTTGAGTCTGCTGTTGTTGCTGTACTTTTATTTGCTTAGTTTTCTTCGCAAGTTTAGCTTGAACTTTTTCTAACTCGGCTTTTTGCGCTTTAAGTGACTTTTGTTTAACTGCTAACTTAGCTTGCTCTGCTTTATCAACATTGCGCAATTGATAAGCTAAATCTTTACTTTCGCGCGCTAAATCACGTAACTCATAAGCTAGATCTCTTTGCTCTTCGCGAAGATCACGGTATTGCTCTCTTTGATGTTCTTGTGCTTGCTCCATATGAATAATTATTTCTTCATTATCACTAAAGTATTCAAATTCAATATCCGAGCCAGCAGGAGGCACAGGTGCAACAGGCGCCACAGGCTCGTGCATCACGAATTCAAAGCCCTGCCCCCAAGAAAAAGAGTTGGATGAAGTAACCGTGAAAACAACCCCTTGACCAGATAAATAAAGACTATCAACTTTGCTAGCACGCAATTTTTTATTTTCTTGTGACTTTAATGACGACTTAAAAATATTATTCATAATATCTAATTGCTTAGACAAGTCTTCATAGCTATTTTCACTCGTTGCAGCTCCTGCAGAGAGTGTTATCAAACTTGTTGATATTGCCAATGCTGATAATATCTTAGTCGCCTTAAACGGTATTGCACCTTGGCACTTAATAAACTTTTTCATTCGTTACTCCTAACTGTCTACAAATTTAAGGTTTTTGAACTGGTGTCTCAAAACTAGCTTTTCGATAACTTATTGCCTGCTCTAATTCTTGGAACTTAAGTTTCTGTGCTAATTTTTCATCTTTACGTTGTTCATTGATATAACTTACAAAATCACTAAAATCTTCTTTACGTTCATTACGCGCCGACGAAATCACATAGCCTGCTAGTTGTAAATTGGCATTCTCTTGTCTCGCACTTAGCTCTGCCTTGTAATTAGCAAGAATGACCTGTTGTTCACTAGCAAATTCTCGAAGTTTTCTGTTTACTTCAGCATCTAATTGCTCTGCCACTTGCGCTTTAACTAACGCAGCAATCGCTTGCTGGTCGACATTATCATTGCTGTTTATAAACATGCCTACCACGGCAATAATACTTAGTGAACAAGCAAAAGACGTTACAGCAAGCCCTTGCCCAGAAACAAAACCAAGGCGCTGCCACCAAGAAAAGCCTGTTGACTGTGATGAGTTATTATCAAAGGTTTGCTCAAATGCCTCTGCCCTGTGCCAGTTTGGTACCTCAACTTCCTGCTCTGTACTTGCTTGTTGAGCAATAATATCTGCCATTGCTTTTCTTTGTTGTGTCATTTCATCTTTAGACATGATTAACCTCACTACTTTGTTCAACGTCTGCTCGTATATCTTGTGTTGCAAGAAAGCTCGCAGGTAAATACAATTTCAATTTATCTAGTGCGCTATAAAGCTGCGATTTTGCTGTATTAGTCGAAATTTCCAATTGCTGAGCAATATCTTCAAACGTGCATTGCTGAAAAAACTTCAATTCAACAACGAGTTTTTGCTTGATAGGTAAACGCTGAATTGCCTGCAAAAGGGTACTGCTTTGCTGCTCTTCTACCAATGTTCGTTCAGGGCAATCATTGCTCTGTTCATCAAATTGCTCTGGAGTATCATCTAAAGATTGCATCGGCCTTTTTTTACGGTAAAACTCAATACAACGATAATGGGCTATTTTAAATAACCATCCCTTAAATGGGCTTTCTGCTCTAAAAGTATGCAAACTCTTAAATAGCGCCATAAATATATCTTGCATCAAGTCCATCGCGTCAGCATGGTTGTTCACCATACGTAAAGCATAATTAAAAATGCTTTTTTCATAACGCTTAACTAACGCTATCCATGCAGACTTTTTACCTGCTAATGCCTGTGCAATTAATGCATCATCACTTCGTTTAAACACACATATTCCTATGTTCTGTTACTATTTTTTTAACATGTTATTTATAAGGTAGTCGCGAGTTATAAAAAAGTTTGAAATTATTTTAATAATTTTATTTCTACTAATACGTTATCCATTCTTAAGTAAATCACTGACAATACCAGCGATACTATTGAAGGTTGGTGCTCGCATACTGTTTTTACGCCAAAGTATGCCTATTTCTCGATAGACATTGTCCTTAATAGCGATTACCTTTAAACCTTCTAACTTTCCTAAGCCTTTATTAACGGCCATTTCAGGTAAAAAAGTAACCCCTTGATGAAATGCGGTCATCTGCACTAAAGTGGCGATACTTGAAGCTGAAAAATCGTTGATTTTATTACCATCAGTTAACTGACAAGCTGAGATAGCATGCTCAGTTAAGCAGTGCTCATGATTGAGTAAAAAGACACTTTTATCAGCCAGCGATTGAAAGCTATCTTTTAGCATGTATTGATCTACAAGCTGCTCATTACCTGCAATATAAAAAGCATCCTTACCTAATGAGCGACTAGCAAAATCGTGATTAGGTACAGGTAAAGCCAAAATAGCACAATCTATATCCCCTTGCGCAAGCTGCTGCATTAGCCTTTCTGTCGTGTCCTCTCGCAAATACAATTCAAGCTCAGGAAGTCTGTTTTGACTTACCCTGACTAAATCAGTTAGTAGAAAAGGGGCAATCGTTGGAATACAACCAAGACGAACACTACCAGCATTATTACCACTTTGTTGCTGAGCATACGCAACCAACTCATTTGCATTGAGTAATAATTGGCGAGCTAAAGCCACGATTTGTTTGCCGTGCTGAGTAAAAATAAAACTCTTATGCTCACGTTCCAATAACTGGCAAGAAAGCTGTTGTTCCAATTTTAAAATTGCACTACTCATCGTTGACTGGCTAACAAAACAAGCTTGGGCAGCTTTGTTAAAATGTTGATATTTATCTAAGGCCAATAAATAACTTAAATGTTTAAGATTAGGGAGCTTATGACTAAATACAGTTTCCATATTCAACAATCGCTTTATTCAATTAAAAGTTAAATTTAAGATTATTAAAATTGATTATAAAAGGCAATTAACCCGAACAAAATAGACAATAATCTTGCCTATCTGACTTTCAATAATTCAATAGATAAGCTATGGTTAGCAAGATTTTAAAACACAATTATTTAATAGGAAGTAAGTATGTCTCAAGCTGCAGCGCGTCATTTATTGGTTGATACCGAAGAACAATGTTTAGCATTAAAAGCCGAAATTGAAGCGGGTAAAGATTTTACAGAAGTTGCAAAAGAACACTCTAATTGTCCATCAAAAGCCCAAGGTGGTGATTTAGGTACTTTTGGACCGGGTCAAATGGTACCAGAGTTTGATAAAGTAGTATTTTCTGCGCCATTAAATGAAGTTCAAGGTCCAGTTAAAACACAATTTGGTTACCATTTACTTGAAGTAACTGCACGTAGCTAATCAAAAAGTAGAGTTAAGGAATATTTCCTTAACTCTTATTCCTTTAAAAAAACGCTTGTATTCCTGTTTGCGCTCTACCTAATATTAAAGCATGCACATCATGCGTGCCTTCATAAGTATTCACAGCCTCTAGATTCATTACATGCCGTATGATGTGAAATTCGTCACTAATACCATTTCCACCATGCATATCTCGTGCTGTGCGGGCTATATCTAACGCTTTACCGCATGAATTGCGCTTTATTAATGATATGGCTTCTGGTGCTAATTGATCGGTATCCATTAGTCGACCTACCTGCAAACAAGCCATTAAACCCGTACTGATCTCCGTTTGCATATCCGCTAACTTCTTTTGGATCAATTGCGTTGCGGCAAGTGGCTTACCAAATTGCTCTCTATCAAGTGTATATTGCCTTGCGCTGTGCCAGCAAAACTCTGCTGCACCTAATGCTCCCCAGGCAATACCATAACGCGCTTTATTTAAACAGCCAAAAGGACCTGATAATCCCTTTGCGTTTGGCAGCATATTTTCAGCAGGTACAAAAACGTTATCCATAACTATCTCGCCGGTAATGGATGCGCGCAGTGAAAATTTCCCTTCAATTTTTGGCGCCGACAAACCTTGCATACCTTTTTCTAAAATAAAGCCTCGAATAATGCCATCAAGTTTTGCCCAAACGATAAATATGTCAGCAATAGGTGAATTGGTGATCCACATTTTTGAGCCTGTGATTGAATACCCGCCCTCAACGGCTGTGGCCTTGGTTAGCATACTCGCAGGATCTGAGCCGGAATTTGGCTCAGTTAAACCAAAACACCCAATGAATTCACCTGTTGCTAACTTAGGTAGATATTTCATTTTTTGTGCTTCATTGCCATAAGCATGTATTGGATGCATTACCAAAGATGATTGAACACTCATAGCACTGCGGTAACCGCTATCTACCCGCTCAACTTCTCGTGCAACTAAGCCATAAGTAACATAATTCACACCTGCGCAACCATACTTCTCTTCTATGGTTGCGCCGAGTAGGCCTAACTCACCTAGTTCAGTCATTATATCAACGTCAAACGTTTCATTTCGGTTAGCCATAAGCACTCTTGGCATCAACCTTTCTTGACAATATTGATGCGCAGCATCTCGCACCATACGCTCTTCTTCAGAAAGTAATGACTCTATTAGCAATGGATCTTGCCAATTAAAATGAGGGCGATTCAACTTTTCAGCAGATAATGACATGAGCAATCCTTAACAGGTTATAGATAAGCTTTGATTCTAATTAAACAGCCAAGTGATACAAGCATTAAAGGCCTTTTGTTTGCGCTAAACGATATTTATCAAACCAAGCGATAATATTGCCAACTTTTTGGACTAAATTACTAGGTCTTGCTGCAATTCCGTGATGTGCTTTTGGTATACGCACCATAGCGGTATCAACTTTACGTAATTTCAATGCTTGATAATATTGCTCAGTTTCACTCATTGGCGTACGATAATCGACTTCACCAGTAATCAGCATGGTAGGTGTCTTAACATTACCAACCAGTGATAATGGTGAATGATTCCATAAATGCTCAACATGCTCCCATGGTAAACCAGGCATCCAATATTTAGTATAATAGGTATAACCATCTGCTGTTAACGCAAAACTAAGCCAATTGATAACGGGCTTTGCAACAACGGCTGCTCGAAAACGATCGGTTTTACCTACAATCCAAGCGGTAAGTACACCACCACCTGAGCCGCCAGTAACAAACAGCTGTTCTTCATCGATATAGCCTTGAGCTATCACGCCATCGACAACTGTCATCAAGTCATCATAATCTGATGAAGGGTAATCATGATGAATCAAGTTAGCAAACTCTTCACCATATGAAGTACTTCCTCTTGGATTTGCCCACACCACGACATAACCTTTAGCCGCCATTAACTGCACTTCACTGGAAAAGTTAGGCCCGTACGCCGCATGGGGGCCGCCATGAATTTCTAAAATCAGAGGGTACTTTTTACTTTTATCAAAGTCAGCAGGTAAAGCGACCCAAGCTTCTATCATACGTTCATCAACGCTAGATTTTACGGTTAATAGTTCAACTGACGCTAGAGGCTTCTTGGCAAATAAATCGTCATTTAAGTGTGTAATTTTCACGCTTGAACTTTTGTTTCGTTTAAGCTTTATACTGGCTAAATCTGCGGGGAGTTGAGTATCAGCCATGGTGTAAACCAGTTGGTTTTTCCCAGCTACGCGATAATCTCCAGAGGTATAAGGTCGACCTAAAGATTGCCCCCCTAATTTGACTTTAATTTTTTTGATTTTGCCTTTTAAGTCAACATACGCCACACGTTTTTGCCCATGGTCGTCGTAAGAAAAATATACACCTTTACCATCAACCGACCATTGCAAATTAGCTAAAGGTCTATCAAAACCATGGGTTAAATTCTTGGCTTTCTCGCCTTTGCTATTCATAACAAAAATATTGGGGTTTTGGCTAGATAGTTTTCTATCTTCAACACTAAAATAAGCAATCTTCTTACCATCAGGGCTAACTGTAGGATCAAAATCTGGCCCTGAACGATCAGTTAATGAAATGACACTTCCGTCAATAATATTGACTTGGTAAATGTTGGACTCAAGAGGACGATACTCCCAGTCTTCATGGCGATCTGCTGAAGTGATTATATGTTGGCTATCTGATGACCAATTTATGCTGCCAGAGTGATGAAAATCACCTTGAGTTACTTGTCTTGGAGTACCTCCAATACCAGGAACAACATAAATATGTTGAAATCCTGATTCAACAAACCCGCCGCCATTCGTTCGATAATTTGTTTTATCAATATACTTAGCACGTCCTGCCCATTTAGCACCTTCTGGCTTCGCCGGCATATCGGTGAAAAGATTATTCTCACTCATAGGTTTGAACATAGAAAAAGCTAACCATTTTCCATTCGGTGACCAAGCAATATTACTAGGAGACTCTTGTAGGTTAGTTAATCGAGCGGTTTGTCCACTATCAAGCCAGCGTACATACAGCTGACTTTTCCCTTCAAGCGACGATATATAAGCAAGTTGTTTACCGTCTGGTGAGTAGCGCGGCATTCTATAACTCGCATCACCTGATAATAATGCTCTATGGTTGCTACCATCGATGTTAACTTGCCATATATTAGTGCGAGTATTATCCGCCATGATATCGAATGCACGGCGTTCATAAACAACCACTTCACCATTTGGACTTACTCTAGGGTTAGCAGCATATTCAAGCTCGAATATATCTTGATAATCAAACTTAGTATCATCATCATGCTTTGCTTGTACTCCATTTATGCTAAACAAAGCTGTAAATAACATTAAAACAACTAGCCTTGTCGATAACTGCCACTTTTGAATTGAATACTTGTTATTGCTGTTCATCATTCGTTCCCTTTCGCTCATTATGTAAACACTATTTTAACTAAGAAGATCTTAGCAATGGAAATATAGTAGCAAATACTGCTGTGATAGTTCTGTGATAATTAAAAAATAAAATCGTGATAACTATGTGACTTCGTTGCAATAACTTGACGACATACTTGCTTTAGTCATTTCATAACACTAAAGATAAAGGAAGGAAAGGAACATGAAAACAGCGATGAACAAATTCACCACTATGGTAAGTGCTACTAGTTTTATACTTGTTAGCGCTGCAACACAAGCGCAAGATATATCAATTACGTTTACCAACTTAACACAAGGGTTGCATTTTACCCCTGTGATCACTGCTGCCCATAGCATGGACAACCGTATGTTTATGGTTGGAGAAATGTCGAGTGATGAGTTACAAATGATGGCGGAAGGCGGAGACATTTCCGGTCTTTCTTCAATGTTAACTAACGCCGATGCTAATATCAGTGAAAATCCTGCTGGTGGCTTACTCACTCCAGGTATGTCAACTAGCTATATGCTTAGCAATGATGAAGCAAATACTCATTTATCCCTTACTACCATGATTTTGCCAAGTAATGATGGCTTTGTTGGTTTAGATAGCTGGGAAATCCCTACTGAAGCTGGCACCTATACTGTCTTTTTAAATGCTTATGATGCAGGTACTGAAGCAAATGATGAAATTCGTGGTAGTGGCGCTCCAGGTATGGCTGGTATGCCAGTACCGCCGCCATTAGAAGATTTGATTGGCATGAATGGTACAGGTGTCACTGACACTGAAAGCAATACTATGATTCATATTCACCGTGGTAACTTAGGTGATAATGATAATGATGCGGGTACCAGTGATGCGAACAGCACCGTTCATCGTTGGTTAAACCCAGTAGCAAAACTAACTATCGTGATTGAATAAGGAGGCATCATGTTTACCTTTTTAAGCAATAAAAACCAATCAATGTCTTTAAATAAAATATTATTAACGGGTGTTTTGGCGTTCACTATCACAGCCTGTAGCGACAATGATGATGACACTATGGTAATTGAACCTGAGCCAGCTCCGGCGCCAGTACCAGTCGATTATAGCTATAGTGTTACAGTAACTAACCTTACTTATGCACAACCTTTATCTCCTCTTGCAGCTATTCTTCATGGCGACAGCCAAATGTGGGTAGTTGGTAGTGCCGCATCAGAAGCATTAGAAAAACTAGCCGAAGGTGGTGATACTGCTGATTTTATTTCTGCTGAAACAGTTCTAGCCTCAGCAACTGATGAAGGTCCAATACCACCGGGCGCTGCGAGTACTATTACCATCACCACCAACGATCGTTCAGCCACTCATTTTACTAGCGCAACCATGTTAGTGAATACAAATGATGCTTTCTCCGGTCTAACTGGAATAGACATTTCGAATATGGCAATTGATGAATCAATGTCATGGAACTTGAATGTTTATGATTCAGGCACAGAGGCGAATACTGAAGCGATGGGAACTATGCCTGGTCCTATTGATGGTGGTACTGGTTTTGATGCAGCTCGAGATGATGTCAACTTTGTTGGTTATCATTCTGGTGTTGTCAGCCAAGATGATGGATTAACAGATTCTGTGCTTACTCAAGCACATCGATTTGATAACCCAGCAATAAAATTAACAATAACACGAACACAGTAGCGTGAATTTGGCCATTGGGTGCCAGTTCACCCAATGGCCAATATAATGAAAAATAAAGTTTTAATTGTTGAAGACGATGCTGATATTGCTCACTTAATTCAAGTACATTTAACAGAATTAGATCTCGATTGTGATATTTGTGCTAATGGGGAAATAGCACTAAAGCAGGCTTTATCCCAACATTATCAATTAGTATTACTTGATGTCATGTTACCTAATATCAGTGGTTTAGATATTTGTCGACAACTTCGTCAAGAGAAACCATTACAGGCTATTTTAATGCTGACCTCAAAAACATCAGAAACTGACAGAGTGTTAGGGCTTGAGCTAGGTGCCGATGACTATATGACCAAACCATTTAGTGTTAGAGAGCTACAAGCAAGAGTTCGCACTCAACTAAGACGCGTACAAGCATTTAATGGTCAGGTAAATAGTATCAACGCTAAAGTTGATACTGCTAATAATGAAGAAATAACTACCTGTATTGGGGAGTTATTGGTTGATCATAGATACCATCAGGTGACCTATAAAGATCAAGCCATTAATTTAACCTCAACAGAATTTGAATTAATTGATTTTTTTTGTAAACACCCAAATCAAGTATTCTCAAGAGCACAGTTACTCGATAACGTCTGGGGTTATAACCACAGCGGTTATGAGCATACGGTAAATTCCCACATTAATCGTTTACGTAATAAATTAGAGCCAAATTGCAGCGACCCAAAAATTATTCAAACCGTTTGGGGTGTTGGCTATAAACTTAACTCAGCAGGTGTCCATTAATGACTCTCTCTCTTTATCAACGCCTAGCTTTATCGGTGTGTTTTGCTTTTTTGGTACTCGCTTCATTACTCTTTTACTGGAGTAATTCTCTTGCTGAACAATCTAAATTTCAAGCTGAACAAAAACTTCATATCCAACTTGCTGAACACCTAGCCCACGACAACCCGTTATTGCAACACGGCGTTTATGACAAGCCAGCGCTTGAAAACCTCTTTCATACCTTGATGCTATTAGGACCAGCTTTTGAATTCTATTTTTTAGATCCTGCCGGTAATATCATCACTTACTCCGCTGAATCAGATAAAATAAAACGCAAATCAATAGATTTAAGCCCTATTGTCGCCTTAATTGCTACCCCTAGTGCTGTCCCCATTTTTGCTGACGATCCTCGTAGTCTTGATAACAAAAAAATATTCTCAGCGGCACCAATTTATCGTGGTGATAATCTACAAGGTTATTTATATGTGATTATTGGCGGTGAAATTTATGATTCCATTTTTAGCCAAGTAAATAATGACAAATATTTGCAGCAATACGGCAGTTTATTTATTGGTGCGCTGATTTTATTATTACTGTTGCTTTTGGTTGTGTTTAGGTATTTTACCGCACCGATTAGAAAGTTAAGTCAAGAGATGCAAGCCGTAAAATCTGGTCACTTTGAGCAAAGCAAAATTAACTTAAGTCAATGGCAAAATGCTAAATCAAATGAAGTACACTTTTTAGGGCAAACATTTAATGATATGGCAATGCAGATTAACCAGCAATTTGAGCAGTTAACGGAAAATGATCGTGTTAGACGTGAATTACTGGCTCATCTGTCTCATGACTTACGAACACCGTTAGCGACAATGCAAGGCTATATTGAGACCTTATCTCTTAAAAATACGCAATTGAGCGAGCAAGAGCGCAGCAATTACTTAGCAACAGCAAGTAGAAACGCGATGCAATTAAAACGTTTAATCGATCAAATATTCGAATTAGCACATTTAGAAGACGGTCAAGTGACGGTGAATTTAGAGACCTTTGCTGTCGGTGAACTGTTACATGATATTATTGCTAAATTCGCCCTCAAGGCTCAAGATAAAAACATTGATTTAAAATTAGCCCCCGAACGATGCCAATTTATTGTTTATTCTGATATTGCTAAATTAGAGCGTATTATTACCAACTTGTTAGAAAATGCGCTGAGACACACTTTAGAGAAGGGTGAGATTGTCGTTCTTGTATCGCAAATAGCAAACAAAGTTAAAATATCTGTAAGTGATAATGGAACCGGCATCAGTAATGAAGACATCGCATATATTTTTGATGCGAGATATCGTGCCAGTAACGCCAGTGAAGACAGTACGCCTCATGCTGGGTTAGGCTTAGCAATAAGTCAAAAGCTTAGCCGCATCTTAAATTCAGAAATTTTGGTTGAAAGTCAGCTAGGCCATGGCAGCAATTTTTCTTTATCTTTGCAGCATGTAAGGCCCTAGCTACTTAATTCTCTGTACAATGGCGTGCTTTATTCTTAATTTACTAATATTGATTTTGTGCTGTCACAGCTAATATATTTTCTTGGGCATCTACGAGTTGTTTATTAACTTTTTTATTATGTTTAACGGCGATATTTAAAGGAATATAACAAATGGCACTATGCTGCTCAGCAATCATAATAAGATTTTCTCCTTTTATAATTGATTGTAAGGCAGCAACCCCCATTTTAGTGGCTAGCAGTCTATCTTTAGGGACAGGTGACCCCCCTCGTTGAATATGTCCGAGAATACAAACAGTGCAATCAATGTTTGCCGCTTTTTTTAATCTTTTTGCCAGGTCACCAGTACCTTCTGGCCACAAATTTTCAGCAATTACGATTATATAACTGGCGTGTCGATTGGCTTTTGATAATTTAATTTCTGCTGCTAATTCAGCTATTCTTGATTCTTGATTCTCAATACAGAAGTTCTCAAAAGACAAGACTTTTTCAGCCGCACAGGCGATACCAACATTAAAGGTAATATGCCCACTGTGCCGCCCCATTAATTCAACAATAAATATTCGTTCAAATGAATCAGCTGTATCTCTAATCTTATCTATTGCTTCAATGCCAGTATTTACTGCTGTAGCAAAGCCTATGGTGAAATCTGTACCGTCAAGGTCATTATCTATAGTGCCCGGAATACCGATGAGCTGACCTTTCCAATATTGCCCCAACTTCAGTAAACCATTGAATGAGCCATCACCACCAATAACTATTAAGGCGTCTATTTCGTTCACTTCAAGCGTATTAACCGCTTTATCAATGCCTGTTTGTTCATGCATTTGATGGCAGCGAGCACTTTTTAAAATAGTGCCACCACGTTGAATTATTCCATCAACATCATTAACAGTGAGAGTTCTTGCTTGCTGAATATTTTCTTCAAGAATTAAACCATTGAAGCCATAATAAAAGCCGATTATTTCCATATGATAATGATGTGCTGCTAATATTATCGAGCGTATTGCGGCATTCATCCCTGGTGCATCACCACCACTGGTCAGAATTCCAATTCGTTTGACAGTTATCTCACTCATATTATCTTCCTTACTTTAGTTTCTTTAGAAGCATATATCACCTGTAGATAGTTTCCCTGCTTTAGAGCAAATTTCAGTCAAAAAAAAACCAATATCAACATTTTTGATATTGGTTTTTTCAAACATACTGGATTTATACTTTAAGGACGATATTCAACTTCCACATCATAATCATCTTCATCCCAATCTTCGTCATCGAGATCATCTTCTACATCTGCTATTGCGTCTTCATGGTATGTATCCCACTTAAACTCAACATCTTTACCGTCGGTGAGCGTTTCTTCTTCTTCCGGTGGTAATTCTTCAATGAATGTCATAACACGTTGCGATAACTCTTCAGTACCCATTTTATTAAACGCTGAGATACTATGAACGTCACCTTGCCAATCAAGACCCGCTAAAATGGCATCAGTAAGTTCTTTCGCTTCTTCTTCAAGCAATAAATCAAGTTTGTTGAAGATAATCCAACGAGGTTTACCGGCTAGTTTTTCGTTATGCTGTTCTAACTCACTGATAATGGTTTTCGCATTTTCAAGAGGATCAGAGCCGTCGGCCGGCATAATGTCAATTACGTGCAATAAAATACGACAACGTTCAAGATGTTTTAAAAATTGAGTGCCTAAGCCCGCGCCGTCAGCTGCACCTTCGATGATCCCTGGAATATCAGCAATAACAAAACTACGCTGTGTATCTAAACGTACCACACCTAGGTTTGGTACTAGAGTAGTAAAAGGATAATCAGCTACTTTTGGCTTAGCAGCAGAAACACTGCGAATTAACGTCGACTTACCAGCATTCGGTAATCCAAGTAAACCAACATCGGCAAGTAACAATAGCTCTAATTTAAGGTTACGTATTTCACCCGGTGTGCCATCAGTTTTCTGACGAGGTGCGCGGTTAGTACTACTTTTAAAGCGTGTATTACCTAAACCATGCCAACCGCCTTTAGCCACAAGCAGTCTTTGGCCTTTGTGGGTTAAATCACCTAACAATTCGCCAGTGTCGACATCAACCACACGAGTACCTACCGGTACTTTTAACACTAATTCATCACTACTTTTACCAGTACAGTCTCGACTTTGACCGTTTTGCCCACGCTTAGCACGGTGAAAACGCTCAAATCGATAATCTATTAAGGTATTTAAGCTTTCATCAGCAATAAGGTAAACATCGCCACCATCACCGCCATCGCCACCATTAGGGCCGCCATACTCAATATATTTCTCTTTACGAAAACTGACACAGCCATTGCCGCCGTCTCCAGCTTCAACTCTGATCTCAACTTCATCAACAAATTTCATGGTGCTTTAAACAACCCTAACGTATTGTGTTTTACATATTGCTAGTATAAACGATTTTATCTGGATAAAAAATCGCCGTATCAAGAACAACATCATTAATACAAAATTAATACAAATTAGCCAAAAAAAAACCTCGCATGATGCGAGGTTTTTAGAAAATCGAATCTAAGATTAGTCAGCGATGATGCTAACAAACTTACGATTTTTTGGACCTTTAACATCAAACTGAACTTTACCGTCAGCTAATGCGAATAACGTGTGGTCTTTACCGATACCCATGTTGCTACCAGCGTGGAAACGAGTACCACGTTGACGAACAATAATGTTACCAGCTAAAACAGATTCGCCACCGAAGCGCTTAACACCTAGGCGTTTTGCTTCTGAATCGCGACCATTTCGTGTACTACCTGCAGCTTTCTTATGTGCCATGTCAAAATGCTCCTAATTAGCCGTTAATACCAGTAATTTTCACTTCAGTGAACCATTGACGATGGCCCGCTTGTTTGCGTGAATGCTTACGACGTTTGAATTTTACAATAGTAATTTTATCAGCACGACCTTGGTTTACAACCTCAGCCACTACTTTACCACCAGCAACGTAAGGCGCGCCTACATTGATGTTCTCGCCATCGGCGATCATTAAAACGTTATCAAATTCTACTGCTGCGCCTACTTCAAGCTCAAGCTTTTCAAGGCGAACTGTTTGTCCTTCGGTTACACGATGCTGTTTACCACCGCTTTGGAATACCGCGTACATAGCTACTCCGTACTGCGTCACTTACCATTACTTAGTTAAAGTTTTAAAAGGTTATATGACGCTTAAGATTTAAAAATATAGGGCGCGAATTCTACGCGAAGAAACACAGTAGAGCAAGTATAAAAGTGATCATTTATAAAGTTTTTCGCTCATTTGTCATTTTAATGAAATAAATTAAAAACAAAGTCACTAGAAACAAGCTTTGTCGCTTTATTGTCAGCTATTTTAGTGTAGAATTTAATTTATAAAAACCCCATCTAAATAGTGGTTAACTATAAACCACCTAGCGCAAATGGATATAAAGTAAGTGGATATAAAAGCAATTCAAGCTCTCTCTCAAGATGATATGACCAAAGTGAATGATCTTATATATGGTCAATTACACTCTGACGTCGCATTAATTAATCAATTAGGTGTCTATATTGTTAACGCCGGTGGCAAGCGAATGCGACCTATGCTGACAGTGTTAACGGCTCAAGCATTGAATTATAAAAATACAGCAACATTAAACGATGAACATTGTACTATCGCGGCCATTATTGAGTTTATTCATACTGCTACGCTGTTACATGATGATGTTGTTGATGAATCTAATATGCGCCGAGGCCGAGAAACAGCTAATGCTTTATTTGGTAACAGTGCGAGTGTACTTGTAGGTGATTTTCTTTATACCCGTTCATTTCAAATGATGACTAAGCTTGGCAATATGCGCATTATGGATATATTGTCTGATGCCACCAATATAGTCGCTGAAGGTGAAGTATTGCAATTAATGAATTGTAATGATCCAGACACCACTGAAGAAAGCTATATGCAAGTAATTTACTGCAAAACAGCTAAACTTTTTGAAGCGGCTACTCGTCTTGCTGCCGTTATCACTAAGCAAGATAATGCAATAGAAACAGCCATGGCAGATTATGGAAAATATCTGGGCACTGCTTTTCAGTTAGTTGACGATATTATGGACTACACTGCTGACGCCAAAGAAATGGGCAAAAATGTTGGTGATGATTTAGCAGAAGGTAAACCTACCCTGCCATTACTTTACACTATTGAACATGGCACCCAAGCGCAAAAACAACTTGTTAGAGATGCGATAGAACATGGCAATGGCATGGCTCATCTTGATGAGATTCTTGAAGCGATGAGACAAACAGGTGCTTTAGTCTATACTCAGAAAAAGGCAGAAATTGAAGCCGATAAAGCCATCAATGCCTTATCTGTATTACCTGATTCTGAATATAAAAAAGCATTAGTTTCTTTAGCGCACATTGCTGCTAACCGCTCAATGTAACCTTTACTTAATGACCATAGCTACATAGAGAAATACATGAGCGAAAAAAACATTTACGAAAACAACCCTCTTCATGGTGTTGGTTTAGAACAAGTACTCACCGAATTAGTTGACCATTACGGGTTTGAAATTCTTTTTGCTTATTTAAGCTTAAATTGTTTTAAAACTAATCCAAGTATTAAATCCAGCATAAAGTTTTTAAAGAAAACTGACTGGGCTAAAGATAAAGTTGAAGGGTTCTATCTATATCAATACAAAAGCTTACCTCGCGCTGATGATAGCCAATTCCAGCTTCCGCCACGTGATCGTATCGTTCCAGCTCATCAAAAACCTGGCGAGCCTGCTGAACTAAGTTTTGAAGATGCTGAAAACCTAAGGCAAAAAAGAGCAAAGAAAACTCGTGAACGCTCTTCTACTCCCGGAAATCCTTGGGGAAGATAATCCTTTCTAAATGGTGTGCTTCAATAAATAACTTTACTCATTGAAATATTACCGGCAATAAAAAACGCGATGTAAATATCAGCTAATAATAGCTGACACTTAAATCGCGCTTTATTCAGATAAGTCTACAAACTAAGCGAGAACACTCGCTGGCTTGTAGTCTTATGCCATGAAATCAACACCTTCTTGGATGTCTTTGTTCAATGTAGCTAACATGTCATCTTTTGCTTTTTGTTCAAAAGCACTTAGCTCACCGTAACTCAGTATTTCTTCTACACCGTTTTTACCTAAACGAACAGGGTGAGCAAAATAAGGTGCATCACCATCTTCAATAGCTACATAAGCATAATCTACAACTTCTTCACCTTGTAAACCTTTCACTAAAGATAAACAAAAACGTGCTGCTGCAGCGCCCATAGATAAAGTAGCTGAGCCGCCACCTGCTTTAGCTTCAACAACTTCAGTACCAGCATTTTGAATACGTGGAGTTAATGCAGCAACTTCTTCATCAGAAAAAGTAACACCTTCTACTTGTGAAAGTAGAGGTAAAATAGTGGTACCTGAGTGACCGCCAATTACCGGCACTTTAGTTTCAGCTACGTTTAAGCCTTTTAATTCAGCAACAAATGCTTCACTACGGATAACATCTAATGTAGTAACACCAAATACACGGCTTGCATCATAAGTACCTGCTTTTTTGAAAACTTCAGCAACAATTGGAACCGTGCCATTTACTGGGTTAGTAATAACACCTACTAACGCTTTTGGACAGGCTTCAACAATGCCTTCAGCTAACACTTTAATAATACCAGCGTTTACATTGAATAAATCTGCACGGTCCATACCTGGCTTACGTGGCATACCCGCTGGAATTAACACAATATCAGCACCCGTTAATGCGCCATTTAAATCATCACGGCCAAAACCAGCAACTTTTACATCGGTAGGGATGTGAGATAGGTCTACTGCAACACCTGGAACAACAGGGGCAACATCATAAAGTGATAATTCAGAGCCAGCTGGCAATTGAGTTTTTAATAGTAAAGATAATGCTTGACCAATTCCGCCTGCGGCGCCTAAAACTGCTACTTTCATGTGATCTCTCCGAGATTTTATTAGGGGGTTAAAATACGTTAATATTATTCAATCGAATAAATTTGAGTAATTACGTAAATATTTGCTGCGCAAAAGATATAGCAAAGGCAACAAAAAAACAATTAATATTAACTTATAACGTATATTTGTATTTATGATAGCTTATAATAGCCAAAGTAAAATACTCAACTTTAGTATTACAACAATATTGCTTTCTTTAAAAAAGGTTTTGATATCAAATAATGAATGGTCAACAAAAACAAGAAGTTCTCATACAGGCATTTAAAGACTTATTAAAGCAAGAACAGTTTGGCTCACAAGGTGAAATAGTTGAAGCATTAAAGTCACAAGGTTTTGATAATATTAGTCAATCTAAGATTTCACGTATGCTTAGTAAGTATGGTGCGGTAAGAACCCGTAATGCTCGCCAAGAAATGGTTTACTGTTTACCCGCTGAGCTTGGTGTTCCAACAGCGCAAAGCCCTTTAAAACAATTAGTGTTAGACATTGAACATAATGAAGTGATGATCATCATTCAAACCTCTCCCGGTGCTGCTCAGCTTATCGCTAGATTATTAGATAGCTTAAGTAAGAGTGATGGCGTACTTGGCACCATTGCAGGTGATGATACGATTTTTATCGCCCCCACTGATGTTAGTAATATCCAAGAAACCATCAAAAAACTAGAGCGTTTATTTTCAATAGAAAAACAATAAAAAGCCAAGCGTAATAACAAACAAAATGAGTAGCGCTTGCTAATACAGCACTACTCTATTGAGCTAAACTTTGTATAATACTCTCACGCAACACTGCGCCGGTTACAGGTTTTGCAATATGTAAATTCATACCTGCTGCCAAACTTCGTTGCTTATCTTCCGCCCGAGCATGTGCCGTCATAGCAATAATAGGTAAAATATTTGTCGACGATTCATCTTGCTCTTGCTGTCGAATTGCCTTTGCCGCTGTTAATCCATCCATTACTGGCATTTGAATATCCATTAACACAACATCAAAATTATTATCATCAAGTAAATCTAATGCACGCTGACCATTATCAGCGATAGTTACTTTTGCTTGCATACTTAACAAAAGCTCTTTCGCGACTAATTGGTTAACTAAATTATCTTCAACAAGCAATACATGAATATTAGCTAAATCATTAGTTGCTGTATTTTGATCAGGTAGTGCTTGCAGAGCATCATTTCTTTTAGCTAATGGCTTAATTATCGAATTTTCATCTAATTTTTGCTGATGAGTGTTAGGACTTCCAGAAGAACTCCCATCACTTAAGGCCTGTTCAATTTGTGATAATGAAAATCTAAACAGTGGCGTATCAAGCAAAGTATAAGGCACTGATATTCGATCAATTTTTTGACAAATATCAGTGGTTAACTCGACCATTGTCGGCTGACATAAACCGATAAGATCAATGCACTCATGCCATTGAAGTACCTCTTCTCCTTCTGTAAGCATATTCGCATTTAATGCTAACTCATTAGTCAATAGCACTAATTTTTTATCCGCTTTTAAAGCACTGATTGCGAGCACATCTTCTACGTGAGCCAGTTGATGAAAATCCCAACCAAATAGTTTTACTGTATCTAAACATGTTGCCGATAACTCTTGTCCAAGAGAGCATATAATTAACGATGGTTTCGCACTGTTTTGTGGACTATCTGTTATTACAGGAATTGAAAAAGGTAAGATAAAGCTAAATTCACACCCTTGCCCTAATTGACTATTCAGGCTTATTTCCCCACCTAATAATTTAACAATTTGTTGACAAATGGATAACCCCAAACCAGAGCCGCCATATTTTCTGGTCATAGAAATATCTGCTTGAGAAAAAGCTTCAAATAAATGACCTTGCTTATCTTTGGCTATACCAATGCCGGTATCTTTAACTTTAAAACGCACCAGCGCATTAGTATCACTCAGCCCGATTGTATCTATTAGTAATGAGACTTCTCCTTGCTCAGTAAATTTAATAGCGTTGTTTAACAAATTAGACAAAACTTGTATTAAACGCATTTCATCGGTTTTGATTACCTCGGGCACATTGGCAGCGAGATCGATTCTAACTGTCAAGTTCTTATCATGAATGCTGGTAACATTGAGTTTAAAAGCTTTATCTAAAATAGCGGGAAGATTGACCTCCTCTTTAATGATTAGCATTTTTCCAGCTTCAATTTTAGATAAATCCAGCAGTTCATCAATAAGATGTAATAACGAAAAAGCCGCGGTTTGGGCGTTAGCTAAATAATGCTCTTGGCGTGAATTTAATACTGTTCGATTAAGTAAATCCATCATGCCTTGCATGGCATTTATCGGGGTTCTAATCTCATGGCTCATATTAGCTAGAAATTGAATTTTAACTTGGTTAGCATATTCCGCTTGATTTTTAGCGCTTTCTAAGGCGCTTTGAGTGGCTTGCTGCTCGGTAACATCTTGCAAAATAGTTATGGTGCCGATGATTTTCCCTTCATCGTTAGTAAACTGATTACAAAATCCCTGATAACTATTTTCACCGGCCTCCATCAAGGCTTGCTGAGGATATTTCTCCCCCAATTGCTCATTTAGATCATTGATTTCTTTTTGCAAAGCCCTAGGCATAAAGTGACTTGCACGATGACCTAGCATATCCGCTTCTGACTGTTGACAAAGTTGCTCAAAAGCTTGATTACATCCCATTAAGTTTCCATTTGGATCATTAAAAATGATCAATTCGGGGATTGCATTCATCACAGAGCGCAGTAATACATAATCACGTTGGTGTTTAGCACTTGTCTCCTGTAGCGCTTGAGTCTTTTCAAGTACACGGCTATCAAGGATTTCATTTTGCTCTTTAAGTTGTAATAACAAACTGCGGTTTTGAGTAAAAATATCTTCTACGAGTACAAACCAATGTAGCCAATCTGCATTGGCTTTAATTTTACCCGGATCTCCTTGAGCACAATACTCAATATGTCGAATAAAATTATGTGTTGGTTTAATAAAGCTACGTCTCGTCATTGCATTCACTAACATTAAAAAGGCAAGTAAGCCCAGAAAAAATATAGAGAACATAAAAATAAAATGATTACGAAGCGGAAGAATGAAATTACCATAGGGCTGGTAAGTTAGTAAGGTCCAGCCATTCACACTTAAGATTTGTTTTTCAACTAACCAGTCACCAATTTGTATGGAGTCTTCTAAATTCGATAGTGTTTGACTCGTTAGCTTATCTAAGCCTTTTGGTAATAACGTTTCCCATTTCCCTCGATAGCTTAAAGGCTCTTTGTCTTTTTGTTTGAAAAATAGTATTTCATTGCTCTGATTAAATAACACTAAGCCTTGCATGTTAGAATCAAGTTCAGGCAAGCTTTGCTGCATTTTTGCCAGATTGATATCTATCATCACAGCGCCTATTAATTCCATTGTACGATATACACCCATGCCTAATGAGACATTCATGCCTTTACCAGCAGAATCAATATATGGCGATGACCACAATACCTTATTCTCGCTATATTCCATTTGCTGTATTTTTTCAGAAAAAGGATTAATCAACATACGATCACTGTATTGCCAACTATCTCTTTCAATCCAAGGGAAAATATTGACAAATTTATCTAATGACACGTAATAAAACCATGTTGCTTCTTCAAGAACCTTTTGAGCGGTTACAAAAGCTGGCGTTAGCGCATTAGCCATAGCAATTTCTTGAGACTTCACTGCAGAGAATTGGCTAATATCACCTATTCCTGTGATGTTGCCACTCAGTATTTTTTCCTGCTCAAAATCACCAACAGAGGTTTTATCTAAATAATATCCTTTGCCCTCTTGCTTAAGTGGAACGAGATTAGTGTTTAACTCTTGAGGGTGCTTTAAAACATATTGAGCGAACTCTTGAATACCCGAGATGGATTGTTCACTTTCTAATAACATAGCATTAAGTTGCTGGGCCTGAGCTGTTAACTGACTTAAGCCACGCTGTTTATGCAGATTTAATTCAGTATAATAACGCCATGTAGCGGCTGATAAAGCGATAAATACAATGACAATAAAGGCAACTACAACCGCGGTATTGTAGCGCCTAAATACAGTGTTTTCTGCTTGTTTATCTAGCAATGCTTTGCCTTAACTGAATGTTTTAATAACGCTATCATAGCTAAGACAAATCGATAAAACGAGCTTTAGCTTAAATTACAAGTTTTCCTCGGCAAAAGAAGCTAAACGACTACGTACAACCCCATTAAGATTTATGGTGGCTGAGCCGGGGAAGTCCTTAAAACGCTCAACAATATAAGTTAAACCGGATGTAACAGCCGTTAAATAATTACTATCTATTTGTGCCAAATTACCACTACACACAAGTTTAGTACCTTCGCCGCAACGAGTTATAATGGTTTTCAGTTGTGCCGCGGTTAAATTTTGACATTCATCTAGTAGTACTAACGAGTTTTGTATACTACGTCCACGCATAAAGTTAACCGATTTAAATTGGATGTTTGCCTTATCCATAATGTAATCAAGGCTACCAGACATACTTTCGTCTTGTTGATGTAATACTTCTAATGAGTCCGTGATAGCGGCTAACCAAGGGGCCATTTTTTCTTCTTCTGTGCCGGGTAAAAAACCGATAGATTCAGCAATTTCGGGGGTCGAGCGTGTGACAATAATTTTGTCATACAAACCTCGCTCAATAACTTGTTCTAATGCTGTTGCCAAAGCAAGTAGCGTTTTACCACAACCTGCTGGCCCAGTTAAAATAACAAGATCAATATTCGGGTCGAGTAAGGCATCCATCGCCATGCCTTGATAAATATTTTTTGGATGAATTCCCCAAGCATTTTTACCCAATAAACGTTCACGACCTAAATCTAAAATAGAGATTTGCTCGTCATTCCAACCGGTCACTTTTCCGGCGAACGTTTCATTTTCATCGATAAGGTACTCATTCATATAACTTAATGGCACTAAATTTTTATCGATAAAATGTGTGGTATATCTGCCGTCTGATTCACTATCGCATGCTTTAATTTCTTGCCAAAAGTCCCCCTCAAACTGATGATAGCCCTTAGTGAGAAATTGAATATCATCAATAAGCTGATCCGTTCTATAATCTTCTACATGTGCCAGCCCTGCTCCTTTGGCTTTCAGACGCATATTGATATCTTTAGTAACGAGTACAACTTTGTAGCTAGGCTTTTGCGCTTGAATATATAAAGCGGCATTGATAATACGATTATCATTTTCATTAAATGATAATGTTCTAGCGGTTTGCTCTAATGCATAATCATTAATAATGGATAAACAACCGCTAGGGTGTTGCTCATCATTTTCAGGTAATTTAACTCCCGCTAGTACTTCTTCAGGTGTAGCATCTGTTAACGTATCTTCTAATGCTCGTATTGCTACTCTAGCATCACGACTGACATCTTTACGTCTATCTTTAATGGAGTCTAATTCTTCAAGCACTGTCATAGGCACAACAACGTCATGCTCTTGAAAAGAGAGAAAGGCGAAAGGTTCGTGTAATAAAATATTGGTATCTAAAATGTAGATAGTTTGTTGAGAAGTTAAGGTTTCTTGTGAGAGATTTTCAGCGTTCGTTTTTTCTTTGATCATACAGCACACTCCGTCGGTTACTGATAAAGCAAAATACCACGATAACAACTTGAATAAACCGCATTCATAACTAACTAATTTATCCAAATCAATTTAATTATAGCCTACTCACATTGACAGTTTATTTCTTATTAGGCAAGTAGCTTTTTGAGTGAAATTGTAAACTTCATTAACACAATGAAGTTTACGTATGATTGTAAGAGTTATGATGACCATAACACTTGCCTGATTTCCCATTAACTGATGTTAATTATATTGACTATACTTAAATGATAGTGGGCCAATACTACTCCGCATAAAGAAGTGACCACTTAGAGCGACATCGGCGTCATTAGGACAAACAAAATGTGTGTAGATATAATTATTCTACATCAAGCATATTTTGTGTAGTTATCATGGTGCCCATACGCTCCCAAAAGGCGAGTTTTATACGGATTGGTATAAGGTGTCATCTTATGCGCTGGAAAATTATTTCAGTACTATGCTTTATCGTTACCATGTTTGCTCACTCTAGTGAGTGCGATCAAAGTCAGGTGCAAAAAACCTTGATAAATTATCAATGGTACACAGAAGACTACCCCTCGTATAACTATCATAATGACCAGAAAAAGCTCATCGGTATTTATCCAGAAATACTGGCGCTTATTTACCAAGAATTAAATATTCAACTTAAGCTAGAAAACATTGAACTCGTTCCTTGGGCAAGACTTTTTGACACTTTACAGAATTCGACCTCTCATGCTGCTTTTAATATGCTAAAAACACCTGAACGTGATAAAAAGTTCAAGCTTATAAGTTTACCTATCTTGACCAGGATTTCGGTTTTGGTGCTAAAAGAAAATCAAGATATTTTAACCAGAAAGCACATTGAAAATATGAGTTTTTCTGTCGTAAGAGAAGATATAGGGGAACACTTGCTTGACGAACAATTTGATGTAACAAACAAGTTAGCAACATCATCGGCTAATAATATGTTAAACATGCTAGTGTATCGTCGAGTAGAAGCTATCGCCTACTCAGATTTAGTAGCCAGTTTTCAGTTAAATAAACTGGGCTACGAAAACAAGGAAATCACCTCTATTTATACCCTCAATGATGAGTTCAAAACCGCCTTCATATTTCATCGTGATACCTCCGTTTGTGTTGAAAAAACTTTTAAAAAGGCTATCTCTGCACTCGAAAGAAAAGGAGAAATCGAAAAGGTAGTACGAAAATATCAACACTAAGGTGAAATTCTTAACCGATTTACTGAATTAATTAATGATCCTAACTATGATAAAGAGTAACATAGCGCCGATTTTTCCTCGGTCAAATACAGCAATTGAGGAATACCATAATGATTAGTTCTCGGAGAGTTTAGTTTATGCCATTTCAGGTAGGTCAACGTTGGATCAGTGATAGTGAATCAGATCAAGGATTAGGAACGGTTACAGGGATTGAGCACCGATTTGTAAATATAGTTTTCACCGCTACTGGTGAATCCCGTCAATACGCTAAAGCCAACGCACCTTTGACACGTGTTGTTTTTAATACCGGCGATAATATTCCCAGCCATGAAGGTTGGTTGTTAAAGGTAACATCAAGCACTGAAGCTCACGGAATATTGACTTACCACGGTATTAGACAAGATACCCAAGAAGAAACTTCATTAAAAGAAGTGATGATAGATCACTTTATCAAATTCAATAAACCTCATGATCGTCTACTTAACAGCCAAGTAGATAGATTAGATTGGTTTCGTTTACGTAAAGACTGTTTACAACACCAGTATCAACAGCAACAATCTGAATTAATGGGATTAACCGGTGGACGCGTTAGTCTTATTCCACATCAGCTCTACATTGCTGATGAAGTGGGAAATCGTTTTGCACCGCGAGTATTACTTGCCGATGAAGTTGGTTTGGGTAAAACCATTGAAGCGGGTTTGATCATTCACCAACAATTAGTAAGTGGCCGCGCAAAACGTATTTTGATTATAGTACCTGAATCATTGATGCATCAGTGGCTAGTGGAAATGCTACGTCGATTTAACCTTAAATTCAGTATATTTGATGAAGACAGATGTGTTGAAAGCTCTACTGAAGAAGATAGTAATCCTTTTAGCAGTGAACAATTAGTCTTGGTTAATTTAGGCTTTATTACTAAAAACCCTAAATGGTATGACGAATTAATCAGCGAAGATTGGGATTTAATGGTGGTCGATGAAGCCCACCATTTAGATTGGCAACAAGATAAACCTAGCCTAGAATACCAATGTATTGAGCAGCTAGCACAAGTAATTCCAGGCGTATTATTACTCACAGCAACGCCAGATCAATTAGGCCATGAAAGTCATTTTGCGCGATTACGATTACTTGATCCTGATAGATTCTTTGATTATGAAAAGTTTACTGAAGAAGAAACACATTATAGTGAAGTCGCAGACGCTGCAAATGCTTTAGTTGAAGATGAGAAACTCAATAAAGGGCAAGAAACTACCTTAAGTGCATTGTTAAAAGAAACAGACATTAGTAGCCAACTTAAAGAATTAAATAGTAGCGACGATGAAGTCAAATCAACTGTTCGCCAGCAATTATTAACACAATTACTTGATAGACATGGCACTGGTCGTATTCTTTTTAGAAACTCACGTAATACCATTAAAGGTTTTCCAGCACGAGAAATTCATCCCGCGCCTCTGGAAATGCCAGAGCAATACCAAGAGTCTTTAAATGAATTTATGTTAAGTGGTTGCCCAGAGACCTTGCTTAAATCAAAACAAGCTAAAACTATTTTCACCCCTGAAATTCTCTATTCATTTGATATTCAATCACAATCTTGGACAGACTTTGACCCACGCGTTGAGTATTTAATTAATTTACTTGCCAGTTTGAAAAAAGAAAAAGTACTCCTAATTTGTGCCAATGCCCAAACAGCTATAGATTTAGAGGCTGCTCTTCGCATCAAAGAAGGTATACGTTCGGCTGTTTTCCACGAAGGTTTATCTATTTTTGAACGTGACAGAGCTGCAGCATATTTTGCTCAAGATGAAGACAGTGCTCAGTTATTATTATGTTCAGAAATAGGTAGTGAAGGACGAAACTTTCAATTTTCTCACCATTTAGTGCTATTTGATTTACCACAAAACCCTGACTTGTTAGAACAGCGTATTGGTCGACTGGATAGAATTGGACAAACACAAGTTATCCGTTTACATGTTCCTTATTTCCAAGACTCTGCACAGCACTTACTCTTTGATTGGTATCAACAAGGCATGCAAGCATTTGAGCATACCTGTATCACTGGTCGAGTAGTTTATGAAGCATTTGGAGAGCAGTTATTGGCACTTGCTTTAGGCAGCCAGCAACAATCTAATGAAGCCGAACAGTTGATTTCTGATAGTTGGCAAAAACATTTAACGATTAAAGCAGAGTTAGAAAGTGGCCGCGATAAATTACTTGAATTGAATTCTTCTGGACAAGGAAGAGCTCATGAATTAGTAGAGAAAATCTCAGCGAATGACCAAAAAATTGACCTTCCTCAATTTATGTTTCAAGCATTAGATGTTTTTGGTGTGCAACAAGATGACAAGGCTGATAATGCCATTGCCCTTAATCAAAGTGAACATATGCTCAATAGCAATTTCCCTTGTTTACCCGAAGATGGCACCACCATAACGTTTGATCGTGATACCGCGTTAACCAATGAAAATTATCAATTGTTAACTTGGGATCACCCAATGGTGCGCGGTGTCATGGATTTAGTGCTTAGTGATGAAATTGGTAACGCTAGTATGGGCTTACTAAAGAATGAAGCACTCCCTGTTGGTACTTTTTTCTTAGAATGTTTATTTACCGTGGAAGCAACTGCACCCGCGAACTTGCAATTGGGTAGATACTTACCTACTACGCCAATTCGTATTTTAGTCGATAAGAATGGCAGTAACCTTGCTGATAAAGTGAGTGAAAAAGTACTTGATAAACAACTTAAGCCAGTGAAAAAGCAAATGGCTTTACAGCTAACTAAAGCGTTGAAAAGCCAAATAGGACCACTAGTTACTAAGGCTGAACATCACGGAGAACAAGAAATATCGGCCATTCAAGCTAAAGCGTTAAGTAATATGAAAACTAAGCTTGAGCAAGAACAACAAAGGTTAACGGCATTAAAAGCGATTAACCCGAGTGTTCGTCAAGCTGAAATTGACTTTATTAGCCACCAACAAGCAGAATTAAGTCATTACATTGATAAAGCACAGCTTACGTTTGAAGCTATTCGCATGATAGTAGTAACACATTAAAAAAACTTTATTTCACTCATATATGTCGCGATTATTTGCAACTAAAATAATCGCGCATTGTGACTTATGAGACAAATATGACTGCAAATCCTGATTTTATTTACCAACCACCTATGACTCCATACTTAGATATTATTTATCAAGATGAAGACATAGTTGTGCTCAACAAAGCCAGCGGTATACTTAGCGTACCAGGTAGATTGCCTGAGCATCAAGATTGTTTAGAGCGAAGGGTTCAGCGAATTTTACCTAGCGCTACCGTTGTTCATCGCTTAGATATGGCAACTTCAGGCATTATGATTATGGCACTTAACAAGTCAGCACATGTCGCGATTAGTCGCCAGTTTGAACAACGAAAAACCAATAAAAGTTACATTGCCAGAGTTTTTGGAAAAATTGAAACAATAGAAGGTAGTGTTGAATTACCATTAATTTGTGATTGGCCAAACCGCCCAAAACAAAAAGTAGATCATGAAAATGGGAAAAAGGCCTTAACCAATTATAGTGTTTTAAACTACTCACAATTACCTTGTGGTAATGAAAGTACTTTAGTTGAATTACGACCTGTCACCGGACGCTCTCACCAATTAAGAGTGCATATGCTAGCACTAGGACATCCTATTTTAGGAGATAGGCTATACGCTCACGAGCAAGCTTTAGCAGTAAGTTCAAGATTGCAACTTCATGCTAGAAACTTAAGTCTGGCGCACCCTGCAACAGGTGAGTTACTCAACTTTGTATCGCCAAGCCCCTTTGATTAATATTATTCACGTTACGGCCGATATAAACGCTATTACTGTAGGACATTTCAAATAAGGCAAAACACTTTGACCGCTTCATTTAAATTCAGCTTTATTTTTTTGATACTTTTTGCTGCCAATACGGCCGTAATGGCTGAGCAATCAGAAAGTGTAACTGAAGAAGAAAAACCGGTGGATACTGCTAGTAGTAAAAGTGTTCCTCCTCTACCTATTGCTTTAAATAAACAACACCAAGAAGACATTAAGCATTACTTACCTGCTGATAAAGTAAAACCAATACTTGTGGGAACTCAGGAATACATTACCCTTATCCATGAAAATACTAGCCCAAACAATAAAGGTGTTGCGATCCTTCTTCCTGATTGGCATCAAGGAGCAGTAAGTCCAAAAGCCATTAACTTTCTTCGAAAAGCGCTGCCAAAGGATGGCTGGACAACCATAACGATTCAACCTGATGCAAAACCCACAAATTTTCCATCTACAGCACTGAAAGTAAGTGTTCAAAGGGAAGAAAATAACGCCATATTAGCTAACTACAAAAGCAACTTTATCGCCATGCTCAATGCGGTCAGTATCAAAGCCCAACAGTACCCTGGAATTGTAATGATGATAGCTCAAGGTAACCACGGCGCCATGTTAATTGAGCTAATCAATGCTGAAGAGTCTTTACAAGCCCCTAATGCTATTATCTTATTAAGTAGCTATGCCTTCACTGGCTCAAAACTACTTGATGAAAGCAACACTCAGTTCGCCAATGCACTAGCGAACAGTGAACCACCAGTTTTAGACTTATATTTAAAACACGATAATGCCATTGTTAAAGCTAAAGCAGAGCAAAGAACTAATATTGCAAAACAAGAAATGAAGGTTTATTACCGTCAAAGACAATTAAATAATACCGTTATGGGTTTTTATCCAGAACAAGCTTTACTGACCCAGATAAACAGCTGGCTTAAATCAATAGGTTGGTAATCAAAGTTCCATAACTTTATTGCTTGTTGATTAAATCATACGCCGCTTGAATATCTTGAGTTTTCTCTTTTGCCGCTTCCATCATTGCTGGTGGCAAGCCTTTAGCGATTAGTTTATCCGGATGATGTTGCGACATGAGCTTACGATAGGCTTTTTTGATTTCGACTTTCGAACTGTTTTTTGTGACACCTAACACTTTATAAGCATTTTCAACTTGATTGGCATTATTTACTGAAGAGCCTCCTTGTTGATAACCTCCCCCAGATTGTTGATGAAATGCCGCACCCGCGATAATCATTTCTAGTAGGTTATCTAACTGCCTAGCTGAATAACTAAGAAACTTTGCGATAGTGTGCAATACTTCTCGCTCTTGCTTATCTAAATCACCGTCAGAAAAAGCAACTTGAATCTGAATTTCTAAAAACATTAAAAGTAAATCATGACGGTTGCCACATATACGTTTAAATTTACGTAACCGCTCTTTAAGTGGAAAACCAGCCATTTTTCCTTCACGAAAAGCGTCTTGTGCTTGTTGGCGAAGCTCATTATTTAGCCCGAGTTTATCCATATAAGCGCTAGCGAATGCAATTTCATGATTAGTCACTTGCCCTTTAGCTTTGGCAACATGCCCCATAACTGAGAAGGCGGTATAAAAAAAAGCAGCCTGACGAGAAACGTCGTCTTCTTCACCTCTTGTTAAACCATCAAAATCAAAACCACGGCCTCGATCAAACATGTGACCTAACCAAACGCCCAATAAAGCACCAAACAAGTTTTTACTCAGCATAAAACCAAATAAAAAACCTAAAACCTTTCCCCAAATGCGCATACTTTTGATTTTACCTTACAATTTATAGCGAGTGTGTCATATTTGCTATATCATATACGCTTCAACGTGCATATTTAAGATAACATTTAAAATTTAATGCTTTTTTCCCGACAATTTTTTTCCTTTACTAGCGTTTTAATATACTTGAATGGCGTATTTTGTAGTGCTGTATTAGCTGCTCCAACCGAGCAACTGCCTGAGCCGATTCAGTTACAATGCCCAATGCCAACTTATACCCCTATTATTGATGATAGTTTAAAAGTCACCGATGATAGTATTCGCATTACCTCTAAATATTCGAGCATAGAAAAAGATCAAATAGCCAATTTTAGTGGCGATGTAATCTTAATTGATAGTAATCAAACGGTTACTGCTGATAATTTAGCATTTGATCGACTATTAATGACATTTAATGCTCATGGTAGTATTCATTACCAAAATAAAGCTATAAATATTTATGCAAGTGAGCTTAGCGCTAGTAAAGAAGATCAATCTAGTACTATGTTAAATACCTCGTATCAACTTTACGGCAATCCAGGACATGGTAGTGCCGAAGAACTGCAACTGAGTGCAAGCGAAGGGTTAAGCTTACTGTCTTCAACGTTTACCACTTGTCCCGGAGACAAACCTGACTGGCAAATTAAAGCCTCAGAAATAAAGATCTCCGCCGATGGTAGTGAAGGTGAAGCCTATCATGCACAAATAAGGCTATTTGATGTTCCGGTTTTATACTTGCCTTACTTTAATTTCCCTGTCTCAAAGCAGCGAAAAACTGGTTTCCTATATCCTAAAATGGGTAGCTCTAGTAATTCAGGGCTTGAGATTGAAGCACCTTTTTATTGGAATATAGCGCCAGAGATGGACGCAACCATTACGCCATATTACATGTCAAAACGTGGCACTCAATTAAAGACTGAGTTTAGATACCTCACGGGTGAACAAAATGGCAATATCAATTTAGAGTATTTGCATAAAGATAAAGCTATTAAGTCCAATGACGACGCTCGATACCTAGCTAGATTTCAGCACGTAGGTACCTTTTCAGATAACTTTAGAGCTTATGTTGATTATACGACTATTAGTGATGACAACTATTTAGTGGATATTGGCTCCAAGCAATATAATTCAAATGATGCTTACTTATATCAAATTGCTGAATTAGCGTATTTTGGTGAGCGCTGGCAAACTACAATGAAATTGCAAGATTTTGAAGTATTAGGTAGTCATGAAGCAAGCTATAAAACACTACCTCATGTGGAAGTATCGACTCAACAGCCACTGAATTTAATTGTACATCCAAGTTTACCTGGGCAGTTTGAACTTTATTCTGAATTAACCAGTTTCCAGCCTGAATTAAATGAACAAGTTAATGCTAATCGATACCATGTTGAAGCAGGACTTTCTTTTCCTATGTCTGCACCCGCTTGGTTTTTTAATTCTGAATTCAAGCTAATGCACACTTATTATCAACAAGATAATATTCAAATAGGCAGCGATCTTAGTGAAACAGTAAATCGTACGCTGCCAAAAGTTCGCTTTCATGGTGGAATTAACTTCGATCGAGATATGTCAATGTTCGGCAGCCAGTTTAGACACACGCTTGAGCCGCAACTGCAATATTTATATATTCCAGAAAAAGATCAAACTAATATCGGTTTATATGACACCACTAATTTACAAGATGACTATAATGGTTTATTTCGAGATAGAAATTATAGTGGTTTAGATAGAATCGCTGGTGCAAACCAGTATACATGGGGTATTACTAGCCGAATTCTTGACCAATCTAACCTAGAGATACTCCGTATCAGCTTAGGTCGAATTCAATATTTATCAAACAATAACACCTATGATGAAATTTTTAACTTCCAAGATTCAGAAACCACTAAAGGGCAACAATCTTCAGTAGCTGCCGATTTATTTTATCGATTAAACCATAAATGGCAAATCAGCGCCGACATTCAATATAATACTATTGATGACTACACCAACAAGGGTCAAGTTGCATTAAATTACCAAATTGATAAATATAATTCAGTTCAATTGAACCATAGGTACACTCGTAATGTCTCAGGTAATAGCTTAGAGCAAGCTTCGTTACTTGCGAATTTCGCCATTAACAAAGATTGGGCTTTTGTGGGTCGCTTAACAGAAGACTTGAAAAATAGTCGTAGTCTAGAAAGTTATGCAGGCTTTCAATATGAGAGCTGTTGTTGGGCACTACGTGTTGCCTATCATAGACATATCAATTCAAATCTAAGCGATGATGGCATATACAATGAAAACCGCGATGAATTTAACAGTGGTTTTGTGCTACAGTTCATCATCAAAGGACTCAATGGGAAGCAAGATCCCATTGGTACACAAGAAATGTTTAACGAAAGTATATTCGGCTATAAACGCCCTTATTACTTACAGAATTAGCAATATTCACCATCAATTGCTGAGCAATTTACCTATAATTTTAGTATTAGAAGATAAGTATTTCATGAAAAAATTAGTCAATAAAGTTACCTTAGCCAGTATATTACTAGTAAGTACATTAATATCCGCGCAAGCGAAAGAAGAACAATTAGACAAAGTTTCAGCCATAGTGAATGGCTCAGTGGTACTTGAGTCTGAAGTTCAAGATTTATTAAAAAACATTAAAGCGCAAGCTGCAAAAAGCCAGCAATCTCTGCCTTCAGATAAAGCATTACGCACGCAAGTCATGGATAAATTAATTAATGACAGCCTTGTGTTACAAATTGGTGAACGTATGGGTGTACAAGTAAGTGATGCTCAATTAGATCAAACCATAGGCAATATGGCACAAGAGAATAAACTAACCTTGTCACAATTTCGTGAAGCAATCATAAACGACGGCAATGATTATGAAAAATACCGTGAGAATATTCGTACTGAAATAATCTCTGGTGAAGTAAGCCGTAACTCAGTAAGACGTCGAATATATGTTTCTCCACAAGAAGTTTCAAACTTACTCGATTTAATGAAAGAGCAAACCAACAATGATGTTGAATATCATATTGGGCACATCTTAATTGAATTTCCTACCGATGCTAATCAAGAAGAAATGACCGCAGCAAAAGATCGTGCTGATAAAGTTATTGAATTACTTAATACCGGCTCAGACTTCACTAAAATAGCTATAGCATCTTCTGGTGGTGCCAATGCACTTGAAGGTGGTGATTTAGGTTGGAAAAACATTAATGAAATGCCAACATTATTTTCGGAGTTGATTGATGGCAAAGATAAAGACACAGTCGTAGGGCCAATTCGTACAGGTTTAGGATTTAGTATTGTTAAAGTACTTGATATTCGTGGCCGTCAAGTGGTCGAGGTAGAAGAAGTTCATGCTAGCCATATCTTGATCAAACCATCGATTATTTTAAGTGAAGCTAAAGCCGAAGAACAATTACAAGGATTCTTAGATCAAATAGATGCCGGTGAAGCTACATTTGAAGACCTTGCCAAAGAGTTTTCTGAAGGCCCTACATCAGTACGTGGTGGTGATTTAGGTTGGGCTGATCCAACAAGTTATGATCCTGCATTTAAAGAGGCACTTGCCACAATGTCTAAAGGCGAGTATCACAAACCATTTCGTTCATCATTTGGTTGGCATATAGTACAACTTCACGACAGACGTATGGTGGATGCCACCTCTCAAATGAACCAAAATCGTGCTCATCAAATTCTCTATAACCGTAAATTTGGTGTTGAGAGTGCTCGCTGGATAAAAGAAACCCGCGATGAAGCCTATATTGAGATTTTCGAACAGGACAACAACTAATGAGTAAGCGTATTGCTATAACGCCTGGTGAGCCAGCCGGCATAGGACCAGATTTAGTCATAGCTATTGCTCAACAAAGTTGGCCTGTACAGATTGTCGTTGTTGCCTCAAAAGCTCTTATTGAAGCAAGAGCAAAACAGCTTAATATCCCGGTCACTTTAAATGAATATGACGCTAAAAGCGAAGCTACGCCACAGGAAGCAGGTAGTTTAACGATATTAGACATCCCCCTTGCAACCTCTTGTGTAGCAGGCGAACTTGATACTAATAACGGTGCTTACGTCGTTGATACGCTAAAAGTCGCTAGTGATAAAAATATGTCTGGTGAATTTGATGCTATTGTTACCGGGCCTGTTCATAAAGGATTAATTAATAAAGCGGGTATCCCGTTTAGCGGTCATACTGAATATTTTGCCCATCAAGCTAATTGTTCTGATGTTGTGATGATGCTAGCTACAGAAGGATTACGTGTAGCATTAGTCACTACACATATCCCACTCGCGTATGTATCTAAAGCGATTACTTATGAACGATTACAAAAAGTCACGCGCATTTTGCACCAAGATTTAAAAACTAAATTTGGTATCGCTGCACCGAAAATTTATGCTTGTGGCATAAACCCTCACGCTGGTGAAGATGGTCATTTAGGCAGTGAAGAAATTGATACCATGATCCCTGCATTCGAAGAATTACGTTCAGAAGGTATGGATATCATAGGGCCACTACCTGCCGATACCATTTTCCAAGAAAAATACCTCAAAGAGGCTGATGCTATTTTAAGTATGTATCATGATCAAGGTTTACCGGTTTTAAAATATAAAGGTTTTGGCTCCTCCGTAAATATCACTTTAGGTTTACCTTTTATCCGTACCTCTGTTGATCATGGCACCGCACTTGAATTAGCAGGAAAAGGCCAAGCAGACTCTGGCAGTATGATGGAAGCCATGAAAAGTGCTATCAATTTAGCCAATAGCAGTAAATAAAATATCAGCCTAACGTAAAGCTATTAATAAGCACATTACGAAAACGAATTGTAAAAGAGATACTATGAATAGCAAAACCCACTTAGGTCATCAGGCTAAAAAGCGCTTTGGTCAAAATTTTCTACACAACGACTCTGTAATCAGTGACATTGTTGATGCCATCAATCCGGAGCCAGGTGAAAACTTAGTCGAAATTGGGCCTGGACTAGGCGCACTAACGGAGCCAGTAGTGGAGCGCGCTGAAAAGCTTTCGGTAGTTGAACTAGATAGAGACTTAGCGCATCGCCTACGTCATCACCCATTCTTAGCTCCTCATTTAACGATTTATGAAATAGACGCTTTAAATTTTGATTTTGCTCAGCTTGCAGAAGATAAGCCTCTGCGTATATTTGGTAACCTGCCTTATAATATATCTACGCCTTTAATCTTTCACTTGTTAACTTTTAAAGATAAAGTAAAAGATATGCATTTTATGCTGCAAAAAGAAGTGGTTGAGCGTATGGCAGCAGGTCCCGATAGTAAAACTTACGGTCGGTTATCTATCATGACACAATATCAGTGCCAAGTATTACCTGTGATGGAGATTGGTCCAGAAGCATTCAAACCTGCTCCCAAAGTAGACTCTGCGATTGTTCGCTTAGTACCTCATAAAGAGATTGCTAACCCAGTAAAAGATATTAATGCTCTGAATACTGTTTGCTTAACCGCTTTTAACCAGCGCAGAAAGACTATCCGCAACAGTTTTAAGAAGCTGATTAATGTCGAGCAACTTGAATCACTTAATATTGATGCCAATTTACGTCCTGAAAATCTGTCATTAGATGATTACATTAAACTGGCAAATTTTGTCACTGATAATCCACTAGAAATTAAAGATGATGACAAAAGTCAGTTATCCAGAAAAGCACTAAAAGCCGCACAGCAAAAGGCTAAAGCTAAAGGCTAATTGTCATGGCTATCTATTTAGTAGGTGATATTCAAGGCTGTTATCAAGAGCTAAAAGCATTACTTAGCCAAGTTAACTTTGACAAAAAAGTAGATCAACTCTATGTCGCGGGTGATTTGGTAGCACGAGGGCCTGATTCTTTAGCAACATTACGATTTATCAAATCACTTAATCAATCTGCCAATGTGGTATTAGGTAATCACGATCTTCATTTACTTGCTGTTTATGCCGGTATAAAAAAAGTAAAAAAACAAGATAAGCTTGCAAAGCTTCTTGAATCAAGTGATGTAGCAGAGTTAATGCAATGGTTAGCCCAGCAGCCTTTATTACAACAGATAAATGGTGAAAATGCTTATATGAGCCATGCCGGCATATCACCACAATGGCAGTTAAATGAAGCGATTACACAGGCTAACTCTGCCCACAAAAAACTTTGCTCCAACAAACAAGAATATTGGCTCAAGCAAATGTATGGAGAGCGACCGAATGACTGGCAACAAGCAAAAACCGAAGAAGAAAGGTTTCGCTATACCATTAATGCTTTTACTCGCATGCGCTATTGTGATGAAAAAAAACATCTAGAATTTGAACAAAAATCATCGCCAACTTGTTTGTCGATTCCCCAGAATAAAAACAAGTTACTCCCTTGGTACGAGTTATCAAGTGAGATTAACACCACAACTTGGGTATTTGGTCACTGGGCCGCTCTGATGGGTAAGTGTTCACATAACAACATTTACGCTCTTGATACTGGCTGTGTATGGGGTAATCATCTCACATTATTACGTTGGCATGACAAGAAAATATTTATTGAGCCTGCACATAAAATTGCACCTATGTAGCGATTTAAGGGTGAAAAACTTATTCAGCTTGATATACTCCTCATAACTCTGAAACATTATTAAACATATTCAGTGTTCGGCCGATAAGTAATAGGCGACTTTAATAGCTTTAAATGGACAAAAAGCTTACGCAAAAGAAAAAATATAAACTAACATAATAGAATAATCCCTTCTTTTAACTAGACGTTATTCTAATAATCAATGCATTTGCTTTTTAACTAACTGGTGGTATTTATGAATTTAACTGTAGCAATGAGAATTATTGGTGGCTTTACCATTATCTTGATACTACTTGTTTTAACTAGTGTTATTTCTTGGGTTAACCTAAATACCATTAGTGACTCAACAGAACAACAAAACCAATTAGCGATCCCTACATTAAAGGGCAGTAATCAATTAACCCTTGAATTAAATAAGATGGCCAATCTTACGCTAAAGGGCTTTTACGAAGCTCAGTTGGATACGCTTGATGAAAATTTACAAGCGTTTAATGTTGTTAATACGCAATTTTCACCAGCCTTTAAGCAATTAAAAACCTTAGTGCAAAATGAAAGCAACCTGATCACTAACTTAAATAAAGTAACCAGTATTTATACTAGTTTTGAACAAGGTGCGTTATCAGTATTTGAAAATAGAAAAACGTCTATCGAACAAAAAAATGCATTAACTGAAAAAGTAAGTGATTTAGAAGAAAAAGCAGATGATGCGGTAACTCTTCTACTCGATTTAGCTGATCATGATCTGGCTGATAGTAAATTACAACGTGCAATTAGCTTAAGTGAGCAGCTAGAAAATCAATTTAACAGTATTGTGTCATCATCTTTTGAGTACCGTGATACGTTAGCTGATACCACAGCAGAGTTAATAGAAAGTGAAATATCATTTAGCTTGGAAGGAGCTCAAGGCTCTGTAAAAGATATTATCACTGAACTTCAAATGAATAACATTGATGATGTTGCAGAAGACTTAGCAGCTTCGTTTACTGACCTTGAAGATTTGCTTTCTGAAAGTACTGGTATAATCTCTCATAAACGCTCGCAATTATCTGCAAACCAGCAAGCTAAAAATATGCTTAAAGCAGTTGAAGATAATACTAAGCAAGTTAATAAAATATTAGATAAGCAGGTTGAATTAGCTAATCAAACGACCATGGAAGCAAGTGAACGAGTAAAAGGTTCAGTTTCAAGTGGTAATACGCAAACAGCGATTATCATGGCCGTTTCTATCATTATCGCTATCGTAATCGCTCGATTTACTTTAATTAGTATTACTCGCCCGTTAGCACGTGTAAATGACATGCTTAACATTGTTGCTTCTGGTGATCTTTCCCGCAAGCTAGATGAAAGTGGTCAAGATGAGTTTGCACAACTAGCTAAAAACTGTAATTTGTTAATTGATAGCTTAAGAAACTTAATTGAGGGCATTGTAAATCGCTCTTCTCAACTTGCCGCCGCCGCAGAGCAAACCTCAGCTGTAACAGCAGAAAGTACAACGGCAATTGAAGAACAACGCAACCAAGTTGAACAAGCAGCTTCTGCAACAACAGAAATGAGCAGTACTGCTCAAAGCGTACTATCTAGTGCTAATGATGCATTAGGTGAGATCAAGCATGCTGATGATGAAGCTGAGCGCGTTAAAACTATTTCAGGTCGCAATAGAAAAACCATCGAACAGCTCGCTGGTGAAGTGCAATCAGCAGCACAAGTTATTAACCAGTTACAACAAGACAGCGCTTCTATCGGCGGTATCTTAGATGTTATTCGTGGTATCGCTGAGCAAACTAACCTCCTAGCATTAAATGCGGCTATTGAAGCTGCACGTGCTGGTGAACAAGGTCGTGGCTTTGCTGTAGTAGCAGATGAAGTTAGAACCCTTGCCAGTAGAACACAAGAATCAACTTCTGAAATTCAAACTATGATTGAAGCCTTACAGTTAGGTGCAGGTAAAGCGGTAACCGTAATGGATGCTGGTCAATCTAAAGCTGATGATTGTGTGAGTCAATCAGAAGAAGCAGACAAAGCATTAGAAACAATTACCCATGCTGTACATGAGGCGTTTGACCGTAGTTCACAAATCGCAACCGCCGCTGAAGAGCAAAGTGTTGTTGCCCATGAAATTAGCGAAAATTTAGAGTCTATCGTTGCCATAGCTGAGCAAACCACTGCCGGCTCACAACAAACTGCAGCCTCAAGTAGTGAAGTAGCTAAGCTCTCTGAAGAGCTACAACAATCAGTACAGGAATTTAAACTTTAATTAGTTACCCTATTATGATTTAACGAACCTTTCGATAATTCATACCTGATTAAAAGCCCTGTTAGTTTTAATAACTAACAGGGCTTTTTTATTTAGTTCATAAGATAATACTTATTAAATACATTTGTAGTCTATATAGTGCTCTATAACTTAATTTTAGCCATTATCTTCAACCTTTTACTCTATTATCAATATTCAAAAACTCGCACCGTAAGATGTCCTACAGCACTTATTAGTCGATATTAGCTTTATCACTTAATGAGCGTTAGAGCCAATAGATTAAAACTTTACCGGGCATATTTCTTACTAGTAATCATTAAATAAGAATTTGAGAGTGAATCTGTACTCGGTTTAAGACATGATTTGATTACATGAAATATAGTGGTCAAATCTAAATCGCTCTCTAGTTTTATGATTTAAAAAAAACACAGTAAATCCATGTATCGACAGCTTGTTTACTGCAAATAAATCTATCACTGTTGTAGGCAAAAAGATCCTTAGTGGAGCATGTATTAATCTGAGCTCAATTTAGTTAAGTCGCGGGTGATATTTTAAGCAAAAAAAACCAGCAACATAGTTACTGGTTTTTTAAATATTAACTTTTAATTAAAAGTTATATTGTGCTTTCACGTAGTAGAATCCACCATTGTAATCAAATGGACCACTTTCATAGTATTTAGCACCAACAACGCCATAAGCACCGCCATCCTTTTGAAGCTCTTGAGCTTCAGTATCAAGAATGTTGTTAGCACCTAAAGACAATGTCCAGTTATCATTAACAAAATAACTAACTTCAGCATCTAATGTAAACGATGAACCAACAGTTTCAGACCAACCGTATGAGCTATCTACATCTGGCTCATCAGCATGTGTTGCAAACCATTCGCCAAAGTAGTTACCACGAACAAACATGCTCACAGTATCCCAGTTTTGAGCAAAGGTAAGTGTTCCTCTGTGCTCTGGAATACCTTCTTCTAAACGACGAACTTTGAAATCAGAGGTAAATGAACCTGGGTCATCAACTTCTGTCGTGTTGTAGTTATAAGCAAGACTTAACTTAGAATCACCACCCATTAAATCCATACCGTAATTCATTACTACATCAACACCTTGTGTCGTTGTATCAAAATCATTAGCAAAGAAAGTAACAGAACCACCTAATAACAACTCAGGGCTTGGGTATAAACCTTGAAGGTTATCAACATTCTCTTGAGTGATAAAAATCTTATCCGTTTGAGCAACACGATCTGTTACTTCAATGTTATAAGCATCAATCGTCATGAAGAAATCACCCGTTTGATATACCATACCAATGGCATAACTGGTTGACTCTTCTGGGTCAAGTTCAACACCACCTAGCTCAGCTGATACTGGATGTGTTGGCGGATAAGTAGCAGACTGAATTAATTCGCCATTAACAAGTGAAGTTTGTGTATTTACAACATTTGCTTGACCAACTGTTGGTGCTCTAAAACCGGTACTATGTGAAGCACGAATTGATAAATCATCCGTTAGTTCATATTGAGCGGTTAACTTATAGTTAACTGTGTCACCAAATGAAGAGAAATCTTCATAACGTACTGCAGCACCTAATAAGAAGCTTTCAGTTACATATGCTTCTAAATCTACGTAAGCAGCAAAACTTTGACGGCTGTTAATACCTTGAGACTCAGGTGAGAAACCAGCAAAACCGTGAGAGCCTACACTGAAACCTTGGTCTGCAAGCGGGCCTTGTTGCCATGAAGCTTGTTCACCAGAGATGATTTCAAAGCTTTCTTGACGCCATTCAATACCAGTAGCGAAGTTCATCTCGTCATCTAAACCGATATCAATACCCTTAGTTAAATCAGCATTAAAAGCTTTTTCTAATTGGATATATGAGCCAGCTTCAAAAGAATTATTAGGCTGATCAGCATTCAATGCCCCCATTGATGGGTTAACTGTATTTGCTAAAGTGTAAGTTGATTTGTTACGGCCGTATGAACCACTGATATCAAAATAAGCACCTTCTAAGAAGCCACTGTTAATATCACCACGTGTACCCATAGTTAATGAAGTATCATTAATTTCACCAGTAAATTGTGGTGTGTAACCACCTGGGAATAATTCATTAAATGCCCAACAAGTACCGCTACCAACTAATGCTTGGTAATCAGCTTGATTACGAACATCACCTTCAGTAATGGCAATGTTAGGACATGCATCAGCATCACCAGTCATAGAACCAATTAATAAATCGCCATTACCGTCAGTGAATACACCACCACGGTTTTGAGGATTACGGTAGTAGTAACCACCTGTTGCTGTACGGTCTGAGTAGTTACCGAACATGTAAAATTCTTTATCATTACCTAAATCGAGACCTACATTACCAAATAATGTTAAATCATCATCAATTTCAGGATTACCCCAAACTTGCGCAGGATCATTTACAGGCACGCCAGCGGCAATTAATGCCTCAGCATCTGGGCGCTGAACACTACGGCTAGTTGCATCAGCTGTTTTATATTGAAATGAAAGGTTAGCGAAGCCATCATCAGTAAAAGGTAAACCAACGTTACCGTCAACAACTAACTGTGTACCATCACCTTCATAATACTCACCGTGACGAACTGAAACAGAGCCACCATCAGCATCATCTTTTAATACAAAGTTCATTACACCCGCGATAGCATCAGAGCCATATTGTGCAGCTGCACCATCACGTAATACTTCAACTTGCTTTAAAGCAACTGAAGGGATTACTGAGATATCTGGACCTTGAGCACCATCATTTACACCACCACCTTGGAAAGCAATAACTGATGCACGATGACGACGTTTACCGTTTAATAGAATTAACGTTGAATCTGAAGATAAACCACGTAAATTTACTGGACGGATAAATGAAGCAGCATCTGAGATTGGTTGCTGACGTACATTGAAAGATGGTACAGCAGCTTGAAGCATATCAAGCATATCAGATGAAGCATTTTTACCTAACTCATCACCACCAACAATATCAATTGGCACTGGTGAATCAGCAACTGAACGTGGTGCTGAACGAGTACCAACAACAGCAATACGTTCGACTTGCTCATCTTTGGCTGCTTCTTCAGCTTCTGCGGCATATGAAGGTGCGGCGCCTAACGCTACACCCACGGCTAGGGCTAACGTTGTAGCACGAAATTTTGTAGACATGTTATTTCCTTCTAGAAAAAATATTATTATCAATCAATCAACTATTTGAAAAAAATAGTGTTGGCTTGTCATAATTTATTATAGTTTTTATATTCCTTGCTTCTAATTGGCAAGTAAATACGAGGTCGAAATATTGTGACAAATATCACAAATATAGAGACTACGACATATTTATAGACCACAAGTTGTAATATTACAAGTAGCTTACAAATCAAATAAAATGTATATTTGCGCAAAAAATATGCTATAAATTCATAGTACTTAGATTATGATAATTTAAAAACAACTAAGAAATACGCGTTAAACACATAACACTCAATGCTTATAGAGTAGATTAGCAACGGTTAATAGTGCGAAAAAATTCGTAATAAGAAACAGTAAAATTATTGTAAATAAATATAACAAGAAAACTTATAGTTAAAATCAATAATTAAAATGGCGGATTTCCATTTCACAGCTGTCAAGGAAATGAATTTTGAGCCAATACTTGACATCAACCACCACAGCTTTATAATTCGGTTCGCTTGAAGTTCGTTTTTATATTTTTGTACACCATTACGCTGTTAATAGTTTTTCATTAAGCTGACACGTCCTGTTTTATAAGTAATAGCAACACTTTTTAGCAAACCCGCTTTTGCATTAAATATAAAATGTAAATAGCATCATTACTCATAAAATTTAGGATATAAATATGTCTACTACTACTGGTACAGTAAAATGGTTTAACGAAGCAAAAGGCTTCGGTTTCATCGAACAAGAAAATGGCCCTGACGTTTTCGCTCATTTCAACGCTATCGTTGGTGACGGTTTCAGAACTTTAGCTGAAGGTCAAAAAGTTGAGTTCACAGTAACTGACGGTCAAAAAGGCCCACAAGCTGAGAACATCGTTGCTCTTTAATTAGCAACTATAAATAATCACATAGATTATTTAAAACAAAAAACCAGTAATGTTATTACTGGTTTTTTATTGCCTAAAATAATATTTCAATCATCATTTACCTAGTTCAACTACCATACCGTGCGGCTTTTCAAATACTGGAAGTAGCTGTTGCCAAAAGGCTTTATTGTTTCCTACAAATCCCTTTACCGCTTGAGTAATTTGATTCTTTTGAGGTTTTTCATTAACAGAAAGTGGAGAATGCACTTCAATTAACTGCCTTTCACCTGCTTCAAATGACATTTTTATTGGCTGTGAAATTATCCTTACTTTAGTATTAATAGGTACATTTTCATACATCCATTTAATATCATCATCAAACATTCGTACACAGCCAGAGCTCGCTCTCATACCAATGCCTAATCGTTTGTTAGTACCGTGAATTAAATACTCACTCGTCCCTAACCTCAATGCGTACTTGCCAAAAGGGTTATCTGGACCTGCTGGCACTTCTGTTGCCATTGCTTTACCATGCTCTTTAAAATAACGTTCTTGCATTGCCTTAGTTGGACGCCAAATGGGGTCTTTTCGTTTGCTACTTATATAGCTAGTCACTTTTGGAGTTGCCAACCCTTCTTTACCAATACCCACAGGAAAAACATGCACTTTATTTTCTTCTGGTAAAAAGTAATACAAGCGCAATTCAGGTAAATTAACGACTATCCCTTCGCGTTTGATATAAGGCAGCAACATCTCACTTGGAATGATAATATCACTTCCCGGTTCCGGCAAAAAAGGGTCCACATCAGGATTAGCCGACATTAAGGCTAAAAAACCAATATTATATTGTTCAGCAATTTTCTGAAAATAATCACCTTTAGTGACTTTGTGTATTTGAACTTCACCAATTAAGCGAGCGTTATCTGGCGGTAATTGATATTGTGCTGCGTATACTCGACTACTGAGTGTTATTACTGTGATTAAACTAATAATTAATAATTTATTTAACATATTTTGACATAACTCACTAAGCTATTCCCTTTTAAAAACATTAAAAGCGTTATAGGCAATATTATTGATTATTAAATAGCGTATAACCACGAGCTGCTTTACTGAAGTTACCAGGCTCAATATTCACAAGTCCTTTTAACAGTTCAGCTAGGTCAAACAATGAGGATTGCTCACCGGTTACTAACTCAATTTCTAGCTCATTAATTAATAAAGAGGTATGGCAATTATCTGTAGTTATACTGCCATGATCAAAAGCTAATTCAATAACACTGTTTTGATATTTGATAAGCCAAGCTTTACGGGTAAAGTGTGTGGTAAAAATAACCTTAAGCTTTTGCTGTAAAGCATTTAATTGAATATGCTCAGGCCAAATATGTGAGGGAAATAATGAAAGTGCTAAATGGTTACTGCCGATGTCGACATTATATTCCGGTCTTTGATGCAAGCCTGCAACAACCTTACCTGCCGTTTTGATGGTTTGCTCATATTTTTCTTGCTGCTTTCTGATCCTAAGGCCTATATCCATTTTCCTTAAGTCAAGTTCATCACTGTCAAAGTAATCATTAGCTAGTTCTTTTACGCTAAAATCAAAATCAAGCTTCTGAGTTGTCAGCATGTTAGTAATTTTATTGGTAAAATCTTCATTATCGATATTTTCATCTGATATTAAGTATTTCAATTCTATTTCTGTGCTCATTACTATGTCATCGCTACGTTAAAGTTTCTAATATTTCCTTTGTAACTTTAACATACACCTGACTAAATCTAGCACTAAATTGCTAGTTAATTTAAATCATGACATCCAATAAGTAGTGCAAACCTAGACATATAATTCAATTTTTACCAAAATAATTACTTTAACTACTTACTGCTAAAAAGCTTTCTTTCTCATACATGAAATATTCAAAATCTTTATCATAAATTCGTTCAATAATAACTTTAGATTGTTGACAATAATAACTCTTCCAATCTTTCCGTTTAGACTTATTTTCATGTTGCATAGTTAAGGCCGGCAAATTGACTTCCGCCATCAGTTTTTCAAGATCTTCACTATAGTTTTCATATCGACCAATAAAGTCTACATCCGTATTTTCAATCCAACGATATTGTGGATTACACATACTCATCCCTTTGGAATTATACATACCGATATTTTCAATATTTCCCTCTAAAGATTGCCAAAAGTTTAGGAAAGAAGGTTTATCTGGCATCTTCTTAGTTAAATACACATAGAGAGAAACAGCTCTGTCATAAGGGTTACGACTGAAACAGAACTTAAAGGACTGAGCATCATATTTAGGACAAATATGATTGTTATTTACTAATTGATTATAATCCATATGATCGAAAGTTATTAACCCTCGTTGCGAAAACCGCCGCTTTACTTGATTTAAAACTTTAACTTTTATACAACCATATTTTCTCAGCATACTATAAAGGCTAGTACCTGCATTTTTAGGGATCCAAATAAAAACAGCTTCTGGTCTATTTTTACTTCGATAATAATGTATAGCTTTGTCTATACGAGTCATGTAATAAATATTTTTTATATGCTTTTCAATAAGTTTATTATTTTTAATTCTCATTTTTTTTACCGTCTGTTTATCCAAAAGCAATTTTTAACATATATATTTTTTAATACGCTCACAACTATCCAAGACACTAACTTTATGGAAACATATTCTTACCAAATAATAGCACTTTCGTTCGATAAAGGCTCTCTCTCTAATTGATTTCACAGAAAAAACACATTCCCAACCAAATAATAAATAGTTTTAATGATAAGTTTGGCTGAAAAATAAAACAGATAAAGTAAATATACAAAGAGGTTAGTAGAATACTATTCTTAGCTTGCTATCAAAGCAGCAAACACATAGTATTTGGTTTTTAATGATCTTTTATCTAGTGGTTCTTTCATGAATATTCTAAGTATTTATTCCAAGCAACTTTTTAAACAATTTGCTAAGCAAAATATCATCAGTATTTTTATCATTTTCACCGTCGCTTTTTCGACTCAAGCCCAAGAAAATACTCAAAGTTATATTTCTGACGATTTATTCATATACATGCATGCAGGTCCCGGCACAAATTACCGAATATTAGGCACTATCAATGCTGGTTCTGAAATTCAAACTACAGGCAAGTCATCAAACGAATACAGTGAAATAATAGATGACAACAGCCGAATTACTTGGGTTGAAACCAAATATATTACACGTCAACCTGGATTACGTTTTGTTGTCGCTGATCTTAATGGCAAACTAGCCAGTACAAATGACTACCGTTCACAACTTGACGGTGAAATTAATGAATTAAAAAGTACTACAGAGCTACTTAATCAAGATAAAGCAAAGTTGCAATCTGAACTTAAAACAGTACAGCAACAACTCGTGGCGACACAAAGTAAAGTAAAAGATCAAGACACAAACATTAAAAAGCAATGGTTTTTCAATGGTGCTATCGTGTTAGGTATAGGGTTAATTTTAGGTCTCATTTTACCTAAGTTTTTTGCTCGTCGTAAAAGCTCAATGGACAACTGGGGATAACACTTTTTAAGTGAATTAGTATTTATGAAAATTTTAGTTATCCCTAATCGTGGCAGATCATACAATGCCGTTCGCCCTGAGGCTGAGTGCTATATTGGTTTAGCAAACGCTGGTCACGATATTACTATACTTACCTGTGAAACTAACGCCTATATTGAAGGGTATAAGAAAGCGAATATAAATCTCATTATGCTTAAATCTTTAAAAAAGCATAGCTGGGCTGTTATTAAGCAAATTAATCATTATATTAAGCAACACAATATTGATATTGTTTACGCGACTGAATCAAAAGGCATTCCTAACGCTGCCTTTGCCTGTATTGGCACTAAGGCAAAAATGATCGCTTATCGTGGTACCTCTGGTGGCATGTATAAAACTGATTTAAGTAACTATTTATGTATGCTACACCCAAGAATTGATGGGGTTATTTGTGTATCCACTGCTTGTACTGTCAATGTTAAGGATAAAGTCAGAAGCACAATTAAAGAGAATATTAAAACCATTTATAAGGGCCATGATCTTAATTGGTATCAAGAGCCTGCAGTGGATTTAACCTCTATTGGAAGTGATGATAAATATTTTAATATTTTATGTGTCGGCAGCCCTAGACCTCATAAGGGTACAAGTGTGCTACTCGAAGCCGCACAAGAGTTAACTGATTTAGAAGATTTAAGAATTATTCTTGTCGGTGACAACCTTCAACGTGAACCTTTTATATCGCAAGCTAAAAATTCGGGTATGAATGAGCGTATTATTCAGCCCGGTTTTAGAAATGATGTGCCTGCAATTGCCAAAGCATGTGATTTATTAATTCTCCCTTCTCTTAGTAAAGAAGGATTATCACGCACCATATTAGAATCCTTATCTAATGGTACGCCAGTTGTATCATCCGCTAATGATGGTGCTGTGGAGATTATCGAAGATGGTAAAAATGGCTACTTAGTACCAATTGGAGATGCTTCTGCAATTGCCACTAAAATTCGAGAGCTTTATCAAAATAGAGAGCAATTAGCGGTATTTTCTGCCAATGCTACTCAAGTAATAAAAGATAAAATATCTCATGATAAGACAGTTAAAGATATGGAAAGTTATTTTCAGGGCATGTTGTAACATGTCTTGTTTTTCATAAATTGCTTACCAAAACTTCCAATAATTTAATTTCTTCCGCATTTTAAATTGGCGAAGCAAGTCTAGTGGTCTTGTACTTCTAGTAGAGTTTTCTGCCAACATTCCATCAACAGCGTCCAATATTCGATCAGATGCTCTTCCGTCTCTATTAGGGTGTGTTATACGATTGAACGTATCAATCTCTTCCATTAATTTAGTTGGCTTTGATAATGCTTCTTCGATTGATTTTTCAAGTAAATCCACATTATTGATATCTAATAAATATTCTGTTGGTGAAATATTTTTGTAAGTTACGACAGGCTTCCCAAGTAATAAAAACATAATTAAAACAGAAGATGTATCACAAACCATCACGTCAGCTTGTTGTAATAATGGGATTACATCATCAGTTTCTATATAAGATAAATGCTCACCTTGTAGTGATTTATATTGTTTGACAACTTTGTCTGGCATTTTGGGGTGAAATTGAACTATCCATTGCCACTTCCCTGATTGACTAAGCTTTTTAATCATTTCAAAAAGATGTGGGGCACAAGAAAGCTTCTTTGAAAAAGTAGAGCATAATAATACAGTAGGTTTAGTAAACTGTTTTTCTTCCTTTAAATGATAAAGTTCATCTAAAGCGCACCAGCCAGTTTCTACAACTTTAAAATGCTTATGATTCTCTGCTAACTTTAAAAACGGCTCTGTGGTACTAGGGCCTTGAGTACAATAAAGATCAAAACAATTACGAATTTTAAAATGATCATTATTTCCACGTTTATCAAGTTTACCTGCATCAAAACCATGAAAAACAGCAACATTTAATCCAGGTAAAAATGTTGGTGCAATATTGGCAGGATAGAAAATGGCTAAAGGATTATATTGATTTATTTCATCCACTGACGTTAATCGTCTTTCATCTGAAGCTAAAAATTCCTTATTAACTTCATTTCCCTCTAAAAACCATACCACCTCATCACCTCTAGCTAATATGGCCTTTTGCAAAGGCCTTAAAATAGCAAAAGAGTAGTTTTGAGAAATATATAATAAATAGCGTTTCGCTGGCATAGTTATTTTGACTTCCTTTTATTAAGTGCGCTTACATTTTAAACCTATATAAACATTATGAAAACACGTATAATCTTTTTCCTAAAAATAATCGATTTCTTTATCTATCTTTCATCTTGTAAACGGATCTTGGTATAAATGCTTTCTTCTAAATATTCTTTAGCAATAGTTTTTCTTATTGGTAGTTTATCCATTACATTGCCCGCTTCATCAGAGCCTTGGGTTGATACTTCAGATATCTATTTAAAAGCTAACATTCAACTGCTAGCTGATACAGGCAAAATAATTACCCCCGTAACCACTTACCCTTTAATGTGGCATGACATTAATCGCGATCTAAAAAAAATAGATCTATCACAGTTAACACAGCACCAAACCAATGCTTACCTTTACATCAAGCATCAATTTAAACTGGCTCAAAAAAATCAAACACGTATAAAAGCACAAACAGGTATTGAAAATAAACGCTTTACTTCTTTTGGCGATAACGTCAGTGATAAGAATAGTATTGCTGTGCACTCTAGCATTATGTACGGCAACTTTGCTGCCAAAATTGCGCCAAGCTACACCCATGCCCCTCAAGATGGTGATGAAACACGTTTCGATGAAAGCTACATCGCGGCTTTTATGGGTAATTGGGTAGTGTCCTTTGGCAGACAAAATCGTTGGTATGGACCAACTTGGGATACTAGTTTAAGTTTGACCAACAATGCTAGGCCAATGACCGCATTAAGCATATCACGTAAATCTGCAGAGCCGTTGATTATTCCCTTCACAGAATTTGATATTCCGTGGACAGTGTCTACTTTTATGGGACAAATGGATGATGAACGCACGATTAAAGATACCCTCATGTGGGGTTTTAGACTTAACTTTAAACCTTTTAAAAACTTAGAGTTAGGAATAACACGATTAGCACAATGGGGTGGTGAAGGACACTCAAAAAGTCTATCGACTTTTTGGGATATTTTAATAGGTCGCACCAACTGTGGCGTAAACGATGTAGTCTGTGATGAAAATAACCCGAATCCTGCCAATCAACAAGCTGGCTATGACTTACGTTATAGCTTTAATTTATTCGATGTTCCTATGAGCTTTTATGGTCAAAAGTTTGCTGAAGATGGTAAAGAAGGTGCCTTTCAATATTTAACAAAAGCACAGCCTCAAGTTGGCTTTGATGCCCATTTAAATGTTTTTGGTAAACCAAGTACCGTTTTTATAGAACTTGCCGATAGCTTCGCCGCTTGTGGTACAGATAACACCACTGGTGACTGTTATTATGAGCATTCTACTTACTCAACAGGTATGCGATATAATGGCCGCACTGTAGGAAGTACATATGAGAACGATGCTAAAACTTATGTGTTAGGTGCTATTTCTCAACTTAATACCAATACCAGATTAACGACAAAATTACGTTTTTTAGACCTTAATTACGATAACAGTGATAAAGCCCCTGATAATCCGCTTATTGGCAATACAGTAACAAGTATTGCCGAACAAGTATGGATGATTTCAAGTAGTGTGCAACACGATTATAAAAACTGGCGATTCACTTTATCTGGCGATATCAGTCAATCAAGTTTTGAAAATGACATTGACGATGAAACTGAGTTTAATGCGTCTTTTCAAGTAGAGTACAACCTATAAAGGATCTTAGTTTATATTTCTAGGGTATTAGAATTAATACAAGTTAGTATAACTATAGACTTAATTAGCTGGAGCATGATGAAATGAGAGTTATTACTTTTGGTACCTACGACATCTTCCATGTTGGGCATGTCAATATACTAGAAAGAGCTAGGTTGCATGGAGAACATCTAATTGTTGGTGTTTCATCTGACAAATTAAATATTGCTAAAAAAGGTCGACCTCCGGTTTATAGCGAGGAAGATCGCCAGCATATCATTCGCTCTATGCGCTGTGTTGATGAAGTATTTTTAGAAGAATCTTTAGAGTTAAAAGCAGATTATATTAAGTATTATAATGCTGATATCTTGGTTATGGGAGATGACTGGCAGGGTAAGTTTGATCATTTAAAAGATATCTGCCAAGTGGTCTATTTACCAAGAACGCCTTCAGTCTCGACAACAGAAATAATTGAAGTTGTCCAAACTAAGCGCCTTTAGCGACGATAACCCCAAAGTTATTAAGGGAAATGAGAGAACAAACCATGACCGCCACTCGCTATTTATTTTATATTGCTCATAATTATTCTTTTGAAATATTGCGCCCTCTTCAAGATGTTATTTTATCTCGTGGCCATAAAGTAAAATGGCTAGCAGTAGGTAAAGAAGTGAACCTAGATTACTTTACAAAAGATGAGTTAGTACTCGATTCAATTGATGATGCTAGAACTTACAATCCTAACGCTACGTTTGCCCCTGGTAATGAAATTCCAAACTTTATTCCAGGTATAAAAGTTCAAGTTTTCCATGGGCTTGAATGGAAGAAAAAAGGTCATTTTGTTATCCGTGATTTCTTCGATCTATATTGTACTCAAGGGCCTGCAACAACCACACGATTTAAAAAGCTTGCTAAACAACATGGTTATTTTGATGTAGTCGAAACAGGCTGGCCTAAACTTGACCACCTTTTTACTACACCTGCGATGCCAATTGTTGACTGCCTGCATGAGCAAGGAAAAAAAATAATCCTCTTCGCTCCAACTTTTTCACCGGCATTAACATCGGCTCCAGCTTTATTTGATGAAATAAAGCGCTTGAGTGAACAGAAAGATTATCATTGGCTCATTAAATTCCACCCAAAAATGGCCACACAATGGGTAGAAAAATACCGAAGTTTAATTAAAGATAATGTACAAATAATTGAAACCGCTAGTATCAATAAGTTATTACAAACGGCCGACATCATGGTGTCTGATACTTCTTCCGTGATTGGTGAATTTTCATTATTAAATAAAGCTACTGTTAGCTTAAACAACAAAGAACCCGGCGATTATTTAGTTAATATTCACAAAGCCGAACAACTTGAATCTTCAATCGAACTTGCACTAACCCCAAGCTCAACATTAAAGTCAGCTATTAAAGCTTATGCTGATGATCTTCATCCCTATGATGATGGCCAAGCTGCACAACGTATTTTATCTGCTACAGACATAATTTTAGCTAATGGAAAGCAAGCAAGAAAACAAAAACCACTTAATATTTTTCGTAACTTTAAACAACGAAAAAAGTTAAATTACTGGACCCTTTAAAGCAAGTTACGCTATCTATATAACTAAAGTATATACCCCCTAAATTTTTTTCATTTGACCAGATAGAGTATATGCGTTATTAATAGTAGTATAAATAAAATTGATTTTACTAGTTATGCAGATATAGTGCATAATAAGTAAAAATGACCAAGTAAATAAAAGAAAATGACATTAGTAATTAAGCAACTTCTCCTCAACCTCCTCCTCGTACTCATTGTGCGCGGCTAGGTTTTATTGCTTATTCAAACCATTTTCAGATTACTTAATCAAATATTAATCTAAAAATTTAAACAAATAAGAATTCATTAAAACCCGCGCTAACTAACGCGGGTTTTTTACGTCTATGTGTTAGTTGGCATTTTAAGTTAAAGAACCAAAATACATAGTAGGCATAAAAAAGGATAACAATATGAGCACTTCAAATGACAATGTCATTATTTTCGACACCACGTTACGCGATGGCGAACAAGCATTAAACGCTAGCTTATCAGTACATGAAAAATTGCAGATAGCTCAATCTCTTGAGCGTCTTGGCGTAGATATTATGGAAGTTGGCTTTCCTGTGTCTTCTCCGGGTGATTTTGAATCGGTACAACAAATTGCTCGTACGATAAAAAATGCTCGTGTTTGTGGTTTGGCCCGTGCTGTTGAAGGTGATATTGATGCCTGTGCTCAATCGCTAAAAGTTGCCGACCAATTTAGAATTCATACCTTCATCTCGACTTCTGATGTCCACGTTCAGCAAAAATTACGTAAAGAGTTTTCTGATGTGCAAGCTATGGCAGTACATGCTGTAAAATATGCGCGTAAATTTACCGATGATGTTGAGTTTTCTTGTGAAGACGCGGGTCGAACGCCTATCGATAATTTATGTCGAATGGTTGAAGCCGCCATTGATGCTGGTGCTACAACGGTAAATATTCCTGATACCGTTGGCTATACCATGCCATTTGAATTCCAAGGTATTATCACTAACTTATATAACCGTGTACCTAATATTGATAAAGCAATTATCTCAGTGCATTGTCATAACGATTTAGGCTTAGCTGTTGCTAACTCTATGGCCGCTGTACAAGCAGGTGCTCGTCAAATTGAGTGTACTATTAACGGAATCGGTGAACGTGCTGGTAACTGCTCATTAGAAGAAGTTGCCATGATCATGAAAACCCGTGAAGCGTTATTAGGTGTTAAAACAAATATTAACCATCAAGAAATTGCCCGAACGTCAAAACTAGTTAGCTCATTATGTAATATGCCAGTGCAATTAAATAAAGCCATCGTTGGTGGCAATGCCTTTAGTCATTCATCAGGTATTCATCAAGATGGTATGTTAAAAGCCAGTAATACTTATGAGATCATGACTCCAGAAAGTGTCGGCATAGCTAAAACTAAACTGAACTTAACCTCACGTAGTGGTCGTCATGTTATCAAGCATAGAATGGAAAGTTTAGGCTATCAAGAGACTGACTATAACCTTGAAGATCTATACAGTGACTTTTTGGCTTTAGCCGATAAAAAAGGTCAGGTTTTTGATGATGATTTAGAAGCCATGTTGTTTAACATTCAGCAACAAGATAATCAAGACCACTACCGCTTAGACACTATTAACGTGCAATGTGGTGACGGTGAGTTTGCTACTGCTAGTATCAAACTATTAGCAGGTGAAAATAGCGCAAAAATACAAGCCACCACAGGTAATGGCCCAGTAGATGCCCTTTATCAAGCTATTAAACAAGCGGTTGACGTTGAGTTTGAAGTAAAGGATTACAAAATATCAAATAAAGGCTCAGGTGAAGATGGCTTAGGCCAAGCGCATTTAGTCATTATGTGGCAGGGCAGAAGTTTTCACGGTTACGGTTTAGCCACTGATGTAATTGAAGCATCAGGGCAAGCATTAATTCATGCACTAAATAGCATACACAGAGCAATGACCATTGCCGAGCTAAAAGCAGCAAAATAATTACAGAGCTAAATGACTCTACTAATAAATTTTTAATAAGGTTTAACTAAATGTCCAATATAGCAATTTTAGCCGGTGACGGTATCGGCCCAGAAGTCATGGTAGAAGCGAAAAAAGTATTAACCACTATCGCCACGAAATTTGATATAGAGATTAATACCAAAGACTATGATGTGGGTGGCGCAGCTATTGATAACCATGGTAATGCCCTACCCGACTCAACTATGCAAGGTTGCCAAAACAGTGATGCTATTTTATTTGGCTCTGTGGGTGGACCAAAGTGGGCAAACTTGCCACCTACTGAACAACCAGAGCGCTGTGCATTACTAGGTTTACGCGGCCACTTTGACTTATTTTGTAATATGCGTCCAGCCACATTACAACCTGCTTTATCTTCGCTATCAACTTTACGTAGTGATATTTCAGAGCAAGGTTTTGACGTATTGGTTATTCGTGAATTAACCGGCGATATCTATTTCGGTGAGCCAAAAGGTCGTAAAGGCGAAGGCGAAGAGGAAACCGGTTTTGATTCTATGTTCTATTCTCGCCGTGAAATAAAGCGTATTACTCACTTAGCGTTCCAAGCAGCCAAAAAGCGTAATAACAAAGTAACTTCTGTAGATAAAGCCAATGTATTAGCGACGAGTCAATTATGGCGTCAAGTGGTTGAAGAAGTAGCTGTTGAGTACCCTGACGTTGAGTTAGAGCACTTATACGTTGATAACGCTGCGATGCAACTCGTACGTGACCCTAACCAGTTTGATGTAATGCTATGTCCAAACTTATTTGGCGATATATTATCTGATATCTGCGCTATGATTACTGGCTCTATGGGCTTATTACCTTCTGCCAGTTTAAATGAGCAAGGTTTTGGCATGTATGAACCCGCTGGCGGCAGTGCTCCTGACATTGCTGGTCAAGGCATCGCTAACCCAATAGCACAAATTCTTTCTGCCGCATTAATGCTTCGTTATAGCCTAAATGAAGACAGTGCCGCAAAAGCCATTGAGACCGCAGTAGGTAAAGCATTAGATAATGGCGTATTAACCGCTGATTTATTGCCAGCCAACGAACGTAGCAATGCAAAAACCACCAGTGAGGTGGGCGATTATATCTGTAAGCAAATTGAGAGCGCATAAGATGACCACTAATACCCCGAAAACCATGTATGAAAAATTATGGCAAAATCACTTAGTCGAAGATATCGCTGGTGAAACGCCATTACTTTTTGTCGATAGACACCTAATTCACGAAGTCACGTCACCACAAGCCTTCGCAAATTTACGTTTCCATAATCGCCCTGTTCGCCATCCTGAGCGTACTATTGCCACTATGGATCATAATATATCTACTCGCTCTATCAAAATTGATGCCGCGGGTACAGGCGCCGCCAACCAGTTACGTGCTTTAGAGAAAAACTGTAAAGACTTTGGCATTGAATTATTTGGTATGGGTCATAAAAACCAAGGTATTGCTCACGTCATGGGCCCTGAGCTTGGTTTAACATTACCCGGTACCATTATTGTTTGTGGTGACTCACATACCGCAACACATGGCGCATTTGGCGCACTCGCTTTTGGCATAGGTACGTCTGAAGTGGAGCATGTTTTTGCTACCCAAACCTTGCGTCAAAACAAAGCCAAAACCATGAAAATTGAAGTGAAAGGTCAGGTTGGCAAAGGTATTAGTGCTAAAGATATTATCTTGGCAATTATCGGTAAAACTGGCAGCGCTGGTGCAACCGGTTATGTCGTAGAATATTGCGGCGAAGCGATTGAAGCACTTAGCATGGAAGAGCGCATGACTGTGTGTAACATGAGTATTGAATTCGGTGCTAAAGCTGGCTTAGTTGCACCAGATCAAACGACTTTTGATTATGTTGAAGGAAAAGAATACGCCCCTAAAGGTGAAGTATTTGAACAAGCTGTTGCTGACTGGGAAGCCTTAAAAACAGATGACAATGCCGTATTTGATAGTGTACTAACTCTTGAAGCTAAAGATATTAAAGCACAAGTTACTTGGGGTACAACGCCAGGGCAAGTAACTAGTATTACTAGCACTGTGCCTTCTCCAAGCGACTTTAGCGATCCTGTTGAGCAAGAGTCTTGCAAGCAAGCGCTTGAGTATATGGACTTAAAAGCGGGTACTAAAATCACCGATATTACCGTTAATAAAGTATTTATTGGCTCTTGTACGAATTCACGTATTGAAGATTTACGTGCCGCCGCTAATGTTGTTAAAGACTTAACGGCTAATGGTGAAAAAGTACAAGACACGGTTGATGCCATTATCGTTCCGGGCTCATATCGCGTAAAAGCACAAGCAGAAAGCGAAGGACTAGATAAAATATTTAGTGAAGCCGGTTTTGAATGGCGTTTACCGGGTTGTTCAATGTGTTTAGGTATGAATGATGATGTCCTTGGTCCGGGTGACCGATGTGCTTCTACTAGTAACCGTAACTTTGAAGGCCGTCAAGGCCGTGGTAGCCGTACTCACTTAGTGAGCCCAGAAATGGCTGCGGCAGCAGCTATTACCGGTCACTTTGTTGATTTAAACGCATAACCAATAGGAGCAAATAATGGAAAAATTTACTACACATACTGGCTTGGTTGTGCCATTAGATATCGCCAATGTCGATACTGATCAAATCATCCCTAAACAATTTTTGCAGAAAACAGAACGCGTTGGTTTTGGTGTACATTTATTTCACGAAAGAAGATACATAGATCATGAAGGCACTACTGTTAATCCTGAGTTTATTTTAAATAAGCCAGAATACAGTAAAGCCACAATTTTATTGTCTCGTGAAAACTTTGGCTGTGGTTCGAGTCGTGAGCATGCACCTTGGGCTTTAGAAGAATATGGTTTTAAAGTAATTATTGCGCCAAGTTTTGCTGATATTTTTTACGGTAACTGTATCAATATCGGTTTGTTACCGATTAAGCTAACGGAAGATGAAGTTGAGCAGTTATTTCAACTATCACCTAATGCGCAGCTTAGTCTTGAAATTGACTTACCTAATAACAGTGTTAATTTTACCAAGGCTGATGGCGAGAAAGTCACTTTTAGCTTTAGCTTAAGTAAGTTTCAACAATACAGCTTAGAAAATGGTGTCGATAGCGTAGGCTGGACACTAAATAAACTCGATAAAATTGTCGCGTTTGAAGAGAAAATGCCTAGCTGGCAATAAGTAGGTAAATAAAGGCTTACCAGTTAGTTAACGCTGGTAAGCTAAAAGTTTCACCGCGGTAAGTTAAAATAACTTGTTGCGGTAAAATTTGATCAACTGTCAAACCATCAGCAACAGTGTCCCCTTCATAGCGATCTCGCCCGTTTACTTTCACCCAGCCTTCACCATCAGAGGCGTAGATATGTTGTTCGAATTTAAGGCTCGGAATACCTTTTTGTACCCAAGCAGGCATTTGAGTTAATGGCTTTATAGCTACATCAACATGCTGTATTGCTTCAGGCTCTTGAAAGTTATCTGCTGAATTCTCGGTGTCATCAATTGCTTCTTGAAAACGAGCGAGTAAATCATTAGAAACCCCTGGTACGGCTTCTAACTGATATTCAGTACCCTCTGCCATAAGGGCTTCTTTTTCTACAACCTTTTCATTTACAGTATTTATTTGCTCTTTTTTCTCTACGGTGGTGACTTGTGTATTTTCACTTGCGGTACTCGATACCAGTATTTGTTGCTCTACTGGCTCTGGGCTTACTTTTTCGACTGCTTTACGAGTAACAGGTTCTGTGGTTACTTCCTTTTGCTCTGCCACTACAGGAGCAGAAATCGGCGCTGTAACTGTTGTTTCTTCCGTCGGTAAAGTTTGGCGCTCTACCATAACAGGTTTCTCCGTTACCACTTTTGCATCTTGACCTAACCTGTAAGTCGAGATTAAAACGACAACCAGCATACTGATTGCCGCAACCAACCTAACCTGTTTAGTCTGCCACCAAGCTAGCTGCTCAAAATCTTCACCTAAGGCATGACTTGCAGCTTTATAGACAATTTTTTTATCTACTACAGCATTATTGCCATTATAAGCCTCCATCAGAGCACTATGACAAATAAGATTAATCAATCTTGGCACCCCTTGAGATAGCTTATGGATTGCGGATAGCGCACCTTTATTAAACAGGGCACGATGACAATCAGCCACTGATAATCGGTGTTTGATATATGCTGATAATTCCTGTTGATTTAAGGGTAATAAATGATATCGAGCGGTAATACGTTGCGCCAATTGACGAAGGTCTCTCCGCTTTAATAATTGTTGCAGTTCAGGCTGACCAATTAATATCACTTGTAATAACTTTTTGGTATTCGTTTCTAAGTTAGTCAATAGCCGTAGCTGCTCTAATACTTGTGCTTCAAGATGTTGAGCTTCATCTATGATTAACAAAGTATTAATATCATTAGCGTGGTTTTTAAGGAGCTTTTCTGAGATTTTGTCTGTTAGGGTTTTTAAGGTTGCACCGGTTTTTCGATAACGAATTTTTAATTGGTCGCAAATTGTCGCTAATAATTCTTGGCTCGATAAGGTTGGATTCAAAATAAATGCGAGCTGAGTAGTCTCAGGCAAATCAGCCATTAAACAGCGACTTACAGTTGTTTTACCTGTACCAACCTCACCAGTAAGTAATACAAAACCGCCCGTACCTTCAGTATGAGAATTTCCTGAATTAACGCCGCCTAAACCATAACTTAAATGCGTTAACGCTTCCCTGTGTCTATCACTCATAAATAAGTATTTAGGATTAGGAGCGATAGAGAACGGTAATTCACTTAAAGAAAAGAAATTTGTGTACATATAGGCGGCATGATAAAAGAAAAAGCTGTGAAGAAATTACCTTGTTGTTACTAGGATGTCTACAATTTACGCACATACTTAGCTAAAAGATATGATAAACTTTAGCTAAATACTTGTCGATTTTGGTTATAATTTTTGAGTAATAACAGTTTTCCAAATATCTCAACATTAGATGCTTACCTTGTCGGTGGCGCTGTACGAGATCAACTATTAAATAGAGCCGTAAAAGATCATGATTATTTAGTGGTTGGAGCCACCGTTGAGCAAATGCTATCTCTGGGCTTTACTCAAGTGGGTAAAGACTTCCCAGTATTTTTACACCCAGAAACTAAACAAGAATATGCTCTTGCCCGAACAGAGCGTAAACAAGGCCAAGGTTATACCGGCTTTAGTTGTTATGCTGAGCCCGATGTAACCATAGAGCAAGATTTATTAAGACGTGATTTAACCGTTAATGCTATGGCATTAAATAGCGATGGCATAATTATTGATCCCTATAACGGCCAAGAAGATTTAAATAACAGAGTATTACGTCACGTCAGTGATGCTTTTATTGAAGATCCTTTAAGGGTATTACGTGTTGCTCGTTTTGCGGCTCGATATCACAGCTATGGCTTTACTATCGCTGATGAAACGCTTGAATTAATGACACAAATCAGTGAAAGCGGTGAATTATTATCCCTAAGCGCTGAGCGAATATGGCAAGAAATGCACAGAACACTTGCTGAAGACAACAGTTCAGTTGATGACAGTAAACAGGCCAACCCTGAAGTATTTTTTAAAGTATTACGACAATGCCAAGCCTTAAAAGTATTATGGCCAGATTTAGATAAATTATGGAATGTGCCTAACCCTGCGCAGTGGCATCCTGAAATTTGTAGTGGCATCCATACCATGATGGTATTACAACAAGCTGTTAAACTAACTAAAATCAATGAAAATAAAACCGCAATACGTTTCGCGGCCTTATGTCATGATTTAGGTAAAGGCTTAACAGCACAAGAGCATTGGCCAAGTCATCGAGGTCATGAAAAAGCAGGCTTACCTTTAGTTGAAAAAATAGCTAAACAACTTAAAATTCCGACATACTATAAGCAACTAGCCTTAAAAGTATGTGAACATCATTTGCATTGCCATAAGGCATTCCAATTAAAATCAAGCACGCTATTGCGTATATTTGATCAACTTGATGTTTGGCGAAAGCCAAAAGAGTTCGACGATTTTATTATCGCTTGTAAAAGTGATTTTTTAGGTCGTCTTGGTTTTGAAGAGCGTCCATATCCACAAGAGCTATATTTAAAAGATGCCATGAATACAGCTTATAAAGTCAATGCTAAAGCCTTTGTTGAACAAGGATTAAAAGGTATTGCGATAAAAGAAGCCGTGGCAAAATCTCGTTTAGAAGCGATTGAAAAAGTAAAACAAGCCTATCAAATAAATTAAGCTATAAACGTAACTTACTCACTAACAACAATTCGTAACTCAGGCGTTACAAAGTTAAACAACTTCATTATTTGCTTTGATTAAAATATCACCATAATTATTTATGTGGAGTATTTATCATGACAATACCGCAAGTTGCTTTAACTTCAGCTATGACATATCAGCCTAGTTACAATGATAACCAACAGCAAAATAATCAACCTTTGTTGCCGACAACGATTGAAGTTTCGCCTGAGCAAAAAAACAGCTTACAGGATAATGTTAACGCCAGACTTGTTGAGCAAGTCGAGAATATAAAATCTAACTATCAAACAGCTAGAGATATGGATTTAACTCGGCTGTATTATGAGCAGCAACAAAAAGTTATTGAAGCTTATATGTATAGCAATGACAATACTGTTAATAGTGATAAAAATGATAATAGAAGCGTAACCGGATCATTAACTGAACTTTATGCATCTTTATATGAGCTACATCAAGCAGTAAAAACAGGCGAGCAACAATTACCCTATGATGAAACACAACTACCGGTAATTCAGCCTATACCTTTATCTGAGAATATAACTCAAGCACAGACTGATAAGTACAATAGTATAATGATGCCGAGTAACACATCACATATTTATTTAAGTGCATAGCTTTGCTTGAATTAAGATAAGTTAACTTTATGGCTAATAAATCATGACTGCGCTTGGGCTTAATATTGACAAAATACCTAAGCGCTCTAAATCACAATACTCAACAGCAGAATCCAAAATAGATTCATTTAAAGACAATCCTGCTAATTGCTGTGCACTAAAAAGGGCAGTATATTTTTCTTTTTGAGCGCTATACTGGTTCATCATTAGTTTTTTAGCTAAATAAAGTAATTGTGATTCAGTATTAACTATCTCAAAATCATCTTCATTTTGATTGCGTATTGGTGCCACTAAACTATAAGGTAATTGCCACAATTTTAATAACTCAGCGCCACACTCAGCATAGGTAAATCCCAATACTTTTTGCTGTTGTTGCCATAACTCAACATCATCACTTAAACACTGACTAACACTTTCAGGACTAACTTGTTGAACAATTAACTCACCTAAATTATGCAATAAACCTAAAATAAATAACCGCTCGGCATTGGCCAATTTCAAGCTACTACCTAAATATTTAATAAGTAGGGCACTATCAACACTTTTTTCCCAAAAATTTTCCAAATATTCTTTATCTGCAGTAACACTCCGAAATGCTTGAGTTGAAAAATAAGCAATAACGAGGTTATAAACTTCAGTAATACCTAAGACCAAAACCGCTTTTGAAATAGTATCTATCTTACCTGGATAACTAAAAAATGAACTATTAGCCAGCTTTAAAATACTCCCAGAAAGAGCAGGATCTATAAGGATCACTTCACTAATATCATCTATTGTTGATGATTCATCATCGATTAGCTCTTTAATACGTAAAAAAGAGTCGGACAAAACAAAAAGCTCACACGCCTTTTCAGCGTAGTCAGTCGCATTCATAAATTATTATCCAGTAATAGAAATAGCAGTACTTACTATAAATTTAGCACAATTTAGCTAAAACATGAGTTGCGGCATTAATATTCAGCACTTATTTGATATGAGCTAAATTTACGCATATTAATAACCCCCTTATTAAAAATAAGATATTGTCCTTTTATCCCCAATAAAACTCCTGATACAGTTGGCGTTTTATCAAAGTTAAATGAGCTAATCTTTGTTAAGTATTCATTTACAGGGTAATTAATTTCAACAACCTCTTCATCCAATAGTTGCACGGCATCTGCGCCATACTTCAAGGATATATCTGCTAACCTCGCTTCAATTTTTGGCACTAATTGATTGGCATGTTCTTTTAAATCTAAAGGCTCATTACTACCTTTTAACATAGCTCGCCAATTCGTTTTGTCACCAATAAATTCAGCCAAAGCAGTTTCAACAAGTCCTGATTGTAAGCGAGTACTCACTTTAAAAATGGGTAACCCTTGTGTTGCGCCTTGATCAATCCAACGAGTAGGTAACTGCGTATGGCGAGTAATCCCTACTTTTAAAGCCGACGTGTTAGACAGATACACATAATGATCAACCATACAATGCTGTTCGCCCCACTCTGGCTCACGACAAGTCCCCATATGATGGTGGCATGTTTCAGGCTTCATAATACACATATCACATTGTGCTAACTTGGCCATACAAGGATAGCAGAACCCTTGAGAATAACTCTTTTTAGTAGTTTTACCACAGTTTTTGCAAGCTATTTTGTTATGAAATTGTAACGTTAGCTCACTACCTATAATAGGATTTAATTGAATACTTTGCTGTATATCGCCATCGTTAATGGCAGCTAAAGGTAGCTGATATTGAACGACATTATTACTATCAAGTTGAGCAGTAAGTTTCTCTACTGCGCCTATTGCTGAAATAGTCATTTATGCTCTCTATATTTATCGATAAAATACTCAAACGTCTTCAGGACAAGAATATAGAACCGGTTGTTATTATGAAGTTATAACTTTAAAATTTAACTTTCTGACGGGTTTGTTTTACTGTTTTTCTATTGGCTTTCGCTACAAGCCTTCGTTGAACTGAGCCTTTAGTTGGTTTAGTTGCTCGACGTTTTTTTTGTACCACCATCTCTGACACAATTAAGTCTTTTAAACGTTTTAAGGCATCGTCTTTATTCATTTCTTGGGTTCGGTACGACTGTGCTTTAATGATGATAATGCCATCTTTCGAAATTCGTGTATCTTTACTTGCCAGTAATTTTTCTTTATAAGCTGCAGGAAGTGACGAGCGCTTTATATCAAAACGTAAATGGATAGCCGTGGCAACTTTGTTTACCCGTTGACCACCATTTCCCATAGCACGAATAGCACTAAGCTCTATTTCCCAATCAGCCAAACTAACGCTATTTGATATCTCTAACATTTTTATTTACCATCGGTTTACTTTAGCCCTCTAATCATTTCGCTATAAATAATAATGACAACAAACAGCTCTTGGTACGTATATTTACTACGTTGTAATGATAATAGTCTCTACGCTGGTATCACTACCGATATAGAACGAAGGTTACATGAACATAATCATACCAAGCTTGGTGCTAAGTATACTAGAGCAAAGCGACCTGTCACCCTCGTTTTTCTTGAACCATCCGTCGATAAAAGCAGCGCAAGTAAGCGAGAGTATCAATTAAGAAAGCTGACCAAAAGTAAAAAAGAACAACTCGTTCAAACTTATCGAACGCAGAATAAATCACTGTAGAGGTCTGCTTTGTTGTTTTTAACGCGGTTTTTTTCGATTTATCCATCGAACGCTGTTAGAATGCCCCGTTTTTCAAAATGAAGTGATACCCTATGTCAGATAATAAAACTATGTTTATTGAGCAATACTGCCCTATTGATAGCGAGAAAATTAGCTTTACTCGCCAACAAGCCAGCGATTTTGCCAAACAAATAGCGGATGACTTTAATCCTTTGCATAATATTGAAGCTAAACGCTTTTGTGTGCCGGGAGATTTATTATTTTCGGTAATAGTAGCAAAATCTGGCTTACATAAAGAGATGAGCTTTAACTTTTCAGGTATGGTAAATGATGGTGTTTCTTTAACCTTTCCCACCGAAATTGAAACGTTTTATGATGTTACTGACGATAATGATAAAACTTATTTATCGGTTGAAGCCAAAGGCGAAAAAACAAAATGCCCTTCATTAATCAATGCATTAACTAAAGCTTACGTTGATTTTTCAGGTCACACTTTTCCTGATATTTTAGTGAAATTAATGGCAAATAAAAATGTAATGATCAATCCAGCTCGACCAATGGTTATGTATCAATGCATGGAAATCAATTTAAAGCGCCTCGATATTAAAACTTTATCTTTAAAGCTCGCACAAACCAGCTTAACTATTGAAGGAAAGCGTGGCGATGCTTGGCTTGAATTCGATTTAATTAGTGATGGTGAAGTTGTTGGTCATGGCAAAAAGCATATGCTTTTAAGTGGCTTACGAGATTATTGTCAAGAGAGCGTTGATAACATGGTCGCACAGTATAAAGACAGTAAACTCGCTTATAGTGCATAAATTGATAAAGCCTTGTTAAAAGGTTTTATCAATCAATATACCCGCTTTCAAAGCTTTGCCTCTGTGCCCGTTTATCTTCACTACAAAATGCAAAACGTTGTATGCTTTTAGGACGATGACAACCATCAGGTAATTGATAAAATGCTAACCAAGCACGCTTTTTATTACCCTGATATTTCGATTTAATCACAATATTGCTGCTAGTTTTAAATGGCGTACCGGCATTAATTTTTTTATAGCTAGCTTGTGTTGTAGTCACTTTTTGCTTAGATTTTTTGCTGGCAACTTTCTTCTTTTTTGCACTTGGTGCTTTGCCTTTTTCACATTGCCACCACTTTTCTCGAGCTTTATCCTCACGATCTCGTAAACTCAAACCTCGCTTAGCGCTATAACCATGGCGCTGCATGGACTGAATGTTATGCAATTTTTCTAGTAAAGGTTTACAACGCTTTTTCGCTTCACTTATAGGTGAGACAACTAGTAAGCCAAAGATAATTACAGCGAGTGTTCGTGGTGACATGTATTCAATCCTTGAATAGCCTGATTTCAAAACATCAATGTTTGAATAAGCATAGTCTATTTTTTAAACTATGATTAACATAACAAATCAACACGGATGTTATTTATGGTTAAAAGTAAATGTTTGTTAGGAGCGCTGCCTCTAATACTATTCTTTGCTTGGCCAATCTATGGGCAAAGTGACATATCAAAAAAGCCAGCGATTCAACATGCTAAACCTTATAAAATAGTTGAAGATATAAGTCAGTTTTGGATTTCTGAGAAGCTTGATGGTATTCGTGGTTATTGGGATGGTCACCAACTTTTAACACGTCAGGGCAATATTATTCATACGCCTAAATGGTTTACTCTACACTGGCCAAACTATGCTATCGATGGCGAGTTATGGATAGGTAGAAACCAATTTCAATCAACGCTTTCATGTGTCAGTAAAATAAAAATTATTGAAAGCTGCTGGTATAAGGTCCGTTTTATGATTTTTGATTTGCCGCAGCATAAAGGCCCTTTTACTCAAAGAATAAAAGCTATGGAGCTGTTAGTTGAGCAAAGTAACTCTGAATATTTAGCGATGATTAAACAATTCAAACTACCCTCCATACAAGCAGTAGAAGCACAGCTAAATACTATAATAACGCACAATGGTGAAGGATTGATGTTACATCTTGGAAGTGCCTATTATCATGTCGGTAGAACCGCCAATATTATGAAACTAAAAAAACATCAAGACGCAGAAGCCATAGTAATCGCACATATTGGTGGTAAAGGAAAATACCAAGGAATGCTTGGAGCACTACAAGTTAAAACCTCACAAGACATTGTCTTTAAAATAGGCTCAGGGTTTACTGATACTGACAGAGCAAACCCACCTGAAATAGGCACTATAATCAGCTACAAATATAACGGTAAAACACGGTCAGGAATACCAAGGTTTGCCCGGTACTGGCGTATAAGAAAAGAATAAATCGACTTAACCTCAATTCGGGATAAGGGATTAGCTAACCAATTGAAATATTTATGAATTATTCTTTACATCATTATAGCTTGATACTTTTTCTTAATTCGCCTTTTAGTAAGGAAAAGTAGTTGCTAGAAAGCAAGTCGTTCTCCCTAGTTGAGGTTTATTAGCTATCTCTCTGGCTGATATGTAAAAATTAACACCTTTAAACCTTTTCCAGCATGGGCTTCTTTGAATACAGCCGGATTCGCAATTTTTTGCTCAAAAACGCAATCAGGACATTCAAGCTGTACTTCTGCTTTTAAAAACTCTTCATCAAGATCAGGTGAATTCAAACACAACATGAGCTTAGCATTATCATTCATCCACTGTGGAATGCGGCGGATAATCTTAGCGTAATCACGTTCAATATTTACGCTCCCTTTTTGAAATGAAGGTGGATCACAAATTAATAAATCATATTTACCGTACTTTTTAATACGGCTATTTGATTTAAAAATATCAACGCCTTCAAAGACAACACGTTTACCTTCTTTTTTCGCCAACTTATTTAATTGATGATTATCACGGCCTTTACTCAACGAGGCCTTGCTGAGATCGATATTAACCACTTGGCTAGCACCTCCAGCAGTAGCAACGACGGAAAAAGCACAGGTATAGGCAAATAGATTAAGAACGTTTTTATTCTTAGCGTGTTGATATACCCAATTGCGCCCGTTAGCCATATCTAAAAATAAGCCACTATTTTGTGCTTTACCAAAGGCAATATGATAGGAAAGATCATTTTCAGTCACGACTGTGCTATCAACCGCTTCACCTAATAGTACTGTTGTTGGCGAAAATTTTTCATAACGACGTTGAACTTGCACACTACGACAGTCATTAACCATTGCTTGTAATTGTCTCGCTTGCTCAATCAGCCATTCTTGGTCAACCGCTTGATATAATGTGATTAAAATTACCGGTGAAAACCAGTCCACATTTACATGAGATAAATTTTCATAAGCATGACCACGACCATGAAATAACCGTTGGCAGTCATTAAGATCTGTAATAGAGATATATTCAATCATAAAAGAAGTTGTTTAGAAGAAAAAAGCCGCGCAATAATAACATCGCACGGCTTAGTGATATATAGCATTTATGTATTCAGTCAGTATTTAGAAACCGAACAAACTTACCGCAAAGAATTTATGTGCCACGGTATTTATAAAAATAACCAATACAATGGCGGGGATAAAAGTTCCGAGCGAGAAATTAATATATTTTTCTACCCATGAGCCAATATAACTTTCGTTGCCAACACTTAAATGTTCAGAAAGGTTTTTCTTCTTCCAGCGGTAGCTAACAAACATACACAATAAAAAGCCGTTTAAGGGCAGTATGGTGTCATAAAACACATCATAAACAATATCAAAGAAAGACTTAGTGCCACCTGCATATGAAGTAAACTCTGTAAAGAATGTCACCATACCAAAAGACACGGTTGCAAATACTGTTAATACACCAGCAGTCATTAGCAATATTGATAACGCCTTTTTACGGCTATGATTCTTTTCAGTCACTAAATATGAAACTGGCACTTCAATAATTGAAACTAAAGAAGTAATGGCCGCAAAGAAGACTAATAAAAAGAAGAAAGCTGCCACTGCGCTGGCACCAAAATAACCAATGCTAGTTTGTAATGCTAGAAATATCTTAGGCAAAAAGGTAAAAATTAATGAAACTGAACTATCGCTTAATTCGCTTGGATTTACGTTGGGATTAAAAGAAAAAACCGCGGGTAAAATCATTAACCCTGCGATGAACGCAACACCAGTATCAGTGATAGCCACTAACTTTGCAGAATTTGGGATATTAGTTCGTTTATCGATATATGAGCCATAGGTAATTAATATACCCATACCTAACGACAGTGAGAAAAATGCTTGTGATAAAGCGCCATTGACTACGCTGGGAGTAATTTTATCAAAATCCGGAATGATGAAAAATTCCACGCCGGCAAACGCATTCTCAAGCGTTAAGACAAATATCACCATGATGATTAACATAAAAAATAATGTCGGCATCAAAATTTTAGCGGCCTTTTCTATACCGTCTTTAACGCCTGCGACTAAAATAAAATTAACAATAGCAGCGACTACCGCCATCGCCCCAAATAAATAAGGGCTGTTAATAAACTCCCCAAAACCTGCGCCACTAGCTAAATAATCGAGCTTTCCTGATAAGGTTAAAGCAATATATCCAAAGAGCCATACCGTGATCACCATGTAGAATACTGCGATCATAAAAGGGGTTAAAACCCCCAATAAACCCGCTGCACTCCATAATTTGTTATTCCCGCTTAAAGTTTTATATGCTCCTACAGGCTCCTTTGCTGTTTTTCGCCCCACCGCCATTTCGGCGATCATCACAGGTAAACATATTAAAAAAACAAATACAGCGTACATTATCAAGAATGCACCACCACCATTTTTAGCGGCATTGACAGGGAAGCCCACTAAATTACCAATACCAACAGCAGAGCCTGCCGCAGCGAGAATAAAACCAATACGGGAGCTAAAATGCTCTCTAGATGCGCTCATAAACTTCCTTCATTTAACTTATTATAATGTTGATTCATTAATTATTTATGTGAAAAAGCGATAGCTTTTATTATTTGAATCGATTGATGCTAACAAGCTTTAATAAGCTTGTCTTGTTTAAATACCGCATTAATCATGGCTAGGTGTATAGTATTTTGTCCACTTGTAGGCTTGTTTATCGTCAAGTTCACCGTAACAATCATCGAGAAAAAAGTTTTGGGTTCATCACCGATAAGATGCCAGCAGCATCATTTTCTGCAATTTCAGTTACTTGCTCAATATCCTCGGTTGATAATTTTAAACTCTGACATAAAGACTCATCAATAATTTCTTCATAGATAAATTCATCACTATGACTATCTAGTAAAGCAAGTCTTGACGCTAAATTTAACACCTTAACATCTTTATTTATTTGCTCACTTTGCGCCTGATTGAAATGACGTATAGGAATAATTATTTTTTCTGGTAATTGCCAAATCTTGAGTAATTCTGCTGAAATATCTGTATACGTATAGCCTAGAGCTAATTCTTGTAAATCCCAAGGAAGATTCTCACGTGAATATTTTTCACATTGCTGAGCCGTTTCTGGCGTAATTTTCGCCACCAATAACTCACCAAAGTTCTGCAATAAACCGGCGACAAATAAACGTTCGATATCTTTAATACCCGCTTTAATGGCTAAATTTTTTGTCACTAACCCACAATAAATACTCATGCGCCAAAAACGCTTTAAATCGATAGCTTGGTTTTCAAAATGTTTAAATGCAGAAGCGGCAACATCTACCAGCATCATATTGTAAATGGCTTGAGTTCCAATAATAGTGATAGCACGAGAGATGGTACTTATTTCACCCGGAAAACGATATATAGCGCTATTGGCAATTTGTAGTAATCGAGAAGTCATCGAAGGATCAACACTGATCACATCAGCAAAGTCACTAATTGCTGAATTTTCATCTTCCATTAAAGCTTTCACTTTAAAACAAGCATCTGGCAAAGCAAATGAGCCATTAGCTTGTAATGCGTATTCATGTGCGTTCATAAACATCCTTAGTTTATAATGATTGTGTTTGTAGTATAACTATTAATAGCCTTTAATCGAACGGTACACCAGCATCTTCTTTTATATGTTCAGTTACCATATAAGTATGTGTTTGTGAAATGGCTGGTAAACCGGCCACTTTCTCTAACACTTGGCGATAACAGTCAATATTGGCAAATCGAATTTTCATTAAGTAATCATAACCACCAGCAACAAGATGACATTCAACCACTTCCTTTATTTTTACCACTTCCGCTTTAAATAACTTAAACATATCGGTTGTCGTTCTATCTAAAGTTACTTGAATAAAAGCCGTCATGCCGTAATCTAGTTTACTGGCATCGAGAAAGGCGCCGTAGCGTTTAATATAGCCGTCGGCTTCTAAACGTTTCACTCTATCTAAGCATGGACTAGCGCTTAAATTTATTTTTTGAGCTAATTCGACATTGGTAATTCGCCCATCCGACTGTAATATTTTTAATATAGTCTTATCAAGGCGATCTAAAGGTTTTGATTTGTTCATATGGTTATTACACAGTTATATATAGGGCAATATCGATATATTGCCATAGGCAGCACTGATGTAAAGTGCTCAATAGTATTTAATAGCTATAACACGCTTTATCTTAAAATTAATGTAATGATTTGCCACAGCCTTTGAGTACCTTGTTATCAAATGTTAATTCAACACTGGTCTCATATTGTTCTCCTGACATGCTATCAGTACAACGAAGCGGTGTTAGTATTATGGTAAGTTGGTGCCTTTCATTTGATAACTCAAATGTACTTTTGGCGGGGTTATTGGTTATTCGTGGTTTTTGGTAAGGAAATTTAACTTGCAGTTGCCCATAATTACCTTGGTATTTTATCCCGTGCTCCTGACTAATAGTGATAGACCAACCTGGCTCTTGGCCTATGGCTCGAAAATCTACCCCCATTAATTTAGCCTGTTCCCAAATAGCTGCTTTGCGATCATTTTGACAGTCTTTATAGTGTAGATTGCCCTCAATGAACAAAGCTTGTTGATTCTTTTGCCAAAATAACAACGAGTTTTTATGTTCATCATAACCAATAAATTTAACACCCGAAGCGCTGGTCGTTTTAGTTAATTTTGTGGTATTAGTCGGTAAAAATAACCAAACAGTCTCCGCCGTTTCTTGATGGGCAACAAATGAATAGTTATCTTCGCATGTATAAACAAATGTTTTTTCAGTAAATGGAGTTGCTGGATTTTCTGATATTGGATAGCTGTCAGACTCTATCATTTTATTCTGACATGCAGTCAGCATTAAAAGCAGATAACAGGTAAGTAAGTACTTATTTAGCATAAAGTTACCTTATTATTTAAATGCTCATTAATTACAAGTACAGAGAGTGCACCTAGACTTAATATCAAGCACATAAAATTAATTAGTAAAAATAGTTACCTTAACAAACCCCTTGAAAATATAAAATAAAAAAGGCGAAACCTCTCGGTTTCGCCTGATAATACCTAAAAGATGTCTGTTAATACCTTGCTAAACTTCTTCTTCAATCAAAGTCATTAATGATGTATTGCCACCTGAGGCTGTTGTGTCAATGCTGACCGTTTTTTCTGTTAGTAAACGTTGAATTAAATTATCAAAATACTCAGAAGTAATCACAGGTAATATAGCACCTTGTCGCTCAGACAACTTCTCACTCATATAATGTTTACGGTCACAGTTACTATCAACAACAACACCCGCAAGACTTTGATGTGAAAGCATGGCTTCTAAGTGACAAAGTTTCGCCACTTGCAATACACCGGCATCAGCACCCGTTGACAGAAATTTATCTCTAAACGCTAATGCCTCTTCATAAAATAAATCAGATACCACAGTGACAACTGTATTACCGGTTGCTAACGCTGTAACGGTTGACATAACCCAAAAGTGAAAACTTACATTTTTATCGGCAAAACAAATGATACAACCTCTATTTTCTAAATATAAAATATTAGACTCACCGGTTGGTCCTGGTAATTCTTTTGGTTTTTTAAGTGCCTTTTCAATGCGAATAAGCTGATCCCTTGAAGACGCTAAAGTCTTATTCAAATCATCTGCTAACTCTGACACTATATCGACTTTAGCAATTTTCGCCAGCAATTGGCGAACACAAGATATACGAGTTACAAGTTCAGTTAAACGCCACGTTTTTTCTGCTACACTCGCTTGCTCCATAAAGTTTGCAGCCTGACGTTGAACTTTATCATCACCCGTTAACGCCACGGTTTGAGGGGTTGTATTCTTAAATTGATCTATGCTTGGTGTCGATTTTTCAACCACTAAACGGTTTAAATAATTTGGTCCACCGGCTTTCGGTCCTGTGCCAGATAAGCCACGGCCCCCAAAAGGTTGAACGCCAACAATAGCGCCAATCATGTTTCGATTAATGTAAACATTTCCTGCTCTCGATAGTTTAGCTAACTCTTGAGCACGGTGTTCAATACGAGTATGAATGCCCATAGTTAAACCAAAGCCTGTACTATTTACATTTTCAATAACTTGTTCTATTTCTTCGCCCTTAAAGCGAATAATATGAACACAAGGACCAAACACTTCTTTTTTCAAAACGCTAATATCACTAATTTCATATAAACGAGGAGCAAAAAAGTAATGACCATCGACTGTCGATACTTCTTTACCAAATTCACATTCATATAAAAGCTCACCGTAAGTTTTCATATAATCAGCGTGAGCATTCAGGGCATCAAGCGCTTTTTGATCAATCACAGGCCCTACGTCAGTACTGAGTTTTTCCGGGTTGCCAATGTGCAATTCAGCTAAAGCACCTTTGAGCATAGTGATGACGTTATCGGCAATATCTTCTTGTAAAAATAACACCCTTAAAGCTGAGCAGCGTTGCCCTGCAGATTGAAAACCTGAAGAAATCACATCATCAACCACCTGCTCTGGTAAAGCAGTTGAGTCGACGATCATACAATTTTGACCACCTGTTTCAGCAATTAACGGAACTTGATCACCACCTCGCTCAGATAACGTTTGAGATATACGTGTTCCTGTTTCAGTTGAACCAGTGAACATAACCGCCGCTATTCTTTCATCAGGAACTATGATGCTACCAACAACACTGCCTCTAGCAATTACCGCTTGCACTACATGAGCAGGTAATCCTACTGACTCCATTAACTCAATGGTACGTAATGCAATTAAACCTGTTTGCTCTGCAGGTTTTGCAAGTACGGTATTTCCTGTTGCAATTGCTGCTGCTACTTGCCCTAAAAATATGGCTAAAGGAAAATTCCATGGGCTGATACAAAGTATAACTCCCCGTGCTTTGAGACGTTCATCTTCACTTTGTTCAATGGCTCTAGCGGCATAATATCGGCAGAAATCAACCGCCTCTCTCACTTCATCAATACCATCTTGTGCTACTTTACCTGCCTCTTTAATACAAAGGGCAATGAGCTCATCCATATGTCGCTCTAATATGTCGGCAATACGACAAAGTAAATCAGCTCGCTCTGCAGTAGGGCTTTGTGACCAAGACATAAACGCCGTTTGAGCGTTATCGATCATTGTCAGCATCGCCTGTTCATCATGATGAAGATGGTAACCAATAATTTGACTATGATCGGCAGGATTTTTTACCGCTAACGCACCTTCAGGTAGATCATTTTTATTAAGCAAGTTTTCAACAAACCAATTGTCTAAATTAACTTTTAGCTGACTAACAGCATTAATATCAGTTAAATCTATGCCTTTAGAATTATCACGACTGGCAATTAACGTTTCTGTAACTTTTTTATTCTCATCACGATATAAATCTAACGGCATGATGATCTGTTTATTAAATTTACTTTTCAATCGCTGTGTTTTTTCAACGGGATCTTCAAGTAACGACTCAACCGGTTGCGACTCATCTACAATGGCATTCACAAACGAAGAGTTAGCACCATTTTCTAACAAACGACGTACTAAATAAGCGAGTAAATCTTCGTGATAACCAACAGGCGCGTAGATGCGGCATTGAATCCCTTCTTGAGAAACAATTTGATCGTATAAAGAGTCACCCATACCGTGTAAACATTGAAATTCAAAGCCTTGTTTATCATCACCCGCTAATTCAACAATAGTCGCTGCTGTATAGGCATTATGGGTAGCAAATTGTGGATAGATGCTATCTCGATATTCAAGTAGTTTATTAGCACAAGCATGATAAGAAACATCGGTTGATGATTTGCGCGTAAAAACAGGGAAATGGCTCATACCATCTTTTTGAGCATTTTTAATTTCAGTATCCCAGTATGCCCCTTTAACTAAGCGAATCATCATACGACGATTAACTTTCAAGGTTAACGATCTGAGCCAATCAACGACAAAAATGGCTCGTTTTTGATAAGCCTGTAAGGCTATTCCAAATCCTTGCCAATCGCCTAAGTCCGCATCGGTAAACACTGCTTCAATAATATCTAAAGAAATATCTAATCGCTCAGACTCTTCTGCATCGACAGTTAAGCCAATATTATATTGCTTTGCTTGTAAGCACAGCGCTTTTAATTTAGGAACAATTTCGTCCATAACACGTGCTTTGTGACTAAATTCATAACGGGGATGAATCGCTGACAACTTCACCGAAATACCCGGCACTCGACGAGGGTCATTTTTTCCTGAATTCAGTGAGACTTGACCAATAACTTCAATTGCATCCTGATAAGATTGTAAGTAGCGATTGGCATCACTCATGGTGCGTGCGCCTTCACCTAACATGTCATAGGAGTATACATAACCTTGCTGCTCTTTTTCAGCCGCTCGCTCTGTTGCCTCTTTGATTGTTTCACCCATCACAAACTGTTTACCCATAACCTTCATGGCATAGTTCATTGATTTACGGATAACTGGCTCCCCTAAGCGCCCAATTGTCTTTTTCAGTAAACCAAATTTATCTTGTTTACGCTTATCGGCGTATTCAACCATTGAGCCTGTGATCAGTAATCCCCATGACGAAGCATTAACAAATAACGAATCACTTGAGCCTAAGTGTGAGCTCCATTGACCTTGAGAAATTTTATCTCGGATCAAGGCATCTTGTGTATGCTTATCGGGTACTCGCAATAACGCCTCCGCAAGACACATCAGCACGACACCTTCTTCAGAAGATAAAGAATATTCATTTAATAACGCATCAATTGCGCCATTTCCGTCTTGATCTTGACGAATTTTCAATACCATTTTTCTGGCACGATCCCAGGCAAGAGATCGGGCGCCAACATTAACTTCAGCAAAGGGTAAGATATGATCGACAGCAACGTTTTCATCAATACGATAAAACTCACGAATTTTCTGACGAATAGGACAGTCAGTGATTAATGAACCAGTAAAAAGCATGGGCGTTCCTCAAAGAAATTTAAGTAATACCAATGACACTAATTAATAAATGTAGTTGGTATAAAGCTATACTAAATGACTCAGTATAGTTAACTTATAGATAATTATTTTGAAACGAATTTTAAATAGAAGACCACAGAATGTGCTAGTTATTTAGGGGTTTTTACCGATTATAATACTGAAAAAACCACAAACCCCAATATTTTATACTGGAAGTGTGTGGTTTGTTGTTTTTTTAGCTTGTGTAATACTTAATCAGCACTAATGCGAGTAATGTCTGCACCTAATGCTTGTAGCTTATCTTCGATACGTAAGTAGCCGCGATCAATATGATATATTCTGTCGACTTGAGTAGGAGTTTGTGCAACGAGTCCAGCAATCACTAAACTTGCCGAAGCACGTAAGTCAGTTGCCATAACTTGAGCTCCGGTTAAAGTATGAACACCAGTAACAATGGCAGTATTTCCTTCTAGGGTAATATTTGCTCCCATACGCTGCAATTCTGGCACATGCATAAAGCGATTTTCAAAAATCGTTTCAATTACCGTGGCTGTTCCTTGAGCCAATACATTCATGGTCATAAACTGAGCTTGCATATCGGTTGGAAATGCTGGATGTGGTGCGGTAATAACATTCACGGCTTTTGGCTGCTCCGTCATTTCCAACTCTATCCACTCTTGTCCGTCAGCATTTTCGCCTGTAGTAATGTTAGCTCCTGCTTCCGTTAGCTTGGCTAATACTGCTTCTAAAGCACTTGGGTCTGTATTTAAACATTTTACTTTACCTTGAGTCACAGCAGCTGCAACTAAGAAAGTGCCGGTTTCAATTCGATCTGGCATGACTGAATACTCACTACCTCGAAGCTCTTCAACCCCTTCGATAGTTAGTGTATTAGTGCCTGCACCAGATACTTTTGCTCCCATGCTGATTAAACAATTGGCAAGATCAACAATTTCTGGCTCTCGTGCGGCATTTTCGATAACCGTTGTGCCCTCAGCTAACGCTGCAGCCATCATTAAATTTTCAGTGCCAGTAACACTCACAATATCCATGAAAATGTTGGCACCTTGAAGACGACCTTGCTTCTTGGCAACAATATAGCCGTTTTCAACTTCTATATCTGCGGCCATCGCTTTAAGACCATGGATATGTAGATTAACCGGTCTAGCTCCTATCGCACAGCCACCGGGCAATGATACTTCAGCATGTCCCATACGAGCTAACAGAGGACCTAATACTAAAATAGAGGCCCTCATAGTTTTCACTAAATCATAAGGTGCACAACATTCAGTAATAGTGCTCGCATCAATACTTAACTTATCATCACTCAACCATTCTGTTTTAGCACCAAGTTGGCCTAATAGTTTTACCGTGGTTAAAATATCGTTAAGCTGAGGTACATTATTAAAAACGACAGTCGTTTTTGATAATAGTGCTGACATTAGAATAGGGAGTGCGGCGTTTTTAGCGCCAGAGATAGTAACTTCACCACGTAGTGGCTTGCCACCAATAACTTTAAATGCGTCCAAAATATTTACTTTCTTAAGTTTAGATTAATGGGGAGAGGCTGCTCATTTAGCGCTCTGAAACTGATAATAACCAGTATTACATTAATTTGATCAATGAGCAGCTTTTTTCTTATTTAAAAACAAATCAAAAAAGGGTAGGTACCAATACATTACATATTGAACATTTTATCTCGTTGCCATTGGGCTTTTGTAAAAGTTTTCACGGTAACCGCATGAATGGCTCCCGACTTAATCTCTTCTGCTAGTGCTGCAAAGACAACTTGCTGACGTTTAACACGGGATAAATCCGCAAACATATCTGCTACGGCAATGACGCTACATTGTGAGCCATCAAATTTAACCTGTAATTCATCAAGCTCTAATGCGTCATTAATCAATTTTTCTATGTCTGCTACTTCCAAAGGGAGCTCCTCGTTTAATAAGTTTTTAGCGTGGCATCACTCATTATTTAGGTAAAAAACCTTCAACGCCACTTAAGTTAATCAAATTATCTAACTTAGCAGGTAAATTTGCAAAGGCTAATTGACAATTTACCTGATGAGCTTGCTCAAGTATGAAGAATAACCAAGCAAGTCCTGCCGTATCAACCATAGTAACTTGTTGTAGATCTACTAAAACTTTACGTTGCTTTTGTATGAATTTACTGGTCTTTTTTGATACTTTCATCAACGTATGTCTGGTGAGCTCGCCTTGCAAAGAAATGAGCTTTTCGCCAAAAACAACATCTATATCAGTCACAAGTTATCCTGCTTTTTTAGTTGGTTTGCTCATTTGTGAGACTTGGTCTTGACTAGTTTTATTCTTAAAAACTATGTCTCGTTCACTTTTCTTTTTAAGCATCTCAGTAACATAGGGTAAGCCTTTTTGACGAATAATACTGCCAAGTTCAGCTTGCTTACTATCGAGCAAGCTAACGCCTTCCGCTACCATATCAAACGCTTTCCACTCGTCAGTTTTGCGGTTTTTTCTTACTTTAAAAGAAACATCAATATTATTTCGGCCTGGCATTAAGACACGAGTGTTTACTGCAACTATTTTTTTATCTTCAAAGTCGCGAGCTGGGGCGAATTCCACTTCTTGATTATCATATAAAGTAAAAACTTGCGCATAAGAGGTTACTAAATACTCTCGAAATACCGGCACAAAAGCACGTCGTTCAGCTTCGGTAGTTTTCTTTAAATGCTTACCAATCACTTTAAACGCCGAGTATTTGTAATTAATATAAGGCATCAATTCTTCACGAACGATATCTTTAAGTAGATTAGGGTTTACTTTAATAGCTTGTTCTTCGTCGGCAAAGCGTTTAAAAGTTTTTCCAGCTACTTTTTTGATCATTACATAAGGATCTTTTTTATCAACATATAGGCGAGTTGGCTCTGCCGGTAATTGAGTTGCGCCCGCAGGTAAACTTGTTGCCTCATCTTGAGTGTAAGCAGTTGCATTGAGGCTTACTGAGCCTAACGATACAGTTACTAAAAATAATATTCTTTTTGTATAAGTTTTTACTTTTTCTGATGTTGCTATCATTAATCGTCACCACTTCCTTGGCTAAATAAAAATTGTCCTATTAATTCTTCTAATACTAACGCAGGTTTAGTATCTTCGATAAAATCTCCTGGCTGTAGAGTTTCAAGGGAGTCATCCATAAAACCGGGCTGTAACCCTAAATACTGTTCACCTAATAACCCTGAGGTTAATATAGCGACTGACGTTGCTTCAGAAAAGTTATTATAATCTTTATAGATTTCTAAAGTGACAACCGGAGTATAATCTTCTTCATCTAGGCTAATATCACTCACTCGACCGACAACAACACCACCAACTTTTACTGGTGAGCGAACTTTTAAACCACCAATATTATCAAATTTTGCCAGCAGATTATAAGTTTCACCATTGCCTGATATCCCTGTATTGGCAACTTTTAGTGATAACATAAGTAATGCCGCAATACCTAAAGCAACAAAGAAACCTACCATTAATTCTATTTTTTTTGACATCATGTCTTTCACCAAACGCCTTTAATTTATTTAAAACTATCTATTTACTAATGACTAACAAACGCTTATTTTGCGAACATAAGTGCGGTTAGAATGAAATCTAATGCTAATACTAATAGCGAAGACTGAACCACGGTTGCTGTTGTCGCCCGAGAGATCCCCTCAGAGGTTGGCTCACAATCATAGCCTTTATAAACAGCAATCCAAGTAACTACAAAGGCAAAAACAACACTTTTAATTACGCCATTGAGTATATCTTTATTAAAGTCGACTTGACCTTGCATCACTGACCAAAAAGTTCCACTGTCTACGCCTAGCCAATCCACACCAACAAGATGTGCACCTAAGATACCCACCATAGAAAAAATAGCTGCTAATAAAGGCAAACTAATCAAGCCAGCCCAAAAGCGTGGTGCGATAACTCGACGTAGAGGATCAACCGCCATCATTTCTAAACTTGATAACTGCTCAGTCGCTTTCATTAAACCTATTTCTGCGGTTAATGCTGAGCCAGCACGACCAGCAAAAAGTAATGCTGCCACTACAGGACCTAATTCACGAAGTAGTGACAAGGCAACCATAGGGCCTAAGCTTGCTTCAGCGCCAAAATCCACCAAAATAGTGTAGCCCTGTAAAGCGAGTACCATTCCTATAAAAGCACCCGAAACCACAATGATAATCAGTGACATAACCCCAACACTGTAGAGTTGAGTCAATAATAATGGTAAACTTTTTTTAGGGTTTGGTGTTTGTATTATCGCCGATAACAGTATGATAACTGCTCGTCCTAAACCACTTATGAGGTTTAAGGTATTTCGGCCTAACTGTTGTAATTGTTTCATTATTTTCCGCCTTGGAGGGCGTTATCATTAGACCCTTTAACAAGCTCTTGCTGATAACTACTTGCGGGAAAATGAAACGGTACAGGACCATCTGCATGCCCTTGTACAAATTGTTTAACTAAGGCTGAATTATCTTGTCTGATCTGTTCAGGTGTCCCTTGGCCAATAATTTTTTTCTCTGCGACAATATAAATATAATCAGCAATACTCATTACTTCAGGCACATCATGCGAAACCACGACGGAGGTTAAACCTAAAGCATCACTTAATGACCGTATTAATCTGACAATCACCCCCATAGAAATAGGATCTTGTCCAGCAAAAGGTTCATCATATAAAATTAATTCAGGATCGAGAGCTATGGCACGAGCTAAAGCAACACGTCTCGCCATACCACCAGAAAGTTCGCTTGGCTGTAAATCTTTTGCCCCACGTAACCCAACAGCTTCAAGCTTCATTAACACGATTTTTTCAATGATAACTTCAGGTAAATTACTATGCTCTCGAATGGGAAACGCTATGTTTTCGTAGACACTCATGTCAGTAAACAAAGCGCCACTTTGAAACAGCATACTCATTCGTTTACGTGTTTCATATAACTCTTTTCGAGAGAGTTTAGGGATATCATTACCAGCAAATAAAATTTGCCCGCTTTCAGGGCGTATTTGACCACCGATTAAACGTAATAAAGTAGTTTTCCCAATACCACTGGGTCCCATAATTGCTGTTACTTTTCCTTTGGGTATCGACAAACTGATATCGTCATATATAACTCGTTCACCTCGTTTAAAGGTTAAGTTATTTATCTCGACTAAACTGTCTGAGTTTTCTTTTGTTGTCATAGATTAACGTCAATGTTATTTATTAGGCTAGTGGTTTACCAGATTGTGGTCAATTTTACCTGAGGGAATCTAATTGTTCACTAAAAATTAACAAATTGCCCGATAAAAAATGTCAGAAAATGTAAAAAAATATTTGAACGATTCAATTCAATTTAATTCGTGGTTGAAAATAGTGCAAACAGCAACTATTTTGCCCTTAATAGCATTAATTGCTTTTTTTTTAACGCACAACGAGCGACAATTTAGCATCCTGTATCAATTCGGCTCATTGTTTGCCTAACTGATATTACCTTTGGAGTTGTGAATGTTTGAACACGTAAGTATTTTATTGGTTGCCTTAATCGCATTAGTTTGGAGTGCAGACAAATTTGTTTTTGGTGCCTCTTCTTTAGCTAGAAATTTAGGTATTTCGCCAATGATAATTGGCTTAACTATTGTAGCGATGGGATCATCCGCTCCTGAAATGATGGTTGCTGCTGCTGCATCATTTCAAGGAAGCCCTGACACAGCTATTGGTAATGCTATTGGTTCAAACATTACCAATATCGCTTTGGTACTTGGTTTTACCGTCTTAGTAAAACCCTTAGTTGTTTCCTCTTCAACCATTAAACAAGAGCTGCCACTTCTGCTTTTGCTGACTTTACTAGCCTATTGGATGCTTTCAGATAACTTCTTTAGCTTTCCTGAAGGCATAGCGTTAATGGTTAGTTTTTTCGGTTTCATAGCAATTTTACTCATTAAAGCATTGAAACAGCGTAAAAATAACACCCTTGACGATCCTATGATAATGGAAGCAGAGCTAGATTTACCTGAGGCTACCAGTACATTAAAGTCAATATTCTGGTTAATTGCTGGCATTACAATCTTAGTACTAAGTGCTCATTTTCTTGTGGACTCAGCCATATTTATCGCTAAAGCGTATGGTATTAGTGACTTAGTAATAGGCTTAACCATTATTGCTATCGGTACAAGTTTACCTGAGCTAGCAGCCAGCATTGCGAGTATCATCAAAAAAGAAGATGACTTAGCTATGGGAAATATTGTTGGTTCTAATATATTTAATATTTTAGCCGTATTACCTTTTGCTGGCATCATAGCTCCAGGTGCTATAAACCCTGAAGCCTCACTACGTGATGCTCCTGTGATGATAGCCATAACAGGTTTATTATTCTTATTGTGTTTTAGCAGAAAGTCTGGCTTCTTTAGACTTACTCGCGCAAAAGGTGCATTATTATTACTTTGCTTTATCGCTTATCAAATGCTGCTTTTTAGTCAAACAAGCATGAATTAATTACTACATAACCTAAAGATGTGCCATGAAGAATTTTAAAGAACTTGCTACCAACGTCATCAATATAGAGCAGCAAGCTATTACAGAGCTATTGCAATATATTGATGATAGCTTTGAGTATGCCTGTCAATTGATGTACGCCTGTCAAGGTAGAGTCATCGTTATTGGCATGGGTAAATCCGGTCATATTGGCGGTAAAATAGCAGCAACGTTAGCGAGTACTGGTACTCCATCATTCTTTGTTCACCCGGGCGAAGCAAGTCATGGTGACCTAGGTATGATCACTAAAGATGATGTCGTACTAAGTATCTCCAATTCTGGCGAAACCAATGAAGTGCTGGCGATAATTCCCGTGATCAAACGTATTGGTGCTAAATTGATTTCAATGACGGGTAATACTGACTCAACTTTAGCTAAGTTAGCTGACACTCATGTGTGCATTAAAGTATCTACCGAAGCCTGCCCTCTAGGCTTAGCGCCCACCTCAAGTACCACAGCAACTTTAGTCATGGGGGATGCACTCGCGGTTGCTTTGCTTAATGCACGAGGTTTTACTGCAGATGATTTTGCCCTTTCACACCCTGGCGGCAGCCTAGGAAAAAGGCTCTTATTACGATTAAGTGATATTATGCATCAAGGTGATCGCTTACCTGTAGTTAATGAGAAAGCGCTAATAAAAGACGCACTGGTTGAAATGTCATTAAAAGGCCTTGGTATGACCGCCGTTATTAATGATAAAAAGCAGCTAACCGGGTTATTTACCGATGGCGATTTAAGGCGCATCCTTGATTTAAAGATTGATATACATCAAGACAGCATCAACACAGTCATGACAACAAACCCCACTGTTGCTCAAGCGGATATGTTGGCCGCTCAAGCTTTAAATATTATGGAAGATAAAAAAATTAATGGCTTACTTATCGTCGATGAAAATCATCATGCAATTGGCGCGATGAATATGCATGATTTATTACGCTCAGGAGTACTGTAATGAATAAGGTTTCAAATACTTTATATGGTGACGTTGGTGAACATATTTTGCACAAAGCTAGAAATATCAAATTATTAGTTTGTGATGTTGACGGCGTTTTCTCTGATGGGCGAATCTATTTAGGTAATGATGGTGAAGAGTTAAAAGCCTTCCATACTAAAGATGGTTTTGGTATTAAAGCACTTGGCCATAGTGGTGTTGATGTTGCTATTATTACTGGCAGAAAATCAGCTATTGTGGCTAATCGTATGTCGGCATTAAATGTTAAACATATTGTACAAGGGCAAGAAGACAAATTACCGGCACTGCAAGCGTTAGCACAACAACTTAATTTATCCGCCGATGAAATCGCTTATATTGGAGATGATATACCCGACTTAGCTTGTATCTTACATGTAGGCTTAGGTATTGCAGTAGAGGATGCTCATCCAAGTGTGTTAGCAGAAGCAAACTATCAAACGTTTACTCGTGGTGGTTTTGGCGCGGTTCGAGAAGTCTGTGATTTAATTATGCAATGCCAAGGTACTCTAAATAGTGCAACGGGCGCTAGCATATGAGTCGACTGCATACGCTGGCACTATTAGTTTTATTGTTAGGTGCGATGGCCTACGGTATTGTAGAGTGGCGTAGTTCGCAAGTGTTACCTGGGGAAGATATTGCCCAGGACTTAGTGCCAGACTTTATTGCTGAAGCATTGAAAAGCGATGTTTACGCTGAAACAGGGCAGTTATCTCATGCAATTGTAGCTGATCGTATGGAGCATTATTCAAAACTTGAAGTAACCCATTTTGAACTGCCAAATTACACCTTGCATCCAAAAAATAGTGAATCTCCTTGGCAACTGAGTGCAAAAGAGGCGACACTGTATAAAAATAATCGCGTCATCTTAAATCATCGTGTGCACTTAAAAGCAACTGATGAAGATAGCCTAATACAAGAAATTCATTGTAAATATTTAGAATTAGATTTAAAAACGAATATAATCAGCTCTGAGCAAACGGTGATGGTACAGGGAAAAGACTTCACTATGTATGGCTCAGGTTTAATCATTGACTTAAATACTAAGCAAATGACATTAACCGAGCATGTGCGCACCATTTATAAAAAAACCGAGAGCTAAAAAGAAAAGCTCAAAATTAATAACATTGTGAAGAATTTATGATAAAAAACAGCCCAATAAAACGCACGATAACTCAAATAAAAACTCTCGGCATTAGTATACTAATCGCCAGCGGATTACTTAGTGTTGTAGGCTCTGCTCACGCCGCAAAGAAAGACCTAACTCAAGAAATCACAATAAAATCAAATCGCCAAAGTGCTGATTTAAAGAATAAAATTGCTAGTTATCTCGAAAATGTTAGTATCAGCCAAGGCTCCATTGCTATCACGGCTGATATTGTTCAAGTTTTTAGTAAAGTTGATGCAACAACAGGTGATAAATTCGATACTTACCTTGCCAAAGGTAAACCTGCCCTTTTTCAGCAACAATTAGAAGATGGCAGTTTAATCAGCTTACAAGCAGATGAAATTAAATATCAGCCTGATCAATACCTCATTACGGTTTCAGGCAATGCGCAAGTAAAACAAGCGGGTAGTAAAGTGACTGGTGAAATCATCACTTACAATACCTTAAATGAAAAGCTTGAAGCTGAAAGTAGCAGTGAGAACTCAGTCACCACTATTCTACAGCCTGCACAAATTAAAGCGCAAAAAGAGAAGTCTGAAGCAGAGAAGAAAACCAATAAAGACAATAATAATGACTAACAAAATGAGTAATATGGAAACAGCAACACTAACCGCAGATGGCCTTTCGAAGTCATATAAAAGCCGGCAAGTGGTTAAGAATGTTAGCCTGAGTGTCAATACTGGCCAAATAGTAGGTTTATTAGGACCAAATGGTGCCGGTAAAACCACCTCTTTTTATATGATTGTTGGTTTAGTACCTAACGATAACGGTCAAATAATATTAAATAATGAAGATGTTACGTTAGCGCCTATGCATGAACGAGCGAGACGTGGGATCGGTTATTTACCTCAAGAAGCGTCTATTTTTAGAAAACTGACGGTTACTGAAAACATCATGGCTATTTTACAAACTCGTAAACACCTTGATGAAGGTCAAAAACAAGAAAAGCTTGAACACTTGCTCGAAGAATTTAATATTTGCCATATCAAAGATAATTTAGGCATGAGTTTATCAGGCGGCGAAAGAAGAAGAGTCGAAATAGCGCGTGCGCTAGCTGCTGAACCACAATTTATTTTATTAGACGAACCTTTTGCTGGCGTTGATCCTATTTCAGTAGGGGATATAAAAAAGATCATTATTCATCTTAAAGAACGTGGCATAGGTATCTTAATTACTGATCATAATGTCAGAGAAACCTTGGATGTTTGTGAGCATGCTTATATAGTTAGCCATGGTGAAATTATTGCTCAAGGTGATGCGGATCAAATTCTAGCGAATCAAAAAGTAAGAGATGTATACCTTGGTGAGCAATTCACGCTATAGTAACTAATGTACTTAGCAAATTAAGCTATAATCCAAAGTAAATAATATAAACAAAAAAACAGGATAAGATCAAAACTAAATGCGTCCATCACTGCAGCTCCGAATAGGACAACAACTTACCATGACGCCGCAACTGCAACAAGCGATCAAGCTTTTGCAGCTCTCGACGTTAGAACTTCAGCAAGAAATTCAAGAAGTCCTTGAAAGTAATCCGCTGTTAGAAGTTAATGAAAATACTCCTAGCGACACTAACGAAAATAGTGACAGTAATAATGAAAAGCTAGAAGAAGCGTTTTCATCAACAACGGATAACACTGAACAGGCGACTGTTGAAGGCAGCGAAGATGCCAGTGCAACTATTGACGAGATAACTACCACGGAAGCTTTAGCGCAAAATGATATTCCAGAAGAATTAAATATCGATACCACTTGGGAAGAAAGTTATAGTGCGGGAACATCCAATACCGGCGCAGTGAGTAGCCCTTCTGAAGATTATACATATCAAGGTGAAACGACTGATTCCATTCAAGATCACTTATTATGGCAAATGGAATTAACCCCTTTTACAGATACTGATAGAGCCGTAGCTATTGCGATTATTGAAGCGGTTGATGATGCTGGTTACTTAACCGTTTCTTGTGATGATATCTTAGAGAGTGTAGGTATTGAAGGGCTAGAGCTAGATGAAGTAGAAGCTGTATTAAAACGTATTAATGTTTTTGACCCTATAGGTGTAGCTGCCCAATCTATCGCAGATTGTCTTACCATTCAATTAAATCAATTTGATGACGATACCCCTTACCTAAAAGAAAGTAAGCACATCATTAGTGAGCATATTAACTTACTGGGTAATCGAGACTACCGCCAATTAATGCGTAAAACCAAACTTAAAGAAGATCAACTTCGAGAAGTGATGCGTTTAATTCAAACGTTAAACCCTCGTCCTGGTGATGCCGTCGTTCAAGGTGATGATCAATACGTTATTCCTGATGTTTCTGTAGAGAAAAAAAATGGTCGTTGGATAGTCGAGTTAAATCCTGATACTGCACCAAAATTGTCGATTAATCAGCAATATGCCGCCATGACCAAAACGACAAAATCATCAAGTGATGATGGGCAGTTCATTCGCTCAAATTTACAAGAAGCTAAATGGTTTATAAAAAGTTTAGAGTCACGTAATGACACTTTATTAAAAGTCTCGAATTGTATTGTACAGCGTCAACAAGGCTTTTTAGAACATGGTGCAGAAGCAATGCGCCCCATGGTACTAAACGATATAGCCGAAGCGGTAGATATGCATGAATCAACTATTTCTAGAGTAACCACTCAGAAGTACATGCACACCCCAAGAGGTATTTTTGAATTAAAATATTTCTTTTCAAGTCATGTGAGTACTGAGAATGGTGGTGAATGTTCATCAACTGCCATACGTTCACTCATTAAAAAGCTCATTTTGGCGGAAACACCTGCTAAACCGCTAAGTGATAGTAAGATGGCTGATTTATTAGCCGAGCAGGGAATTAATGTAGCCAGACGTACTATAGCCAAATATCGAGAATCATTGTCTATTCCACCGTCTAACCAACGTAAAAGTTTATTGTAAATTTAACTTATTAAGGATCACGCTTATGCAAATTAACCTTACTGGCCACCATGTAGAAGTTACAGCCTCTTTACGCGAATATGTTAATACTAAGTTTGCTAAATTAGAGCGACATTTTGATCACATAAACAACGTTTACGTTGTTCTTACCGTAGAAAAGTTAAACCAAAAAGCAGAAGCAACAGTGCATTTAAATGGCAGCGAAGTTCATGCTTCAGCCGTTAACACTGATATGTATGCTTCAATCGATACTTTAGTTGATAAATTAGATCGTCAAGTACTCAAATATAAAGGCAAAATTGCCAATCATTAAACTTCGTTCAACCTATTATGACTTTACAAGATATCTTAACACTGGACTGCACAGCTTGTGCAGTTCCAGCTAGCAGTAAAAAACGCATTCTAGAAACATTGTGTCAGCTTGCCGCCCATGAATTAGGTGAGAGTGACAGTACTATTTTATTAGACAGCTTACTTAATCGAGAAAAGATGGGCAGTACTGGTATTGGTAATGGTATTGCTATTCCTCATGGTAAATTAAAGAATTCAGATAAAGCCGTTGCGGTATTATTGACGACAGAAAAAGCCATAGAATTCGATGCTATAGATAACAAACCTGTCGATATCTTTATTTGTCTTTTTGTACCTCAAGACAGTACCCAAGCGCATTTAGAAACTTTGCAGAGTATTGCTAAATTATTTAGTGAGCGAAAAACTGCGAAACAAGTGAGAAAGTGTATCAATAAGCAAACATTATTTAACTTAATTCAGCAGGCACATTAATTTACCAGCACATAATTATCATTTGGTAAATATTATTGAAACAGCACTTAAGTGATTGTAATAATAAAAAATTATCATTAGAACCTAATTTAATATACACATAAGATTGCAGATCAAAGGTAACGAGTTGCTTGTACTTCTCAATACTAATATCTAGTAACTCGAGACATCACCTATGAAACTTATAATTGTTAGTGGCCGCTCAGGCTCAGGTAAATCTGTAGCTTTAAGAGTATTGGAAGATTTAGGCTATTATTGCGTTGACAACATCCCTATTAATTTATTGCCAGCATTAACTCATACCGTGATAAACGATTATGAAACCGTTGCTGTGAGTCTAGATGTACGTAACTTACCTAATGATCCTAAAGATATCCCTGATATTATTAACTATTTACCTAATGCGGTAGAAGTCACCACTTTATTTTTAGATGCCGATGATAAAGATCTCACAAGACGCTTTAGTGAAACTCGTCGATTACATCCATTAATAAAAGAAAATATTCCGTTAGATCAGGCGATTGCCTTAGAAAAGAAACTATTATCTCCTATTTCTACTCGTGCTGATTTATACATAAACACTAGTCAACTGAGTCCACATCAATTAGCCGATTTAGTGAGAGAAAGAATTCTAGGCAAGAAAACCGGTGCCATGGTGCTAGTATTTGAATCTTTCGGGTTTAAGCATGGCATCCCAGCTGATGCCGATTATGTTTTTGATGCCCGTTTTTTACCTAACCCTTTTTGGGAAAAAGAGTTAAAAGCCCATACAGGCTTAGAGCAGCCAGTAAAAGACTTTCTTGCTAGCCAACCTATAGTGACAAAATTTATTTGGCAAATTAACAGTTTCATGATGACTTGGTTACCACATTTAGAGCGCAATAATCGTAGCTATGTCACCATAGCAATAGGCTGTACAGGTGGAAAACACAGATCAGTTTATATTGCAGAGCTACTGGCCAGTAACTTTAGAAAAGAACAAAAAGATGTACAAACTCACCATAGAGATATAGAAAAAAGTAAGAGTAGCTAACACTTATGAGTAACATTATATCTAAAGAATTAACCATCATAAACAAGCTAGGATTGCACGCACGTGCCGCCACTAAGCTAGCTCAGTTATGCCAAAACTTCACTGCTCAAATATCCCTTGAATTAGAAGGTAAAAGTGCTGATGCTAATAGCATTATGGCCATTATGCTACTTGCTGGTGGCCAAGGAAAAATCGTTAAGGTAACTGCCCAAGGTCAAGATGCTGAGCAAGCGTTAACTGCGATTAGCCAGTTGATTTGTGACAAGTTTGATGAATCAGAGTAAAGTGCAGTTTTTTGAATTAAATTACACACGACAATATCTTTATAAATATATAAAAAAGCTGATAAAACCACTAAGTTGCGATAAACTTATCTTGTCATAGCAATTGGGTTAACATTTAATTGCTAGTGAACATCTGCAAAACTTTTCTCGAATAATAACCAATAGATTAAACCGTTATGTCAGAGCTAACAGAGCAAGAAGATATACAACAAAGACTCCACCAAGTTAATGAAGCTCTTGGTGATGGTATGTTTGTTTATGTTCGAAAACTTCTACAAGAGTTACCAGCATACGATTTAGCATTAATTCTCGAATCTTCCCCTGCCAAAAACCGTCTTGTTTTATGGCAACTCATCGACGCTGAATTTCACGGTGAAGTATTAGAAGAGCTTAGTGAAGAGGTACGTAAAGGCATTCTTAAGGGCATGCGACCTGAGAAGCTAGCCGCTGCTGCTGAAGGCATGGATGTCGATGATATCGCCGAAGTACTACGTACTCTACCTGACAGCGACTATCAAGAAGTTCTCAACTCGATGGACTCTCAGGATAGAAGTCGCATAGAAACAGCGTTATCTTATGAAGAGGATACTGCTGGCGGTATCATGAATACCGATACCATCACCATACGTCCAGAAGTGACTGTGGATGTAGTATTGCGTTATTTGCGCTTAAAAGCTGAGCTACCTGAAGCAACCGATTCTTTTTATGTGGTTGATCGCAATAATCATTTTATTGGTGCCGTCTCCTTAGCTGCCATTATTACCGCTAAACCTGAAGTGATCATTTCTAGTTTGATTGATGCCGAGGTTGAAGCAGTCCAAGCGGATATGAGTGAACAAGACGTTGCACAATTGTTTGAGCGCCATGATTGGTTTTCTGCTCCTGTTGTCGATCAAAAAGGCCACTTACTGGGTCGTATAACTATCGATGATGTTATTGATATAATCCGTGAAGACGCAGAGCACTCAATGATGAGTATGGCGGGTTTAGATGATGAAGCTGATACCTTTGCGCCAGTAGTAAAAAGTACCAAACAACGTTCATTATGGCTTGGCGTCAATCTAATAACAGCATTAATGGCAGTTGCTGTTTCGAGTATGTTTGAAGGTATATTAAGTCAGTTAGCAATCTTAGCCATATTAAATACCTTAGTACCTAGCATGGGCGGTGTTGCTGGCGGTCAAACGTTAACCCTAGTTATTCGTGGTATGGCACTAGGGCATGTTGGGGATAGCAACGCAAAAGCATTATTATATAAAGAGCTTGCAGTAGGTTTTTTAAATGGATTAATTTGGGCTTTACTTATCGCTTCTGTCGTCGCACTTTGGCAGCAAGATATCGTATTAGGTGGGGTAATAGCCATTGCCATGCTAATGAACATGACAGCAGCCGGTTTAGCAGGCGTTGCCGTACCTATAATCCTTAAACGCATGGATATTGACCCTGCCTTGGCTGGCACGGTCATCTTAACAACGATTACCGATGTTGTTGGTATCTTCGCTTTTTTAGGTACTGCAACACTTTTCCTTTCTTAACCCCTACAGAAAGTAAATATCAATGAAATGCTACTGGCCAGCCACTTGCATTTCATTAATTAGTATCGAGCCTGTTCTGATACTACCGTGCATATCAATATCAGAGCCGACAGCAACAATACCTTTAAACATATCATCTAATTTACCTGCAATAGTGATTTCACTCACCGGATAGGCTATCTCACCATTTTCAACCCAGAAACCTGCAGCACCACGTGAGTAATCACCATTAACAACATTGACGCCTTGCCCCATCAATTCAGTTACCAGTAGGCCTGTCCCTAAGGTTTTCAGCATGGCATCAAAATCACCTTTGTGCTGAGAGTCGTTGCTCGTTACTAGCCAATTATGAATACCACCGGCATGACCTGTAGTTGTTAATCCTAATTTACGTGCTGAGTAACTGGTTAATAGATACGTTTGTAAGGCACCATCAATGATGATGTCCCTATCAATCGTTGCCACTCCCTCACTATCAAAAGCACTACTAGCTAGTGCTTTAGGGATATGTGGGCGCTCTTGAATAGACAAGAACTCAGGGAAGATATTTTTACCTAAGGCATCTAATAAAAAAGAAGATTTACGGTATAAGTTACCACCACTAATAGCCGCAATAAAATGCCCCCAAATGGTGTTGGCAATATCAGCACGAAATAGTACTGGGACTTTCATCGTCGATAATTTTTGTGGATGTAAGCGTGAAATCACTTCTTTGGCAGCTTTACTACCAATGCTAGTGCCACTTTCTAATAAAGAAAAATCACGATTAACATCGTAAGCGTAATCACGTTGCATTTCATCATCACTACCGGCAATAACGACACAGCTCAGACTATGACGAGAGCTTGGATAAGCCGCAATTTGACCATTGCTATTACCATAAACTTTAAAGCCTGCAAAACAATCTAAACTAGCACCATCAGAATTGGTGATGCGTTTATCGCTATCTAAGGCACTTTGCTCACACGCTTTGGCAATGTCTATAGCTTGCTCTGTTGATAACGCTTTTGGGTGATACAAATCCAAATCCATATCGTCCATAGCTAACAAGGCTTTATCAGCTAAACCTGAGCAATCATCAACGGAAGTATATTTAGCAATGTTAACGGCTGCTTCTACCGCTTGTGTTAATGCCTTTTCTGACAGATCGGCTGTTGAGGCGCTACCTTTTCGTCCTTGCTGATAAACCGTAATGCCTAAAGCACCATCATTGGTAAATTCAACATTTTCTACTTCACCTAAACGTGTGCCTACGCTTAAGCCTTGTTGCCTGCTCATCGCGACTTCTGCGCCGTCGGCTCCCAAGGATTTTGCTAGCTCTAGCACTTTTGCAACACGTTCTTTGACTTCACCCATTTGTGCGATTAATGGCTCGGTAGTTTTATTTGTTGTGGTCATAACTCTATCTATTTAGGCTTTTAAATATCAACTTTACCGGAATTTGCGTATAATAAAGTTAGTATTGATTAATTTTGACTTGTAGTAACCACTATTATGCCCCACTCTGCCAACGATATCGACGACTTAGCATCAGAAATAGAATTAAAAAGTAAAACCGAAATAAAAAAAGAAATGCATCAGTTGCAAGACTTTGCTCAGTCTTTGGTGGAAATGTCTAAACACCAACGTAGCCTATTGCCTTTAAGTGAAGATCTTAAAGATGCCATGGTAGTAGCCGATAAGATTAAAAATAAGCACGAAGCTGCGCGTAGACATGTTCGCCACATAGCTAAGATATTACTTGAAACAGATCTTGCGCCCATTCATCAAGCGATTGCGGTTATGGAAAATAAGCACCAACAAGCAACAGCTAAGTTCGAGCGCCTTGAAAGTTTGCGCGATCAATTAATTGAGCAAGGTAATGAAACAATTGAAGCGCTCTTAACTGAATTTGAGAGCATGGAACGACAAAAATTAAGACAGCTGGTTCGACACGCAGCAAAAGAGAAAAAGGCAGAAAAGCTAGGTAAGCATTATAGAAATTTATTTGCTTATTTGAAAGAGAATAGCTAATACAAAAAAGCGGGGTATAAACCCCGCTTTTTCATCAACAATTACCTAATAGAAACTATTGCGTACCACCGATAGTCATCTCATCTATCTTCAATGTCGGCTGACCAACACCCACCGGAACACTTTGCCCATCTTTACCACAAACACCGACACCTGCATCTAGTTTCAAATCATTCCCCACCATAGAGACACTTTTCATTGCCTCAGGTCCACTACCAATTAACGTAGCACCTTTAACTGGTGTGGTTATTTCACCATTTTCGATTAAATAAGCTTCTGAGCTAGTAAAAACAAACTTGCCTGAAGTTATATCCACTTGACCTCCAGCAAAATTAGGGGCGTAAATACCTTTCTTAACCGACTTAATAATATCTTCTGGTGTCGACTCACCACCAAGCATATAAGTATTTGTCATGCGGGGCATAGGTAAATGGGCGTATGATTCTCGTCTGCCATTACCGGTAGGTTTCACTCCCATCAAACTAGCATTGTGTTTATCTTGCATGTAGCCTTTTAAGATCCCTTTCTCAATCAGTACATTGTATTGCCCTGGCGTCCCTTCATCATCAATACTCAAAGAGCCACGGCGATTGGCCATGGTGCCATCATCAACAATGGTACATAAATCAGAGCATACCTTGCTACCCACTTTTCCTGAAAAAGTCGACGAGCCTTTACGATTAAAGTCACCTTCTAAACCGTGACCTACAGCTTCATGAAGTAATACACCTGGCCACCCAGCACCTAAAACTACAGGGAACGCTCCAGCAGGAGCTTCTATTGCCACTAAATTAACTAATGCTTGGCGAACTGCTTCTTCTGCAAACGATAAATAACGCGCTTTTCCCTGCACAGCTTCAAAGAAATAACTATAATCTGTTCTCGCACCGCCACCGGCACTCGCTCGTTCACGCTTACCATTTTCTTCAACTAATACAGAACAGTTAAGGCGCACTAAAGGGCGAATATCGGTTCCGTAAGTACCATCACTAGCGGCAACTAATATTTTTTCATAAACCCCTGATAGACTAACAATAACTTGTGATACTCGTTTATCTACTTGTCTAGCATGAGCTTCAACTTCATGTAACAGTGCTATTTTTTGTTCTTGAGTTAAACTGCCTAAAGGCTCTATCGCTTGATAAACCTTAATGGGTGACTGACGCTTAAATGCTTGAACAGTTGCTCCCTGACCACTATCAGCGATACCTTTTGCTGCATCAGCAGATTGCTGTAGTGCAAGCGGAGAAATATCATCTGAATAAGCAAAACCTGTTTTTTCGCCTGATATAGCCCTAACACCAACGCCACGCTCCATATTATAAGAGCCTTCTTTTACTATGCCATCTTCTAGCATCCAAGACTCATGTTGACTTGACTGAAAATATAAATCAGCAAAGTCTATTTGTCGCCCCATCATACTTGTTAAAGTGGTCGATAAAATAGCGTCATCTATATGGCTATCGGCTAGTAAGGCTTGCTCTACTTTATTCATTCATAACTCGGTTGTTAATTGGATAATATGGCATGCGTCAACGGCATACTTGCTCTAATTCGTTTAATTTCTTCTGGGTCGTACTCAGCACTAATAATGCCCTCGCCTCTTTCAAGACAAGTTAACACTTCGCCCCATGGACTTATTATCATTGAATGCCCCCATGTTTCTCTGCCATTTTCATGCACGCCCTCTTGTCCTGCGGCAATGATATAAACTTGGTTCTCAATGGCACGAGCGGTTAACAGTGTTTGCCAATGCGCTTTTCCTGTTACGCGAGTAAAAGCACTGGGTACAGTGATTATTTCTGCGCCAAGTGTTCTTAGCGTTTGATAAAGTGCTGGAAAGCGAACATCAAAACAAATCGTTGCACCAATTTTAGCTGATGGCGTATTCACAAGGCAAGTTTGACTTCCTGCTTGAGTATATCGCGATTCACAATATGTTTTTTCACTATCTTCAACATTCACATCAAACAAATGTATCTTGTCATAACGGCCAACTAATTCACCATCAGGGTTAAAAGTACAACTCGTATTAGTAAATTTATCACCCTGCTCAGTTAACAGAGGAATAGTGCCGGCAACTAAATAGACTTGAAATTGCTTGGCCAATTGACTTAACTCTGTTTGTAAGCTGCTAATAAACTTACTCTGCTCAAGTTTATTATGCTTAGCTAATTCCAACTGAGCTCGATCTGTACCACCAAAAAACAAACAACATTCGGGCAGAACGACCAAATTTTCATCATTGGGTGAATTCTGTTTCAACTTAGCCAGTTGCCGAGCAATTGCGTTAAGGTTATCGGCAATCTTTGGTTTAGCATTTAACTGAATAGCACTGAGTATTAAAGTCATTTTTAACCATTATCCAGTGCATTGATTGAGTTATTGATTTGCTCGGTTTCGTTATATTGCATCAATGACTGCGGCTTAAGATCTTTACTTTCTTTATTCTCATTCTTATCTTTATTATCAACAAATTCGGGTGGTTTAGAGCGACCAACACTGATATCTCGAGATTTACGGTTAACCTCTTTAAAGTCCGGCTCTTCTATACTCCCGGTAAGCTCAAAATTAAATTCTGAAACCACCTGAGAGGTAATCACTTGATCTATCGCGACACCGGCTAAAAACACCACGGGGTTCAACGTCGCTATCCATGCTAGAACAGGTAAACTCGACGTCAAATTAGGTTTATAAGTCATTTGATAATCGAGTACATCATTAACAAAATTAGTGTTGCCTTTGACGTATAAGTTTCCTGCTGTACCATTCATGCGTGTATTATCTGTATATAACACGCCATCTTTAATATGATAATCACCTGTCATGTCACTATAAAACATGCCATCACTGAAAATATCACGAAAATCCAAAGTTAACTTCCTAACGAGTGAATCTAAGCTCAATACTGAAAATATTCTCGCTTTATCACTTACTTCAGCTAAATAACCGTCATCAACAGTTGCTTTTATATCGCCATTTAAATTTTCAGAGCCAAAATCATGTGGGCCACCTTGCCATGCCAAGGTGAAATCTAATTCACCGCCACTATCACGAATAATGGATGCATAACCAAGCTGCTCCAATTCGTACTCAATATCTTTTAGCATTAAATTGCCGCGAACATTTGTCATAGAGCCATGGGCATCTTTTTGCCACTGACCAGTAAGCTTAAATTCAGCTTGTTCACGTTTAGCGTTAAAATAATCGATATTAATAACCTCGTCATTTTGACGGGTTAATGAAAAACTTACTTGCCCTAAATCCAGTTTATCCACTTGGCAGCGTTCACAAAATAATGTGACTTTCGGAATGTTAGCAAAAACATCCTGTTCATCATTAACTGCCACAATGCTGTCTTTTTCAGGTGATAACTCATCATTAGTTTTGTCAGTGGAAAAATGGATAAAATCAGCATTAACATCAATCCCTTGCTCAAGCCAATCAGGAAAGAATTTGATGCGACTACGCGTTTCTTTGGCGTTAAGCTGTAATAGCCACCAATGATTTTTATCGAGTAAATTAAAGGAAACGTTATTCAATTGTTGTCCCAGAATATCTAACTGAGCAATCGTACCGCGAATACGCTCAGGCGTAGAAAACAAAGGCGCACTGTTATCAATTTCACCGCTAGACTCTGTCTCATCATGACCTGCCGTGACAGAGTCGATAATATCACTAATGAGAGGTTGCCAATGATTAATATCAGCTTGCGCCAATTGCGTAGTGATATGAAAACCAGCCATAGGTAATAGCATTTTCTCATCACCTAAAACAAGGTGTGAGCGCTCAAAGTGACTCGTATCATGCTTAAGCTCACCAAAGAAACTCAGCTGTTCGCCATAGCTAGCATTAATAGTAGATTTATCTAGTTGACCGGTAACTGAGACAGTTAAAGGAACTTTTTGCCCTTGAGCATTGTTATAAGGCTGCGGTAAATTAAGCGCGGCTTGTTCGAGCTCACTATCAATTGTAAAGTTATAAGAGAAGCCACTATTATGATGCTGATGCAAAGATAAAGCACCTTGCCACTCTACTTGACCACTGGCGTACTTCTTCAATAAAGGTGTCACATGTTGTTGCCAACTTGCTTCTGGCCAGCTGGCTTGTATGGCAATGTCGGTATCATAATACTCTTCTCGGTCAATGCCGGTTATATCAAGCGCTATAGGCATGCCTAACCAAGTCAACGACAGCGCTTTGGTCGTGATTATTTCATTAGCAAAATGTAATTGTCCATTAACCTGAGCAAAATTCATCCTAGGTTGCTGTAATGCCACAGTATTATCAGAAAAATCAATCACACCGCTAGCTAAGACTTGCTCTGTATCATTAAGCGGCAAGTTTAAATGAAATTCACCAGCAACATCACCACCAACCTGAAGTTGTGTCAGCACAGTGCCAACGCTGCCTCTTAGTGGGCTATTCATCATTAAGTTTTCAATTAATTGTGCCGCTGAGGGTTTAATCAGCGTATCAACCGTTAAGATTTGTTCACCGCTTAGGTCGTCAATTGAGGCTTGCATACCATCAACGCCAAGCCCTAAAAGCTCACCATCACGTCCTGTAATTAACATGCTGTTATTGGTGAAATTTAAGTTCGCTGAAAAATTATTGATATTTGGCCAATCATTAGCAAAATTAAATACTGATTGTTCAAGCTCAGCATCAACAACAAAAATGCCCGAATGGTCCGTAAAAGGAAAATGTGAAAGTGGGCCATTCATTAAGACTTGAGCTTGTGCGATTTTTCCTGAAACGATAGCTGCATTTAGATAATCAACTAAATCAGCACTCATAGTAGTTAATGGAAAGTAATGCCCTGCTTTGTTTGCTTCACCGTCTGTAATGGTTGCTAACAATGACATAGTCGTATCACTGTCTTCTTCTGAAAACAAAGCTAAATCGGCACTCATGGTCAATTCTGGCGATGTCACCGAAATGTCATTAACCAGTACATGCCAACCTTTCTTATCGGGAGTGAGAGCATTAAAATTAAGTTCGACATCCGCACTTAGAGATTGATAAACAATCGGGGCAACAAAAAGCTGCTTGAAATCTAAATCACCATCCGTTGCTTCTAAATCCAAATGCAAGGTATCTTGTGTGTAACTTAACTCTCCAGATAAGTTTTTTACCCCAGGTATTCCCTGACTATAATGCGTTGATGTTTCACTAAACGTAGCAAGAGCTTGTATATCATCAATAGACTTTCTTAAGTAAATATCTTGTGCATTGCCAGCAATATTTAACTGAGCAAGTAGTTCCCGTGTAGATTGCTCACCGATAAATAAGGGGGAAACTTGGCTGATTAACGCTAAATCAAAAAATGATAAATACACAGAAAAGCCTTCTGCTGTTTTATTCATTTGAATAATATACTCTTGCTCATCCGCTTGATTGAACTTCATGTTCAGTGGGGTCGAATAGAGCTTAAAAGTTGCTGGTTGTGCTCCTTTTACCACTAATAACTGACCTGAGCTTAACGACAAGTTATTTGGCCCAGTCTTGTCTTGCCAGCTTATATGGTTTTCATGTAACGCGACTTGCAAACGCTCAATTTTACCATTATCCACTTTCAGCCAAGTAGAAAAACCAATATCAGCTTTAGTTTTCTCATTATCTAACGCTAAAACAGTATCTAACCATGGGGTAATATCGAGATGATTCGCTTCTAGGTACATTAACCCTTTTAATTCATCAACTGAATCACCACGAAGATCAATCTTTAGGTTTAGGTTATTACTACTTAATTCATCGACAATCACAGTTCCCTGAGCCTGATGACGGCTTTCATGGTTTTGCCAATGTAGATTACTCACATGAAAGTTTCGAGTGAGTACTTCGTTATAAATCACCACATGACTGTTGCGTAAAGTGAATTTACTCAAGCGGTTCAAGAATATCGAGGAAATCTGCTCAAATCCCTCTAATGCACGATCTTCAGATTTAGCTGCTGCTGGATTTTCAGTTACTGCCTCATCGCTGCTCCAAGCCCCTTCGGCTAGCTTTATTTCTGCACCATCTAAAATTAAGTTACTTGATACCAAGTTTTGCTTTTGAATAGAAGACAGAAAATCAATTTTCATTTCAATGCTTTCTATATGTACATAAGCATCATCTCTATCAAGGAAAGTAACTTGCTTAGCTATGATTGTTGGCCCCCAACTTTGCCAGCTCATACCTAAACCACCAATAGTGATATCGGTTTGGTTATTTTCATTAATATAAGTTTGAAAGTCTTCTCGGTAGTGTTCTACATAGGGTAATAACAAACGTAGGGCGCTGATCACTACCGCAAGTAATACTAGCAATATTGCCAGTATCTTATAAATACGGTTTAACCAACGATTTGAGACGCTTGTAACAGACATTAAAAATTATTTTCCTATATAACGACGCAATCGGCTACATCATTACTACATCAAATTGTTCTTGTGAATACATAGTTTCCGTTTGTACTTTTATTGACTTACCGATAAAGACTTCCACTTCCGCTAAATTATGAAATTCGTCATTCACTAAAAAGTCACTCACCGCAGAAGAAGCATAAACGATAAACGTATCAGCATCATGAGCTCTGTTGACTCTTACGATTTCACGTAATATTTCAAAACAAACAGTTTCAACAGTTTTTAGATTACCACGACCAGTACATACAGGACACTCATCACATAATATATGCTCTAAACTTTCCCGCGTTCGTTTACGAGTCATTTCAACCAAACCCAGTGAAGAAAAACCACTCACACTATGCTTAACATTATCTTTAGACATAGCTACTTCTAAGCTGCTAAGTACACGGCGTTTATGATCATCATTATGCATATCAATAAAATCTACAATGATTATGCCGCCTAAATTTCGCAGTCTTAATTGTCGAGCAATAGCTTGAGTCGCTTCAATATTAGTACTAAAAATTGTATCTTCGAGATTTCGATGACCAACAAAAGCGCCGGTATTGATATCGATTGTTGTCATGGCCTCAGTTTGATCAATAATTAAATAACCACCTGATTTTAATTCGATTTTACGATGTAGCGCTCGTTGAATTTCTACTTCAGCAGAAAACAAGTCAAAAATGGGTCGCTCACCTGGATAGTATTCCATGACCTTCGTAAGCTCAGGTACAAACTCTTCACTAAATGTGCGTAACTGATCAAAAGTCAGCTTTGAATCAATCCTAATTCGTTCAAACTCCACTCCAACAAAATCCCTCAACACACGAAACGATAAAGATAAATCTTGATAAAGTGGCATTTTTACTTGTTTACGCTGCTTACGCTCTTGCACTTTCTTCCATACACGTTGTAAAAAAGTCGCATCATGCTTTAACTCTCGCTCTCCGGCCCCTTCACCAGCGGTTCTAACAATAAACCCCTGCTCTTCATCACAATATGGGCTAATGATATTTTTTAAACGTTTACGTTCTTCATCATCTTCAATACGCTGTGATATCCCGGCATGACTAGAGTGAGGCATCAGTACTAAATAGCGAGAAGCAATAGTGATATCTGTCGTTAATCTAGCACCTTTAGAGCCCAAAGGGTCTTTAACCACTTGCACCATGATGTACTGCCCTTCGTGCACTAAAGAGCGAATATCTGGCACCTGATCAGTTTCTTCTTTTAAAATAAGTTTTGAATTAATATCTGATGCGTGTAAAAAAGCAGCTTTATCTAAATTAATGTCTACAAAAGCAGCTTGCATACCCGGTAGTACTCTAATGACTTTACCTAAGTAGATATTGCCAACAATACCTCGCTTTGCTTCACGCTCTATATGTACTTCTTGCAACGAGCCATTTTCGATCAAAGCAACACGCGTTTCGCTTGGGGTAACATTAATTAATAATTCACTACTCATTTTATTCCTACTCCTTGCTTTCGTGCGCTAACGACTTTAGCTAAGACACGGTTAGGTGTTCAATCTGATATTCAAATACCCTGGATACTGTTCGCTAAACCTAAGCGAGCTAATAACTGCGATGTTTCATATAAAGGTAACCCCACAACCGCAGAGTAACTACCTTCAATACTGGTAACAAACTGCCCGCCTATGCCTTGAATGGCATATGAGCCTGCTTTATCGCAAGGCTCGCCAGTTTGCCAATAACGCTGCATTTCGGGGGTAGTTAATGGCTTGAAATTGACTTGCGTTGTTACGAGCTCTTTAACGGCTATATTAACACCTACCACAGCAATACTGGTTAAAACTTGATGATTTTCACCACTTAATTGTTTCAAAGTATCAATACACTGCTTTTCGTTGGCAGGTTTACCCAGTATTTTATCACTGTGAACGACACAGGTATCAGCACCCAACACCAATGTATTGGCTTGCTCTTGCTCAGATAGACGGTCAAAGATCACTTGTGCTTTTTGCAGAGCTAAGCGCAGAACATATTCATTGGGGCTTTCATCAAGTTTAACGCTCTCGTCAATATCAGCAACTATGATTGAGAACTGGTAACCCAATTGATTTAACAGTGCTTGTCGACGAGGTGATTGTGAAGCAAGTACAAGATTTTTCATTATGTTTAGTTCTATTGTGAGCTATTTAATCGAGAAATGTCGACGAACTTTACGCAGTAATAAAAACATCCAAGGCCATAAAATAATAGAGGTGATCACTGGATATAAATAGCTCGTTAAAAATACCACATCGATTAAAAATCGCTGTAGCCAAAAAACCACTAAGTGATACAAGGCAGCAACGACACCGGCAATAAGTGCTTGCTGACCAACCGAGAAGTTTCTTATTTTTTGAAAATTCTCGGCAACAATATAAATAGCAACAGCCATGGCTGCAGCGTGTACACCCAATACAGAGCCGAGTAATACATCTAACAAAAATCCCATCAGCCATGCGGTAATAATATTAATTCTATTGGGTAATGCCATCGTCCAATAAATTAACACAATCAATACCCAATCTGGACGAAAAGCATCAACACTTAACGGCAGCGGCATAATTGTTGCCATTAATGCAATTAATAGCGAAAAGATAATAATAATGCCATTGTGCGCAAACATTATTCTTCAACCTCTGGTGTCGATTGAGAAGGCTCTGTGTTCATCACTTTCTTATTTTCTTTCGGGGCGAAAATACTGTTAACATTTTTCTCAGAGAGTAAAAGCAAATAACGTAACCTGTCTATTTGAGCAATTGGTGTACTGTAAACGCTAACAAATTCACGTGATTCATCTTGACTTACAAATGAAACCGTCGCGACAGGATAACCTTCAGGATATTTCCCGCCTAAACCTGAGCTAACTAATATATCCCCTGTTTGCACATCCGCGCTATGAGGGACAAAATTGTGAGTTAATCGATCGATTCGGCCACTACCGCTAGCCACTAATCTCAAGCCATTACGTTTAACTCTTACCGGTACTGCGTGAGAAATATCGGTAATTAAAATAACTCTCGAGCTCGTTTGACCCACATGCAGTATTTGCCCAACAATACCTTGTGCATCAAGTACCGGCTGACCTTCATAAACGCCATCTGCAGAGCCTCGATTGATCACCACTTGATGTGTATAGGGATCACTACTAACAGAAAGTACTTCTGCTACCATTTTTTTAATATCACTGCGTAGCGGAGAAGCAAGTAAGGAGCGCAAGCGAGCATTTTCTTGCTTGATAATATCAAGCTGAATACCTTGCTCTTGAAAGGTTAATTCGTTTAAACGGTATTGTTGGTTTTCTGCCATCAATTGTTTGCGAGTGACGATATTTTCTGAAGCCCATGTCATCGCCTGTTTAGGTGTATTAGCTATATATTGCAATGGGCTAACTAGCGATTGTAAATAACCTCGAACTGACTCAAAGCTCGCCATTTTATGGTCGAAAAAAATCAATAATGCAGAACAAAACAGCACCAAGACTAGTCGGTGCTGTGGGGATGGACCATGTTTAAAAATTGGGTTCATAAAAAACCAGTTACGGGTTATCAGTTATGAGTTTCGAATATGTATAAAGAACATTTCCTAAGCTGTTGGGTTTTCGCAGGTATTTAATTCAAGTACAAGGCGAGAGCACGGAGTTGACGCTAGTCAATGAGTACATTCAACGCAGTAGTTGGCTTAAATAGCAATGAAGGCCCACAGCTTTTATTCATAGGAGAATAAATCGCCCCCATGCATATCAATCATCTCTAGGGCTTTACCACCACCACGAGCAACACAAGTTAATGGATCTTCAGCAACAACAACAGGAATACCTGTTTCTTCCATAAGTAAACGATCTAAGTCTCTTAATAAAGCGCCGCCACCGGTAAGTACCATACCACGTTCAGAAATATCTGATGCTAGCTCTGGAGGTGATTGCTCTAAGGCAACCATAATAGCACTAACAATACCCGTTAACGGCTCTTGTAATGCTTCTAAAATCTCGTTGCTATTCAAGGTAAAGCTACGTGGTACACCTTCAGCTAAATTACGACCACGAACTTCAATTTCTACTAATTCTTCACCCGGATATGCCGAGCCAATTTCATGTTTAATACGCTCGGCCGTAGCTTCACCAATTAAACTACCAAAATTACGACGTACATAGTTAATGATAGCTTCATCAAATTTATCACCGCCAATACGTACCGAAGAAGAATAAACTACACCGTTAAGTGAAATAATGCCTACTTCAGTAGTACCACCACCGATATCAACAACCATTGAGCCAGTCGCTTCAGATACTGGCATACCAGCACCGATAGCAGCAGCCATAGGCTCATCGATTAAGTAAACTTCACGTGAGCCTGCGCCCATCGCTGATTCACGAATAGCACGACGTTCTACTTGAGTTGAACCACATGGAACACAAACTAAAACTCGCGGACTAGGACGTAAAAAGTTATTGCTATGCACTTGTTTAATAAAGTGTTGTAGCATTTTTTCAGTAACAAAAAAGTTAGCGATTACGCCATCCTTCATTGGACGAATAGCTTCAATATTTCCAGGAGTACGACCTAACATTTGTTTAGCAGCAACACCCACTGCTGCAACACTTTTCGAACCACCCGCTCTGTCTTGACGAATAGCCACTACTGAAGGCTCGTTCAATACAATGCCTTGGTCTTTAACATAAATAAGGGTGTTGGCTGTACCTAAATCGATAGATAAATCGTTAGAAAACATACCACGTAATTTTTTAAACATAAGCTCGAAATGTCCTGTGAAAATGCGCGTTAATTTATAACTTGAATATATTGCTTATTATTGATCGACCAATCATACCTGAGTATTAATATTCAGGCTACTTGAAAATACTAAATTAAAGAATAACCTACCCGTTTAGCACATATGCGCGAATAAGTTTCTGCCTCTAATGTACTTCTCGTTGGTAAATAATTCTGTCATTGCCGCGAAATAAGCCAAAGGTTGCGACAGCCGTTGGGTTTTCATCAAATGATTTGATAGAAACTCCATCCCAAGTCCAATCGTATTTTAACCAATCATAGATTTCATATTCGACATTTACATTCCCTTGCAGGCCTGCACCGGGAGCGGTTAAAACCATGGCGTTTGATTCACCGACAGGTAGCTCATCATCAAGTTGTCCTGTAGCAGTATTTACGCCGGTATCATCCTTATCGAGTGTGCCATCAGTTAACTCAATTTTAGCAGCATCAAACGCAGTACAAGTATCAAGTTCATTAACAACAAATATTCCGTCAACATTCATATATTCGACTGAAAATGGCTGCGGAAGATCGGCAGTCTCTGGTCCAAAACTGTTTTGTAAACGTGCTCGACCAAAGCGAATTTCTTTACCCGCTGGCTCTAGCGTAATCACGGTTGCATCTTCTAGTATTGGCCCCACACCATCAGGATCGCCATCCGTATCATTGGCTCTAACTTCATCTTCATCTTCAACCATGGCAAGCCTTAAGTTGATATCTGCGATGAATAAAGGTATTTCAGAATTGGGCTCATGAGTATAAATAAAGTTATCTTCATCACTATATTCATAAGTGATCACAGCACCTGTTTCCGTCAATTCACCATCAAAGTAATTTGCCGTCAATTTCACTTTATTAGTATCATCACGCCCGTTTTGTGTTCCATCTTCAAGAGGCGCATCGATTAAGCCCCCCATACCATCGTCCACTTGAAAACGGCTAATACCTGTTAATAATAACTTATTAAAATCACCGGTATAATTTTCAGTGTGATCACCAGACTTAGCTTGCGGGGTAATAGTGACTGTTGGCAACGCAAGGTATTGCAAAACACCGACATTTTCATCGGCAACCGTTCCTTGGCCTATGTAGGCAAAATCCATATCAAGATTAACATCAGCACACACTGAAGCAAGACTGCCATCACCTGAGCCGGCTATCGATAACTCAAAATGATGAGGAATAAAGCGGCCGACAAAAGGTTCAGTGCCGGAGACATTATCAACACCTAAATAGCTGTTATCAGTTAAGGTTGCGGCAAAGTTTATTATCCCGACTTCATCATAAGTCATGGCGTTATCGTTAGCTGCGCTATTAGTGGCAACACCTAAGACAAAGTCACTAAAGCTGCTATTGGTCAAATTACCTAACACTGCAGGGTTTGGTAAATGAAGGCTGTGGTTAATCACGGCAGTTTCAGGGGTGTCTTCTTTACCAAAATTTAACGTAGGCAAATTATCTGATAAGTTCGCGCCATCATCTGGCACACCATCATTATCTTCATCATCACCATCTTGCCACTGCACAGCCGTCAAATGGGTGGTAAAGTCCTCTCCAGCAGCAATAAAAACATCCCCCAAGTCGCTAATTGCTTGTGGATTATTTTCAACATTTACATAAAAGCCAAGCGGTTTAACGACAAAGGCATTAGAGGTGCCTGTCATATAATTTCCCGTTGGATTGCCATCTTCATCAGGAATGTTATATCTGGCATGAAGTTGAACACTGCCTGCATCTGGATAGGAAAAAACGAATTCGGCGGTATTAACACTATCATCACTAAAGTCTAAATTTACTGAGCTATAGGTTAATGTCGCGGCTTTATCTAAAGTATCAATAGCCACTGGAGTAGTAAGATTATTTATCAACACTTGCTGACCAGCACAAGCCACAGGGTCTTCACACGTTGCCGCCATTTCAATAACCGTAGTATTAATAAGTGCTGCTTGGCAAGCTCCTGAAACAGGGTTGGTTTCAATCGCCTGAACAAATAGCCTTGATGCGTTGTAGTCTATATTTGATGATTTTCCAGATAGTTGTGTTGGAATAGCCGTGCCTTCAGTATCGGCATAAAACCTAAAACCAGTATCTGCAAAAGTAACATCACAATCACCGGGGCTGCCGTTAACACACTCAAAAGTTTGATCTAAACTTAATGTGGCGACACCTGCAGTGGGGTAATTATAGCTAGTATCTGTACTGCCAATAACAGTCACGGTTTTATTAAAAATACCATTGACGGAAAGCTGCACATCAGTCGCATCTGTGTTAAGCATGGTACAAGAAGCATCGGCACAGGCCCTGATGGTGATATTATCAGCATCACAGGTAAGTCCTTGACCATCAATAACATCTATTTCAAAGTGATCGATATATGATGCACAAGGATGAGTGTCATTATAGATAATATTGACTTCGCTACTTGATATTGCTTTATCATAAACTCTAACTTCATCTATATTACCGTCAAAAAATCGTCCTCCAAAGCCTTGATCTTGTCCTATTTGAAGAGGATCATTATTTAACGGTAAAGTACCACTGTAATTCCTGCTACCTTTTACATCTCCATTTACATATATAAACTGCTCTCCGCTTTTATAAGTAATAGCAACATGATACCAATTATTCGCAACTATATTTGCTCCTGTTGTAGCAAAAGAACCTGAGCCCCACCACCAAAAAATTTCACCTGATGAATCCAGATGAAATTCATAATTTTCATCTTTAGACAAAATAGTTTTCAAGCCCGAGTTATGGATAACGTCGGCTCTTATCCATGTAGTTATGGTTAATTCATCGGTAAGATCAAACGCTGGATTATCTGCTATTTCTACATAATCGTTAACACCATCAAACTCCCCATAACCACAGGTTCCAGGGTTACCCTCGACAGCAGGAGAAGACCGTTGTGTGTTAGCGCCATTGAAGGCTTGAGCATTAAAGTTACCTGTTTGATCAATAACTTCACCGGCGATACCCGACCAAGAGAGCTCATCCATACGCCATTCGGCGATAACATCAGCTTCACATGAAGGCTCATCGTTCATATCCGCTTGAACTTCCGCTTGGCTGATGACTTTCTCATAAATGCGAACTTCATCAAAACGACCATTAGCTGAGGTTCTTGAAGGCAGCGAGCCATTATTATTTCGTGCATATACGCTTGAGTTATCGGCAAATATGATATCGCCAACATCACTTAATTGACCACTAGTATTGAAAGTTTGTTCAACCAACAAATTTCCATCTAAATAAAGCTGAAAAGAGTCGTTGGTAAAATCCCAAGTGGTGGTTAAATAATACCAAGTATCGGCATCTCGAACTGTGCCATTGGGTTCATTTAATTTAAAATCTCTATCATTAGAATCTTCAAAGGCAAAACGCAACCGACCATTACTTAAGATTTCTAAAGCAAAATATTTACTGCCCGCAGTATCAGGGCCTAAAGTTGCGTCAAAAAGAGTTCTTTCCCCTCGGCTATTATAACCACCTTCATCCCAGTCAGTATTGCTATTGAACCAAAAACTAATACTACCTTGGACACCGACATCATTTTCTAAATCAATGTTTGAAGAGAAGGCATTGTCTGTTTCTGTGCCTTGGTTAGTGCCATTTGAATCAAAACCTCGACAATATTTGCCTTCGGCAATTGAAGCACCGCCAAAATTAGTTCCGTGATTATTAAGGCCGCTTGAGTCGTTAATTTGAGTAGAGAAATCGGTTTGTTCAAATTGATACAAGCCGAGCATATCTGAATTAGGGGAAATTGATTCACAAAAATCACCAAAATTTGGTTCAATTGAGCTATATGTTATTTTTGATTGATAATTAAGTTGTACATTTTTACCGTTAATTGCTCCTGTTATTTCAACTTCATTGTCAATTAAAATATCTTTCTTACTATATAAAAAACCATTAACTTTAGCTCTGAAGTCGATAGTAATATCTTCATTGCTGTATAAAAGTATACTTTCAGCATTTCCAGCAATGTTTATTTCATTTTCATTTTCTAAATAGACTGTACTCTTAACAAATAGTCGAACAACACCACTTCCTTGTATTGTTATTTTACTTTGAAAATTAGTCAATAATGAGCCAGATACTTTATAATCTCCCGGCTCTAATTGTAATTCAGCCCGAGTATCTAAAGTTATATTGTTATAATTTCCTGGACTAATCAGCTGTACTTTTTCAAAGCCCACATTAACGTTATTACTATTATTAGGAAAATCATTCCAGTTTATCGACTCTGCCGAGCTTCCAGAATGGGTACAATTAACGGTATCACACGTCAAAAGTACGTTAACACTATCATTAATCTCATTGTTTGATTCTAGTATATTATCAGGACTATTAAATACTTGAGCACCTTGCTCAAAGGTAATATCTCCGCTATTACTATTGTTTTGCACTGCATCTGGAAAAATCATATCACAGCTTGGAACTGTTGCAGGTGCAGAAGTTTTAGCTTCAATTCCACCATTAGCGACATCTCCCACTAATTGAAAGTCTCCAGAAGCAAAGTTTGCATGTTGCCCTTGTGAAGCAAACAACTCTATTGATGCGCCCCCCGTATGCTCAAAAAACACTAAATCTAATGAATATTCACCTATGGAAAGTTCGATTTGACCAAAAAAATCTCTAACACTATGGCGAGAATCATCATTAATTACAGTAGTGCCATCAATGATTAAACGAGCACCGTCATCGCTACTCGTACCAAAGGTATACCAACCAGATGTTTCTATGACAATAGTTGCCGTTGCATGCACAACAAAAGTATCGGTTGCACCTGAAAAGTCAGCAGAAGGGCTAAAATGACCTTGGCTGCCTCTTCCATCCCATAAATTAACCGTATCGCCAATATAACTGGTTGTAGTTACATTGCCATGAGTCAATGCAATGGTAGCGTCAGCATTCGCTAGTGAAAGAACATTAGTATCAGTATCGTAAATATCAATGTTTATATCAGCATTAGCTAGATTGCAAAACTGAAGTAAACTAACAAAGACTACAAATACTATTGAATTACACTTCATTCTGACTACCTTTTTCCAAGAGATTGCAAGGTGTATGATGGAAGGTAAGACAAACATCAAAATTATTACCGGTATTTAATTGAGTTTTAATTTGACTATACACCTTATAAACTCCTCGCCTCTACCTCAATCGTCCGACTTGTAACAACATCTGCCACCTCACAAATACCTACACTGGTAACGGTGTAATATTGAATATCATCATGCGAAATATCTTCATTACATAAAACCTCAAACCAGCAACCTTCTAATCCTTGTGTATTACCAATATCCGGTTCTACACTACCACTATTACAGGCAGTTATACCGACGGTATTTAGTGGAAATAATTCAGATAACTGCCATTGAATACCTGTTTGTGCCGCTGCATAAGCTCGAGTGCCTATCACCTCATATACCACTGTTTCACTACTTGAGTGTTGCATACGAACCAATGCAGTGCCTAACAAAGTCATAATAACCAAGACGAATATCGCAGTAACCAAGGCACTGCCTGACTGTTTTTGATTGACGTTAATAATTGCATTACGGAACATTTGATACCTGCACTTCATTATTAAAAACAATGTGTTCGTTGTTAACGCTAAAAGCAAGCTTAACCAATACCATGGAATTTCTTAACTGAGTCGCTTCCGTTAACCAAAACGGCGGAATAACCGTAAGTCCTTCATGAATAGTGATATCTTCAGCCATTAATACCCCTGCTGAACTTGGTGTACCATCTGCAGCTCGGCTGTAATTCTCATGGCGTCTTAACGCTTCATTTTGAACACAATAACTTACCGAATGATTGAAAAAGTATAAACGATTAGTGGGAGAATCTTCAGTAAAGGTTTGTGCTGAATCTAGCTTTATTGTCCATTCATTACCTACTTCAATAATAGCATTATCTTTTAAAGTAAAAATTTTATTGCTTGTCCCACTATAAAAATCTTCATTATTGAGAACATAGACGCCAACCTTCAAATCAGGGCTAAAACCGTTATTAAATAAATCCTTATTAAAAGCTATCACCTTGATATCTTCTGTTGCTATCTCTGGAGGTACCGCAACATCGGTATAAATAGCGCTTAAAATAATTGGCGTAAATTCAATGCATCGCTCTGCTGTTGCACCATTTAAGGTATTAGCAGTGAGCCTTATACTATTAGGAACCGCAGCTCTTAATTCTCTATTTAACCGTTCAATGGCAAAGCGTGCTGACGACACAACTTCTTCTCGATCTGCTGCATCGGTATAAACTTGAGTACCAAAGTTTATAAAGGTACTTACCCCAACAGCCAGCACCCCTAAAATAACGATAACCACGATGATTTCAATTAAAGAAAAACCACGACTCTTATTAAGATTACTGCTGCCTAATATAGGTGTTTTGTTGCTAATCATTAGAAATTTGCCTTATAGGAAGCAAAGACATAATCAAAGTTTTGTGGCGTTGTTACGGTAATAGTGACCCGTTTTACTAATTCAATACCAGAGCTACAAGTTGCAGTATAATTACTGTAGCAAACCGATATCGAAACATTAAATCCAGGATAGAGATCTGTAAAGCTTTCGCCTAAAGCATTAGTTTCATTAATAAAGTCAAAATCAATATAGTCATCAACATCATTATATAAAGCGCGCTTTGTTTCCCTTGTGTCTGCGCCAAGCGTAGTAGAACAGTCATTGCTACCATCATTTGGCTCACCACAACGTACTAAACCGCCCGCCATGTCCGATTGCTGATCAAATGCTCTGGCAAGAATTTCATTCATCATAGACTGACCTAGCTCTGCGGCTCTTACTTGATGAAGTTGTTCGGCGCTCTTTTCAGTTAAAGGTAAAATCAAGGTGGTGAGTAAGGAAAAGGAAATAGCTAAAACCACAATACCGATAATAAGCTCAATCAAGGTAAAGCCGCGTGATTTTACTTTTATGTTAATAGAGTTAGCTACCATGAATATATCCCTCAGACTCAATGGTGACCGTCAGTGTACTATCCCCAACAATAGTAATTGAGCAGCCACCGCAACTTGGTCGCCCCATACCATCAAAAGTAAATGATACTATGCCAGAAGAAAGATCGAAACGGACATCATGGCCTGACTCGATAACCACAGAAGTTGTGTCACTAAACCAGCCGCCAGTAATATTAGGGCAGTCTTCGGGAATGCCAATACCGTCTTCGGTAATTAGCACCAAATGACAACCACCGCCATTGGTTTGCTGCATAGCCCTAACTTGAATGGCGCGTAGCGTAGTAATGACATCATCTTCATAAGTGTATTCTTGAAAGCCACTAGAGTTGAAAAATTTTGGCACTACAGAGATTGCCATAATCGCTAACATAATGATGACCACGATTAGTTCAATCATGGTGAAACCTTGATTTTTAGCAGATGATTTTTTCAAATTTAGGCTCATCAATAGTTATTAGCTTTTTACGTACAAGGGTTTACCCTAATAATAGGGCGTGATGAAGAAGTCGCTTGTCGATAGGAAACAATACATGGATCGCTATCAAGCGTTGGCGATGTATCCGCAGGGTGTATTATCAGAGAAAGGTCTGCGCCAATTGAAATTGAAAAGTCATTATTGTCTATATCTAAAAGCGCCTGCCAATCAGCAACCACTTCTTTTGGGTAACCGTAATTAATTTCTAACACGGTACCATCCGTTAAAATAATTGACGGAGTAGAGACATTACTCTCTGCAATATTTTGATTACCAGCAACAATCGACTTACCATAAACTAAAGCAGCCGCCCCTTCCATTGCGGCTTTAACACCTTCAAGCGTTGCGGTTTGAGCATCAGCTTGTAGATTAATAAATTTAGGTACTGCCGTAACGGATAAAATACCTAGAATAACAATAACAACGATCAATTCGATTAAGGTAAAGCCTTTATTATTCATTTATCTCTCTACTACAATAATTTAATTTTTAACTAACCAATAAGCACTGGTTTATAACTTATTATTAGTTATCTTACCTTAGTTTAATTCAACGGTAAATTTCATGCATAAAAAAAGAGGGCTAGCCCTCTTTTAAAAAAATTCACACAATCACTAGCAATCGGTGAATGTTTCTGTAATTAAAGGACGAGTTGCATTATCAGCCGCATCCGGATAAGATAATTGGCACTCTGCAGCTGTTGGTGCACCTGCATGTTGAAATAATGCTGGGGCAGCATCAGTTACTAGAAAATCACCGCCATCGGCATCTAACTCCAACTCTACCAATTCAGTAATACCATATCCATTATCTTCCGTTCCATCAGCATCACCAACGCCGGCAGCTGCAGGAAAACCATTTACTAATGCATAATACTCACCATTTATTATAACTTGACCTGTAGCGCCGATCTCATTATCAATTAACGCTTTAGCGTTAACCATAGATACCGCACTTTCAATACTTCCTTTAACACCCTCCATTACAGATTCACGTGCATCTGATGTTAAATCAATAAATTTAGGGGCAGCTGTTACGGCTAAAATACCTAAAATAACGATTACGACAACAAGTTCGATTAAAGTAAAACCTTGTTGTTTATTGGTGAAATTATTTAAGCGCTTCATAGTATTTCCTTTTTCTTATATTTAAATTTTAAAACAATATTCCCAAACGATAACATTTAGGAATGTTAAGCCTAAGCATAAACTTAGACTCATTAATTATTTATATTAACGACAACAGAGCTATTAGCATTATTGTAAGTAAAGTTATTACCTACTGTCGTATCTGCAGGTGCTTCATATGCACCATTGGCATCTTGATTTAAGGTTTCTCTTAAAAAATACTGACACTCATTTGAATCAATACTGACATAATAATTAATACTTTTATCATTATTCAAATCAGCAATGACTGACGTAATAGTAGGAGGCTGAGCCAAAATACCTTGCCATACTTCAATACAATCAGCTACAGCCATAGCGGTACCATCACCATTATCTGCAGCAAACCCTGTTGGATAACCCGGTCTAATATTTGTTGGATTCGGTGTTGGAGGTGTTGTTAAAAACAACTCAGTGCCGTCATAATCTATACGATTTACACCACCAGCCGAAGGACGTGCTTCTGCTTCCCACTGTGCTCTTGCTAAAGAAACACCGGTAGCAAAACCACCTGCCATACCTTCAATATTGGCTTGTTTAGCTTGTTCAGTTAAATCGAGAAATTTAGGAATGGCCGTTACTGCCAAAAAGCCTAAAATAACCACAACAATGACTAATTCAATTAAGGTAAAACCTGCTTGTTTTCTCAGGTTAACTCTTTTACTCATTATTTGATTCATAATTACCTCAAAATCAATTTCTTATTTAAACGATTGTAACAGTGATCTATTTACTAAGTCACTTATTTAACACTAAAATTACAAAAAAGCACACTTTTACATCAGTCTTGTCTTGAAACGACAACACTAACTCTGCCATTTACTCGATTATAGTCAAAATATGCGCCACTAGGTAATACATAACGACAGACTAAGTTAGTTGTGTCTGCTGAGTCATGACTAAAATCACGAACCTCTATAGCACTGACAGGTTGTTTCATGAAATTTAATGGTGCTTCCATCACTAGTTGCCAGATTTTCTCACATGCTAAAGAAGAAGTTTTCACGTCTATCCAACCATGCTTATTCACAGTAACCAGTTGCTTCTCGCTACTATTCACTGTTGCTAATTTTACCGTATTAGGCTGTTTGTCCATCATCCACTGCGCATGAACCGCCGACACTTTAGCGGTAAATTGTTGTGCAAAAGTTTTAAAGCCGGTCTCACTAAAATGAGCTTCTTGTTTAATAAAGTAATTAATAAAAACACTCATCAATACTCCAACCAGTACGATGATAACTACAAACTCAGCTAATGATTTATCTCTTTTTTCACTGTTGCTTGTCACTTAAATACCCATAACTTTATTGCTATAACAACACTATCTCTGTGTTCGCCAAACTCAGCAAATACCTCAGAGTAAAGCAAGTTATTATTTGCCTTGCATGGCCGATGCCATATCCCACATTGGGGTAAATATACCTAAAGCGAGAACTAAAACCATCACCGCCACAACGATTAATAAAAGTGGCTCTATTCGCGCGGTTAACGTAGATAAATCATAGTCAACTTCACGCTCGTAATAGTCACCTACCTCTTTTAATAGTTCATCCACTCGCCCTGTTTCTTCGCCTACGGCAACCATTTGTATAACCAAGGGTGTGAATAATGTACTCGCAATAGCAGAGCGTAATAAACTTTCGCCACTTTCAATGGCTTGTCGCATCGCGACTATCTTCTCTTTCATATAAGCATTATCAACCGCGTCAGCCACTAAAGTTAACCCTGTGGTCATCGGGATGCCTGCTTTTAAAATGATGCCAAAGCTATGTGAAAACCTCGCTAAAATAGAGCGCTCTATAATGCTGCCAATAATAGGTAACTTAATTTTGCGTCTATCCCATTGATACTTGCCTTTTTCAGTTTGAAGTGCCCGTCGAAAAGAAAAATACGCAATAACAATACCAAGCAACATGTAAGGCCAAAAATTGATAAAAAAGTTTGAGCTTGCTATCAAAAACTTGGTCATAATGGGTAAATCAGCGCCTAATTTGGCAAACATATTGGAAAACGTTGGAATAACAAAAATATTCAATATCACTAATGCTGAAAAGATAGCAATTAATACCATGGTTGGATAACGCAATGCTGTTTTAATACGTTTACGAGTCGCCTGTTCACGCTCTAAATAAGTGGTTAACTTTAAAAAAGACTCTTCTAATTGCCCCGTATTTTCACCCACATGAATTAATGACACGAATAGTGAGTTAAATATTTTAGGATGCTGGTTCAATGCTGACGATAAGGTATAACCGCCTTCTAATTGGCTACCGATTTCCGTCAACGCTTTTTTCAATGAAACTGAAGTACTCGACTCAGCCATGCCATTAATCGCACGTAGAATAGGCACCCCTGAGCGCATTAAGGCGTACATTTGCCTTGAAAAGATAATCAATTCATCTAGCGACACATGCGTTAAGCCAAAAAGTTCACGAACATCTTTACTGGCAAGGTTGTCTGCACCTTTATCTTTTACCGCAGTGATAGAAATAGGCGTGATACTTTTTCTTTGTAATTGCTCAGCCACTGCAGAAGTATTAACCGCTTCCATAGCACCTTTTATTTGAGCGCCGCTGCTATTTCGACCAACATAATTAAATGATGCCATAAATTAGCTCACATCAACTGTTTCAACCAAGCGTAACACTTCTTCAACTGTTGTTACCCCTTGTTTTGCGTAGTCAAAAGCTGAATTAGCTAATGGTGTAAAGCTTGGATTTGCTTTTGATAATTGAGTAAAAGCCTCGGTATCATCACGCTTTAATGCCGCCATCATTGACTCATTCATTTCTAACAATTCAAAAACACCAATTCGCCCTTTGTAACCTGTGTACTGACATGTCTGACAGCCACGACCATGAACAAACTTGGTGGTATTTGCTTGCTCACCGGCTAAGTTAGTTAACCATAATAATTCTTGTGCATCCGGTGTATAGTCTTCAACACAAGAATCACAAACTCGACGTACTAAGCGCTGAGCAATAATCGCTCGTAATGAGCTACCGACTAAGAAACCTGCTGCTCCCATATCAATTAATCGTAGCGCACTAGTAATAGCATCGTTGGTATGCAAGGTTGATAGTACCAAGTGACCTGTTAATGCACCTCGTAAACCGATTTCAACCGTTTCTTGATCACGCATTTCCCCCACCATCATGATGTCGGGATCTTGACGAAGCGCGGTACGCAAAACACTCGAAAAGGTTAAATCAATTTTAGGGTTTACTTGAACTTGATTAATTCGCTCTAAGCGGTACTCCACCGGATCTTCAACGGTAATAATCTTTTTACTAGCTTGGTTAAGCTCACTTAATGCCGCATATAAGGTAGTCGTTTTACCGCTACCCGTTGGTCCAGTAACTAATACCATGCCATGAGGACGAGTAATTTGATGTCGAACACGTTTGATCAGATCGTCTGGCATACCTGTTTGATCAAATGACAATAAACCTGCCGATTGATCCAACAATCGCATTACTACAGACTCACCATGTTGAACTGGCATAGTGGACATACGCACATCTATGCTGTGCCCAGAAATTTGTAGATTAAAGCGACCATCTTGTGGAATTCGTTTTTCTGAAATATCTAACCCTGCCATCAGCTTTAAACGTAACACCATGGCTGAAGCTATTTTGTTTTCTTTTAAGATATTTTCTTGTAATACGCCATCAATACGTTGACGAATTCGTAGTTGGTTTTCATCTGGTTCGATGTGAATATCTGAAGCACGCATTTGTACCGCGTCTTCAAATACCGATTGTAATAATTTTCCAACCGTTGCATCACCGGTTTCATCGACAAAAGAAGTAGACAAATCAAAGCTAGATGATTGCTCGTATTCTTCTTCTAATTGGCTAGCAAAAGATTCAATATCGGCAGTACGGCGATATAAACCATCAAAAGCTTCGTAAAGCTGAGAGTCCATGACTACTGCTAAATCAAGTCGCTTAGGTGCTAGCATTTGCTCGAGCTGATCAATCGCGTTTAAGTCAGCAGGATCGCTCATGCCAAGTAACACTGAATCGCCTCGATCTTCAATCAACAATGCTCTTAAGCGTCTAGCATGAACTTCAGGGACTAAATTAGCTATTTCAGTGGGAATACGGCGCTGACTAATATCTAAGAAAGGCAACTCCAGTTGCTGAGCCAAAAATTCTAACAGTTGGCGCTCAGATAAATAACTAAGTTCAATTAGGGTATCACCCAGTTTCCGGCCTGTTGATTTTTGACTATTTAACGCCTGCATCAACTGTTCGTTGGTAATAATGTGCTCGTGAACTAATAAGTCACCCAAACGCATTTTTAACTTAGGAGCTGCCATTCTAATTTTTCTCCAAATATTCTAGGTGATTAGCGGTCATGGGTAAGGACATGTTTTCGTTTTGTTTTTGCATGTCAATTATTCTCCAAGCGCTTGCATACGTTGCTCTGCAAATTCAGCAGAAGCTTTTGATAAATCATTTTTACTTAATGCCATTGAGTAGGCTTTGGCCGCTAAAGTAAATTGACTGTCTTTATCATAAACAATTGCCAAGCCTAAGTGCCACTTGCCGCTATAAGGCTGCATGCTGATCAATAATTGATAGGCGGTGATAGCACTTGGGTAAGCTTCTATTTGCTGAGCTACATTAGCTAGCATTACTTGATAATCTTGCTGCTCAAGTTCAAATAAAGGTTTTAAGGTGTGATAAGCGCCTTTATGATGTCCTTGTTGTAACTGAATACGAGCTTTTAACATTCGAAATTCACTGTCTTGGTTATCGATTGCGATACCTTGCGACAATAAATTTATTGCTTGTTGATATGATTTACGGCCAAACCATAAGGCCGCTAATTTTTTACGGGCTTGTTTGTTGCCAGGGGCTAAAATTAAGACTTCTTCAAACAAGCTTTCTGCTTTGGCTATTTGATTGGTATTAACCGCTTTTTCAGCTTTAGCTAATTTTTGCGTTACTAACTCGGCGGTTGTTAATTGGCGGCGTGAAACTGTCATGCTACTCGATTTAACATTACCAGTATTATTGTTATTTACTTGCTTAGTTTGTTCGGGAACATTAACAACTTTATTAGCTTGCTCACTTGCTCTGACTTGAGCCGGCTGAGTTGCTTGAGTTGGTTCAGACGCTACTTTTGACATCGGCACTTTGGCAACTGTAGGAGAGACCTTTGTCGTCAACTCTGTAGTCATCACTTTTTCAGCCGCTTCCACACTTTTTATTTGCGGAGTAGACTCTACGCTTGTAGTTTGCTCAGGCTTGTTAATTGAATCTGGTGTTTTGACCACATTGACTGGCTCAGCCATCTGCGATGACGCTGCTAGTGCTGGCGTAGCAATCGCCTGCTGTTTATGCTCTTGCACCTTTTGTTCACTACTCGCAACCCGTGCTTGTAGATCCCAAATATAAAAACCTAACGCATTTAAACTAAGTAATATTAACAATGAAATTAGGACTATTTTCATTGTTGAAGGCTTATGACTGACCGGAACTACGCTAGGAGTGGCTCCTTGTTCAGGCGTACGTTGCTCTAAGTCTTTAAGCATTTGATTGATGACACTCATATACTGACACCTGAAAAATTGACCGCCAAAACATTAATACCTAAAAAGTATGCTAAAACAAAATAACTCGACATTATGATCAACAAGCCTACCGTTAAATACCAAGTACTTCTGCCAAATAAACTAAAGCGATTATTAACCACTAACCCTTCTGTGTCTTTAATTGCCGCTGATAACTGTTTTTTAGTCATTTGATAATGCCCTTGACCGTAACTTAACATTAGCATTTTATGACAAAGTATATTGACTAAACGCGGGGTCCCTTGAGTAACCTTGGTGATCCTTTTACAGAGTTTGGCTGAAAATAGTACCGCCCCTTTATATCCTGCAACTTGTAACCTGTGCTGAATATATTGCTGTACTTCATAACTATTCATAGCGCGTAATCGATATGAAAAAGTAATTCGTTGTCGAAGTTGCCTAAATTCTGTCTCTGCTAAGCGTTCATCTAACTCTGGTTGAGCAAACAATACCACTTGCAAAAGTTTACGCGTCTCGGTTTCTAAATTAGTAAATAGGCGCAGCGCCTCTAAACTTTCTGCAGGAAGTGCCTGCGCTTCATCTAGAATTAGCACCACCGAGTGACCTTTGGCGTGCAATTCTAGTAATCGATTTTGGATACGCTGCGTTAACAACTGCGCAGACATACGTTGGGCTTGCTTAACCCCTAACTCAATGGCAACCGCACGTCTTAATTCATCAGGGTTTAAATAAGGATTGGGAATATAAGCCGTGACAAAATGTTCTGGTATCTCGTTGAGTAACTTACGACACAATAACGTTTTACCTGTACCCACTTCTCCCACAACTTTGATAAAGCCCTCACCCGTTTTCAATGCTGTCATCAGTACAGCTAGCGCCTCATTATGAGGCTCTAGTGGTAAGAAAAAGTTTGTATTTGGTGTTAACGTAAATGGTAGTTCCGTTAGACCAAAATGGTACAAGTACATATATTAAGGGCTATCTCAGTTACTTGTTTAATCTTCCTGCATTTGCGCAGCATCTTCATCTTCTTCAGGGAACCATTTCTTTAATAAAGCTCGTGCATCCTCAAGCTGAGTTTTCCAAGTATCTTGACCAATCACTATCGGTTTTAGCAAAATCACTAATTCACGTTTTTGCGTGGTTTCGCTTTTACTCTTAAATAACTCACCAACAAAAGGAATATCACCTAGTAATGGGGTTTTAGATTCTTCATCAATGGTATACGTTTCGATTAAGCCACCAATTACAACAATCTCACCTGATTTAGCACGAATAATAGTATCTGACTCTCTCACTCGACTTTGAGCTAGTGGTAAAATTAATTCTTCTGTACCAAGTTGAATGAATTTATTCTGTTCTTCAGTAATAGTGACAGATGGGTGAACATGTAAAATAACGCCACCCTCTTTATCTATTTGTGGAGTGACATCTAAAGCAATACCAGAGAAAAATGGCGTTAATTCAACTTCAGGCGTAGTGGTGGTTGACGTACCTGTGGTGGTTGTACTGGACACTTCGGTAACAAAGTATTCATCTTCACCGACTTTGATAATAGCTTTCTGATTATTCGTAGCGGTAATTCTCGGGCTTGATAATACCTGCACATTACCTTGTGTTTGCAGCAAACTAATGACACCACTAAAGTCTGGACCAGAAAAACTCAATGACGTTGTGCCACCTATTTCACTTGAAATAACATTGCCAGCGATATTACCTGTGGTTTCAAAAGTAAAATCTGTATCACCTATACTACCTAATACTTCATCCCAGTGAACACCTTGTTGATACTCATCACTTAGCGTCACTTCCATGATTTTCGCTTCGATAATCACTTGACGGTGTAAGTGGGTTTCAGTGTCTTTAATGAAGTTTTTAACCGCAGTTATTTCTGCTGGTAGACCACGAACGGTAACTAAACCTGCCTGTGGTGAAATAATAACTGAGCGGCCACCTTCGGTACCCACAAAAGCGGTTAACGTTTCTTTTAATTCGGTCCAAAAATCGGATTCATTTTCAGTGTAAAGATTTATGCCACTGTTATTTTGATTGTTCTGGTTGTTGCTATTGCTACTATTATTATTACTGTTGTTATTATTACTACTATTGTTATTACTGTTGTTATTATTGTTATTGCTGTTGTTCGGATCATTCTCCGAAACACCACCAGAATTAATACTGGTACTTGAACTACCGAAGCGCTTTAAAAACAAATAGTTTAACGCGATAGTTTCGGTACGTATTCCCGCTGGATAAACTTGAATCACATTACCGTTTACACGGATGTCATAACCGTAGATGTCTTGAATAACGTCTAACGCTTCGGTTAATGTCACTTCCGCTAAGTTTAATGTAATATTTCCCGTAACCTCAGGATGAATGGCAACACTGTAGGCAGAGCCATCAACAATCGCGTTAAAAAAGTCTTTGGCATCCACAGAAGTAGCAGAAACTTCTAACCTTTTCTCACTCAACATGCCCTGCTTGGCTTGCGCCATATTTTGCTGCATTAACTCCTGTTGTACAGAATTAGGTACCTGAGTTAATGGCTTAGGTGCATTGATTTTTCGCGTATCTTCAAGTGCAAGGTCTAAGCCCTCTTTCATGTCAGTAGGCGCTGTTGGTGTTGTTTGGCAACCAACTAAGGTTAATAGCAAACTCGATAAAGCTACTTTCAGTTTTGAATGTTTCATAGGTTGTTTTGTTATTCTCATTATTTTGCTACCACATTACTTAACGACATTGACGCTAACGACATTTTCTTTAAAAATGTAGAGTTTAAGACGCTGTGTATCGCTGCGTAATATTACACTTTTATCATTGACTGCAGTTAATCTATATTCACCAATCGTATCATTGGGTTTTAATATTTTTCCATTAATCACGGCGGTATGTATACCATCACCATGAATAATAGACTCTAAAACTAATTTACCCTCAACAGATGCTTGAGATAAAGCACCACTGTGACCAAAAGGTCCTGTTGGGTCGACTTTAGCCGCATGGCTATTTGATGCAGACAAGCCAAGAGCAAATACGGCGAGTAACCAAGTGAATGTTATTTTAGACACCTACAAACTCCTTTTTAGTACTTAGGCTATAGATGATTATTTCTAGTTCGCTATTGGGGTATTGAGTCGACTTAAAGTTAAAGTCTTGCCAAAAGAACTTCCACGGTAATTGCTCAAGTTGTGTTAAGTAATCTTGTAACTCAAAATAACTACCTGATAGCTTAATTTTAATGCCATGCTGATAAAGATTTTGGCCGCTTTCGCTTTGTTGTTGAACTGCGACGCCGTCCTCTTTATTTTTATTTTTTAACGCTAACAAGGGCTGCGCACCAATGAGCTCAAAAGATAATAATGACACGCCCTTTTCAAGTTTTAATAAATCGAGGAGCGCGTGACGCATTTGCACAGGGTTGATTAAGTCTGAAGTCAGCGTTAACAACTTAGCATCAACTTTTGCAAGTTTAGCTTCAAATTGGGAAATCTTTTCTCTGGTCGCTTCATTAGGGTCTGCTTTCAGCGCAGCCTCTAACTCTGCTACAGAGATTTTCAAAGTACGATTACTTTTAGTTAATCTTTCAATACTCGCGCTAGCTTTCTTATTTGCCATGATTGTTGGGTCAATAAACAAGTGGTAAATAATAAAGAATATCGCCACTAAGCCAGTAACCAAAATTAAATACTGCTCTCTAATAGTTAACAGCAAATATTTTTCGCTGTACTCTTGCCACTGTTTTTTCATGGTAGCATCCCCTGAGTTTTTTTAGAGCTCACGGTAAATTCAGTAATATTTTGCTCATTTTCAGATAATTTAAAATGCTCAAATGACTTACCTGAGAGTAATAACGAATGCTCAAAACCCGCAAGCCATGCAGGTACAGCTTCAGGAGATAAGGCTAAGCCACTAAATATCATTTGCTCATTACTTAAGTGGATAGATTGTAAGCGAATATCTTCACTATGCATTTGAGACAACTCTTTCATTGCCGCAGCAAAGCCGGCAACATAAGTTTGGTTTGGATCCGTTAATTTGGCGTGTAATGCTTGTTTATTCAGCATAAGTAACTTAATGGTTTCTAGCTGCTCAGCTAATTGACTATCGATTTTTCGACTATTTAATTCAGTCGTCAGTACTTCTAGTTGCGTAGTATTGCGCGTATTTTCTTGCTGAACGGTTTTATGAGTCGTTGCTAGCTTTTGCTGAGTATAATTACTTGCCATTACCCAAGCGATCATTAAAAACAATACTGCAGACCACATCATGACGACACGAGGTAAAGTTAACAGAACTTTCTCAGGCAATAATTCTGCTTGTAATAAATTGATATGATATTTATTCGGATTACTGGCCGACATGAGTTGCCCCCTGCGATTGTTCAGCAATTCGAGTCTCTAGCATGGTGGCACCTATAGCAGCAGCATAAGCTCTAAACTGCTGGTATTCATCAGGTAATTCTAACAAAGTCACTGGTATATGAGTGTTTTCAGCCAATTTTCGAGCAAAAAAGCTTTCTGAGTCCATAGGCAATAACACTTTAATCTGTTTAATGGGTGCTTGTTTTAATTGTCGTTCAAAATAATCAGAAGAGCGTTGAATTTCTAGTGCTAAGCTATCAATCATTGTCATTGCTAACTCATCTTCGCTCTTTTGAGCTATCTGACTAAAGCCACGTAAGCGACGATGAAAATACAGCTGACCTTGTTTAATAATAATTAAGGTAATTTCTTCATTTGGCTGTTGGCAAACTAACAGGCAAGCTTCACTTTGCACAGGCAATAAATTAGCGAAGGCAAATTCTTCTGTCACAATACTCGCAACCTCAGCGTCCGTTTGATTCACTGCAGCTACCAACTTTTTCAGCTCATTTAAAGGTGCACAAACGACATGAATTTTTTCTTTACCACCAGACAGTATTGGCCCATCAAAATAATCGACTACCATATTATCAGGAGAGATACTGACTAAATCCTTAACCTGCCATTTTAATGCCGATACAATTTCATTCGCCGGTACGTTAGGCTTATCGACTTGTACAATTTGTGATTGCTGACCATTAAGTACGATGTGACATTGTCCCGCCAAGGGGGTTTTAGCATTAAAAGCTGATATCGCTTTATCGAAATTGGCGAGCCGCACCTCGGAGTCTTGAAAGAATGACTGGGAGTCTTCAACCTCTGACTTTGAGTCTGAAGTGGTAGGCATCAAAAAAGCGGTAAATGACTCTTGCTGCAAAGCGATACCAAGAATTTGATTTGACTGTTGCTTTGAAAACAACTTACTTATCTGTGTTAATAATGACATCAATTAGTGCTATATTATTGTTATGTAAAAACGCTTAAAAAGCATTTAAAAGAAGTACTTTTAACATTATCCTTTATTAGCCTTAAGCTGCAAGTTTTTTTACTTGTTTTTAACCTTTTAGCTACTTAATTGGCAGTATTTTCAGTATCAGGCATCATGAATAGTCTTTCTTGTGTTGAATTATTAACACATCCTATATTTGTAAAGCATCAAATTCACGTTTATATAAAACGAGATGATTGTATTCACCCTATTATTTCAGGGAACAAGTGGCGAAAATTAGCCTTTAATTTGGAGAATATTAACCAGCAGGCAGAAACTCAAGGGGCATTAACTTTTGGTGGTAGTTACTCTAACCACATTCATGCTTTTGCTTTTGCTTGTTATCAGCAAAAAATCCCTTGCCTTGGTATTATTCGAGGTGAAAAAGAATATGCCAATAATTTCACCTTAACTTGTGCGCGTAATTGGGGGATGAAATTACACTTTGTTGATAGAAAAACATATCGTCGCCGAAACGATGCAGACTACCTAGCAGAATTACAAAAAACCTACCCCAATTACTCTGTTATCCCTGAAGGCGGTAGCAATGAGCTTGCTATTCCAGGTGTTGCAAAAGTGATGTTGGAATTAAAGTCACAACTAGAGTTTGATACTTTGCTAACCCCTGTTGGTAGTGGCGGTACATTGGCAGGGCTTATCGCTGGTGATAAAGAATATAACGATACTGAACACAAATTATTAGGTATTGCCGTGTTAAAAGGTGCTGACTATCTCACTGGGGAAGTGAAAAAACTTTTACCGGCTCATATTGAAGCTCACAATAATTGGCACATAGACACTACTTTTCATCGTGGCGGTTACGCTAAATTTTCTAACCAAGATGCACAGCGAATACAAGATTTTTCAACTGAAACAGGTATTCAATTTGAACCTGTTTATTCAGGTAAGATGTTACTCGCCTTTCTTGATTTGCTTGAGCAAGGGTATTTTAAACCAGGTGAGCGAGTGGTTTTATTACACACTGGCGGCCTACAAGGGCTAGGAGGCATGATAGAGCGAGGGTTACTGAATGATAATGAATGGCCTATGCCACGATTAGCTAAACATAAAAAAACACCGTAATCGCTAAGCGAATACGGTGTTTTATTTAATGCTTTTATAAGGCTAATGCCTCATTTGCATTATGCTTCAGCGATAACTACCACTTTGATGTTAGTATCAACATCAGTGTGTAAGTGAATTGCGATATCGAATTCACCAGTTTCACGGATTGCACCTAATGGTAAACGTACTTCAGCTTTAACAACTTCAACGCCAGCTTCAGTGATCGCATCAGCGATATCACGAGTACCAATTGAACCGAATAATTTACCTTCGTCACCAGCTTTTGATGCGATTGTAACTTCAGTTAATTCAGCAAGCTTAGCAGCACGAGCTTCAGCTGTCGCTAAAACGCCAGCTAACTTAGCTTCTAATTCAGCACGACGTGCTTCAAAGTGCTCAACGTTTGCTGCTGATGCAAAAACTGCTTTACCTTGAGGTAATAAGTAGTTACGTGCATAACCTGATTTAACAGATACCTTGTCACCAAGGCCGCCTAATTTGGCGATTTTGTCTAGAAGAATTACTTCCATAATAAACCCCTTATTAGCTTACTTGTGTAAGTCAGTGTATGGCAACAATGACAAGTAACGAGCACGTTTAATCGCACGAGTTAATTGGCGTTGATATTTAGCAGCAGTACCAGTGATACGGCTAGGAACAATTTTACCACTTTCAGTGATATAGTTTTTTAAAGTTGCAATATCTTTATAATCGATAGATGTTGCGCCTTCCGCTGTGAAGCGACAAAACTTACGACGTCTAAAAAAACGAGACATAATATTCTCCGATTTGGCTTTTATTCTGACTTGATAGTCAAAGTAAAAACACTAATTAATCATTTCTATCTGTTGAGCATGTATAACTAAAAGCGGGTTACCATTTCTAGATTCGTGACGATTAATAAAACCAGTCACTTTTACATGTTGCCCAACAACTAATTCACGAGTTAAGTGTGATAAATCACCTGTAGCAACAACTTGTATTCTGACAAATGCTTGTCGATTCATACCAGCTTCATTTTGTATAGACTTATGGTCTATTGAAAACTGACTATGAACAATACCTGCTGGGCTAGTTGACTGCTTTGGTGTTTTCACAACCGAGCCTGTCAACACAAGGCAATTCTCTTGCGAGTCAATCACAGATTACTTATTCTTCGCTAGCAGCTTCTTCAGATACTTCTGTTGTAGCTTCAACTGGCGCAGCAGCAACATCTTTCTTAACTTCGCGACGATCGTCACGACGGTCATCTTTAGCAGCAGCCATAGGCGATGCTTCAGTTACCGCGTCTTTAGTACGCATGATCATGTTACGAATAACAACATCGTTATAACGGAAAGAAGTTTCAAGTTCATCAATAACTGACTGTGGCGCTTCAATGTTCATAAGAACATAGTGTGCTTTGTGTAATTTATTGATTGGGTATGCTAATTGACGACGACCCCAGTCTTCTAGACGGTGTACTTTGCCTTCAGCAGCATTGATCAAGTCTGTGTAGCGCTGGATCATACCAGACACTTGTTCACTCTGATCAGGGTGAACCATAAATACGATTTCGTAATGACGCATTACGAGCTCCTTATGGGTTGTAGCCTCATTATCTGGCTCAGCCAACACCAGTTGAAGCAAGGAACAAAAAGTTCGGGCTGAATTAAGGACGCGTATTGTAGGGAAAATAAGCGGCTAATGCAAGATAATTTATTGGCGATAAGATGTGATGGGTATTGAGCTAGAGGCGCAATGAGTAAGGGCAGTCGATTAACCGCCCTTTTCATCATTATTATATTGGATTGTAGAACTTAATTTCAGACACTACGTACATGAAAAACATGTTCGACATTTGAAATTTGCGATATTAAATGCTCGGTAGGCTCTTGTTCAATATCTAATATGGTATAAGCAATTTCATCTCGGCTCTTGTTAACCATATCCAAAACATTAATATTTAAGTCCGCCAATAAATTTAACACTGTACCTAACACTTTTGGTACATTATCGTTGGCAAAGGTAACTCTATAACCTGTCGTTCTTTCCATTGATACCGCAGGAAAATTGACAGAATTAACAATATTTCCGTTATCAAGAAAATCGATTAACTGATTTGCCCCCATTACAGCACAGTTCTCTTCTGCTTCAACAGTACTCGCGCCAAGGTGTGGGAATAATATCGCTTTATCATGAGCAATCAGTGCCTCACTTGGAAAATCAGCGATATAACGTGTTAATTTCCCTGAATCTAACGCTGAAATGACTGCACTTTCATCCACTAACTCACCACGAGCTAAATTGATAAGTTGAGCTCCTTCTTTAATCGCACTAAAAGCCTCTTCGTTCATAAAACCTAAGGTGGCTGGTACAACAGGTACATGTAAAGTGATAAAATCAGCTCTGGCTAATAACGAATTTAAATTAGCTGCACGAGTCACTTTTGATGATAACTGCCAAGCCGCTTCAACACTTAACTTTGGATCATAACCAATAACATTCATCCCTAGATTAAGTGCCAAATTCGCAATTTTAGCTCCAATAGCACCTAAACCTACAACGCCAAGTGTTTTCCCTTCTAACTCACTACCGCCATATTGCTTTTTACCCGCTTCAACTTTTTTATGTAGCTCAGTTGCATCCTGTTCACTTGCTAACGAATCAACGTATTTCATACTTTGCGTAATCCCACGAGATCCTAATAATAAACTAGCGAGTACGAGCTCTTTAACTGCATTAGCATTTGCCCCTGGCGTATTAAAAACCACAATGCCTTGTGGCGTATAATCGGTTACCGGAATATTATTTACCCCTGCTCCAGCACGAGCTATAGCGAGCACTGAACTAGGTAATGTTTCATTATGGAGCTTATGACTACGCAGTAAAATAGCGTCAGGATTTTCAGTTGCTCCAGAAACTTGATAGCTTTCTTGCGGAAATTTATTTAATCCTTTATCAGCAATATTGTTATAGGTTCTAATTTTTTTCATGAGTCCTCTTCATTGTTATTATCATTAATTTAGGTATTAATTTTTATGCTCAGAACTTTTCATAGCCAGTTAAACGAATTAACCGGCTGTAACCATAGTAATTAGGCCGTAGCTTGTTGATATGCCCATGTTAACCATGGCAATAAAGCCGCTAAATCTGTTGCTTCAACGGTTGCGCCACACCAAATACGTAAACCAGAAGGAGCATCTTTATATGCACCTATATCAAAAGCGACTTTTTCATCGGCTAATAATTTAATCATGGCTTTAATCTGCTCGTCGCTTGCCGCGAGTTGAAAACAAACGCTAGTGTTTGAGCAAATATCTGGACTTTGTGCTAAGAAATTAATCCAATCATTTTGTGCAACAAACTCAGCTAATACTTGTAAGTTACCTTGGCTTTTTTCGATAGCGCCAGGTAGGCCGCCAATACTTTCAATCCAAGTTAAGGCATCAAGGTAATCTTCCACACATAATAATGATGGTGTGTTAATGGTGGCGCCTTTGAAAATACCGTCAATCAACTTACCTTTATTGGTTAAACGAAAAACTTTCGGCAAGGGCCATGCTGGCGTATAAGATTCAAGACGTTCAACAGCTCTAGGGCTTAAAATCAACATGCCATGACCACCTTCACCACCGAGCACTTTTTGCCAACTAAAGGTAGCAACATCAATTTTTTCCCAATCAATGTCCATCGCAAATACAGCGCTAGTGGCATCACAAAAAGTTAATCCTGTACGCTCATCACTGATCCAATCTGCGTTATCAACTTTTACCCCTGAGGTTGTGCCATTCCAAGTGAAAATAACATCGTGATCTGGGTTTGTTTGAGAAAAGTCTGGCAATTGACCATAATCTGCGACAAATGTACGGGCATCTTTAAGTTGTAACTGTTTAGTGACATCCGACGCCCAACCTGCACCAAAAGACTCCCAAGCAAAAACATCCACTGGACGTTCACCTAACATTGACCACATCGCCATTTCCATGGCACCTGTATCTGAGCCCGGTACAATGCCAAGCTTGTAACCTTCTGGTAATTTTAATAAACGTATCGTTTCATCAATGGATTTTTTAAGGCGGTCTTTACCTATAGCACTACGGTGAGAACGTCCTAGGCTATCAGTATTTAAAGCACTTAATTGGTAGCCAGGGCGTTTAGTACAAGGTCCTGAAGAAAAGTTGGGATTTGACGGTTTAACAGTTGGTTTCATTAATATTCCTTGGTGACTTTACGACTCGGTGAGCTTTAAGTTATTTCTTATGTGTCTGCTTAAATAGTGCCTTAATTTTATACAGCCCTCAATAGAGCTTGCTCAACAATCTAAGGCATTAACAAAGTGTTATGTTCTAAAACAGAATTTAAATGCATAAGCCTTTAGAGAGACTCAGCAACGAGTTATACGATTTCGTATAACGGATGAAAAGCGTTGCACACTCTGAGGACTTTTCATATTCAGTCCTCAGAGTGGCTAGAGTGGTTTGATTAATTAGCCAGAGCTTTGGCTAATTAAAGGGACGAAAAGGCATTTTTTGCCTTTTCGACTAACAGATAATTCACTGGTACTAGCAATAAGGTGATGAAAGTAGCAAATAATATTCCGAACCCTAAAGAGACAGCCATTGGAATAAGGAACTGTGCTTGTGTCGATTTTTCAAATAACAAAGGCATTAAGCCGATAAAAGTGGTTAAGCTGGTTAACATCACCGGCCTGAAACGAGCTGCGCCGGCTGCTAATACAGCACTAAGCACATCTTTGGTTTCTTGACGCTTTTTATTGATAAAATCAACCAAGACTAATGAGTCATTCACTACAACGCCAATTAATGCCAACATGCCGAGTAGGCTCATCAGTGTTAGCTCCATGTTCATAACCCAGTGCCCCATCACAGACCCAATCATGCCAAATGGTATTACACTCATCACAATTATCGGTTGTATATAGGATTTAAATGGAATGGCTAGAAGCACATAAATAATAAAAAATACAAATACTAACGCCCAACCAAGTGAGCCAAATGATTCTCGCTGCTCTTTTGCCTCACCTTCTAATGAATGCTTAACTCCTGGGTATTGACTGATCAACTCATCTAGATACGTTTTTAACTCGGCTTGCAGTACCGTCATATTAGTATTAGATTTTTCCACATCGGCAGTCACATTAACTGTGCGGTATAAATCAATACGATTAATAGTTGCAGGGCTTTGGCCTGGGTTTAATCGCGCTACATGAGATAAAGGCACATTTCCACCCAGAGGCGTTGAAATTAATATATTTTCTAAGTCAGCTACCGAGCTTCGTTCAGCTTTAGGTAAACGTACCATCACCCTAACATCATCTCGACCACGTTGTATTCGCTGTACTTCAGCACCAAAAAAAGCACTGCGTACTTGCTTGGAAATATCAATGCGCGTTAACCCTAGCGCTTTACCTTGCTTGGTCAGCTCAATTTGTAACTCTTCTTTACCATCTGACAAACTATCGGCAATCTCAAATACCGTTGGGTAGGTATGAAGTCTTTGTTTCACCTTGTCAGCCACTTCTTGCAAGGTTGATAATGAAGTGGCGCTTAATTGCACATTAATCGGGTCTGATGAGCGACCTATTTCAGCTCTAAAAGTCACACTTTCTGCGCCCGGAATAACACCAATCATTTGACGCCATTCACGAACTAACTCACGAGAAGAAATATTTGACTCTCTTTGCTCAGCGGGAGTAATTTCAAAACGCACATTACCTGAATGAGAAACGCCACCACGTCCCCCTGTGGTCGCGAGTATATTTAAAATAACACTTTCACCGGTTTCATCATCGCGATATTTATTTTGCAACAACTCGGCTTTATCAGCCATATCAATGACAAAGCCATTAGTTACGTCAAAAGGGGTGCCTACAGGCATGGTAATGCTTGATCTTACTGTTTCACTAGGAATACGCGGAAAGAAAATAAACTTTGTCCAGCCACTGAATATGAGTGACGTTATCACAACAAAAACACCGATAAATAGACTTAAGGTAACTAACTTTTGCCTTAATGCGATAGCGAGTAATGGCTGGTAATAACGCAAAATAACGCGCTCAAAACCATCAGCAAACCTTTGTTGGAATTGCTCAAACTTACTAGGCTCTGATTTCTCATGGCGTAACTTAATATTTTTTAAATGTGAAGGTAAAACAAATTTCGACTCAATTAATGAAAAGATCAGTACCGGGATCACTACCACAGGAATTTGAGCGAATAAGGGTCCTCGACCACCTTCCATAAAGGCTAAAGGTATAAATGCTGCTACAGTAGTTAATATGCCAAAAGTAACCGGTGTCGCTACTTCTTGTGTACCAACAATAGCGGCATGCTCTCCAGATTCTGCTTTTTGCAAATGAGTATAAATATTCTCGCCGGTAACAATGGCATCATCCACCACGATCCCCAACACTAAAATAAAAGCAAACAAACTCATTATATTTAATGTTACGCCCATTAAAGGCATAAAAATAAACGCCCCCATAAAAGAAACGGGGATACCAATACAAACCCATATCGCAATCGATGGCCGCAAAAACAGTGATAATAGTGCAAACACTAAAATCAACCCTTGAATGGCATTAGTTGTTAGCGTAGAAATACGCCCTTTCACAATTTGTGAGTCATCATCCCAATAACTTAATTCATAACCATGGGGCAAACTACTTTGCCGTTGCTCAATATAATCTTTAACTTTATCTGCTACGTCAATGGCGCTTTGTTGCCCTATTCGGTAAACATCTATGAAAGCAGCACTTTTGCCATTAAAGCGTGTTCTTATTGGGGTTTCTTCGAAACTATCATTAATGGTGGCAATATCATTTAAGGTTAATAATGAACCATCAGCATTAGTTTTTATCGCAATACGTGAAAATTCATCTTTATGATAGGCCTGACCTATAGAGCGAATAAGAATATCCCCCCCTTGTGCTTTTATATTACCCGCAGAGATATCACTACTTGAGTTAGCAATAGCAGTAGATATTTGACTAATACTCAAACCATATTGACGGAGTTTTTCTTGGGAAACCTCAACAGCAATCTCATAATCCCGAACACCACTGAGCTCGAGTTGAGTGACGCCTGATATTTGTAATAAATCATCACGTATTTGCTCAGCAAATTCACGTATTTCTTTTTCGCTATAAATACTCGACACAGTTACAGCAATAACTTCTCGCTTACGCTCAGCAAGGGCGACAACAGGTTTTTCTGCCTCGACGGGAAAAGTATTGATGGCATCAACTCGAGACTTTATATCCGCTAATAACTCGCGTGCATCATAAGCTGAATCAATTTCAATACTCACTGACGCTGAGCCTTCTGAAGAACGAGAAGATATTTGCTCAATGCCCTCTAAATCTTGAACCGCTTCTTCAATACGAATAGCGACACCTTGCTCTACATCTTCTGGTGTAGCACCGCGCAGAGAAACATTTACTGTTACTCTATCCATTACAACTGAAGGAAAAACTTCTAATGGTATTCGGCTTGTTAAACTGAATATACCAATAAAAAGTATCGTAACCATTAATAAATTAGCGGCTACGTGGTTGCGAACAAACCAAGCTATCATTAGTTATCCCTCAATGTGTTATTCGCATCTTGAGGTTTTCCTGAAGGTCTTTTATGCTCTGGTCGATTAGGTCTCGGCCCCTTAGGTTTAGTCGCAGACATTTCCCCCTTATCACCAAGCACTTTTACTGGCGTACCTGAGCTTACTTGCCCTAAAGGCGTTAGTACTAATTGTTGACCAATACCTATACCTGACTCAATGATCGCATCTTGACTGTTTTGCCATCGAATCGTGATCTCTTGTCGTTTCAATATTTTTTTATCATCAAGCTGCTCAACTATATAAACATAACTGCCTTGATAAATGGCTGAATTAGGGATCACTATCGCTTGTGCCAATGTGCGACCAATGATTTCAGCATTTACGTACTGACCAATTTTAATCGGCGCGACTTTATTATTTTGTGCGTCATAGGGGTCATCAATTTGCGCTACAATGTAAAGTTGCTGTGAGGATTCATCTATAGCACCTTCCGTGCGTACTATTCTACCTTGCCAATGCTGCTCCCCTATCAAGTCTGAAGTAAAGTTAACATGCGAGCCTAAAACTACCTCATCAGAGTGGCGATATTGTTCAGGCAGCACCATAAAACTAAGGTCTTTATTATTAATTGGTAATCGTATTTCTACATAGTCAATGGCATAAATATCAGCTAGCTGTGAGTTGTTAACGACTACACGTCCTAAATCTACATGTTTCTTTAAAATTCTGCCGGCATAAGGAGCCTCTACTTTGGTACGCTCAAGTAAAAGCTGAGCTTTTTCTAGGTTAGCTTGCGCTGACAACACTTGTGCCTGTGCTGCTGCTAATTGAGGTTTACGCAAGACTAAATCATTGGGCGCCTCGCCATTACCTAGTCGTTGCCAATCAATTAATGCTTGTTTAGCGCGGGCGTTTTCTTCCATTAAACTTTGTTTAGCGGAGAGTAAATTTGACTGATTTATTTTTACTTCTGCGCGATGATCCCTATCATCAAGCTGAACTAAAATGTCGCCTTTTTCAAAAAAGCCACCGTCTCTAAATTGCTCATTAACTTCATTTATTTCACCCGACACTTGCGCAACAAGTACGCTTTGTGTTCTGGGTTGAACTGTACCGAAACTATCTAAATGTACGGTATAGGATTTGGGTTCTATGTTGAGGGTTTCAACAGTAATTTGCGCTAAAGTAGCCCCGCCACCGCGGCTGTTTTCTGGCGGGTTGTTAACAATAAAGTTGGCAAGCAAAAAAGTAGCAACTAAAATGACTACTGGCACCAGTACCTTTTTAACCTTGTTGATGTTCATTAAATTAATTAGTCCTTAGCTTGAGTGTCAGTTGTTGTATCTGAGGAAGAGGTAGAAAAGCTTCCACCCAGAGCAATATGTAAATTGATTCGATTGATAATCAGTTGGTTTTTAATTTGTATCACTGTACTTTGCGCTTCATAAGAGCGGGTTTGCGCATCAAGCACTGTCGTGTAATCAACAAGCCCGCTTTGATATTGTTCAAAAGATAAGGTCTGCGCCGCAATGGCATTCTCTTTGGCAGTCACCATCATTGCGTAACGCTCTTTTAAACTCGCTTCATAAGTTACCGCATTTTCGACATCTGCAAACGCGTCATGAAGCGTTGATAAATAGTTTTGCTCTGTCTGCTTTAACACTAAACGAGATTGTTCTTCATTTGCTTTAAGCTTACCGGCATTAAATATTGGCATAGCGACATTACCTAACAATGACCAACCTAAAGAAGATGATGACAATAAGTCTGAAATATCTTGCTGGTTATCATTTAATGAGGCGGTAATACTGACACTCGGAAAGCGCTGTTTATGTGCATAAGCTAATGCCGAATCAGTCGCAAGTAATTGATACCAGCTGGCAACTAACTCTGGTTTTCTAGACACCAAGTCAGTCGGCAATCCAAGTGGAATTTCTGAATTTAATAAAGGTAAATCTGCCTCAACAAATAATTTACCTTCAGGGTATTGGCCAATTAACTTTTCGAGCTGTCGAATAGCTAAAGTCCTATTCGCTTGCTGCTCGGATGTTTTGGATAATTCGTTGTTTACTTCATTACGGGTAAGATAAACATCCAGTGCGCTATTTAAACCTTGCTGATAACCCGCCTCAATGATCAGTAAATTTTGCTTAGTGTTCAAAGTCCTTTGTTGATAAAGCGCTAATAACTTATTCGCTTCAATTACACTAAACCAAGCTTTAATAACGTCAGCAACTAGCTGCTGCCTTGCTTGTTCAAAACTCGCTTCCTGTGCCATGAGTTCTAAATTTGCTTGCCTTTCACCATCAGATAATTTTCCCCATAAGTCGAGTTCATACTGTAAGGTCAAATTTAATGAGGCGCTATTACCATAACTGGCTGAACTTTCATCTGCTATGGTTTTGCTTCTACCGCCAGACATGGAGGCATCTAATGAAGGCCACAATTCACTTCCGGCAATGATTAATTGTTGTTTTTTAATCTCTATGTCGAAAGCTTGTTGTTTTAATTCAAAGTTTTGCTTTAATGCAAGGGCTACTAATTGATGCACTTGCTCATTTTGCAGTTGTTCAAACCAGTTTTCTTTAACTTGCTCGGTCAGTAAATCATTTGACCATTGCTGAGGTGCATGAGATTTTTGCAGCGTTTCATCTAGCTCATAGGTACCGCTACAGGCAAACAATAAGAAAGGAAGAAATGTAAACGTGAGGAGTTTAAGGTTTTTCACTAGTAACAAAAGACACTAAAATGATAAGTATATTAATATTCTAATGCATTGTTAGTTATAAATTCTATGGAATTTACACAACTTTACAGTTTGAGTAAATTCCATAATTTCAAAGCCTCTTTGCAAGCTTTAGTCACTTAATTTAGTGACTAAAAGTAGCGGCTATAATGGAATAACATGACCGTTAACTTGTAACTGGCCTTGAGAAAAATTAGCTTTAAAACTCAGCTCTTGTTCTTTTTTAATTAACAAGCCTTGCTCGATATACGCATCAATCATTGGCGCTAAACCAAGCTTAGCAAAAAAATCAAATGGAGCTTTACCGTTTGCATCAGCGTTTAAAGCCGCCATAATGGACATTAAGTTATTCACATCAAAAGTATTTTTATCAATACTAACTTCCATTGCAGTCTCGATTTTACCTTCTGGTGTTTCGACACTGAGATCTTCAATGGCAATAACAGGATCATTAGCTAATACTTTTGTTAATAAAGGAGATATCTTGGCCATATTTTCTTCATTAAACATTTCTTCTTCATTCGTAGAAAGGCTAGCAAAAAAGGTGTTTACCTCCTGCATTGTCTTTACATCCAGCTTGTCGACAACCATTTGTAAATTGGCATTTTTTAAATGTTGTCCCGCTGACTTCATTTCATCAGCGCCATAAGTTAGGCTAATTTTCATTAAGTCATTTTCAACAGAGGCTACAGCTGCAATGACTAAGTTTTGAATATCGACAACTTCATTGCCCATCGCATCACTGCTATTAATGGCTGACATGGTAAAATTAAAATCACCGGTAGATATGGCATTACCTTGATAATAATCACCGGCAATAATTGTTTGATCTAAACTAAAGCTGGTTGCACCAATGGAAAATTTTTCATCGTTAGTGCTCGCCGTTAAGCCACCCCAATTAAATTGACCATAAACACGTGTTTCATTTTCTAAAACAAACTCTCCAACCGCTTTAGACGATATAATGGTGTTACCATCTACTTCTTTGGAAACTTCGTCAATAACTACAGTTGAAACGACATCTTTTGAAAATGTTAACAAGCCAGTGATTTGTATCTTATCGTTAATAAAATCAGCGATCTCTTCATCAAGTATCAGCTCTTTAAAATTGATTTTGGCTTTTGAGTAACTTAACGCGAATTTAATACCATTATCGGTAAAGATTATTGGCCCAAAAGATAAATCATCTTTAACAACCAAGCTAATATCTCCAAGTTCATCATCATGGAGCAATACGGTCATTTCTGTGGTTGCAGAGCCGCCAAACCAACCTCTAACAATGTTAGTTGAGTTAATTTCAATAGCAGGGTTTAGTGCTAATTTATCTAGCGCTGATTGATATTCCGTTTCAACAACACCACCAATAAATTTAGGGGCAATTAATGCTGCAGCAATAATTGCTGCGATAAAAAGGCTAATTTTTTTCACGTGTTTCTATCCTTGTTTTATATCCGTATAAGTATTTATGTTAATAAGCCACTATAAATAAAGAATTTTTTTACTGCAAGCAGCTTATCAGTGAGAAGTAGGTTTAAATATTGCGTTGTCTTACCATTTCAAATAAACAGATGCCGGTTGCTACCGATACATTTAAACTGGAAACGGTACCTGCCATGGGTAATTTAACTAACTGATCGCAGTTTTCACGCGTTAAACGACGCATACCTTTTCCTTCAGCTCCCATCACTAACGCCATAGGGCCAGATAGTTTTACATCGTACAAACAGGTATCCGTTTCACCTGCGGTGCCAATGATCCAAATACCTTGCTTTTGCAATTGCTTCATCGTACGAGCAAGATTGGTCACCTGAACTAGTGGTACAGATTCAGCAGCCCCAACAGCCACTTTTCGAACGGTTGCCGTTATTTTCGCGGCATTATCTTTAGGAACAATAATCGCTTGCACGCCAGCAGCATCAGCATTTCGTAAACAAGCGCCTAAGTTATGCGGGTCGGTAACACCATCTAAAATTAGAAAAAATGGCGGTATATCGCGTTTTTCTGCTGCGCTAATAATATCGTCCAAATCATTTTCATTGTACATTTTGCCCGGTTTTACCCGAGCAACGACACCTTGATGCTGCTCACCTTGGCTTTTGTCATCTAATACTCGCCTTTGCACCATTTGTGCTGCGATACCGTATTTACGCGCTAAATTGATAATAGGTAATAAGCGATCATCGTCACGCCCTTTTAATAACCACATTTCGATAAAACGCTCTGGAGCAACTTCTAACAATGCATTAACTGCGTGAATACCAAATACTAATTCTTCATTTTTCGCCATTTTCTTCTACCTTGCCTGCAGTGAATAGTTAATTAACTAATCACTGCCAATAATTACTTTGCTTTTTTACGAGCATTTTTTCCGGGACGCTTTTTACGGGCGCTACGTTTTTTAACTTTGGATTTTACTTTACTGCTTGAATCATTTTTATCTTGACGTTTTTTATCCGCAGTTGGTGCTTTTTTCTTTGCTGATTTAGATTTAGGTTTTTTGCTGCTTTGAGAGCTTGCTCCTTGCACAGCTAAATCAATTTTTTTCTCATCTAAGTTAACGGCAGCAACTTGCACTGTAACAACATCGCCAACACGATATCTGACTCCGGTATTTTCACCGGTTAAGCACATGCGAACATCATCATAATGATAATAATCAGCACCAAGTGAGGTAATATGAACTAAGCCTTCAATGTGTAAATCTTGTAAACGAACAAAGAGTCCAAAATTAGTTACTGTGCTTATCACACCAGTAAAACTATCACCCACATGGTCTTGCATAAACTCGCATTTTAACCAATCACTAACATCTCGTGTGGCTTCATCAGCTCGGCGTTCCGTCATTGAGCAATGCTCGCCTAACTCAATCACTTTTTCTAGTGGATAATTGTAACCACCCGCATTAGCTTCTTTAATTTGAGTTAAGTTACTTTCTTCTTTAGCTTGCTCAACCAAAATACTTTTGATCACTCTGTGCACGACCAAATCAGGATAGCGCCTAATAGGGGAAGTAAAATGACTGTATGATTGTAAGGCTAAACCAAAGTGACCTAAATTATCACTTTGATACACGGCTTGTCGCATTGAGCGCAACAGCATAGTTTGTATAAGCTCTTGATCAGGTCGATTAGCTACTTTAGCCAAAATATCACAATAATCTTTTGGCTCTGGCTCTTCTCTAGCGGGTAGTGAAATACCAAGTTCAGATAAATAACTCACAAAGTTATTATATTTATCTTCACTCGGCTTATCATGCACTCTAAAAAGGCCTGGTTTTGCATGTTTATCAATAAACTTAGCCGTAGCAACATTCGCTAAGATCATGCATTCTTCGATGATCTTATGAGCATCGTTGCGTATTAACGGCACAACACTTTCTATTTTTTTATCGTCATTAAACAGAAAAATTGACTCTTGAGTTTCAAAAGCAATGGCACCACGCTTTGCTCTAGCATCACTTAATGCTAAATACATAGATTTTAAATTTTCTAAATCGGGCATTAACCTAGAGTATTCATCTCTAAGCTTTTGTCCTGCCCCGTGATCGCCGGCGTCTAACATAGCTGCTACTTTACTATAAGTAAAACGAGCATGAGAGCGCATCACTGCTGGATAAAACTGACTACCCGATAACTTACCAGCGGCACTTACCGTCATTTCACACACCATACAAAGGCGGTCAACATCCGGATTTAGTGAACATAAGCCATTAGATAACTTTTCCGGCAGCATGGGAATAACTTGGCTGGGAAAATATACTGAATTACCACGAGAAATAGCTTCGTCATCCAAAGCACTACCATGGCGTACATAATAACTAACATCAGCGATAGCAACCCACAGACGCCATCCACCTGATTTCTTTTTTTGACAATAAACAGCATCATCAAAATCTCGAGCGTCTTCACCATCGATAGTCACTAACGGTAAATCGCGTAAATCTTTACGAGGTAATTTCGCTGCCTCTTCGACTTCATCAGCTATACCAGCAATTTCCCCTTGAATATTGTGTGAGAATTGATGAGGTAAATCATGGGCACGTAATGCAATCTCTATTTCCATACCAGGTGCCATATGATCTCCGAGTACTTCAATCACTTTACCGATAGCATGAGAACGTTTGGTTGGTCTTTGAACTAGCTCAAGCACCACCATTTGACCGTGTCGAGCACCCATTTTTTCTTTAGGGTCAATTAATATCTCTTGTTTTATTTTCGAATCTTCTGGCACGACAGAGCAAACATGATGATCGACATAAAACCGTCCAACAATAGGCGCCTTTCGAGGTTCAATCACCTCTAAAATTTTAACCTCTTTACGCCCCTTTCTATCGGTTCTATCCACTAAAACCGCTTGCACCACATCACCATGAAAAACACGCTGCATTTCATGGGAAGAGATATAAAAGTCTTTACCTCGTTTATCTTTAACACTGGCATCATCTGGTGCAAAAAATCCGAAACCATCACGATGGCCCATTACGGTTCCAGTGAGTAAGTTACTTTTGGCTAAAATTGCATATTGTTTGAATTTATTAAATACCAGCTGGCCACTATTCTCCATAGCGCGCAAACGTCGTTTTAAACCAATTAATAAATGCTCGTCTTGATAATTAAGTTGTTTAGCTAAAGTTTTAAAAGTCGGCGGTGGTGAGCATTTTTCAATAATAGATAGCAATAATTCGCGAGAGGCGACAGGCTTTTCATATTTCTTGGCTTCACGTTTAGCGTGAGGATCGTTTAGAGTCACAATAATAGGTTACTTATACTTATAATGAGTGGATGTTAAGAGCTACCTATACCAAGTGTACTTACCCACTTGATATACTTGCTAAGTATATCACAAAGTTATCAGGTGAAAGTTAAGAAAATATGTACCGTAAAAGATGAGGTATTTTACCGCTGAGCTTTAGTAAAATTTGCGAGGTAGTTAACCTGAACTCGGCTTAACAAGCGTATCACTCATTGAAATAAGGTAGCTCTCCTCTCAACCGACCTCTAGCTTGATAGTTTTACTTAATTTAAGGAAATTTCCCGTTAATAGCTGGCCTATCGCAAGACAATTTAAAACAGCAGTCAGTAAAAATAGCTGCTAGATGAACGTATGGCAAGCGAATAGCTGGTTAGTTAGTATAATCTGATCTTTTAGCTGAATCGATTACATGAGCAGGCATCTTCATCGCCAGTTGTTTTTTTAATTGACTAATTTTTTTATAGGTAACTTTATCGTCTGTCACAGCATGATGAAGCTGAGAATAAAGTGCGGGGTAATCTAATGGGCTGCCATAGCCTTGTTGATATATATTTGCCAGACGCATTTGAGCGGCAAGATTATTCATAGCGGCGGCAGCTTTTAGGTAGATAATAGCCTGCCTCATATCAACCTGCATAAATTTACCGATATGATAATAACGGCCCATTTGTTCAAGCCCTTCAGATAAACCTTGATCAGCGGCCAACTGCATATAATGCAATCCTAACTCGATGTCTTTTTTGACACAGACACCATAGGCAAGCATATCGCCCCATAAAAATTGGTATGAAGGCATTTTTGCTTTAATTGCTCGCGCTTCGATATCTTGCACTAATTGACACTCATCTAACACTACTTGGCTCAGGTGTTTGTTATCTTTAATTAAATTTAACAGCTGATCATCAGTATAAATTTGCACGGCTTGCAAATTCTGCCCTTTGGCTGGTGATAAACTTAATAATAGAAATAGAGCTATAAAAATACGCATAAATACCTTAAATGAAAACTTACCTATATTTGGCAACACAAAATAACGACACGAAAATGTTGATATCTACTATCACTGACAAACTATTATCGGCAAAATTTCAACTTTATTGAATGCTAAATGACAATAATGTAGCAAAATTGACGCCATTATTAATGAAAATTGTTATTGTCTATTTTAAAAATATCGCTAAACTGATTGATTAGGCGTATCTGATTATAAGAATAACACTGAACATGGATCATGGTTTGATAAAAGAAATTGATATTACTGAGCTACAAGTCGGTCATTATGTAGTAAAAATAGAAAAGCAATTGGGTAATTTCAATTTAACCTCATCTGGGCATATTAAAAATATTAATGTAATTAATAACTTAAAAAGCAAAGATGTTCAGTCAATAATTATAGATGAGAGCAAAACTCTCTCTTCCACACTTAATAGCAATCCTAGAGCTAAAATCACCGCTGAATTAAAGCACGCCAAAGAGTTGTTTAACGAATCAAAAGAAGTACAAAAACAGCTATTTTCTCAGGCGCTTAGTGGTGCAGATATAGAGTTATCCCCTGTGATTAATGTCTGTAATAAAAGTATAGACGCCATTTTCAATAACCCAGACTCACTTGCTTGTATCGTTAATATTCGCGCAAAAGATGAGTACCTTTTAGAGCATTCGGTCTCTGTATCTATCTACATCACACTTTTTGCTCGATACCTCAAACTCGATAGAGAAATCATTGAGCAGTTATCCATTGGCGCTTTTTTACACGACATTGGTAAAATAATGGTCCCTGATGAAATTTTACATAAGCCGGGTAAACTAACTGATGATGAATTTACCATCATGAAAACCCACGCAAACCATTCTATCGATATTATTAAAAAAACACCCAATATTGAGCAGTTAAGTTTAGAGGTTGCAGCATTACATCATGAAAAACTCGATGGTACGGGTTACCCTTTTCAAGTTAAAGGAGAGGATATCAATCAATATGGACGTATGATTGCTATTTGTGACATTTTCGATGCATTAACCGCGACAAGAGTCTATAAGAAAGGTTTTTCTCATCCTAAGGCATTTGCCATATTACGTGAATTAGCGCAGAACAATCATTTAGACGTAGAATTAGTGGATCACTTTATTAGATGTGTTGGAGTTTTTCCAGTTGGCTCATTAGTGCAACTGGACTCCAAAAAATTAGCCATCATAGAAGAGCGTAATGATAGTAACCCAACCAAACCTAAGGTGCGGAGTTTTTATAGTGTTACCGTCAATGATTTTGTTGATGCTGAAGATATTGATTTGTCTGAAACAAATGATTTTATTCAAAAAGGTGTTTGCGCTGAAGAGTTTGACCTAGATATGAATGTAATTATTGAAATGTTAATGACAGATGGTTAAATTTCCGCCCTACTTACAAATAATTTTCCCCTTGCTTCTCACCTTAGTTACGCTTAAGGTAATACGCTAGTAATCAAACAAAGCCCCTCACTCAACACCTATGAGTTTACGTCTCAGTTATAGTAAAAGAGGTTAGTTTAACTATGTCAAAAAATGTTGCCAAATTAGAGAAAAAATTAGCTGATGTTATCGCTAATTCTAGAGCGTATGAAGCTGCCTCAAAAAAAATCTTTGATATAGAAACACAATTACTCAGCTGTAAATCGAGTAAAGAATTACTACAACAACTATTAACCATGATCAAAGATAAGTTCAACTTAACAGGTATTTATCTGCTCTTGGTTGATCCTGCGCCCATCAAATATTTACTCAGTGGTAATATGCAAACCAGTTGGCACCAAGCCAACACAAGAACTATTAGCAAAGAAAAGTTGCTAGCTTATCACCCGCAGCGAAAGCCTTATTTAACCAACAAGCTTAGTGATATTAACGAATTAATACCAAAAACTTTAGTTAATATTGGCCAGTCTGCTGCTTTAACACCACTCACTTTAGAAGGTGAGTTATTTGCTAGTTTGCTTTTTATTGATAAAAATAAAGCGCGTTACCATCCTAGTTTAGGCACAATACATCTTGAGCATTTAGCCGTAAAAATTAGTCTGTGTTTATCAAATGCTATGATCAGAGAGCAGTTAGAATACATGGCTCATTATGATCGCTTAACTGGTGTCGCCAATCGCCGCTTAATGGAAGTGTCAATAAATGAAGAGTTAATTAGGCAGAAACGATACAAAGTGCCATTCTCAGTACTATTTATTGATTGTAATAAATTCAAACAAATTAATGATACCTACGGGCACGATTGCGGTGACAAAGTTCTTACTTATGTAGCCACTCAGTTACAGGAATTAATTCGTGAGAATGATAAATGTTTTCGATACGCTGGCGATGAATTTGTTATTACTTTAGCTAGCCAAACATACCAAGAGGCACGTCAAGCCTGCCAACGACTAACTGAGTTCTTTGAAAACAACCCTATGCCTTATGAAGGCTCATTTTTACCGATAACCATTAGCTGTGGTGCAGCAGCAAGTGATGGTAAGAAGACCATGGACGAATTACTCAAAGAAGCCGATGAACAGCTTTACGAACATAAAAAATCTCCAATCGCGTAAGAGAGTTATTTTATCTTCATAAAGTAAAAAGCCTGCATAATGCAGGCTTTAAAATAAAATGTTCGAATATATTTATATAGAAAAAGATGAACCACAACCGCAAGTGGTTGTTGCATTTGGGTTATTCACTACAAATCGACTACCTTCGAGGCTTTCAAGGTAATCCACTTCACCATCAACTAAATACTGCAAGCTCATTGGGTCAATAACCATCAAAACCCCTTGCTTTTCAATAGTCATGTCTCCGTCATTTACTTTTTCATCAAAAGTAAATCCGTATTGAAAACCTGAACAACCACCGCCCGTAACATAAACCCTTAACTTTAATTCTGGGTTTTCTTCTTCGGTGATTAATGACAATACTTTTGTCGCCGCAGCGTCAGTAAATTTAATCGGTAATTCTTGGTTGGCTGTGGACTCAGACATGAAACTCTACTTAATAAAATATGGACAACAATAAACGTGCTAATTATCTTAAACCTGACTAATTTAATCAAGTATTATTGTGTGATTATTCAATACTCCACGGCAGTGTTTTGCTAAGCTTCTGGTATTTCTGCCATTTGTTTTTGCTCAGAATAGCAGATAGTTGAATTTTTTCTGGTACGAAATTTTCTGGCAAAGTAATACTTCCTTCGAGTACCTGAAAATATTTAAAGCTAAACGCTAAATCACTTTTTGCAACGTCAGAAATATCTTTAAGTTTCAAAACACTTGGCTTGCTATTTAAACTACCAATGATTTCTATATCGATATATCCCTTTGCGTAACGCTTTTTGAGTAATTGCTGTACCAGTATCACTTGATAATTGTAATGATTAGGGCTTTGCGTCGCATTTACTTTAACATTGTCAATCACTAAGCCATCAGCTTCTTTTTCTGGTGCCATCACTTTTTCATAAAAGGCGAGCTGTTTTTTTACTTGGTAATGTTCATCGGCCATTTTTTTGAGGGTTACTTGAGCATTTTGGTTAGCTAATTGCTCTACCGCTAACTCGACTTCTAAGGTATGAATTCGCTCCACTTGCTTTGACTGTTGGTGATATAAATCATCTAGACGCTGTTTTTGCTGTGCTAATGTCGAAACTTGAAAATTATGATAGAAATTGCCGACTCTGTAGCCCGAAAACAGACAAAGAGCTATAATAACCAGTAAGAAGACTGCGGATTTAAATGGACCTAAACGCTCAACAACAACCCTAAGATTTATTTTTGCTAACCAATTCATATATACCTAAAATACCTCAAAATAGATGTTTCAATATGTCTGAAGAGTCATATTAAGATGACATCTTTTTAATGCTTTTCTTTCAACATAGTGCGTTAAGTAAAGCTTGTTCAATATACCATTACTATCTTCAATTAATACCTTACCTTAAGGCGTTTCTAATTCCTGCTGAATTCGTATCTTGAGGTGGCTTGGGTATTTCGCGTACAATAACCTTATATCAATAATTTCAATTACTAATAATGACGACAATTGCCGCAATAAGAAAGCATTTAGCTTTACCTAAAACCTCTTGGCAAATTTGTGTACTTGCTATTCTAGGTGGTTTTGCTTCTGCTTTATTAGTTATTTTATTCACAGTTACTATTGAAGAAATTCAACAGCTCTATTTGATCAAGCGCGACAACTATAACACCTTAGATGATGTAAGTCGTTTTGATTTACCGATAATCGGCTCGTTAATCATATTATTATTCGCTTGGTTAACCGGTTATAAATACCTTAGAACGGGTATTCCTTTTGTATTACATCGTTTAAAGGTTGCTCATGGCATTATCCCTTTAAAAAATACTTTAAATCAATTTTTCGGTAGCGCTGTAGCTTTAGCTTCAGGTTTTTCAGTTGGCAGAGAAGGACCTGCAGTCCACTTAGGTGCTGCGGCTAGTAGTTACATTGGTAGCGCATTAAACTTACCCTATAACAGTATTAGAACCTTATGTGCATGTGGTATTGCAGCAGGTATTTCCGCAACTTTTAACACCCCTATCGCTGCGGTAATTTTTGTTATGGAAGTAATTATGCGTGAGTATAAAGTACATATTTTTATACCGATAATGCTTGCTTCTCTTGTTGGCTCCTTAATGACCCGAAGCTTTTTTGATGTTTCTCATAATTTCGAATACTTCCACAAAATAGAGCTTATTCCACAACATTATATTCCGCTAATCATTCTGGCGCTTATCCTTGGGCCTTTGGCCGCTGCATTTAATAAAACTTTAGTATCAGTGATAAAACACAGCGCTCAACTTCATATTGTGCCTAGATTAATGCTTGCGGCGATGATCACTGGCAGTCTAGGTTACCTCGTACCTGGAGCTATGGGCGTAGGAAGTGGTGCCATTGATGTTTCATTAAATAATAACTGGCAAATAGGGTTATTACTGGCTTTATTATTAGCAAAGTTTGTAATGACTACTTTCGCATTAGGCCTTGGCATCCCAGGTGGCGTAATTGGGCCTATTATAGGTATAGGCGCTATTGCCGGAGCCTTGGGTGGCGCTATAGTGATGCAAGTGTTACCCAGTGAACATATTGGTAGTGACTTTATTTTATTAGGCATGGCAGGATTTATGGCTGCTACCTTAAATGCACCACTTGCTGCACTATTAGCTGTGGTTGAACTATCTGGTCAATTAGAAATAATACTGCCCGCAATGGTTGTTATTACTATCGCCAGTATTATTTCAGGGCAACTGTTTCATAACCGCTCTATTTTCACTATGCAGTTAGACGTGCAAAATTTAGTGTATCGAAAGCCACCGATAGAGAAAACACTACAAAAAATTGGTGTGCTCGGCATCATGAAAGATAAATTTGAATTAATAGAGCAAGAAACTGAAAAGTCTATTGCGGGTTGCGTGGTCAGTACACCGGAAGATATTCCTGTCATTAATAAAACCATTAAAAAAATCATGGTTAATAAAAAAGTTACTCAGCAAATCAGTTATTATTGGGCTGAATTTGACCCACAGACTCCTTTAGCTAGCAAGAAAGCCCCTAAAGAGGTTGTCGGTGAAGAAACCAGCAGTGATTATCAGGTATCAGAAAAAATGTGGTTACATAAACTCAGCCCTCTTTCTCATCAGGCGACTTTAGCTGAAGCTTATTTAGCGCTAGTGGATAGTCGCTGCGGTGGTGTATATATCTATCAAAAAGATATCACTGATATTATTGGTATTGTGACTTTTGAACAAATTCGACAATACCTAGTTACTGGAAAGTTAAGCAAGAAAACGAAAGGAAAATCTATCTAATGAGTGCATTTATCGTCAGCCATATTGCATGGTTTAAAGCTTTTCATGTTATTTTTATGGTGGCATGGTTTGCTGGTATTTTTTATTTACCGCGACTCTTTGTGAATCACGCAGAAACAGATTCAGAGGAAGTCATTAAACAGTTAAAAGGCATGGAAAAGCGTCTACTGTATTTTATCACGCCATTTGCACTGCTAACCTTAGCCTTTGGTTTAGCAATTATTCACGCTTACGGAGCTGATTGGTTCATCGCTTCAAAATGGTTACACATTAAACTTAGTTTAGTGATTTTACTTTTTGGCTATCATATTTATTGTTTTAAATTACTGAAAGACTTTGCCGAAGATAACAATACTCGCTCCGGTAAGTTTTACCGATTATTTAACGAAATCCCTGTTATAGCGCTATTTATCATTATTATTCTGGCTTACGTAAAACCGACGTTTAGTTAATGTAAAACCATAACTTTAAAATCAACTCTAAGGGTGTTAAATTTACATAATATTAACATCCCTAGAGTTACTGGCTTTTTTAATCATAGCGAGTAAACTGAAGTTAGGAGTAAACATGCAAAACGTTTCAAAAACATTTCTCTTCTTCGTTTCCACCCTTGCGCTGTTTATAAGCGCACTAACATACGCTACGTCTGCTCAAATTAGCCCGATCAAGCCCAAAATAGTTGGTGGAGAAATAGCTACCGAAGGTGACTGGCCATGGATGTCAGCACTGGTTTATACCTTCAATGAAACCACCACAACACTGAGTGTTGATAATATTAATTATGATAGTCAAGCCTTTAGCGGTGGCGTTGCTGGCACTGCCACTGGAGTGATAGTAGATTGCGGTATTGGCGATAACCAATGTGATGCAGCAACAGGCAATATTTGTTTAATCGAGCGTGGTGATATTAATTTCTCTGTTAAAGTTGAAAACTGTCAAGCCGGAGGTGGCATTGGCGCCATTATTTATAACAATGAAGAAGGCCTATTTAACGGAACTTTAGGTGATGACTTTACGGGAAGCATACCTGCTTTAGCAATTACTCAGGCCGATGGCGCGGCTTTAATCGCAATAGTTGGCTCAACAGCAAACTTATCAGTATCTGAGGGGGTAGCTCTGGCGCAATCATCCACCTGTGGTGCTTCTTTTTTAGGTGATAAATGGCTATTAACAGCTGCACACTGCGTTGATGGTGTATCTGCCCAACAATTGAAAGTAAATGTTGGCGAGTATGATTTAAGTAATGGTGCTGAAAATGCTCAGTCAGTTGAGCGTATCTATATGCACCCAAATTATGAACAAGACACTGAATTAAATAATGACATTGCCTTAATTGAATTAACCAGTAGTGTTAACAATGAGGCAGTCACCTTAATAAACCTTGAGCAAACTAGCTTGCTAGCAATGGAAAATAGCACAGCAACCGTGATAGGCTGGGGTGGAAGAGAAGGTTATGCTCCTGATGGTGGACCAACTTCCGATTTTCCAGATGTATTGCACCAAGTTGATTTACAGCTAATGACCAACGAAATCTGTAAAAGTACACTGGCTCAATCCTACTCTGATTTATATGGCGGTAATTATTCATCAGAAAGTGTTGGTGTCACAGATGCTATGATTTGTGCCGCGGTCGCTGGAGGTGGCAAAGGCTCTTGTCAAGGAGACAGTGGTGGTCCATTGATGGTTAATACCAATGAAGGTTGGCAGCAAATTGGTATCGTTAGTTGGGGAGTTGGTTGTGCTGCTGATGGTTTCCCTGGTGTTTATACACGCTCTGCTCTCTTTATAGAATGGATTAATGAAATTACTCAAGGTGTAGCTATTGAACAACACCTTGATTATGGCTTTCAAGCACAAAATTCACCGCAAAGTTCTGAAATAACACTAACCAATAATAGTCAGCTCAGTGTCAACTTAACCTACCTTATTGATGGCGATGCTAATTTCACTATAGCGAGCAATACTTGTAATATTATTGACGCAGGTGCCAGCTGCCAATTAACAGTAAATTATGATGCTGCTCAAGTTGGCAACCACAATGCAACTCTAGTTATTACTGCAGACAACAACGATACCCTTACCAGTAGCAGTAAGCTAACGGCACAAACCATTGCTGTTGCCAATACTATCAAAACTCAGCTATCAAATAATGATGATGCTTTAAGTTGGTATAGCGGCGGTGATAATGCTTGGCAACTCGATAACACTGAAGCGGCTATTGTCAGTGGCGTGATTGCTAATAATCAAGAAAGTGCGGTTATGTTAGTACTTTCAGGTGAAGGTGAGTTATCGTTTGAATGGGCGGTTTCTTCTGAAGAGAATACTGAAGATGCAGATTCTCCCTACGATGCGTTATATCTGTATTTAGATAACGAGTTAATTAAATTTATTTCAGGTGACGTTTCTTACACGAGTGAAACTATTGCCTTTACTGAAGGTGACCATAGGATCACTTGGCTTTACGCCAAAGATGCTTTCACCTCAGAAGGTGATGATAATGCTCATATTCGAAATATTGTTTTTACCCCGACCGTAGTGACAACGCCAACGCCTGCTGCACCAGTAACGACCAGCACTAATGCTCGTTCTAGCAGTGGCGGCGCGGTATTTTGGCCTTTGTTAATTTTACTAATATTGGTTAATAGTCGCCGCTCTTTATAACGGCTTTAACGTTTCAGTTATAGAAGGTCGTCTCGCGATCTTCTAATATCAATATTTTAAATTTTGCTATTTTTGTGCTATATTCCTGCCAAATTTTTCCGCGAATAACGCTATTATAATGATGACATTTCAAGGCAGTCATATCCTGTCAGTTTCACAATTTGATCGTGAAGCAATCGCTAGAATTCTAGATATATCAGCACAAATGGCGCCTTATGCCGCAAGAAAAAAACGTTGTCATGTACTTGATGGGGCGATATTAAGTAACCTATTTTTTGAACCTAGTACACGAACACGAGTAAGTTTTGGAACTGCCTTTAACTTATTAGGTGGCTTTGTTCGCGAAACTGTCGGTCAAGAGAACTCCTCTTTAAGCAAGGGTGAATCATTATTTGATACCGCTCAAGTAATTAGTGGCTATAGCGATGTTATCGCCATGCGCCACCCGCAAATGCACTCTGTTGAACAATTTGCCAAAGGAAGTACCGTACCTGTAATTAATGGTGGTGATGGGGCTAATGAACACCCTACCCAAGCGCTACTTGATTTATTTACTATCCAATCTGAAATGATGCATTACCAAAAGGGTTTAGATAACCTTGACATCGTTTTGATGGGTGATTTAAAGCATGGCCGTACAGTACACTCTCTTTCCAAGCTACTTAGCCTATATAAAAATGTCAAAGTGACGATGGTTTCCCCTACTGAACTGCAGATGCCTGATAGCGTTGTTTCTACGTTAGTAGATGCCGGTCATCAGGTGATCATTACCGATACAATGGCAGGAAACTTATCTTGTGATGTTATTTATCAAACTCGTATTCAACAAGAACGATTTGCGAGTAAAGATGAAGCCGATTTATATCGTGGCCATTTCAGTTTAAACAGAAGTGTCTATCAAAAATATTGTCGTGAAAATACCGTTATTATGCACCCATTGCCTAGGGATTCACGTCCAGAAGCCAATGAGCTTGATATTGATTTAAATGATTTAGACAGTCTCGCTATTTTCAGACAAGCACAAAATGGTGTTTTAGTCAGAATGGCATTATTTGCTTTAACATTAGGTGTTGAAGATCAATTAACCCAATATGAAAAAGACGTAAACTGGCACACAAACAAGCGTTAATTTTCTTTTGTTCTATAATTTTCTGAATGAAAACTTGGTAATTGTAGCCAAGATCATTACCAGCGAACCCAATAAGAGTTTTTTACTATGAATGGATCAACAAATTTTTCAACCCGCAATTCAGAGCATTTATTTTCTCAAGCAAAAAATATCATCCCTGGTGGTGTTAATTCGCCAGTGCGTGCCTTTAATAGTGTTGGTGGTACACCTTCATTTATAAAACGCGCACAAGGCGCCTATATTTATGATGCCGACGACAATGCATATATTGACTACGTAGGCTCATGGGGACCTATGATTTTAGGTCATAACCACCCTGCTATTTTAGATGCCGTTATTAACACTGCACAAAATGGACTCAGTTTTGGAGCGCCGACAGAGCTTGAAATTACCATGGCAGAGAAAGTACGAGAGTTAGTACCTTCTATGGAATCATTACGCATGGTTAGCTCAGGCACCGAAGCGACAATGAGTGCAATTCGACTAGCGAGAGGGTTCACGGGACGCGATAAAATATTAAAATTTGAAGGGTGTTATCACGGCCATGCCGACTCTTTATTAGTAAAAGCAGGCTCAGGAGCATTAACTTTAGGTGTACCTAACTCACCGGGAATTCCAGCCGATTTTGCCAAACACACGTTAACTGTTAGTTATAACAACCTTGAACAAGTAAAAGAGATTTTTGCTCAATACGCAGATCAAATTGCCTGTATTATTGTTGAGCCTGTAGCAGGTAATATGAACTGTGTTCCGCCAGTAGATGGATTTCTCGAAGGTCTACGTACCATTTGTGATGAGTATAGTTCAGTACTTATTTTCGATGAAGTGATGACTGGCTTTCGTGTTGCATTAGGTGGCGCACAAGCTCACTATAATATCAAGCCAGATTTAACTACCTTAGGTAAAGTTATCGGTGGTGGTATGCCCGTTGGTGCCTTCGGCGGCAAGCAAGAAATTATGGATTTCATCGCACCTGTAGGACCTGTGTACCAAGCAGGTACACTTTCAGGTAATCCGATAGCCATGGCTGCGGGTCTTGCTTCCTTAACTGAGTTAGCTAAGGGTGATAAGCATCAACAACTGAGCGAGGCTACAGAAAAGTTGGCGATGGGCTTAAAAGCAGCTGCGGAGCGTCAAGGTATAGATTTAAGCATTAACTATGTTGGTGCAATGTTCGGCTTTTTCTTTACCAGTGATGAAGACCCTATCACCACTTTCGAACAAGTGATGGCATGTGACAGCGATAAATTTAAACGTTTTTTCCATTTAATGCTTGAGCATGGTGTTTATCTAGCGCCTTCTGCATTTGAAACTGGATTTTTATCTACTGCACACACAGATGAAATTATTGAAAATACATTAGAAGCTGCTGCTAAGTGCTTTGCTCAGCTGTAATAGCTATATGAATTCAAAGGACTGTTAGATTATTCTGACAGTTCTTTGTTTACTGACAATTCGGCATTAAGCCAATCTAGACCATCCTGCCAGCCCATTTCTAAACCTGAAAAACTTTTTAAATTTAAGTTATCAGATTCTCTGAGCTTAGCTATTTGCTCACTCTTTATTACATCTTTAGGGTGATAATTGACCACGGCAATAGCATTAAGATTTTCATGGGAGCCTATCGTTAGCATGGCTTCATAGGTGTATTGGTAACGATTAATTTTATTGACTAAAAGACCAAAACCACCTAGAAATTGCTCGGTGAAAAAGTGTTCAAATTCTTCAACCATTTCAATGGATAACTCCACATCTTGATTGATTATGATCTCAGCAATATTATCACTAAGAATATTAATTTTCCCAAAGCTAAACTCATGTTTCATTAAAGGTACTCTCTCTTACGGTTGCTCATATTTTAACCGCACCTCGTCAAATTGCAAATAATTATCATTTAACAAATTTGTAACATAATAGCTTAAGTTATTGAATGAACTGGTCAAACAGTTGAACTGTCACTTTTTCTCCAGCTTCAACATTACCTTGCTCTGGCGCTAAAATAATAAAACAATTAGCACGTGTTAAACTTGATAAAATACCAGAGCCCTGTGCACCTGTTGACTCAACAACACTTTCACCGAGTTCATTAACTGACAAAATTCCCCGCTGAAAATCCATTCTACCCGGAGATTTTTTTAGCGCTTTGGCGCATTTAACTCGCAAATCAGTACGTTTAAGTGGCTGAGCATTTTGCATTTTAGTCAGGGCCTGCATTGTTAACTGATAAAAAGTGACTAAGGCTGATACCGGATTACCAGGTAAGCCAAAAAATATGCTCTGAGGTAATTTACCAAATGCAAAAGGTTTACCGGGCTTCATGGCAATTTTCCAAAAACCAATTTCACCTAAATCGTCTAAAACAGTTTTAGTGTAATCGGCATCTCCTACTGAGACACCACCGGATGAAATTACTGCATCCGCTTGGCTATCGGCTTTAATAAATGCACTTTTAATGGCTTCAAAATCATCTTTGATGACACCAAAATCAATGACATCAATATGCATCTTCTCTAGCATTCCTTTTAAAACAAAACTGTTTGTTTCGTATATATCTCCGGGGTTTAACGCTTGTCCTGGCAATTTTAATTCATCACCCGTAGCAATTAATGCCACTGTTAACTTTCGGTAGACTGTCACTTCATTAATGCCTAGTGAAGCTAAAATACCAACATCTAAAGCCGTAATTTTATGCCCTTTAGTTAACACTTCTTGGCCTAATTGAATGTCTTCACCTGCTTTGCGAACATGAGAGCCTAGCTGTTTTTTTTGTAAGAATGTGATGTTTTCATTATCGACCTGAACGTTTTCTTGCATTTCAACACTGTCACAACAATCAGGTATTTTTGCTCCTGTCATAATGCGAATACATTCTCCTAATTCACACTTCCCTTGAAATGGAGCTCCCGCCATAGAGCGACCCACTAAGGTTAACCTAGTGCTTTTGTCTAAGCTTTCAACCGCAAAAGCATAACCATCCATAGCAGAATTATCATGATTAGGAACATTGAGTGGGCTAGTAATATTTTCAGCTAGTACATAGTTCAAGGCTTGAGTTATCGGTAGATTCAATGTCTGTGTCACAGGTTTAACTTGTGACAACATATTTTCTATCGCCGTATCAAAAGGTAATAATCCGGGCGCAGAGCAACAATCAGACATAATAAACTCACTTCAAAATTTTATTTAAATACTTAATATTACTATTATCACTTATATGTATTAAAAAGTAATCGTGCATTATGTTTATATAATCATTAATTTGCACAATTCTTGATGCTAATCAAAAAGTATCAAAACAAAAAACATTATTATGCTCGCCATGAAATGATATATACTTAATATGAGTATTTTACACCGAGCTGAAATAGCTAACGTCTGTTGTTTAATTCAGACCATGTTATTTCAAGCCGTAGCAAGCCTCTTTAATTAGGCTTTTGCTGCCAGGGTTAACAAGGAAACACGTTAGCCTCCCGACATTTGGAAAGGTGACATGTTAACAGACAACTTTGGCCGCAGGTTTTACTATCTGCGCCTTTCAATTACAGACGTTTGCAATTTTAAATGCAATTATTGCCTGCCTGACGGTTATCAATGTGATCAACCGCGTGACTTTATGTCGCTTGCAGAAATTCAACGCGTCACAGCTGCTTTTGCAGGCCTTGGCACTGAAAAAATTCGTATTACCGGCGGTGAGCCTGCCCTTCGAAAAGATCTTCCTGAAATTATTGCTAGCTGTAAACAAACCCAAGGTATAAAAAAAGTAGCCATAACCAGCAATGGTTTTAAACTACCTCAGCATTTACCTGATTGGTTAGATGCCGGTATAGATGCTATTAATATCAGCATAGATAGTTTAGATCCGAGACAGTTTTTGGCTATCACTGGACATAACAAGCTTGATACTATTTTAAAAGGTATTGATATGGCACTGGCTGATGGTCGCCCATCAGTGAAAGTGAATACCGTATTGATGCGCGAGTATAGCGGTAAAGATATTCAAAGCTATTTAGATTGGTTAAAAGATACTCCGGTTACGTTACGATTTATTGAATTGATGCAAACCGGTGATAACCAAGCCTTTTTTGATGCTCAACACGTACAAGGCTCTCGTATTAAACAAAACCTGATCTTAGATGGCTGGCTACCTGTGATTCAAAGCAAATCTTCTGGCCCTGCACAAGAATTTTATCACCCTGATTATCAGGGGAGAATTGGTCTAATCATGCCTTATTCAAAAGATTTTTGTGATAGCTGTAATCGTTTGCGGGTTAGCTCTTCAGGTAAGCTACATTTGTGCTTATTTGGCGAAAGTGGTTTATCACTGCGAGAACAAATGCAAAGTGATAATATAGAGCCTTTGCAAGCACAAATACTTTCTTTATTAGGCGATAAAAAAGCCACACATTTTCTACACGAGAAAATAACAGGCGCCACTAAACATCTAGCCATGCTGGGCGGCTGACATGACATTGAAAGCATCAGATAACTGTTTGGGCGTGGTACTTGCCGGTGGTTTATCATCACGTATGGGTCAAGATAAAGCCAAATTAAAGCATGTCAACGGTACTATGCTTGAGTTCTCTAAACAAACTTTAGCTGACTCAGGTGTCGATAGTGTGATCGTCAGTGGCGATGATTATGATGTCCCTGACAATATTCAACAAAGTGGCCCCCTTGCTGGTATTTTAAGTGTTTTGGCTCGATTCCCTGAGACTAAATCTTTACTTATAGTCCCAGTAGATTTGCCTTTTATGACTGCCAAAGCATTAACTGATTTACGAGTTAAAGGCGAATTAAGTCAAAAAGCCACCTATTTTTCCGGCCACCATATTCCGTTATATTTACCCAACAATGCCTATTTAGCATTATTTTTATCACAAGCATTTACTGGAAAAACAAATACCCAAGCAAGCCATGCAAGGTTCGCTACTAAAGGACCTTCATTTAAAGGGTTATTAAAACAAATTCCGCATCAGGCTATCCAAATCAACGATACGAATACGCTATTTAATACCAATACCCCAAATGAATGGCAACAAGCTAAAAAACTTTTCACACTTTAAGATACTTTCAAAGGAAACATTATGTCAGCACATGGCGGCAAAACTTTTATCCCTTTAAACATTGCGGTTTTAACGGTATCAGATACTCGAACTGAAGAAAATGACACCTCAGGGCAAGCACTTGTTGAACGCTTAACAACAGCAGGTCATAACCTAGCCGATAAGGCGATAGTGATTGATGATGTCTACCAGTTACGTGCGCAAGTTTCAAAGTGGATTGCCGATGATAAAATCAACGCGATTATTTCAACAGGTGGAACGGGCTTTACTGCCCGAGATAACACCCCAGAAGCACTAATGGCGTTATTTGATAAAAACGTTGAAGGCTTTGGCGAAGTCTTTAGGCATGTATCTCTTAGCGAAATAGGCACTTCAACCATACAATCACGTGCCTTTGGTGGTATCGCTAATAAAACTGTAATTCTCTGTGTGCCCGGCTCAACCAATGCCTGTAAAACCGCTTGGGATAAAGTTATTAAAGAGCAGTTAGATGCTAGCCACAAACCTTGTAATTTTGTGCCACATTTAAACCTTAGTGCACAGCAATGTGAGAGTCGAAACTAATGAGCCAACAAGTAGAATTAAGCCACCTGAATCAACAAGGTGAGGCGAATATGGTTGACGTCACACAAAAAGCTATGACCTCACGTACCGCCACAGCGCAAGGCTTGATCACTATGAATCGAGCCACGTTTGAACTGATTACCACAGGAAAGCATAAAAAAGGTGATGTCTTTGCTGTTGCACGTATTGCAGGTATTCAAGCGGCTAAAAAGTGTAGTGATTTAATTCCTTTATGCCACCCATTAATGCTAAGTAAAGTACAAGTAGACTTCACCCTTGATGATGAAAACTCACAAGTCTTAGTCACTAGCCTATGTCGGTTAACCGGTCAAACTGGTGTTGAAATGGAAGCATTAACCGCGGTGTCGGTTGCTTGCTTAACCTTATTTGATATGTGTAAAGCCGCAGATCCCGCCATGGAAATTCATGGCATAAAAGTATTAACCAAAGAAGGTGGTAAGTCAGGCCACTGGCAAAGCAAATAATAAGTTGAAGAAATAGGATTACATCATGATAAAAGTGGTATTTTTTGCAGCCTTAAGAGAGCAGTTAAATTGCAGCGAATTAACACTCAACAGTGAGCAACTTGCCACAGTTGCTGATGTTAAAGTCGCTTTGGCAAACAAAGACGAAAAATGGCAACAAGTCTTTGCTAACAGTGCCTTACTTTCTGCGGTGAATCATGACATGGTATCCAATGAACAAGCGATAAAGTCCGGCGATGAAGTAGCGTTTTTCCCTCCTGTTACCGGCGGATAAACTAAGTACACAAGAGTTTACTATTTATGAATACAGAAATTTCGATTCAACATACTGACTTTAATTTCGCTGACGAAGTTGCATTACTTGAGCAAAATAATGCAATTGATGGCGCTGTAGTAACGTTTACAGGCCGTGTTCGTAATAAAAACGAAGGGCAACAAGTGAGTAGTTTAACGCTTGAACACTACCCAGGAATGACAGAGAAATCTTTAGAAAAGATTATCCAACAAGCTAAAGAGCGTTGGGATATAGGCAGAGTTAAAGTGATCCACCGTGTTGGAGAGTTATTTATTGGTGAGCAAATTGTCTTTGTTGGGGTAACCAGTATGCACCGACAAGATGCATTTGCCGCTAATGAATTTATTATGGATTATTTAAAAGTAAAAGCACCTTTTTGGAAAAAAGAAAGTGGCGAGCAAGGTAAGAAGTGGCTCGATGCCAAAAGCAGTGATGAAAATAAAGCAGCTAAATGGTAACAGATGAACTCTTCTTTACGACTAGCAATTAACATTGTCCTTCTTTTATTAACCTTCAGTTTGAGTGGTGTTGTCTACAGTAATGACAAACAGCCTCTGCGTATCGCTGTCGCATCCAATTTCACCCCAGCATTAAAAAAACTATTAGTAGAATTTCAGCAGCAAACTAATATTGAAACGCAAATAATTAGTGGTGCTACCGGGGCCTTATATCTACAAATAACTCACGGCGCGCCTTTTGACATCTTCCTAGCTGCTGACGCTGTTAGGCCAGAACAACTTGAGCAGAAAAACTTAATACTCAGCAACAGCCGGAAAACTTATGCGGTTGGCCAACTTGCTTTATTTTCAATGACTCACCAAGCAAAGTTAAATGACTTGGCAATTATTCCTCAACGTTTTGCAATGGCTAACCCAGATATTGCACCCTATGGGAAAGCAGCAAAAGAAACCCTAGAGCACTTAAGCCTGTGGTCTCAATACCAAGCTAAACTAATTCAAGGTATTAACGTTACTCAAACTTTCACTCAAGTACGCAGTCAAGCGGTAAACAGTGGCTTGGTAGCAAATAGTCAGTTGGTTTTAAATAATTTAAGCGGCGCTATTATCCCAAGTAGTTATCATCAACCCATTCCTCAGCAACTGGTCATTCTGAAAAACAGTAAGAATCAAGCTCAAGCTAAACAATTAAGTAATTATTTATTATCGCCAAAAATCCAACAAAACATTGTTAGTTTTGGCTATGCAAATCAAGGTATTCAGCAAGAAAATCAAAATATTGGTGGCTCTGATATATGATGAATCCAGATTTACTTGCCCTAATAACAACATTAAAAATGGCAGGGATCACCACAGTGATCTTACTCATTATTGGCACCCCTTTGGCTTGGTATCTAGCTAAAATGCAAAGCCGCTTTAAAGTAATTATTGAAGCCATTGTTGCTCTACCGCTAGTGTTACCACCTACCGTATTAGGCTTTTACTTGCTTATCGCTTTTTCACCACAATATTTACCTGGGCAACTTTGGCAGCAAGCCACAGGGCAACAACTTGCGTTTAGTTTTTCAGCCATTGTTATTGGCTCGGTGCTTTACTCAATTCCTTTTGTTGTCCAACCATTACAAAAATCTTTTGAGCAACTTGGTGAGCCATTACTTGAGGCAGGAGCAATGCTCGGTGCAGGTCCGCTAGATAGATTTTTCAATATTGTCCTCCCTATCACTAAAGCAAGTTTTATTACCGCCGCTAGTTTAGGCTTTGCTCATACGGTTGGTGAGTTTGGAGTGATCCTGATGATCGGTGGCAATATCCCTGGTGAAACTCGAGTGTTATCCATTGCACTTTTTGATCATGTAGAAGCCTTTGATTATGCCAAAGCGCATGTTTTAGCCATGAGTTTGTTAATAGGCTCTATGGTACTTTTATCTGCTATTTATTTATTGAATACCGCTAAAGTAAAAGTGACTAAAAAGGCTAGGTCATGAAGCTGAGTCTACACTTGAAAGTTAACTTCCCGCCTTTTGAACTTGTTATCGAGCAAGAATTAACTTTGCAAGGGATCACTGGGATTTTTGGGCACTCTGGCTCTGGCAAGTCAACTTTATTGCGTGTTATCTCAGGTTTAGAAAAAAACATTACCGGTGATATTACTTTTAATGATCGAATCCTAATCAACAGCGACACTGATACTTTTGTCAATCCTGAACATAGAGAAATAGGCATAGTATTTCAAGATACCCGTCTATTCCCTCACCTGAACGTTTTAGATAATTTAAGATTTGCGTTAAAGCGCCGCAAAACATCGCGCTTATCAATTGATAGAATAATCAAATTGACTGAGTTAGATGCCTTATTAAATAAACCCATTGATGAACTATCTGGCGGACAAAAGCAACGAGTTGCCCTAGCCCGCGCCATTTTAGCTGAGCCAAAATTATTATTGCTTGATGAACCCTTAAGCGCACTGGATCGCCAAGCAAAAGTGACTCTACTTAAGTTATTACATACTATTCAGCATGAGTTACAACTTCCCATTTTGTACGTCAGTCACTCTGTAGATGAATTACAACAAGTATGCGACAAGCTATTGGTGTTATCGCAAGGGAAAGTTATTGGTTATGGTGGTATTCATCAAATGATACATGAGTTAAACCATAATCAAATATCAGGACAAATTGATGAAATTTGTCACCAACAAACTAGCTTATCACTACCCATTAAAACGCTAAATAATGGCCATGGTTTAGCAGAGCTATCGTTAAGCCCATCAGGTACCCCCTGCAATACTATTTACTTACCTGCCATCGAGGCAAAAGACATAGCGATTAGTGAAAAAACATTACGTTGCTTTATTTTAGCCAGAGATATTAGTATTTCTCTAACAGAGCCAGCTAATTCTTCAATTGTGAATCACCTTTTAGCCAAAATAGTCGCCATTGACATCATGGGTAACAAAGTATTGCTCACTACGATATGTGGGGAAAAAGGTGATAATGAGCAAACTTTTTTTGTCGCTATCAGCACTTTTTCACAACAAAAACTAGCGCTGACTATTAATCAAGATGTGTATTTGCAGTTTAAAGCCAGTGCCGTGCGCACTTATCTATATTAACGAGTTCATCAACAAAAAGGTAAAAACGTGTTAACAACTCAAGAGCAGTTAAAATATTCTCGACAAATTATGATGGACAAAATTGGCCCTCAAGGTCAATTATCGTTGCGCAATGCCAAGGTATTAATTGTTGGTGTTGGCGGCTTAGGTAACCCTGTTAGTTTATATTTAGCCGCTGCAGGCATTGGCACTATATTCCTAGCTGATGGCGATACCGTTGAATTGAGTAATTTACCCAGACAAATTCAATTTTGTGAGCAAGATATCAATGAAAACAAAGCCGATACCGCTGCCGAAAAGTTGCGAGAGCAATATCCCGATAGTGAGGTTGAGGCGATCAGTGAGATGTTAGATCAGGAGTTATGTGACTACTATTTCCCACAAGTTGACTTAGTCTTAGATTGCTCTGACAACATTCAAACCCGTTACCTTATTAATCAATCATGTGTTACTCATAAAGTTCCCTTGGTTATCGGTGCTGCCACAGGGTTTGATGGTCAACAACTACTTGTCGATCCAAGAAATGCAAACAGTGCTTGTTATCATTGTTTGTTTCCAGCGACAGAAAAAGCACCGACAAATAATTGTCAAACCATAGGGATTCTCGGCCCCGTTTTAGCCATTATTGCCGGTACGCAAGCATTGCAAGCGATTAAAGTTTTAACGGGGAACCCTGCTCAAGTAAACCAGTTGAATTTATTCGATGGCCTAGCAAATCGCTGGCAGCAATTTACCATGAAAAAACAAAAACACTGTGCTGCATGTGGGGAATAGAGTAATTGGCAGGTTGAAGGTTTACAAATAAAGAGCGTATCTGCTTATCAAGGAAAAGTTGCTTACTATAACAGCACAAGGCTCTGATTCAACAAACAATCAGAGCGACGTTGTGCTAAAAATATCCGTACGAAAAATTATTTAAATAACCCCATATTTCGATCACTTACTGCTTCTCGCCATCCTCCGAGCCATTGCGATTTGGCATCAAGACTTTCATAAGGACAATTGTCCTTCGATTTGCCGCTAAGTCCAGCTTGATATCCATTGGAGTGTGCCCTTCCTAGTTTATCCCTTTTCTGTCTTTTCATTTTTAAAACACCTCGTAACTATATAAAATATCTTTTAAAATAAAGAGTTATCTTAATTAGCAAAATAATAACTCTAACTACGTTGTGGTCAGTTTTGTTTTATAAATTGACTCGCTGACAACTCATTTAAAAATAATTATCACTTCGATGCAAGTAAAAATTTATCATGAATATGTCATAAAAAATTCTTTAAAAGATATTTGATATTGTCTATTTTATCATCAGAAAACTTCTCTCAAAAAAAACAACTCTTTATAAAAATGCAACTGTTTTTTATTAGAATAAGACGTTATATAAATACGAAAAATTAGAAATAATTAATTTATAAGTAAGCTTAATCTTCTCTTAATAATGGCTTTAACATTCCTTCTAAGCCATTTAATTTTATTTCATACATAAGTGCTAATTGCTCCCCTAACTTTCCTTCAGGAAACCCTTTACTGTTAAACCATACTAAATAAGGCTCAGGGAGTTGTAATAGTTTTCTTCCTGCATATTTACCAAATGGCATAGTTGTATTTACTGCCGTTATCAATGATTGTTGATCTGCTAACAAAATTTTATCCCTTGTATATACGATGAAGCTGAAGCTTGTTGTGATGAATTTATTTGAGGATGACATAAAAGTGTCATCTTCAGTCCCTACAATTAGCGCAATTTAAATTTACCCAAAAGTACGCAAGGAAAACTATGTCTATTATTAGAAAACGTAGTGCTGCGCATAAAAGTTATATTCCGAGTAATGCTCGAGACAATCAATATATTTTGGCCGAATTTGCCATAACTGATGAGTTACTTAGTAAGTTCTTACCAAAATCCACATCTGAGCAAGCGCACGGATATTATGATTTTTATCACACGTTAGCAGAAACATTTTTTGACCTGTGTGATAGGTTTGAAATAGAAAGTTGTCAATTTATCGCCAATGACAAACTCGCTCGTGTTCGTTTTAATCAAGAAATGCACCAATGGCAAACTAATCAGCAAATTCTCTTTTATTATAACCCTGAAACACACCAGTTAAAGAAGTCATTTTTCGATGTTAATAAACGTGCTAAAAAAATAGCTTTATTGTTTTTAACAACAGGTAGCGATATCAGAGATAATGCCGCAAGGTTTCATTCAAAAGTGGCTCAATTAGTTAAAAGTTATGCTAGAGATATCACTGTTGATTGTGCTGATATTCGTCTTCGCGATCATCAGCATATTACTTATGATTTATTTGCAAAACATAAGCCTAACAATGCAGATAACAGCCTCACTAGTCACGCACATAAGCTACGCCCTATTGCTCAGCGTTATGCCAGTAAACATGTGAGCTTACCGGAACACCACTCAGCAATGACCTATGCTACCATCAGTTTACCGATATCAAATAGGTTATTGAACATGGTGGAAGTAGATCCCCATTCAAGTGACCCTTACAATCCACTTTACGCCTATATAACAGATACTTTTACTCAAGCATCTAAACATTATAATTTAAATAACGGTGCTTTAATTGCTAATGGTTTAGTGCCTATTATTCGTTTTAGTTTACACGATATAGTGTCACGCATTGGTGAGTTACAAATGCTTGGATACAACCCTGAGCAAAACCCATGTGGCATAATCAGTAAATGGGATGCAAACGAATTAGTAGATACTATTCAATTGGTTTTTGTTGCAACCGATAAAAACCAAACAGAATATGGCTTTGGTCGCTTTTTAAATCAAATAGAGCAGGCATTACGTCTAATGGCGACAGAATTAGAGATGGAGCCAGTAAAGGAAGAGATGATTGTTAGGTTTCATCAACATGTCGCGTATAATTTTTAGCTTATCGGGCGTTTTTGCAGCTTTCTTTGTAGCGTTCTTCGGTGCATTGAAAGCTGTCTAGCCGTAGCCGAAATATTACCATCATTGGCTTTTAATACTTGCTGAATATGTTGCCACTGCACTTGTTCAGCAGACATTGTTTCACCATCTGATTGTGTATCTGTTGAAATTAAAGAAGCTTTACTCTCATTTAGTGTGGCTAATAAAGTTCGGGTATCTATTGGTTTAGACAAATAATCATCTGCACCCAGCTTTATTGCATCAACCGCGGTGGTGATACTCGCAAAACCGGTTAGCAAAATGATTCGGCTATTAGGTAAAGATTGTCTTATAGGTGTTATGATACTCAACGTTGTTTCTTGAGCGAGTTTCATATCTAGCAAGATATAATCTGGCTGATATCGATGACAAGCTAACAACGCTTCAGAGTTAGTTTCCACATGCTGACATTCAAAATTATGTTTTGTTAATCGGCGCATTAGTGTATTTGCAAAAATGGCGTCATCTTCTACCAGTAGTAATTTCTTTGTCATCTGTAATCCTGTTAAATTCCCTGATATTAAATAGGTAAACTTAAGGTAACTAATGCGCCACCCTGTTGATGGTTAGTTAACGCCAACTTACCACCTAAGTTCTCTAAACTTGCATGACTCAGAAAAACAGCCATACCTAAACCTTGCTCACTACTGACAGGTTTAACACCTAACTGCTTTAATTTTTCGAGCGTAAAACCTAAACCATAATCTCGAATGATAAATTGCCAATTATTATCACTCACTTCACTGGTTAAAGTAATTTTGCTAGCATAATTTATTTTTGTTGCTCTTACTGCATTATTTATTAAATTTAAAATAGCCGGTAGTAGCGCCGCATCTGTCATAACATTAACATCGTCTTGATGTGCTTTGATCAACTCCACTTCGATGTCCGGGTAGTTTACCCGTAAATTTTCTAATATTTCATCAAGTAACGCACTGATATTAGATGCTTTACTGGTTTGCTCTTTAATATCAAATACCATGGTCCGAAATGAAGTTAAACTGTCAGTACAGCGTTTTAGCTGGCTTTGCATATCAGTAATAATGAGATTGTTGGGAAACTCCTCTTCCAGCTCATCAGCAAGTAGCTGCACGGTAGCAATAGGTGTCGCTAATTGGTGAGTGACTTGTGCTGATGCAACCCCAAGAGAGGTTACTTGTTCTTGTTTTAATAGATTTTCACGATAAGCGGCAATCGCGAGTTCATGTTGATTGATACTACGAGACATTTTTCCAACAACAACAGCGACCACTAGAGCGGAAAATAAAAAGTTTATCCCCATACCAATAAAGTGTCCCTGCATGTTGCCATGCATAACACTCATGGGTAAAAACCAAAGCAAAACACTATAGGAAGTAATGGCTAAAGCAGCAACAAGGGCAAGTAATGATGGTGTTAAAGTAACCGCAGCAATCGCAATTGGGAGTAGTAATAACGACACAAATGCATTGGTTGCGCCACCACTAAAAAAGAGTAATAAAGATAAAAATAAAATATCGGCACAAATTTGCACCAGTAGCGCTGATTGACTAATTTGTTGCTGGCGCCGATAAAGTAAAAAACTGCCTAGGGTAAAGATTAGCTCTAAAACTATAACACTGAAAAGTGGCGCCCAAGGCAACTCATAACTTAAACCAAGATTAACAAATAAAATCAATAAAAACTGCACTAAGATTGCCGCGCTACGCAAGGCCAGTACGAATTGAATTTGTCTATTTGAGGTTAAGTTAGCGGCAAATTTATTTATTTTGAAAAATGGTGACATGGCGTCAAAACTAAAATCTATTTATTTTCTATCATACCTAATGTTTTTAGCTTATTCTTGATTTAAAATCATATAATGCGCGAAAACCTTTAATTGGTATTAAAGCAGGAATTACCACTGTTGATATGACTTTCTTACAGCTTCTAGAAAAAAAATATTTTGGTCAGTTAAATCGACAGTGGATTTTAGAGTACGCGAATACCAGCGCGGCTTTTTGCCAGCAATGGTTAATCCATACGGTCAGAACTCAAGCCAGTCAATATGAATTAGCCTTAGTGTTATCATTTGCCGATACATGGCAATTAACTATGCTAGCTGAGCTAGAAGAGTATTTGTCAGCATTAACCATAGATCATACACAGGATACTAAAACCAAGTTCCTTGAAACATTAAATAAAGTAAAACAGCAAAACAAGCAATTTTCGACTGCTCGGGTTGAAAAGATTTTGCAGCAATTTAATCTCCTGTCAGCCAAAGCAGTCACTCGAAAAAACGATGAAGTAGATATGCAAGTTTCTCGTTTAAATGTACCACAAAGTTTGTTAGATTCTCTCAAAAGCCAAGCAGAGCCTCATTTAAAAGAAGTGACTTTATTTGGTGATGGCGGGGCTGGTAGTAAAGATAAGTCAATTAGAAATAACCGTCACTTTATGACATCGTTACCCAATGGCTTTTTACCTTTGGCGTTACTGGAAAGATTAATGTCTATTTCCATGGGTACTTCTATTAAATTTGCCGAGCCTGCCGTCATATTGTCTTATCAACAAAATCAATATTATCATTGGCATTATGATGCGTTATACCCGCACAATAACAGTATTCAACAACAAATAGAGCAATTTGGCCAACGCGTTAAAACCGCTATTTTTTACCTTAATGATGATTTTACCGGCGGAAATACAGAGTTTAAAAAACCCTTTATCAGTATCGAGCCTAAGCAAGGTAATGTTATCTCATTCAATAATTGTGATAGCCAAGGAAAAAGACTTACTGAAAGCTTACATCGTGGTAGTGAAGTTACTACCGGTGAAAAGTGGATAGTTACTTTATGGTTTAGAAGTAAACCCTTTTGGTTAAGAAGCAATTTCTTTTCATAGACGCTAAGATTAGAGAACTAAATTATGACAGACAAAAATCAATCAAGCTCCAAGAGTACAACACAAATAGCCACATTAGCTGGTGGTTGTTTTTGGTGTATAGAAAGTGCATTTTCACAGGTGAAAGGCATTACCTCTGCAATTTCAGGTTATATGGGAGGAGACTCAACGTCGCCAAGTTACGAAGAGGTATGTTCAGGTAACTCGGGCCATGCTGAAGTTGTTCAATTAACATTCGACCCTAGCATTATTAGTTACCAAGAAATTTTAGAAATATTTTTCACCTTACATGATCCTACTCAGCTCAATCGTCAAGGCAACGATATTGGCACTCAATATCGTTCAGAAGTTTTTTATCATGACGCTATGCAACAAGAAACCGTTGAAAAGGTCATCAATGAAATGATTACTGATAAAATGTTTGAGCAAGACATAGTCACACAAAGGAATGCTGCGGTAACTTTTTATTCCGGTGAAGATTATCATCAAGATTACTTTAACAAAAATCCTGAAAATCGATACTGCCAAGCTGTTGTATCACCTAAACTCGCTAAGTTTAGACAAACATTTATTAAAAAATTAAAGTAAATTAAATACTCCATTCAAAGAAAAAACGCATTAGGCTAGTAGCTTAATGCGTTTATATCGCCAACAAGTTAAAAATTATAACTGACGCTTATTTTTCCATTTACTGGTGCGCCGTAATAACCAACACTGTTTAAACTCGTGATATATTTTTCATCCGTGATATTATCAATATTAGCTTGAACCGCCAGTTGCTCTGAGATATTCCAGCGGGCAAAAGCATTGATCAATACGTAAGAGTCTTGTGTTAATGCATAGGTAGCATTTTCCGTTTTTGATTGCCATTTACCACCAAAACCTAAGATAATTTCAGGTAATGCTGGCAAGGTATAATCAAGTGAAAAATTAACAACGTTTCTAGCAACCCATTCGTTAGCAGTTTCACCTTGCTCATCTTCAATATCAACATAAGTATAAGCAAGTACAGTATTAATATTTTCAGTTATCTGCCCTGTCATTTCAAATTCAAAACCTTTTGATTCGACATTTGTACCTTCATAATAATTAAACCCTGAGGCATTAATACCGGCGTAGGCTGCAATATTTTCTTGCTCGCCACTAAACACAGCGAACGTAGCAAGTAAGTTATCATCAAACCATTGAGTCTTTAAACCAATTTCATAGTTAACGCCTTTGCTTGGGTCTAAAAATTCGCCGTCATAGTTGTACTGTTCTTGCGGCTGATAAACATCTGAATAACTTGCATAAGCATTAATATCTTCAGTTATCGCATAAGTTGCCGCAAGATAAGGGCTCACTTCATTTTCATCATTATCAACATCAACGGTATAGTTACTATAACCTTCACGTTTATATTCAACCGCATTAAAACCTGCAACCAAAAACAAATCATCTGTTACATTTAGCTTAGTCGAACCAAAAACACGCGTTAGGGTGACATCAATGTCTGAGTAGCTTGTCGGATCACTCCATTCAGGCTCAGGAATTACATCTAGGTCATAAGGAAAAGCAGGTAAGGCTCCCCAAGCAGGGATGCTGTAATCAGTGTTTGAGCGATTAATCGTTACATCATTACTTTTTGATATACTCGCTCCAAGAGTTAACTCATGCTCTTGACCAAACAAGGTATAATTGCCTTTACTGGTGACATCAAATAAATTAGCACTAAACTCACCATCCCATGCCCCTGGGTACCCCATTAAACCTAAACTGGTTTCTTTATCAATCACGCCATAAATATAAAATAGTTCACCTTGATCTTCAGAATCTTGTCGCGTGTATGTGGCTTTAATTTCCCAATCATTATCAAATTCGTAAAGATATTCGATAAAGGCATCTAATTTAGTGGTATCCCATGATGTCCATTCTTGAGTTGGGCTAGCGCTCACATCCCACTCCGCCTGAGTACCATCACTATAATTAAAGACTAAACCACCCCACATTACACCATCGCTATCAGTTTCTTGATATGAAGCACCAAAAGTTAATGCCGAATTATCCGTGAGCTGACCATCAACAATAACTGAGATATAAGTACGCTCATCTTCTAAACCGTCAAGGTATGATTCTTTATCTTCAACCGCAGCGATAAAACGTCCTGCCCAACTGCCACTATCAGTTAACAATAATGAATAATCAGCTTGTAAACGTTTAAAGTCATATGAACCAAGGGCTAAAGCAACCTCTCCTTCATTTTCATTAGTAGGGCGTTTGCGAACATAGTTAAGGGTACCCGCAGAGTTTCCGACACCAGTTAATTGCCCATTAGCACCACGAATAACTTCAATCTCTTCGTAGCCATAGCTATCGACTGCGCCAGTTACTAATCCCCAGCTGTTAGGCAATCCAACACCATCAATTTGGGTACTCTTGATATCAAAGCCACGCGAAGTATAACTAGTTCGGTTAGTTTCACCTTTTTCAACCGTAATACCAGTTGCCATATTCAATGCACTATTTATATCACTGGCAGCGAAATTTTTAATAAGATCAGAAGTAACAACACTAATGGACTGTGGTGTTTCATTTAGCTCCATAGTTAAGCCTGTAGCTCCTTTGCTAACTCGGTCAGAGCGAACGCCAACAATTAATATTTTCTCAATTGACTCTTCATTTGCTTCAACCATAGTTTCAGAATTAACTTCTTCTGCATGGGCTTGAAAGCCCATGGCTAACATTAATGCAGATAATGCAAAAGTACGTTTAAGTTTCATGTTTACCCTTAGATATTTTTTATAAGAATTTAATCGCGCATATTGTACATCTAAACAATCAACCATGTAAATGATAACCATTATCATTATTACTCAAAAATACAAATAACAATGATTATCGATAAGATTAGATTGATAATTAAACTTGAGAAGATTACTATGCACGCTAAATTACAGTTAAGCAGACACGCAATAACGCGGATTTATCATGGTAAAACTCTCTAATCGTTTCTGGTTCCAGCTACATGGTTGGTTTTCTTTGCCTATTTGGGTAATTTTTTGCTTTGTGTGTTTAACAGGTACCATCTCTGTAATCAGCCACGAATTAACTTGGCTCACCAATCCATCAGCACGGGCAGTTAACCCAAATGCGCTACCTGAAAAAACCATGCCTGAGCTTATAGCTATTGTTGAAAAAGCATACCCAACAGCAAAAGTAAGTACTGCGATGAATTTCGAGTCATACTTGGTCAATGCGGTCATTTTTACCGACAGCGATAAACCTTTTGCTATTGCTTATGTCAATCAATACACAGGAGATATTCAAGCCATTGTTGAAGGGATGACCTTCATTAACTTTATGCGCTCATTACATGGCTGGTTATTATTTCCTTGGCAAAATAGTTATAGTGTCGGCTATTACCTTGTCTGCGCTATGGCAATTGTTATGTTAGGAGCACTGATCACAGGTCTTATTGTTTATAAAAAGTTTTGGCGTGCATTCACTCAGCCAAAACTACGCCTTAATCAAGGAAAAAAAACACTACTGGCTGATTTACACAAATTGTCGGGAGTTTGGTCCATTTGGTTCTTAATACTGATGAGCCTTACTGGTTTATGGTATCTAGTACAAGCTATGTTGTGGCATAACCACATTGATATCGAGCCTCACCCTCCTCTGGTTAAAGTAGCTCAATTACCAATCGGCAGTAAGAACATACCGGTAAAACCTGTCACCTTACCTGATGCACTGACTATTGCTCAGCAGAAGTTTCCTGACTTTAAAGCCACCTACATCATGCCACCAGAGCATAATAGAGATACTTATAAACTCTATGGTGAAGGTGATTTTATTTTCTTTGATCAATACTCCTATGGTGTCATCGTTAACCCTTGGACTGGTAACATTGAAAGTGAAAGATCACCAGCAAAAATGAATGCCATACAAACCTTATCTCATATTGCTAACCCACTGCATTACGGAACAATTGGCGGTATTTGGACGAAAATAATTTGGTTTATTTTTGGGGTGATTTTAACTGGTATGTCTATCACTGGATTTTTAATGTGGGGAAGTCGTACAGTAAAAGCTACCAGAGGCCAGACATTAAAATCATCAAAAATGGCAAATAGAGAAACCTCACTGACTCAGCAGGAAACAATTTAATGGCACGTATCAGCAATACCTTTTGGAATCGATATAAATATAAAATAAATAGCCTTGTTTTGCTGTTATCTGTTTATTTTCTTTATCAATCTTTATTTCCACAGTTTCCGGACACATGGGAGAAACAAACCTTAGGAGCATTTGAAATAGCGCCTATGCCTTATAACCTGGAAGTTCCTTACTTGCATGATGGCATTTACACTAAAGATTTTTTCCTTATTTTTAGTCAAGGCAAAGTTGCCGACATTCGCCAAGGCTACCTAAATATAGGTGTTAAGCCTTTGCCATTAGCACAATTACAAACAGGTGATGGTGGGATTTTACACGGTAGTCAACATGGTCAAGAAGTTCATGCTATTGCACCTAAAACGATAAAAAAAGAAGATAAATTATGGCTAACTATAGAAGATTGGCAAGGTCAGCAGTTAGTAACTAGCTGGGACATTCCGGTAGAATTAGTGAGTGAAAGTTAGTATTTTCTTTCACTCACCTGTTGGGCTGGTTACTTTCAATGTTTTATCGGGTAAAGCTTACCTTCGAAAACCGTTCCCCAAATTGCGATATCTTTAATTTTACTTTTTCGCACTTTATAAGGGTTTTGTTCAAGCACAACAAAGTCAGCTTTTTTACCGACACGAATAGAGCCTATGCTGTCCTCTTTTCTCATCGCCCAAGCACCATTTATTGTTACCGCCTTTAATGCTTCGTCAACGCTAATCGCCTGCGTTTTCGCATTTTGATTGCCATTGATGGTTGTTCTATTTACGGCTGCCCATACTAACGTCAGTGGACTTAATGGCGCCATAGGTGCGTCTGAATGTAAAGCTAAACGCATGCCTGCTCTGCCGACACCTGCTAAGGGTGACATATTTCGGCTACGATCTTCACCTAGCCAATTCTCTGCGTACATATCAGCAAGAATATATTGATAATAAGGGTTTGCCGAAACGCCCATTCCTAATGCCGCCATTTGGTGCATTTGATCTTCAGTGCCATATAAAAAATGCTCTAATAGCGTACGATGATCAAAACGTGGTTTTTGTTTTTGTAAGCGCGCCACTAAACTAATTAGCGCATCAGTGCTTTTATCGCCATTGGTATGAGCATGTAACTGATAACCTGCATTCCAAAATGTTTCAGCGTATTTATAAGTTGTTTCTAGTGGCGACATCCAAATACCCTGATGACCATCGATATAACCCGGGAAGTCCATTTGGCCTAAGCCAGAAAAAGCAGCGCCATCCATCATCAATTTAAAGTGACCATCCAACATGACTTTATCGTTACTCGCAGCCTCCCATGTTTGCACTTGTTTTAATGCTTCTGCTGGCGAAACTTTTCGCGTAAGAAAGTCGGTGATAAAAGGCGTTAATACTATGCGCGCAGGCGCATCTGCCATGGCTTTTTTCACCATAGCGATTTCGGCTTCTGGATCACCAAAAATACCAATTCCCATATCCATTGCTGAAGTAACACCGCCTAGATGGAGCATTTCAACAAAACTTTCCATACCTTGAGCATATGATTTAGGGGTCATGATTTTCGGCATTAATTTAGGTACAAGAACGACTTTAGCGCCATATTCCGTAAACTGCCCTCTTTGCCAATTGATATCATGAGCATAAGGCGCTATTTCTGCTTCTGTAACGCCGAGTAGCTCTATCGCCTTGGTATTGGCAATTAACTCATGAAATGAGCGGTGCCAAAGAATAACCGGTGTATTAGGAAATAAATCATCAAGTATTGGCCGGTAAACCTCACCATGCCATAACTGATGAAAGCCCCAGCTGATAAACGGAATATTCTGATCTTTTGTAGAGTCATTTTGATAAGCCGCTACTTGTTTTTTCAAACTAGCAATATACTCTTGGTGATTTTTAGCCCCTGGAAAATCACCCGTAGGGATATGCCAATCATCGGGGGCTAAAAATGGAAACTGCGTTAAAATAGCAGGTAACGAAGGGTGAACATGCGGGTCGATAAAACCTGGCATTAATACTTTATTTTTAAAGGTTTCATCAATAACCACTTTTCGATCTTTCATCCAAGGGGCTAAAGACTTTAGTGAGCCTACTGACACTATTTTCCCATGAGCGACAGCAACGGCCGTTGCCTCAGGAATAGTTTCGTCCATAGTGATAATTTTTTTAGCGATATAAACCGTTAATTCATTAATTTCTTTATTGGTTTTTGCATTGACGATAAAACTAGCCACTGAAATCGTCAGCGTTAATAGTATTATTTGAATGTTTCGCATTACTATGTCCTTATTATTTTGGAATGAGCCAAGTGACTGCAAATCTTACACCTAGGCCTTCAGGACCACCATCAGGACTATCAAGCCAATACCTAGCGCCCAATGCAAAACTTAATGTTTGGCTACCAACTCGAGCAACTTGACTGGCAATTAAGTTCAACGGCACAGATTTTTCATCACGCTCCCAGTCATAGGTAGTTTCACTGTTAAAGAATAGAGATGTTGCTGTTGGCCAGGTATAGCCAATAAAAGGCTGCACAAAAGTGGCGTTAACGTCTGCCGCGTCACTATCGCCAGCGACACTCCAAATATGATTTGCTAAAGCACCATAAGTCCAGCCGTTTTCTTGTTTTAAAATAACCGCTGTCGGCCCTAAGCCAAATTTATCCGAAGCAAAATTATCTTCAGAGGCGGTGGGAAGTAATAACACGGGCCCCGCTCCCCATATCCAACCATTATCGGTAGCAGCTTTAGGAGAAAAGAATACTGATTGCACAATATCACCAATACCTGAGAAGCTCTCATTGCCAGTATCATGACTAATAACAGGTAAAATGGTACGGGAAATCACATTCCAATCTTTATTTAACTCAATAGGAATAACAGGCTGAATATTGGCCATTAACCGAGAGCCTTTTTCATCAAGACCATAATTTTCATCATAGTTAATTTGAATAGGCGCACTGATCATAGCTGCAATAGGATTATTTAATTTTTTGGCGACTTCTTCATTACTTAACCCTTCAAATGCAAAACTGCTAAAAGCAATGGCATTTAACGTCACTAATGAAACAATTGACTTAAGTTTTTCCATGTCGGTTCCTTAATTCTCTAACTGATAATGTCTTATAAGAATCTTCTACTTTTCAATGGTAATATTTATACCATGTTGAATAGACAAACATTAACAATTTAAACATCTAAATCATACGATTAATTAACACAAAATCGCCGCTGCGATAGAGGGGATTTAACCTCAACTTGGGATAATGGCTTAGCTAACCAATAAATGTAAGCTCAAATGACAGAGAAATAGTAAGTGATCAAAGTGAAGTTAACTGGAAAACTTATAGGAATTTACACATGCCATTTCCTAAGGAATGGTTAGGTCTTTCAAGATAGGCGTAACGAGCATAAAAGGGCTCTTTCCCTTTCGCAGCGAGAAGTCCTATAGTGGCTCCTTGTTTAGCAGTAACGGATAGGTAATGCTCTATTTTATCCATCAATGTTGCACCTAGCCCCAGACCTTGATAGTCGGGAGCAACGACGACATCTTGAATGTAAAAGTACATAGCGCCATCACCAATAACTCGGCCCATGGCAATAAGCTTTTCGTTATCGTAAATAGCAACATGAAAAAGACTATTTTGCAGACTTAATTTAACATTATTTTCTGCAGGACTCTCCCAACCAACTTGAGTTCTTAACGATATAAAATCAGCTACTGTCGGGCTGTCTAGCGTTAATGCAAATTGATGAGGTAAAGTTGACATAATGTGAAGTGACAATAGTGATTGTATAAATAATTACTTAGATCACATCTAGGCTAGTATTGATGCTGACAAGTTGTTTAACAACTGCCTAACCTAGATGTTCCATTTATTCAAAGTAGGCTGTTACTTAAAACGCATGGACAAATCAACGGCTTGTACATGTTTAGTGAGCGCTCCAGAAGAAATAAAATCTACTCCGGCTTTAGTATATTCTTGTAATATCTCTATCGTCATATTACCGGATACTTCTAATTTAGCTTTGCCTCGGGTCGCAGTGACAGCTTCTTCAATCATAGCTGGCGTAAAATTATCTAACATAATAATATCAGCACCCGCGTTAAGAGCTTGTTGTAATTCATCCATTAACTCAACTTCAACTTCGACTGTTTTATCACTATGATTTTGCTTAGCTGTAGCAACAGCTTGGGCAATACCACCACAAGCAGCGATATGATTTTCTTTAATTAAAAATGCATCAAACAAACCAATACGATGATTAACGCCACCACCACAAAGTACCGCGTATTTTTGTGCACTACGCAGGCCAGGTAAAGTTTTACGAGTATCTAGCAATTTAGTATTAGTACCTGATAACTCTTTCACATAATGACTTGTCAGGGTTGCTGTTCCAGAAAGCGTTTGCAAAAAGTTTAATGCGCTACGCTCACCTGTAAGTAATGTTCGCGCATTACCTTCTAATTCAAATAATGTGGTATTAGCTTTCACCATTTGGCCATCATTAACAAACCAGGTTATTTTAGTATTGGCATTATCAATATCGGCGGCATCTAACTGGGCAAAAACTTCATTAACCCATGCCACACCACAAACAATACAATCTTCACGGGTAATTACCGTAGCTACAGCTTGTTCGGTTTCTGGGATAAGCATTGCCGTTATATCGTCAGTGGTGCTTGGTGTTTGCTCATCATTAATACCTAAATCTTCTTTAAGCGCCCAAGTAACGGTTGATGTTATGTCTTGTTGTAGTTTGGCTAATTCAGCAGTATGCATTGGTTTTTCCAGTTATGCCCTTTAAGGGGTTTCTCGCAAGGTAAGTTGTTTGCCTGTTTGGCTAAATTCGACTTTTTTTAACGCGCTCATCCCTAACAAAATCGAATCACTTTTCATTCCAGGGTTAATGTGCGCCGCGACATTATATAGGAAAATGTTTCCAATGCTAAGCTGATCTATTTGAGTTCTATATACTGTCACGTTACCGTTAGCTGTTTGTACTGGATAGCTACCAAAACTTTCTAGCTGTAATTCATCAGCGATATGGGCAGGAATTGACACTTGTGTCGCGCCTGTATCTAATAAAAATACCACAGGTGTTTCATTGATAGAGCCTTGTGTAACATAGTGCCCTTGCCTGTTTTGCTTTAATACTACTTCAGCTTGCCCAGCACTAGTTAAGCTAACCTGTGGTCTACTGTTAGGGTTATATTGTTCATCAAGTACTCCCTGAAAAACAAACATTAATAAAACTAGCGCCATAATCCACGCTAGCCAAACAAATGCTTTACCTATTTTGTTTGTTGAGTCATCTTCAGTCATAATAAGATCAATATTAAATTAGATAATTGAAACTAAAAGTATTGTATGTCGTTAAGCGCACAGAAAAAAGCTGAATTAAGTAATAATTTATTACCTTGCTTTGCTATAAAGCAAGGTTGGCTACAAGGCATAAAACAGCTAAAGTCAGACTTCTTTACACCTCGCTCGCTCGAGGAAAAGATCTGTTTATTAGTTATTCATAATATTTCACTACCTGCGGGTGAATTTGGAAATAACCATATAAATGAGCTTTTCTTAGGCACTTTAAATCCTGATGATCATCCTAGTTTTGCAGATATTGCTACATTACAAGTCTCTGCCCATTGCTTAATTAGACGAGATGGCAGTATTATTCAATATGTTAGCTTCGACGATAAAGCTTGGCATGCTGGTATTTCTTGTTTTGAAGGGGTTGAAAAGTGTAATGACTTTTCTATCGGTATTGAACTTGAGGGAACTGACGATTTACCTTACCAAGAAATACAATATCAGCAGCTAGTAAAATTAACACAATGTTTGCAACAGAATTACCCATTAATCAGTGATGCAAATATCGTTGGTCATTGTGATATAGCGCCAGGGAGAAAAACCGACCCCGGTCAAGCTTTTGATTGGCAATATTTTCAACAAAAATTAACAAAAATAAAAGCAACTACACCAAGATAACCCTATAGAGAATTATATGAGTTTACTAAGTTTACTAATCGCCCTAATAGCGGAAAAATCATTATCCTCATCCCTGTGGCGATTTGATCATTATTATCAGCAATACGTCAATTTCTTCCAAAATAATGCCACATTATCACAACTAAAAGATAGCAACCTCAGTTACAGCATTTTTTTGCTTATTCCGGTTGCCGTTGTCTACGCAATATTATCCATAGTAGGTGATGGTTTATTGCATTTAATTATTTCGACGCTAATACTTATTGTCAGTTTTGGCTGTATCTCTATCAGGGATAGCTATAAGCAATATTTACATTCTGCTTTTCGTGGTGAAACGACAACAACTGAGTTGCATCATCAGCAATTATTGCAAGATAAAAACTTACCTCAAATGGGGTTTGGTCAGGCACTTATTTGGCTGAATTACCGTTACTATATCGCTATTATGTTATTTTTTATCACCTTTGGTGCTGCCGGCGTTGTATTTTATCGATTGCTAACAACCGTGATAGAACAACAAAATGGCTGTTCAAATGAAACACAAGCTGAAGAAAGCCAACTTAATGTTGAAGAAGCAGATGAAATAACCACGGAAAATGCTCAACCCGATGTGCCCGATCTTTCATCCGGCTGTAAAAATTATCATGATGTATTGTTTTATCTTGATTGGTTGCCTGTTCGTATAACTTCATTTGGCTATATGTTCGTTGGTCACTTTTCAAAGGCCTTACCTATTTGGTTAGAAAGCTTGTTTGATGGTAAGAAACCTACTCATGAAATTTTAATTGATGTAGCTCAGAAGTCAGAAGACATTATGGTTGATGAAGAAGACTGTACTGCAGAGCCATGCCTGCTAGTTCGTCTAGCTAAGCGTAATGTATTATTATTACTAGCCGTGATCTCAATACTCACCTTAATGGGTATTGTAAACTAAGCAGCAAGTAGCTTGTAAGGGGTATCTTATTTAAATTTAGAGCCCCTAAATACCTTTTGAAATCCTCCTTACATTGGTAAGACCATTACTTTTAAATACTTAAATTAAACACTCGTTTAAAGTTTAAACTCTATTTTTATCGCCGTATTTCTCAGTAAATTACCTTGCTTTAATAACCACCTTCAACTAAATTACATTGCAAATATGGCGTTTGTTTGCTATTTTATTGTCTGTAACTTTAATGGTCTTACCAATTTACCACTAAAATCATAGGCGATTTGTCGCTAAAACAGATAATACATGAATCAAGGTTATACCGTTAATGCCACAACCATTAAAACAGCAAAAGCTATCTGACATTATTCTAGCGCAACTAGAAAACATGATTATTGAAGGTAGCTTACAGCCGGGTGAGAAGTTATTACCTGAGCGAGAGCTGGCGAAACAATTTGAAGTTTCTAGGCCTTCTTTAAGAGAAGCGGTACAAAAATTAGAAGCCAAAGGGTTAGTAACTCGCAAACAAGGTGGCGGAACTTTTGTAACCAAAACAATCATGAAATCTTTTGCTGAGCCTTTATTCGATTTAATGGCAAATAGTAATGAATCACAATTTGATTTATTAGAATTTCGTCATGGTATGGAAGGCATGGCTTCTTATTATGCCGCGATGCGAGGTACTAGTGCCGACTTTGATCTCATTCATGCCAAACATGATCTCATTGGCAGTAGCCAGTTAGAAAACAATTTTCGCTTAGAAGCCGAAGCTGTTTATGAATTTCACATTGTGATATGTGCGGCATCTCATAACGCTGTGATATTACATACTGCACGAAGTATGTCGGCTTTATTGATAGACAATATAGAACAAAACTTAACAGTTTTAGCTAAACGCCCTGATATCTTTAGCAAGATAACTGATTATAGAAAGAGCTTACTCGAGGCAATATCGAGCGGACAACCTAAAAAAGCTTGGGGAGCAAGTCACCGCCACCTCGCTTTTATTGAAGAAGTTTTATTAAAGTTAACCCAAGAAAATAGTCGTATGGAACGTTCCATGAGACGAATGTAATCATTATTGCTACTCAATGATTACACAACAGCACATAACAACGTGCAAAAATTAGAATTAGATGTAAGAAAAATTTAACAGCAAACTTAACTAGAGTCAGTACTATTAACTCAAGAAAGACAGTTTGCACAAATACAGTGGTATAGCCTAGCTTATACCGAATTGGTAAATATTAAATACAAATAAAGATATTGGAGAGAACGCAATATGTCAGATCTACCAAACATTGATATTGATTCATTAGAAACCCAGGAGTGGTTGGAATCAATGGAATCAGTATTAGAAAATGAAGGGCCGGAGCGCGCGCATTTTTTACTTGAAGCCTTAATTGATCGTGCTCGTCGCGGTGGAACACATTTACCTTTTGACGCAACGACTGCGTATGTAAATACTATCCCACCGGGTCAAGAGCCACATATGCCTGCAGACCAAACCATTGAAGCACGTATTCGTGCTGCTGTTCGTTGGAATGCATTAGCGCTAGTACTTCGTGCTTCTAAAAAAGATTTAGAGCTTGGTGGTCACATTGGTAGTTTCGCTTCAAGTTCAACTTTGTATGATGTTGGTTTTAACCACTTTTTCAAAGCAGCCACAGACAAAGACGGCGGCGATTTCATTTTCGCACAAGGCCATATTTCACCGGGTATCTATGCTCGTGCCTTTTTAGAAGGTCGTTTAACTGAAGAGCAAATGGCTAACTTCCGTCAAGAATGTGATGGAAAAGGTTTATCTTCTTATCCTCACCCACATTTAATGGATGATTTCTGGCAGTTCCCTACTGTATCTATGGGTTTAGGTCCACTACAAGCAATTTACACTGCACGTTTCCTTAAGTACTTAACTAACCGTGGTATTAAAGATTGTTCTGACCAACGTGTATACTGTTTCTTAGGAGATGGTGAAACGGATGAGCCTGAATCATTAGGTGCAATCGGTTTAGCCTCTCGTGAAGGTTTAGATAACTTAACTTTTATCATCAACTGTAACTTACAACGTCTTGATGGTCCTGTTCGTGGTAACGGCAAAATCATTCAAGAACTTGAAGGTACATTCCGTGGCGCAGGCTGGGAAGTTGTTAAGGTAATTTGGGGTAGCTATTGGGATCAATTAATAGCACGTGACACTTCAGGTAAATTATTACAGTTAATGAATGAAACCGTTGATGGTGAATATCAAAACTGTAAAGCGAAAGGCGGTAAGTACACCCGCGAAAACTTCTTCAACAAATATCCAGAAACAGAAGCTATGGTTGCTAATATGTCTGATAAAGACATCTGGCGTTTAAACCGTGGTGGTCATGATCCTGTGAAAGTGTATGCTGCTTATGAAAAAGCAATGAACACTAAAGGTCGTCCAACAGTAATCTTAGCGAAAACCGTTAAAGGTTTTGGTTTAGGTGCATCAGGTGAAGCATTAAACATTGCTCACAACGTTAAGAAAATGGATGTTGAATCAATCAAGCATTACCGCGATCGTTTCAATATGCCAATCAGTGATGAAAACATCGAAGACTTACCTTTCTATCAATTCCCTGAAGATAGTGAAGAATACAAGTATATGATGGCTCGTCGTGAAGCACTTGGTGGCTCATTACCTGCACGTCGTCAGCAACCAGAAGAGTCAATGGAAATTCCACCATTGAAATCTTTTGACGCAATAACAAAAGGCTCAGGTGAACGTGAAGTATCATCTACCATGACTTTTGTTCGTGTATTAAATGCATTACTTAAAGACAAGAAAATCGGCAAACGCATCGTACCAATCATTCCTGATGAAGCGCGTACTTTTGGTATGGAAGGTTTATTCCGCCAAGTAGGTATTTACGCTAACGAAGGTCAAAAATACGTACCACAAGATGCTGACCAAGTCGCTTACTACCGTGAAGATAAAAAAGGTCAAGTATTACAAGAAGGTATTAACGAGTTAGGCGCCATGGCATCATGGGTTGCTTCGGGTACTTCTTACTCAACTTGTAACGCAACAACCATACCTTTCTATGTATATTACTCTATGTTTGGTTTCCAACGTGTTGGTGATTTAGCATGGGCTGCTGGTGATAGCCAAGCACGTGGTTTCTTATTAGGTGCAACGGCTGGTAGAACAACACTTAACGGTGAAGGTTTACAACATCAAGATGGACATTCTCACGTTCAAGCCGGTTTAATTCCAAACTGTGTTACTTACGATCCGACTTATGGTTATGAAATTGCGGTAATCGTTCGTGATGGTTTACGTCGTATGTATGAAGATAATGAAAATGTTTTCTACTACCTAACGTTAATGAACGAAAACTATAAGCACCCTGCTATTCCTGATACCAAAGATATTAGCGATCAAATTATCAAAGGTATTTATCAGTTAGAGCAAGCGGCTCCGAAGAAAAAAGCTATTGCTAATGTACAATTAATGGGCTCAGGCACTATTTTAGAAAAAGTACGTCAAGCTGCGCAAATCCTAGCTGAAGACTACAATGTATCAAGTGATGTCTACTCGGTAACTTCATTTAATGAACTAGCTCGTGACGGTCAAGATGTGACGCGTTGGAACATGCTTCACCCAGAAAGTGAGCAACGTGTTCCATACATCACTAGTGTTATTACTAAAGAAGCTGGCCCTGCCATTGCTGCAACGGATTACATTAAAAACTATTCTGATCAAGTTCGTGCCTATATCGATACTGAGTACCGCTGTTTAGGTACTGATGGTTTTGGCCGTAGTGATAGCCGTGACAACTTACGTCAACATTTCGAAGTTGACCAAAACTACATTGTTGTTGCTGCATTATTTGAACTATCTAACCGTGGTGACGTTGAGCGTAGTGTTGTAAGTGAAGCGATTAAACGCTTTAACATCAACGCTGATAAACTTAACCCACTTTACGCTTAATTAGTGACTAGATAAGGAAAAGAACATGTCTAATGAAAAAATTCTAGTCCCAGATGTTGGCGGCGAAGAAGTTGAAATCATAGAAATTTGTGTTGCTGTTGGCGATGCACTTGAAGCTGATGAAGGTATTGTTACTGTTGAAACAGATAAAGCCTCTATGGATATTCCAGCACCTTTCGCTGGTACCTTGGCAAGCTTATCAGTGTCAGTTGGCGATAAAATCAAAGAAGGCGACGTTATTGGTGAAATCACTGCAGGTGAAGCTGCGGTAGAAGAAGCTCCTGAAGCAGAAGCCCCTGCCGCTGAAGCTCCAGTTGCCGAAGCTGCACCTGTTGCAGAAGCTCCAGCTCCTGTAGCTGCACCTTCTGCACCAGCAGCGTCAGAAGTTATTGAAGTTGCAGTTCCAGATATTGGTGAAGACGGTGAAGTTGAAGTTATTGATGTTTTAGTCAGTGCTGGTGATACTATCGAAGAAGAAGATGGTTTGATCACCCTTGAAACTGATAAAGCGACTATGGACGTACCTTCAAGCCACGCCGGTACTGTCAAAGAAGTATTCATAAACGTTGGTGATAAAGTTAAGCAAGGTAGCATAGTTATCAAGCTTGAAACATCAGGTGGAGCTCCTGTTGATGCTCCTGCACCTGTTCCAGCACCAGCGACTCCTGCTGCTCCAGTAGCTGCGCCTGCGAAAGTTGCACCTACAACGGCACCAACGAGCTCACCAGTTCCACACCACCCACAAGCAGGTACAAGTAAGAAGGGTACAATTTATAGCTCTCCTTCAATTCGCCGTATTGCTCGTGAGTTTGGTGTTGACCTTACTTTAGTAAAAGGTACTGGCAATAAGGGTCGTATTTTAAAAGAAGATGTGCAGTCTTATGTTAAATATGAACTTTCTCGTCCTAAAGCTAATGCAGGTAGTTCTGTATCTGCCGGTGAAGGCGGTTTACAAGTTGTTAGCGCTAAGCCAATTGATTTCTCAAAATTTGGTGAAATTGAAACAAAAGCTTTATCACGTATTCAAAAGATATCTGGCCCATTCTTACACCGTAACTGGGTAACGATTCCACATGTTACGCAATTTGATGAAGCTGATATCACCAATGTTGAAGCCTTCCGTAAAGAACAAAATGTTGTTTGTGAAAAACAAAAACTTGGTTTTAAAATTACGCCATTAGTATTTATTTTAAAAGCTGCAGCTGATGCTTTACGTGCTTTCCCAACCTTTAACTCAAGCTTGAGTGAAGATGGCGAGAGCTTGATTTTGAAGAAATACATCCATATAGGTGTTGCTGTAGATACTCCTAACGGTTTAGTGGTACCAGTAGTGCGCGATGTTGATAAAAAAGGTATTCATGAGTTATCTCGCGAATTGCTTGAAATCAGTATGAAAGCACGTGACGGTAAGCTAAAAGCGGCTGATATGCAAGGTGGTTGTTTCACTATATCAAGCCTTGGCGGTATTGGTGGTACAGCATTTACGCCTATCGTTAATGCGCCTGAAGTAGCTATTTTAGGTGTTTCAAAATCTGAAATGAAACCTAAGTGGAATGGTAAAGATTTTGAGCCTAAGCTAATGTTACCTTTATCAATGTCATACGATCATCGCGTAATTGATGGCGCTTTAGCTGCTCGCTTTACCGTACATCTAGCTAGCGTAATGTCTGACATTCGTAAGTTAATACTTTAGTCAAAATTTAAAATTAATATTGGCGAAATTCAGCAGATAAGCGTAGAATTTCGCCATAAATATTTTCAACCAATAAATAAGGTTAACGAGGAAAATTATGAGTGATATCAAAACTCAAGTAGTCGTTTTAGGATCAGGCCCTGGCGGTTATTCAGCCGCCTTTCGCGCAGCAGATTTAGGCTTAGATGTTGTATTAGTAGAAAAATACGATAGTTTAGGTGGTGTTTGTTTAAATGTTGGCTGTATCCCATCAAAAGCATTATTACATGTAGCTAAAGTAATTGATGATGCTAAAGATATGGCAGCTCACGGCGTTACCTTTGGTGAGCCAAAAATTGATTTAGAAAAAATTCGTCAATGGAAAGACAAAGACGTAGTTGGCAAACTTACGCAAGGTGTTGGCGGAATGGCCAAAATGCGTAAAGTTAACACTGTTACTGGCTATGGTAAATTCGCTTCAGATAAAACAGTTGAAGTAGAAGGCAGCGATGGTAAGAAAACTACCATTACTTTTGATAATGCTATTATCGCTTGTGGTTCATCAGTGGTTGACCTACCTTTCATTCCAACTGAAGATCCACGTGTTATCGATTCAACAGGTGCACTTGAGCTTAAAGATGTACCAGCAGAAATGCTAGTACTTGGTGGCGGAATCATTGGTTTAGAAATGGGTACTGTATACAGCTCATTAGGCTCTAACGTTAGCGTTGTTGAATTTGCTGACCAACTAGTGCCAGCGGCTGATGCTGATATTGTTAAAATCTACACCAAACATAATAAGCCACGTTTTAAATCAATTATGCTTTCAACTAAAGTTGTCGCTGTTGATGCAAAAGATGATGGTTTATATGTTACTTTTGAAGGTAAAAATGCACCTGCAGAGCAAGTACGTTACGACAAAATTTTAGTTGCTGTTGGCCGTAAGCCAAATGGTCACTTAGTTGCTGCTGACAAAGCCGGTGTAAATGTTGATGAACGTGGTTTCATCAATGTTTCAAAAGAAATGCGCACTAATGTACCGCACATCTTCGCTATCGGAGATGTAGTTGGTCAACCTATGCTTGCACATAAAGCTGTTCATGAAGCACATTGTGCTGCAGAAGTGATTTCTGGTAAGAAACATGAATTTGACCCACGTTGCATTCCTTCAATCGCTTATACTGATCCAGAAATGGCTTGGGTTGGTGTTACTGAACGTGAAGCGAAAGAGCAAGGCTTAAACATTGAAGCGGCTAATTTCCCATGGGCAGCTTCTGGCCGTGCTATTGCTTCTGCACGTACTGAAGGTAAAACTAAACTAATCTTTGAAAAAGACACTGGTCGTATATTAGGTGGTGGTATCGTTGGTATCAATGCTGGTGAATTACTAGGTGAAATTTGTTTAGCGGTTGAAATGGGCGCTGATGCTGAAGATATTGGTTTAACCATTCATGCTCACCCAACCTTGAACGAATCTATTGGCTTAGCAGCTGAAATTTTCGAAGGCTCAATTACTGATTTACCTAACGCGAAAGCAGTTAAGAAAAAGAAGTAATATATCAGTAGCATTAAGACGGTAAAACTTCAGTCTTAATCAAGATGAAAGCCAGACTACTTATACTAGAGTGTCTGGCTTTTTTATAGGTGCTTACAAATTCAATAACTGTGTTTTACTCTTGCCGCGATTAATAATGATATGGCAAAGAGCATTAAAATATTTGGCTCAGGTATTTGTTGCGAAAGAGCATTACTAGCATTTGGAGAGTAAGCCGTAAGCAATCTCGCCCAATCCCCTGGCTTACTTGCCTTCCAAAGAATGTTAACATGACTGCCATTAAAATCAGTAACATCTTTTTTTTCTAAACCTCTTAATCTAAAATCTGCATAATCAAGGCCCGGTAGCCCTAATAGCGCATCGCTACTAAAGAGGTTATTATCAGAAGTAATAAAAGCGAAAACTTGAGAATCTAAATGTATTGTCGCTGAAACCTTATTGCTGCTACCCAAGCCGGGATCCCACTGAAAATAATGACTCGACACTATTGTTCCCGCTTTAATGAATAGTGTTCCGGTATTAGTATTTTTAACAAACTCGACAGTTTCATCAAAAACACGGTCAACGCTTAAATCTTGCGTTAACAAGGTATTTTGCCTTTCATCCCAACCTAACAAAAGGCCATTGTTTGGATTAGCAAGAATAGGATTCGGTGGTGTTGTAATTACATTACATTGATTTGCACCAACACAATCCGTGAAATTAATTAAAGTCGCTTCGCTAGTTGGTATGAAATAGCATGTTAACAAGATAATCATTAATGAATTTTTCATAGTAATGCTCCTTTCTTTTAGTGAAAAGAGCAACTTTAATACCAGAAATGATTATTGATACTTAAGAAAAGTACAGTTAGTTATAAACAGTTAATATATAATGAATTTTTAAACATTTCCTATTTCTGCTATTAAAAGTTTATTTAAGAATAAAACTCAATGAAGGTCATTAATTGCGGATTGATTTGCAAATTGAATGTCACTTTCAATTTGCAAATTACAACCAAACATTTTTCTAAATAGTTTTGATTTTTACTGTAAGCTATTTCTCATATCCCCAAGGGGTAACTGGTTGAGCTACTTCTTTCGTTAAATCAAAATCAACTCTAAACTCTCGTCCTGGGCGGGTAAGTCGATAAGTAAACTTTTCAGGGTAAATATACATCTGCCAGGTATTTTCTATGGATTGAGGAATAGCCTGACTGACAAATAGTTCTTTTGAGTATTGATCGGCAGGGAAGCTTTGTACTTGTGACCAACCAGCATCGGTAGTGTGACCGCCATACATAGTAGAAACATCACTACTGCCATCTTCATGGCGGTGATCATGCTTAAGGCTCAAACCACTGCCTGTTTTGGTGATTATCCAAGTACGTGAAGCATTATCTCCAACATGGAATGGTATTTGTAATTCAGTCGCTGTACATTTTCGAATATGCATCACTAGCTTGCTAGTATTGAAGCTACTTGGTGGTGCATTATCCACAATAACTTTTCCCTCAAAAGACTTACCGCAAAGCGCCTTTAAACTCTTGAAAAAGTTATCCTGACTGGTAATGGAAACCAAAGGAGCTTGCGCTAAAGCCTGGCTTGAGATCATCATTAAACTCGTTGCTATGCTTAGTGCTTTAATACGTTTTATCATCATCTGCCTTTCAGTATCGTAAAAAATTACTTCAACGATAAATAAAAGCCGATATCTTAGCAATTTTTTCATTAAGAAAGCGTATAAATTTTGTCACTATATGTATTGTGGTGAGGTTATTGCGGACTTATCAAAAAGTATTGACTTGAAATAAAGGGGTAAATAAAGCATCTTCTTTTACACTTTGCAGCGCATTAGTTAAGTTTTTTACCACGGTTTTATCTGTCTTTAAGTTTACAGCAACATATAAATCAAATGACTCGATAACATCTCCTTGTCTTTCAAAGGAAGTAGTATTGAGGTGATTATTTGCAAATGCTACAGGAGCATTACCATAAGTTAGATCTGCCCTGCCAAGCTGTAACATTTTCCATGCACTGGCGTAATCAATAACGAGGATTAGGTTTTTTCCTTCAATAAACCCCTTACTTTGCAATGAAGAAGCTTCAAAACTATCACGCACTGAAACAACATTGTAATTTAGTGCATCTTCAAGTGTTTCAACCTTTATTTTGTCATTTGAACTCATAGAAAAAAAGCCATATTCAAGTGAGTGTAACTGACCAACCCATTGAAAAAGGCTTTCTCTTTTACGGCTTCGAGTGATGGAATAAATGATGGTATTCGTTTCATTAAGGGCCGTTTTATAAGCTCTAGCCCAAGGCATCACTTCTGAGTGAGCATTAATATTTGCTCGCTTTAACGCTTCTTCCATGATGAGGAAAGAATATCCACCCGTTAGTTTGCCATTTTCTACAACTTGATAAGGTGGCAGCTGCTCCGTTACTACTCGAATATCATCCGCATTAACAAAACGAGCCATTAAGGCTACTATTAAAAAGCAATAAACTCGCATCTTGAAAAACAACGATCAAAATATGGTGATTTCATACTACTACATAATGATCATTTCATCACATGGGTATTTTTCAAAATTGCCTCCGCTTTAGCTCCTAAATAAACATAACAACCTAAACCTATTAATAAACCGACGGATGTAGCCATCATCAATACCGCATTAGCTAAGTACTCAGGCGCGCCCAATACTGATTTAAACATTAATAGTAGCGCCTCAATTGACACAGCAATTAAAATGGTGGCGATAAAGCGAGTAATGGTTCTACGGGTTGAGCTATGGCGAAGAATATCTTTTTGCATTAACACTTCCTCTTCCATAGTGGTTTTAGCTAAGTCAAAAATAGCCAAGGCGAGTGTCAAAAAAATAATAATGCTAAAGGGCTTTATTTGTAGGCTATCTTGATTGGGGTTTAGTAATAAATCGACTATTTCACTGCCTGCTGAAAATAATAAAATAGCGACAATGAAAAACAATCCGAGCACAATACATGAATAAATACTGGTAAAAAAAGGATGGAATTTTTTACGCTTTCTATCCCCCATTAAAAATTCAATCGCGTGATTTAAATCTATGTCCAACACAAGTACACTTAGTACTTCACCAGCTTTGTTACAGTGCTTTAACGCCGCCGAAATACAAAGTTTATGGCTCGAGGTTGATAAATAGGGCTCAGTAACCACAATAGTATCACTCGCACAGGCTTGTAGAAAATAAGGACGATATGATCTATCAACGCCGACACCTATCGTCTTATCTACTTTATCAATTGTTTGACTGATGTTTGGACTAACCTGTATTCCTTCACTGTCCAAGGTATACATGATATCAACAAAAGGGTAGTTTTTAGTTAACCAAGACATTGAATCTTGCAGTAAATTAACATCAGTAAATAACCCTTCATCAAATATCCCTGCAATGATGGAGGCCATTAATTCATGAATTGAGTGCTGATATTCATGATATCGTTCAATCACACTTAAATAATTCATATAGCCTCCTGTTTGTGGGTTACTTCCTAGTAGATATTATACCAATCCATCTAAAGAAGTGACCACTTAGAACGACATGGGCGATATGAGAACAAACAAAATAGGTTTAGATATAGTTATTCTACATCAAACAAATTTTGTGCCTTTATCATGATGCTCATACGTTCCCGAAGGGCGAGTTTTAAAGGTTCATATGCTGCGTTATGGATTTTAACAATAGAATAACTATTATTTGCAATCAATGCCTTGCCTCTAAACCTTTAAATTCTCGCTAAGAGATCACTTTCTTAGTTGGAGTGGTATTATTAAAATTTAACGCTTGTCCATACCCAAATTTTGTCTGTATCAACTTTACCAGCACCGCTGTCACCAGCAGAGTATGAAGCAAGCTTAATACCCGCTGAGTAGTTTTTAGTGAATGCCTTAGTGTAAACTGCGTTAATTTCTGAGCCTAAGTCATCAACTGTGTCAGAAGCTTCGTCGGCATCAAATTTGTGATAAATAACCGCCCATTTACCACCCGCTAATTTACCACCAACACTGGCGTATAAATCACCTAACCCTTCATTAGGTGTTCCTAAAAACTGATCTGACCAACCGTTGAACTTGTGGCCCGTTGCTAACGGAGTACTAAAGCCTTTCATACCATCATCAGAGCCTAGTAATTCATAACCCGCTTTAATACCAAAACCAGAGATTTCTGTACCGACTTCTAATGCTAAATAGTCAGTGCTATAAGATGTTGTAGCCGACTCTGCGTCTTGAGTTGCATACTCTATTTTATAAGATACTTTTAAATCACCCGCTGGTGCTGTGCCGTTAAAGCTTATACCGTAAGTATCTAAGCCATTTTCAACACCACTGTCTTCTTCAAGTAAATAACTATAAGCGGTAACTTTACCAATTGATGTTTTATAAGATGCGTTAAGTAAATGATCTTTCGAGTCTATATCTTTCGCCTCGGCAAATATTCTATTTCGTTTAGTGATATAGGCATATTTTAGACTTAGCTTTTCGATAGGTTCATAATCAAAAGATACTGCATCGAACGTTTGTCTATCTTGACGCCAGCCAACGTGACCAACAAATCTTTGATTATCTAGCGCAATAACTTGTCGACCAGCTTTAGCTGAAAAGCCGCCTTGCTTATACTTTAAAAAGAATTGATCAAATTCAGTTGTTTCTGGATCGGCGATAACGGAGTAATCAGTATTTTTACCTAAAGTATTATTGTAATCATCCATGCCTAATACATTTCGTGAATCTTCAAATTCTACTAATGCAGAGAACCCTTCCACACTACCCGTTTCATAAGTTAATCGAGTACGCAAAGTTAACGCATCAGCATCTTTTAATGCATTATCTTGAGAAACACTTTCATAGCGTAAGTTTAAATTAGCACTGGTTTTTCCACTAGCGAGCGCTTCAGTAATGGCATTTGAATAAGCTGCCGACGAACAGGTCGTGGCTAATATCGCTGAAAGTGTTAATGCAACTTTATTTAAAGTCATTGATTATTTTCCTTTGTGATTAATGTTTAATTTTTTATGAGTTATAAATTATGGTTATTTGTTCGTACGCTGCTTAGGTGTCACTGGCGTAATAATTTTCTTTTCTGAAATATTTTCTACTTTACGTTGCTTCTCATAGAGGAATGTTAGTACCTCTGAGCGCAGACGATTATATTCAATGTCCTTAGCTAATGAGATTCGGTTTCTAGGGCGCTCAAGATTAACATCTAAAATTTCACCTATGGTGGCTGCCGGACCGTTCGTCATCATGACAATTCTATCTGAGAGTAATACCGCTTCATCCACGTCATGGGTGATCATAATAACGGTATTGTTGAGCTCATTTTGAATCTCCATTAATGAGTCTTGCATATGCGCACGTGTTAAAGCATCAAGTGCACCAAACGGTTCATCCATCAATAAGACTTCTGGCTGCATAGCTAAAGCCCGAGCAATCCCAACCCTTTGTTTCATACCACCAGAAATCTCATCTGGTCGCTTATGCAAAGCGTGATCCATATGAACAAGCTTTAGGTTATATTCAATCCAATCCTTCATTTCAGCTTTTGACATGGTTTTACTAAAGACTTCTTTAACCGCCAATTCAACATTTTGATAAGCCGTTAACCAAGGCAGCAATGAATGGTTTTGAAAAACCACAGCACGCTCAGGTCCCGGCTCATTCACTTCCTTATTTTTCAATAGTACGCCGCCGGTTGTTGCTTGATGTAAACCGGCAACAATATTCAATACGGTCGATTTACCACAGCCTGAGTGACCAATTAATGAAATGAATTCACCTTTATTTATCTGTAAATCCACCTCTTTTAACGCGGTAAAGCCTCCCGTCGCGGTTGGAAATACCATGCCAATTTGACTGATATTTAAAAAAGCTTGTTCGTTATTTGTTACTGCATTCATCATATTTTTCCTTACACACTTAAACTCGATTTATCCCAAGACACTTTTCGCTGTATTTGCAGCATGACTCGGTCTAATAAGAAACCAATAAAGCCAATAACAATGACTGCTGCCATAATTCTCGCTAATGAGTTAGAGCTACCGTTTTGAAACTCATCCCACACAAATTTTCCTAATCCAGGATTTTGCGCTAACATTTCAGCGGCAATTAATACCATCCATGCGACACCAAACGATAAACGCATACCTGTGAAAATCATTGGTATTGATGCCGGTAATACTATTTTTTTAATATGAGTGAACGTGGGTAGACGCAACACTTTACTGACATTAAGTAAATCACTGTCGATTGTGGCAACACCAATGGATGTATTTATCACCATAGGCCATAAGCTACATAAGCTCACCGTGATCATCGAGGTTAAAAATGATTTCGACACTAAAGGATCGTCAGACACATAAAGCGCGCTTACCACCATAGTTACCAATGGCAACCAAGCTAATGGCGATACCGGTTTAAACACTTGTACTATCGGGTTAAAGGCTGAATTTAATTTCTGACTTAACCCCATCCAAATACCCAATGGAATGGCAATTATCGCCGCCACTAAAAATCCACTAGTTACTGTAATCAAACTGGTAAAAATTTGATCAACAAAAGTTTCTTTACCTGTATATGCTCTAATTTTAGCAACATAGTCTGGATTTTTAGCCAGCTTCGCGGCATTACGTACTTCTTGTCGTTGATAAAAGGCCTCTGCTTTATCTCTTTCTGTGACATGTTCATCATAAAGGGCTGAAAACTGCTCAACAACCGAACTAGGACCAGGGAACTCACCTAGAGATGTGTGAATACTTTGTGCTGAAATATGCCATAAAAACAAAAAGATGGTAATTCCGGCCAGCGGTAACATTAGGCTATCTGTGACTTTAACTAGCATCTTCTTCATTGATTTAATTAAACGTTCATTCATGGTTAAGTTATTTATATTTACTGTTGTTGAGTTCATTACTATTACTCCTTCGTGGTAGCTTAAGCCGCCTTATTTCAAGGCGGCACAAGTTCCTTAAAGTTTGTCGCCCTTTTTCAAGCCAATGGTAAATTTCTCTAGATAAGCATTTGGTTGCGTACCGTCATAGACTATGTCATCAATAAAGTGCTGCTGTGGCGCTTTAAAGCCGGTTTCGTTAGTAAAATCTGGAAACTCGTTAGCCGGAATAGTTTTGTCTGCTATTAAAGACTTTGCGGCTTTAGTATAAATATCAGGACGATACACTTTGGCTGCTAAATCTTTATACCATTGATCACTTTTGTCATCTGAAATTTGTCCCCAACGGCGCATTTGCGTTAGATACCAAATAGCATCAGAGTAATAAGGGTATGTAGCGTTATACCTAAAGAAAACATTGAAATCTGGAACTTCACGTTTATCGCCTTTTTCATATTCGAAAGTACCTGTCATCGAATTTGCAATAACATCGTAATCAGCGCCAACATAGTTAGATTGTGACAATATTTTCACGGCGGCTGGCCGGTTAGCATTATTGTTTTCATCTAACCACTTAGCAGCACGAATTAGGGCGCGCGTTAAACGGATAGTGGTATTTGGATATTTCTCAGCAAATTCAGCAGTAATACCAAACACTTTCTCTGGGTTGTCTTTCCAAATTTCATAGTCAGTTACCACAGGTACGCCAATGTTTTTAAATACCGCTTGTTGATTCCAAGGTTCGCCAACACAGTAACCTTCAATAGTGCCTGCTTCCATGGTAGATGGCATTTGTGGTGGTGGTGTTACAGACAGTAATGCTTCAGCATCAATCTGACCAGAGGTATCACCTTTATGTGGTGCATAATAGCCTGGGTGAATGCCACCGGCGGCTAGCCAATAACGTAATTCATAGTTATGAGTCGAAACTGGAAATACCATGCCCATTTTAAACGGCTTACCATCATCCTTAAATTGTTCAATAACAGGCTTTAATGAGTCTGCTTTAATGGGGTGTACAGGTCTTCCATCCGCCATTTTGGGGATATTTGGTTTCATTTTTGCCCAAGTATCATTGGATACGGTAATCGCATTACCGTTTAAATCCATTGAAAATGGCGTAATAATATGAGCTTTTGTGCCATAGCCCATAGTCGCAGCAATAGGTTGTCCCGCCAGCATATGCGCGCCGTCTAACGAGCCATCAATCACACCATTGAGTAATACTTTCCAATTGGCCTGCGCTTCGATAGTGACATACAAGCCTTCGTCTTCGAAATAGCCATTTTCATAGGCGATAGCAATAGGCGCCATGTCAGTTAACTTAATAAAACCAAATTTCAATTCTTCTTTTTCTGGCTCTCCCAATTCTTCACTGAGCGCTACACTGCTCGCTGATAAAGCTACTGCTATAGATAGTGATGCACATTTCAACACCGAGGTGATTGATTTTGTCCAAGTCATTATTAATTCCTTATAGGTATCGATAAAAGTTAAAAAAATTCAAAAAAAAACGCCCACCAAACATCCACCTAAATAGGTCGATTTTTAGTGAGCGCCATTGCTCGTTTAATGCTTAACATCTTGTTTAGCATTACCTAGCAGCATCGTTGCTACTAGCAGTATTTGTAATATTTTTATCGCCGTTGATAAAAATACAGGTTTACTTATCTGTTCTTTACATATGGATTACACTTTACGTGCCAACTTTACAACCTTTTGTTTTTATAGGCTTTTTACAAAAACCTATAAAAAATACCACGTTGATATTAAGTCCTATGATGCACAAAAGTAGTTAGTTGCACCAATTTTGCTCCAAATTTGCTCCAAGTTGTAATCGATTAAGACGGTGATAACAGAGCATGGACTTCAATAATATTTTTCGCCACTTGTGCTAAAGAGTTTCCTTGATCCATAGCCATTTTCCGCAAGATATCATAAGACTGTTGCTCATTAAGTTGCTTTTGCTCCATAATAATACCTTTCGCTTTTTCAATGTATTTGCGACTTTCTAACTGATCTTTGGTTCGCTTTAGCTCATTTCTCAATGATTGCTCGGCCTTAAAGCGCTCATTAGCCACAGAAATAATACTTTTTAGCCGCTGCGGGATCATTTCACTGACCACATAAGCACTCACCCCAGACTTGATCGCATGTTTGATTAAGTTGGGTGAGTCATTTTCTGCAATGATAATAATAGGCAAAGGTAGCAATTGATTTATTTCGGCTAAAGTAGATAGCATAGCTTCACCGGGCAAATCAGTTGCCAGCACTAAAACACTCGGTTGGTATATAGTAATATTCTCTATGATATCAACATCTAATGTTGAATGATGAACAATATAGTAGCCAAAGCCTATCAAGGTTTTCTTCAATAAAGAGCTACTGCTAGCTCGCTTTTCAATTAACAGTACATCACCCAATGAATTACTAGGGCGTTTATTTTCTCGAGACGAGGAAGCTGACTTGTTAATATTGTAATCTGAGAAGCTCATCCTTATTAATCCAGATAATGTTAATCATGAATTGTTTGTAATACAAAATTCAAGCCAATAAATTAACAGTTAAATTTCAACAACTTACCTTTGTAGTTTTAAAATATAAAATAGTATTGCACAAATATTCACACTATAAAGCCCTAAAATGAGGTGTAGATAAGCCTTGTTAAACAAATAGATATTAGTGCTAAACTGCAAGTATAAAAAAACCAGAGGCTGATATTAGCCTCTGGTTTTAAATGTTATTTTCCTTTTATTCTATCAGATAAGTCATTATCTCTGCGTATAACTTATCTGATAATAATGAAGGTTAGCGTTAAACTCATCCGCTACATTTTCATCACTAGTCAAACTATTCCCTTGCTGAAAAAAGTTAATATAATCTTGGTAACTATTAGCCTTGTCACTTTGCAATAGAATAACTTCAGTACCGTCTAACATAGTTGATGCTTCATTAATAAAATCGGGATAGTCTGTTAAAGCAACTGAGGAGGCTAACATACCATTATCTTCACCGTAATTTGTCCAAGTAACAGGGTAATAATTACCTGTTGTATCTAAAACATTATAAGTTAATTTAATAATCGACATGGGGTGGTTCTTAATAGCGCTGTAATCATAACTGCCATCAGCGGATAACTCAGAAAAATTAGTGTAATCTACATCAATATCTGCCAACTCAACTAAACTCACTTCAGTGTTGTAAGCTTCATCATAAGAAGTCGATAGAATTTTATTGGCACTGACAAAATATGACTCACTAAAGAGCGTACTTGTATCAGCCAGTTGTTGCTCGGTATAAAACTTATAATAAGCATCACTTAAATATTGATGACTATTAAATACCAGTAACTCCCCATCGCCAGCTGAGATATTAATTAAAAAGTGTTCATTGGCGTCAATAATTTGTGAAGAAGTAAAAGCTACAAGTTCATTAGTTATCAATGTAATATCTTCGGGTATTTCAATTGCTGATAAAGACCAGACTTCCCCCTCAGTAAAGGTGGTTAAAAAATTTGCCGCACCAATCAAGTTTGCAGAGCTACTCTCTCCTGTCACCATAAAAGAAGCAATGGGCCAATTAGCTGTCGTTTCTCGGCAAACCTCAACATTATTAAATTGTGTGGTATTACTATCAATCGCCTCTACCGATTCATAAGTTAATGAACTGTGATAGTCGCCCCGCTCGGTTAGGCTTCGATGAGTTAAGAGCAGATTGCTAGTAATACATTGGCAAGTTTCATTATCAATAAGTGCATCGTAAGTGGCCGTATAAGTATTTGAACTCGCCGTTTCAGCTTGATAAAAGCTGTTAATATCTAAACCGGCAGTGTCATCACCCGACTGACTTTGAGCCACCAAGGTATAATTTATAAATTCATCGGTTGAGGTAAAGCTAATTTGACCGTTGCTATCGGCACTATAACGCTCTGTTACCTGCCAATCATCGTCCTGTATTAGCAATTCAATATCTGTAAACGGACTTTTTACTCCACATTGATTAGTTAACGAAGCGGTTAACTCGAAGCTATAAGTTTTTGTTTCTGTTTCACTTGAACTACTGGATGAGCCGCCACCACACGCTGTGATAAAAAAAATGCTGATCAAGGAAAAAATTGTAGATTGGTTAATAATGCTGTTGTTCATGTTAAAAAATACCTTTGGGGCTGACGAGATCAAATAATTGGCTAGCATTGATAACAATAGGGTTATCGCTAATGAGTATGGCGCTATTGTGATTAACATGTTTGGCGCGCAAAGTGATGTTTTCATCAGGGATCAGCATTGGAAAGACACTGCCCTGATTGTTATGTATTAATTTTTTTCGAATGATTTCAAACTCATCTGATTTTTTAACGCCATGCTTGCTACCTAAATGAATGGTTATTTCATCTTGGTGTTTATTAACTATTTGGCTAAGGCTGGTTTGGCAAGTAAGATTATCGTTAATATCTATTACTGCGCTGTTAACGGTATTTAATACCACGCGACCATAATCACTGCGCCAAAAAACGCTGTTATTCATGTCTATCTTGTCATGTTCACCGTAAACCCAATCAGCTTCACTGTGATAGCGTTTATTAATTAAGATTTTGCTTTGAAAAGCATCATATAAATACAGTTGAAAGGTAAAATTACGGCGTAAACTGACATCATCAATGAGCAAGTTATCTTTCACTTGTTCAAAAAGACTAATGTCTTGTATATAGCCAAAGGCAATAAACTGGCTATGGTATTTTGTTGCCAGGTAATATGCCGTTTCTAATGTCTTTTTGTGATCTAATGTTTTTAATAACGGCATTTGTACGAATGCGTCATTAAGCAATTGCACGTCAGAGATAGCATCATGTTCAGTCAATTGGTTTTCAAATCGCTCACTTACTTGACTACCCAACTCAAACAATTCGCCATTTATTGCTTGTAAAGAACTTAATAAAGGAAACTGTGCCAGTACAAGTGATTTGGAGTAATGATCACGGTTACAACTTAATGTGGTGTTAACGTCCACCTTAACGACTACCGTTAAAACATCATTATTTATAGTTTCACTGAGTATTTCGACACGTCTAATATCACTTTTATTTTTAAAAACACTTTTACTACTTTGCAATAAGCCATCAAGTACCACTGACTCTAGCGAAACATAAACACCACTTTTAAGTGACGCATTGGTGATAGCTTGCTTGATTGTCGCCGTTCTAATCGCGTCTAAATCGTAATTCAGCCCTACTATTTCTTGTTGGGCGCTACCTTGAAACCAAGTAGCAAAAGTATATGAACTAAAGAGCAATAAATGCAGAAAATAGATAACTTGGAATGTGCTTTTGATATTAGCCATAGTATTAATCCAAGATACTAAAGAGAGTGCCTATCAAGCTGTTATCTTGATTGTCTTGCAAGCTTCCTTTACCGGTGAATTCTATCTGGCTATTACCTACTTTCACTGAGCTGATGGTGTTATCTTTCGCAATATCTTGCGCTCTTATTTCACCTGAAAAGCGAATATATTCTTTGCCTTTATTGAGTGTCATCCATTTCTCACCGGCAACAATTAAATTGCCGTTGTGAGTAAATTCTCGGACAAAAACCGTAATGTCTCCTATCAAAGAGTTACTTTGTTTTGACTCTGCTGAGCTATCAAAGTCTTTTTCTTGGTCATATTCAGCATTAAGATTGTCTCCGCCAATATGAATTGAGCCCGCGTTTAAGCTCACAGGATCTAACTTAAAACTATCATTCTTTTGAGTTTTATAATTAAGCTGCTTTTTCGCTGACATACTTTCATCAAGCCTGACTAAAATCATGTCTCCGATGTCATATTTATTGCTAGGTTGATAAAGACCGATGGCTTTATTAGGAATAAACAATGACCCAGAAGGTATTGCTACCGTATCCATATCTCTAGCCCTCATCGGTCTAAAATTGACATGACCTGGGCTTGCCTCTTCAGCTTTTTGTTTAGCAATACGCTGACTCACGTTGGGATTGGTTGGGCTATCGGCAACTAATTGCTCATCTACCGTACTACTACTACAAGCTGAAACAATATAGAGAGTGAAAAATACAAAGATAAATTTAGCGATATTAGTATTTTTATTCATGCTAAAGGTTACTGTAAAGATTTGAATTACAGATAATTATTCCATTTTTTTCATGATTTGTTTGTCGGTAAATGTCGGCAAATAGTAAAGCCCCAAACGTCAATGTCAGGAAATGTAAATCAGTGTAAATTGACTTGAAAACCTTCATTGTATTCGCTGCAATAGCAATGGTACTTGCTGCAGTACACTCTAGTACTTGAAAGCATTCGCTACTGAATAAATGAATCAATAAGGTAAAATGATGAGTTCAATTGACAACCTGCAAGGAGCCAGTAGTGGCTTACTTTCAACCAGTAATCAACAAAGCTCACTTTTAGATGATCTTACTGAACAATCCATTAACGCTTTAACAAGTGTTGGTAATAATATTGGCGAGAGTTTTAGTGATCTGCTTAGTCAGAGTCAAGCAGTAAATAGCGTTCAGACAGTACAAGAACAACTTACCCCATTGACTTTAGATAGTGTCAGCAGCAGCTTAGAAGACATGCAGAATGAATTACTATCAAACCTGCTTGGCTATAATTCTGGTGCCTTAGCTTTAGCCTCTACTGAGCAGATTACTGATATTAGCGCTGACTTTTCATTGGCAAGTATCAAGGAATCGCTTCAAGGTAATATTCTTTCAACATTACAAGCCAATACGCCTCTTCCTACTATTGAGCAAGTTAGCTTACCTGAAAGTAATTTAGTCAGTGATATTGTCAGTTTTTCTTTTAACGATGACGGTATAGGATTAGAGGATGCCTTTGACACTGTTAATGTTTTGCAGCACATTCCAGTTGTTTCTTCTATTTATAGCTCGGTAACTGAACAAGAAGACATTAGTACCATGGCACAATTAGCAGGTGATTTTATTTACGGCGGACCTGTAGGGTTAGCTTATTCAGTGTTAGACATCGCAATTGAGAGTTATAGCGGCACCTCAATTAGTGATGCTATTACTCAATTCAATTATGTTGAGTTTTTCTTTAGCGCTTTCAGTACCACCGATGCTGGACTAACCACAGCAGAGCCTAAAACAAACACACAAACAGCATTCTATGATAAAGACAGCAATGTTATTTATAGCCGTGACTAACTTTTACCTTAAACTAGCACTAGCAAGAGTTAGTTCCAATAAGACTTTGTCCATAAGCAGAAAGATTGTGGTGTCCTTGTTCCATTAAAAAAGTATAACCGACACCTCGAACCGTTTTGATAGAGGGCTTATCTCTATGCCGGGCTATTTTTTTACGAATATTGCTAATATGCATATCAATACTACGATCATAATAAGAAATAGTACGACCAAATGCATACTTGCCTATCGTCTCTTTTGAGTGGACTTTTCCTGCATTGCTCATCAAAAAAGAGAGTACTTCAAACTCAGAGCCCGTTAGCTTCAATAAATGCTGTTCACAGTACACTTCCCGGCTCGTACGATTTAATCGTATTTCATCGATGTTGATTTTATTTGGCGTTAGCTGACCAGTAAACCTAGCTCCACGGCGCATAACGACCTTGATACGTGCCAGTAATTCTCTGTGGTTTACCTGCTTGAGTAGGTAATCATCGGCCCCCACTTCAAGTGCATAAATGCGATCAAAATGCTCATCCCTAGTTGTCATGATCATAACGGGGCAAGATTGAATGCCGATTAACAACTTTAACAGTTCAAAACCGTCAAAGTTTGGCGTGGCTATATCTAAAATGATCAAACTAAACTGACCGGTATTCGCTTTATTAAATCCTTCTAACGCGCTATCACAACAACAGAGTTCAAAACCTTCATTCCCTAAATATTTCTCTAATTGTGTTGTCAGTGCCAAATCATTATCTATTATTAGTATTTTATTATTCATATTTTCATTTACGTTAGCTGTATTCATTACCAAATTAGGGGTGGAAGATAATATCGATTTTAGTAGTAATACCAATAGGATTAATTGATTGCTCCGTTTGATATAATGAATACTGGCAACAATACCATAGAAGAGCATGGTGAAATGTGGATAAATATTGGTGAATATATAGTATTAAGGTGTTTTACTAGGATGGGGTTGATAACGTTTTCACGTTAAGTGTTTCTCAACTTAACGTGAATGTACGCTTATAAACATTCGATAAAAAGATGTACTAATAAACGCTCAACTTTCGCTGAATTAGAGGTGAATTGCGTCCCTAAGGTCATTTTTCCGTTCTCGTAGCGTTGATTACAAACTCGAGCAGTTATTTCTAATTCTCCTTCAATAGGGCTTTGCACACTTATCGTTACTTCTTGATTTTTTAAGTTCGATAATTTTTCATCGGTTTTAAAAGAAAAACCACAACCTCGCGGTGATATATCAACAATAATACCGCTAAATTCTGAAAGCATACTCAGCAAATCATTACCTTCGAATTTTAACTTACCAGGTAAGTGCGCTTGAGTACGTGGATAGCGGCGCAATTGTCGGTTGAAAATATGTAAAGGGTATTCTACAACAAGGCATTTTTCAGGGAAGTTCACTATCGATTTGATGGTTGAATCAAATGAAAAACACTCTCTTTGTTCTTCGCTTTCCCCTTCAATAGGCGCAAGATAACGAATAAAGAGCGATTTACCCACCGACAATGCTTCAGTGTAATCGTGTGTTCTAATGCCAACTGGAAATTTTAAAATGATATATTGACCAAAAGCATAGCCAATTAATGGTAACTTCAGGCGAACATCGTCTAACTGCTCTAGCTGCACATCAAGTAACTGACCAGGCAACAATTCAAAAATGGCGGTGTTAACTTTGTTTTTTTCAACTGAGAGACTAGACATAATATCCATATTTACGTTAGGTAGATTTTACCGATAGTAAACAAGAAGGCTGATAATGGCAAATCCAATCAACCGATGTGCTCGCATCTTTACAATCGGATACTTATCATTTGGTATAAGTTAGTACGATACTGTTTCAAAAACACTTTCTACTTTATACTCAATAAAATTTATAAAAACTATAGTGAGATTCACTTTGAAAAGTCTACGTAGAAACGTCGCTTCGGTTGCTATTTTTGCATTGATATCAACATTATTACTCAATGCTTGTCAGTCAACAGATACGCAAAGCAATACGCATGAAAGCACGGCACAGAGTCCTGTAACACAGGTGAGTTTTTCGCCTCGCGCTGAGAATCAATACTTATCACAAGAGCAGGCATTTAAGCGCTCAGAGCGTGTAAGTAATGTCAGTTATATGCTTAATTTTTTTCTTACCGGTAAAGAGAGTTTTTCAGCGAGTTCTAGCATTAACTTTAGTCTCAATGATGCCAGTACCCCACTCACAATTGATTTAAACGAAGCACAACTCACCAGCTTAGTCATTAATGGGCAATCATTTGATGCTCAGCAACTTAAACAAAACTACAATAATTGGTTCATTACTTTAGCGCCGCAATATTTAGTTAAAGGTGATAATAAAGTTGCTATAAATTATACCCGTAAACACAGTACAAATGGCGAAGGATTACACCGTTTTAAAGACCCTGTCGATGATAAAGTATATTTGTATTCTCATTTTGAGCCTGCGGCCGCACAACAAATGTTTGCGCTGTTCGATCAACCGGATCTTAAAGCCACGTTTGAGATGACCGTATCGGCGCCAAAAGATTGGACAGTATTTTCCGCCACCCGTGAAAATAAAATAACCAAACAAGGAGATTTTAATACCTGGTACTTTCCAAAAAGCCTGACCTTAAGTCCTTATAACTTTTCGCTGCATGCTGGCCCGTACAAAATGTGGCAAGACAAGACAGGAAAATACCCATTACGTCTGTTTGCTCGCCAATCAGTATCAGATCAAATAACACCAAAACACTGGTTCACATACACTAAGCAAGGCTTTGAATTCTTCGATGATTATTTTGGTATTCAATATCCCTTTAAGAAGTATGATCAAGTCTTAGTTCCTGATTTCTTATATGGTGCGATGGAAAACGCTGCCGCGGTAACTTTTGCTGAGGGCAGTTTTTTAACTAACGGTGAAATGAGTCAAAGCCGCCGCCAAAGATTAGCAAATGTGATCATGCATGAAATGGCACATCAATGGTTTGGTAATTTAGCCACCATGAAGTGGTGGAATGGCTTATGGTTAAACGAGAGTTTTGCTGCCTTTATGGCAACCTTAGCCACCAGTGAAGCAACTGAGTTTACTAATGCCTGGCGCACCTTTTACGCTCATGGTAAACAAAGTGCTTATCGCGCTGACCAACAAGTTACTACTCACCCAATAGAAGTACCTGTACCTTCTTCAGCTAATGCTTTTGATAATATTGATGCCATAACCTATTCAAAAGGTGCATCAGTACTTAATCAACTTCGTTATTTATTAGGCGAGAAAACTTTCCAGCAAGGTATTCATAATTACCTTAAAGATAATGCTTATAAAAATGCTATTTTAGATGACTTCATTGATAGCTTAGCCAAAGCAAGTGGTAAAGATTTAAGTCAATGGCAGCAAGAATGGCTTTACCAAGCGGGAGTAAACACCATTGAAACAAGTTACCAGTGTGATGCGGGAAAAATCAGCTCCTTTGAGCTTTTACAAACCGCCGATCCAAAACAGCCCACCTTAAGGGAGCAAAAAGTACAGTTAGCACTGTTTAAAGCGCAAAAGCCTGGCTTTAAACTAATCAATAAAATAGCGGTTGTTTATCAAGGACAAAGCACAGTTGTTGATGAATTAATTGGCACTTCTTGTCCTGATTTAGTTTACCCTAATTATCAAGATTGGGCATTTGTGAAGGTGAACTTAGACAAACGCTCGTTTTCGACTACAAAATCTTACCTAGCGCAAATCCAAGATCCACTCCTTCGCTCTATGTTATGGCAAAGCCTATGGGATAGCGTAAGAGATGGGAAACTGCCCCTTAATGAATACTTACAAGTAGCACTAATTAATGCGCCATTAGAGCAAGATTACACGACTTTAGGTCAAATCATTGGGCAAATTTCATCGGCTAAAATATACCTCAATAAAGGGTTAGGTAGCCAACATACCTATGTGAAAGAAATTGCGCAGCAATTAGAAGAAATTACTTGGCAAAGCACTCGCGCTCACAGCGATAACAAAAATATGCAGCGTCGCTGGTTTAATGCTTATATAAACTTTGCACATTCGCCACAAGCCTTATCTAATTTGCATAAATTGCTAACCGGCCAATACTCTTTAGAAAACCTAACCATTAATCAGGACATTCGTTGGGATATTATCGCTCAGCTTAGCCGATACAATTATGCTAATACTGACGTTATAATAGCCAAAGAGTTAACATTAGATAGCTCTGATACTGGTGAAAAATCGGCTATTTACGCTCAGGTCATAAGCCCTGACTTAGCTGTTAAAAATGAATGGCTGGCAAAGATACAACAAAAAGATAGTGAGTTAGCATTTTCTAAATTACGTACAGCAATGTCAGCACTTTACCCTAGCGAGCAAAATCAGTTTAATGAGCAAAGCGCAGTACAACGTATAACGACACTGAGTGCTATCGATAGCGATAAAGGGCCTGTATTTATGCGTAGCTATGGTAATTTAATTCCTGCAACATGTAACCCCGTTAGTGTCGCAAGGTTAACGAAAGCTATAGCTGAGCTTACTGAATTGTCTACAGGTACTAAACGCAAGTTACTTATCAAGCATCAAGAAGATAAACGCTGTTTATTAATCAAAACTAACATGGCATTATAGTCGGATAATAGAGGGCAAACACTTGCCCTCTATTTCTCATACATCAGCAGGAGCACCGATGAATAACCTCTCTCGATTACTTACCCTTTTAACCCTAACTATTGGCATCGCAAGTTGTGCTAATCAGACTACAGAATTAGCGACTAATGAAACAGTCTCAGAATGGGATTTTGATCATCACGTACAATTTAAAAAGACCAAATTCGCTGAGGGATATTATCAACTCGAAGTCATACCAAATTACAAAGTAAACTTCTCAAGGTTAGCGACATTTTTATTACGAAAATCTTATCGAATTTGCGGAGGTTATCACTATAAACTTGAAATGATAGATGGTATTGAAGGTTTTGACGATAAACGAGCCATGCCAAATTATATTTTCCCATCGCTTAAAGCCAAGGTAGAGTGTAAAGCCAAAGCTGAAATAAAGAAAAGTTAGCAAGCTCACATTGGACATTATTGATGAGTTGTAAACAATAATGAAATAAAAAAAGGGTTAATTGTTTTAAAACAATTAACCCTTTTTAATTTTTATAACTTACTGTTTATTTATTACTTAGCCTAGCTAGGATCAGCAATTTTAACAGCCGTAGCCGTAGATGGAGCAGTAGTTAATTCATGTGTTGGTGGAGCAAAAGACGTTAAGTTAATACCTTCAACAGCTGATTTATACTCAGCCATTGTTGGGAAACGACCTAACATAGTTGAAAGTACAACTAACGGTGTTGAGCCAAGAAGTGATTCACCTTTCTTCTCTGCAGTATCTGCTACAACACGGCCTTGGAATAAGCGTGTTGAAGTAGCAATAACTGTATCACCTGGTTCAGCTTTCTCTTGGTTACCCATACATAAGTTACAGCCTGGGCGTTCTAAATACATGATGTTTTCATACTTAGTACGTGCTGCGCTTTTAGGTGCCGAATCATCAAATTCGAAACCTGAGTACTTCTCAAGAATTGCCCAGTCACCTTCAGCTTTCAGCTCATCAACAATATTATATGTTGGTGGCGCAACAACTAATGGTGCTTTAAATTCGATAGTTTGACCTTGCGCTTCCATGTTACGTAACATTTGCGCAATGATTTGCATATCACCTTTGTGAACCATACAAGAGCCAACAAAACCTAAATCAACGGCCTTATCATTGTAGTATGACACTGGGCGAATCACGTCATGCGTATATCGCTTAGACACATCTTCATTGTTCACGTCAGGGTCAGCAATCATTGGCTCTTCAATGGCGTCTAAATCAATAACAACTTCAGCGTAATAACTTGCATTGCTATCTGGTGCTAAGGCTGGGCTTGTACCTGATTTAACTTCTTCAATACGTTTATCAGCTAACGCAATTAAGCCATTAAGACTTTGTGCATCGTTTTCCATACCTTTATCGATCATGATTTGAATACGGCTCTTTGCAAGCTCGATAGATTCAATTAAGGTAGCATCTTCTGAAATACAGATAGAGGCTTTCGCCTTCATCTCAGCACTCCAGTCAGTGAAAGTAAACGCTTGGTCAGCTAATAAAGTACCAATATGTACTTCAATGATACGACCTTGGAATACGTTTTCACCACCAAACTGCTTAAGCATTTGTGCTTGTGTAGCATGCACGATATCACGGAAGTCCATGTGTCCTTTCATGTTACCTTTAAAGGTTACTTTAACAGACTCTGGAATTGGCATTGCAGACTCACCCGTTGCCAATGCAATTGCAACAGTACCTGAGTCAGCACCGAAGGCAACACCTTTAGACATACGAGTATGAGAGTCACCACCAATAATAATCGCTCGGTCATCAACCGTAATATCATTCAATACTTTGTGAATAACGTCAGTCATTGAATGGTAAACGCCTTTTGGATCACGTGCAGTGATAAGGCCAAACTTATTCATAAATGCCATTAATTTAGGCGTGTTCGCTTGTGCTTTACTATCCCAAACTGATGCAGTGTGACAACCTGATTGGAAGGCACCGTCAACAATTGGTGAGATAGTAGAAGCAGCCATCGCTTCTAATTCCTGACATGTCATAGGGCCAGTAGTATCTTGCGAGCCAACAATATTTACTTTAACACGAACGTTTGAACCAGCGTGTAAAGGTGTACTTGAAGCAACACCAACAGCATTACGGTTGAAGATTTTCTCAACAGCAGTTAAGCCTTGACCTTCATGTGAAATTTCTTTCGATGCAGCGTAAACAACTGGCGCTTCAATGCCTAATGTTTCTGCGGCGAATGTTTGTAGTTTCTTACCGAACGTTACAGCATATGAACCGCCAGCTTTCATGAATTCTTGCTTTTGCGGTGTGAATGCTGACGAAATATCAGCAAGTTCTTGGTCGCCGTTATATAGCTTCTTCGCTTTAGTATCGATAGTTAATACCGTACCAGTTGCAACAGAGTACGCTTCTTCTAATACTGCGTCGCCATTCTCATCAACAACGTTATTTCCGTTCGCATCAACTTTGTTTACCCAGTTTTTAAGATCAAGACCAATACCACCGGTTACATCAACAGTTGTTAAGAAGATCGGCGCAATACCATTAGTACCGGCAACGATTGGCGCTATGTTAATAAACGGTACATAAGGACTCGCTTGCTTACCAGCCCAAAGAGCAACGTTATTCACACCAGACATACGTGAAGAACCAACACCCATAGTACCTTTTTCAGCGATAAGCATTACTTTCGCGTTAGGGTGCTTAGCTTGTAGTGCTTGGATTTCTTTTTGAGCTTCAGGAGTGCTCATACATTGGCCGTGTAATTCACGGTCAGCGCGAGAGTGAGATTGGTGGCCAGGCGATAATAAATCAGTAGAGATATCACCTTCACCAGCAATACAAGTAACCACTTCAATTTTTTCTTCGATAGCTGGAAGTTTAGTAAAGAACTCAGCTTGAGCGTAACTTTCTAAAAGCTCTTTAGCGATAGCATTACCTGCTTTATAAGCAGTTTCTAAACGGGCGGTATCTGCATCATATAAGAAAACTTGAGTCTTTAAGACTTCAGCAGCTGAAGTAGCTAGTGCTGCATTGTCAGCTAATGCAAAATCAAGAAGCACTTCAATTGAAGGGCCACCTTTCATGTGAGAAAGTAATTCAAAAGCAAATTCAACTGAAATTTCAGCAACTACAGCTTCACCTAGGATAATTTCTTTTAAGAATTTAGCTTTTACGCCAGCAGCACTTGTCGTACCCGGAAGCGTGTTGTAGATGAAGAAATTTAGAGAATCTTCACGGTACGCGTTCCCTTGATCTTTAATTTGCTCGATAATTTCCGCTAATAAATCAGCGCTATCAATAGGCTTAGGCGCTAAACCAAGCTCCTTCTTACGGTTTTCAATTTCCGCTATATATTCTGAATACAGGCTCATTTGATACTCTCTCTAGCTATAAGATTGCTAATTATAGTTCATTAGCAGGATAAATTTTTGCGCTTATTTTACCTGATTTTTTAACGACTACTAATCATTTGTTCAAATAAGCACTATTCACATAAATTATAGCAAGTAGAAAAATTAGTTATATTACTTATATTGCTTTATGACCGATTATTCAAACAACTGTTTTAAAAGGGTTGCGAGCATAGTAACAATTAACATCTTCAAACATAATTTTTCAATATACTCTATCTACGGCAAGAGCATACTGCTTTTTCGCCCTTAAATTTTAAACATAAAAGTTCAGTACGAGCGGTCTTATTCCTATGTTCATTTCTCAAAAATTCTGCTAAAATCCGCCCCCGAAAAAATGAGATCAATGTATTCTTATTATTGATTTAACAATTTAATCTACAGCACTGGATTTACGTTCCAGTTCGTTCAATGGAGAACACGATGACAGCATCAGAAAACACTGCTGCCCAAGCGAAAATAACCGTTTGTGCTTTATATAAATTCGTTCGCTTACCTCACTTTGAAAAGCTACGAGCACCACTACTTGCTAAAATGACCAGCCTTGATGTTAAAGGCACGTTATTACTCGCTGAAGAAGGCATTAATGGCACAATTGCTGGCACGCAAGCAGGCATAGAGCAAGTATTAAATTTTCTAGCTCAAGAGCCGAACCTAGACGCTATTTCATATAAAGTCTCTTTCAACGATGAAAACCCTTTTCATCGTACTAAAGTAAAATTGAAAAAAGAAATCGTCACCATGGGCGTGGAGGGTATAGATCCAAATCAAGTGGTGGGTACTTATGTAAAACCCAAAGATTGGAATGCACTCATTTCAGACCCTGAAGTGTTACTCGTTGATACTCGAAATGATTATGAAGTTGAAATAGGCACTTTTAAACATGCCATTAACCCAAATACCGAAACATTCCGTGAATTCCCTGAATACGTAGAAAAAAATCTAGATAAAAACAAACACAAAAAAGTGGCTATGTTCTGTACCGGTGGTATTCGCTGTGAAAAATCTACCGCCTATTTAAAAGAGCAAGGCTTTGAAGAGGTTTATCATTTAGAAGGTGGTATTTTAAAGTACTTAGAAGAAGTCCCTAGTGAAGAAACATTGTGGGAAGGTGAATGCTTTGTGTTTGACGGACGTGTTGCGGTTAATCACGAATTAGAACAGGGCCAATACGATCAGTGTTTCGCTTGTCGTTTCCCTATCACTGAAGAAGAAAAGCAAAGTGAGCATTACATTAAAGGCGTCAGTTGTCACCGCTGTCACGATAAAGTCAGCGAAAAACAGCGTAATCGTTTTGCTGAGCGTGAACGCCAAATAGACTTAGCAGCCAAACGTGGAGAGAAACATATTGGTGGCGAAGTCAAAGATATTATGACAGGGCGTCGCCAAGTGAAGTCAGAATTAAAAGCTAAGCAAAGTAACAGCTAGCTTTCTACATTCACTGAAAAGGCTAACGCATTTTATTATGCGTTAGCCTTTTTTGATTAATTTAAACTGACTATACCTTCCAGAAAATTCCCTTCTTATACATAGCATTCATAATAAAATACATGAATACCATTAAGGTTAATGAATAGGCCAATGAAGCGCCATAATTGCCAAAAAGAGGCTGATATACGTCATTAAACAAAAATGACACTAAGCTCTGCTCTCCAATGCTGATATGTGAATTGAAAATTCCGCCAACCACGGTAGAAATAGAGAAAAAAGCAATCGCATTCGCACCGAAAACAATGAATGGCGCCGACCATAACTTATGATTTTTGATATCAACAAGATAAGTCAGTGTCGCTAAAAATATCAGCGCCATGCCGGTCGCATGAAAAACAAAAGCTGGCGACCAAAGCGCTTTATTAATAGGAAAACTATAATCAAGCATTTGCCCTATCAATAAACTAAACACCGCTAAAAAGTACATTTTTGCCACTTTTTCGACCGTGGTTTTAGCTTTATTTCTCAGTAAGGTTGCGGTAAACACTCCAGCCAAACAACTAGCAATTGACGGTATGGTTGATAACAATCCCTCAGGATCATGACCAAAAAATTCAACATGTTTTTTCCAAATATGTAAACCAAAAACATGATGATCAACAAAGTTAGCAAAGTTTTTCCCTATTGCTAAGTTACCCGCTAACTGATGTACGATCCCATTAGCATCAGTATAAACAAAAGGAAAATACAACATAGCTAAACTATAAAAAGCTAATAAACCGACGAACCACATAACTCTTCCCCGTTGGGCAAAATTAAGTACGATTATCGAAGTAAATAAATAAACAAGTCCAATACGTTGTAATACCCCTGGAAATCGCTTTCCTGCTAAGCTGTCAAAGAAACTATAATCTGGGTGGTAAAATTTTGCGTAGGAATATCCTAATAACAAACCTAGGCTAATCAATTTAACAGTTCGAATGATAATACTTTTATAGAGTGTATTGGGACTAACACCACTTTCTAGTCGCTTATCAAAGGCTAAAACAATTGAAATGCCAACCATAAATAAGAAAAATGGAAAAATAAGATCTGTTGGCGTCCAACCATGCCATGCTGCGTGGCCCATAGGCTTGTAGACATAGCTCCAACTACCTGGGTTATTCACTAACACCATGGCAGCAATGGTTATGCCGCGCATAACATCGAGAGAAAATAGCCTATCAGCAGGAATACCATTTACGATGTTTTTGCTATATGCATGAATGTTTGAAATCAACATATTTCCTTAAGAAAGATACTTATAAACAATACCGCCAGACTACTAGGAATTTTTTAGTATTGCAAACGTGAAGTTCAGTGATAAAGTATTACAAACGAATAATAATTGTCTGTACTAGTTAACCATTAGCACTTTAATATTTTCAGAGGCTCAAATGCGACTTCCATTTATCTATATAATTTTGTTTACTTGCTCTATCGGCCAAGTATTCGCTAATGGTAATCAGATAATTTCTCCAGAAAAAATGCATTTTAAGAATCATATTATGGAAGCAACGCCTTACATTCCAGCCAATAGTGATGACACCTTTATTAGTTGTCCTATTTCTGCCAATAAAAACCAGAATAAACAAGATTACCGTACTGCTATGCAAGTGAACTATCAGGAGTCAGGCTGGGAAAAAAGAATTGCCGCCGATTGGGACTTTTTTGATATTCCTGAAGAGCAAGGGCGAATTCTAGCCATTGATTTTTCTAAAAAGATCGTAAATGGACAAGAAGTTTTGTCCTATAAGTACTTAGCGAACTCTCAAACTCAACATCAACTATTTGAGCCTTGGAGTTCATCGAAAGTGATGGCGATTACAGCAACAATGTCGCAATTAAATAAACAAGGGTTCAGTTCAACAAGTAAAGTTGGAGATAGCTACCTCGCGGATCTCATCACTAGTATTCATAGTTATCAAGACTTTGGCAGCAGTAAAGCACAATCAAATGATATTGCCACTTTTATGCTAAACATTGTTGGCCGCCGCTATGTTACCTCTTTATTTCATGATAACTGGCTGAAGCTATCAAACCCTCAAGTTAGACTACAGGGGGCTTATGGCACTAGCCCATTTAAGCCAACAAACCTCAGCTGGTCTGAAATAGCATCAAATAAAGCGATTACATTACCACACTATGAAAACAGTACCGACGATCCCTATTACCAAGGCTATCGTTGTGATACCTGCGGCTTAACAGGTAATAAACCTATGAGTACTTTGGCTGAAGCTGAATGGTTGAAACGACTCGCTAGCCATGAACGAGAGCCACAAACACAACACCCTTATCTCACGAATAATAGTATTGAAGAGCTATTTTATGCCACTAGCCATACAGACACTCAACAGCCAGTGGGCGGTATGATGCAAGGTGTTAGCAGAATGATGGCAGATGCGGTTGCTAAAAACCTTTCCGGTTATAACAATAAATCGATAACTAATGAAGATCAGAGTCCGCAAACTCTTAATCAAGCAACAAATGGTCAATGGCGGATATTTCAAAAAATTGGTTGGGGTTATAGTGAAACCAGAGGTGCAGGTGAAACAGTTATGCTTGCTCATGTTTGTCTGCCTGACTATCAAGGAGGAAAAGAGTTTACTATTGCTGCACAAGTAGCTGTGCCCGGAAGTGATGAGAACTTAGTAATCGATGCTGGAATGAAAATGCAAAAGTTATTAGATGAAGCTGTTGCCTCGATATTAGCACTCTAATTAATTACCTTTCCTCTAACGCTGGTATATATCTTTGACGTTAAAAACCAGCGTTCTTTATCAAGATATCAAGACTTATCAAGCGCTTTAATTTGTTTCTCTAAAACCTCAAGCTTTTCATAAATTTTTAGGTTTTGAGCGAGTATCTCTTCATTTTGTTTTCGTAATTCTCTATTTTTAACATTGGTATCTGCGAAGCCAAAGATTTTATTAGCAAATATAGCGCCTGCACCACCTAAAATGCCGACTCCTAGAATAAACATCACAAAAACGGCTGTTCTGCCCAGTAAGGTAATCGGATAAACATCGCCAAAGCCAATAGTCGATGAAGACATGATCATCAGCCAGACCGCATCAGCATAACTTTGCACTGGAGAGCCGTCGACACCAATTTCAGCGAGATAAGTAACATAGCCTAGGCTTAAGTTGAGTGCGGTAAAAATAATAAATGACAACACAGCTATAGTTCTGTATTTGTAATTTTTGACCCCAAACTCATCTACCTGATACAAGTTGCTTTTGTCCATGGTGTTACGCAGTAATATCATTTTTTTACTCTATCATTTGAAAGCCCTGTGATTATAAGACTCACTAACTAGCCAATCAACAACTCTGTAGGATAAATATTCAGTTACAAAACAAGAAATTTATCAATCGAGTGTCTTCTTAAACCGAAATGCCGCTACTACCAGCCCTATGATGGTAAAAGCCATTAACCAAAGCATATCAAAAGTCATCGAAATCACTTGTACGTCTCTAAGAACTACGCCGCGTATCAAACGAATAAAATGGGTTGCGGGTAAAGCTTCAGCAATATATTGAGCGATTGTTGGCATCCCTTCATAAGGGAACATAAAGCCTGATAATAATATTGACGGTAGTAATATAAACACTGTCATTTGCATCGATTGCAACTGGCTAGAAGCCAAGGTAGATATCAATAATCCTAACACTAAACTTGCACAGATAAAGAGTAAGGTAGCTAAAGCAAGCTGACCTAATCCGCCATTAATTGGTACATCAAAGAGCCAGTGACCTAAGCCTAAAATAATTATCACCTGCACTGCGCCAATAAAAATATAGGGAATAATTTTCGCTATCATTAATTCAAGCGGCGTTACTGGTGTGGTAATCAGCATTTCCATATTACCGCGCTCATGTTCACGAACTAGCGCGGCAGAGGTAAACATAATCATGGTCATGGTTAAAATAACCGCCACTAAGCCCGGCACAATATTAACAACACTACGCTGCTCTGGGTTATATAACAGAGTCACAGCAAAGGTCGGCGTATTTCTATTGGCAGGCTTATCGAGCAATTCTGCCATGGGCATATTACGTAAACTTTTAATACTCGCTGCGATACTGGTATCCGAAGCATCCACTAACCATTGAGCAATAGGCCTACTGGTTTCTTCATCTGAAGCAGCAGGAGAGCCTAAACCAACACTTGAATGTCGCACTAAACGTTGACTGACATCGTCGGGGATAATTAACACCGCTCTTACTTCGCCGCGATCAAGTGCCGCTTGGGCTGCTGATTGCGAATAATAACTTTTACTGAATTTAACGACACCAGTTGCCGATACCGTTTGTTGTAATACACGACTAAGCGCTGTTTGACTGTGATCAAGTATGCCAACGGGAATATCGCGAATATTGGTATTGATGGCAAAAGCAAATAACAACAACTGCACTAGTGGGATCATAATCACCATGCCAAAGGTCATTCTATCGCGCTTTAGCTGCAACAACTCTTTTAAGGTGATGGCTTGAATTCTTAATAATGACTTCATTAGCTGACCTTATTAAGCGTTGTATTCAACGCATGCTCGCCAGTACAAGTAACAAAAACATCTTCAAGGCTAGGCCTTACAATATGAGCATTATTACTGGCACTGATAAGGTGACTTGTTTGCAGTATGCTAACCGGATCATGAGCACTTTTCGCCACTAACACCCTTAAATGCACCCCAAGTTGTGAGGCTGATATCACTTGCGGTAAACGCAGCAAATCTTTTTTTATTTGCCTAAGGTTCTCACCTGAAACTTCGACAACATGCGCTGGCATATTGGCCATTAAAACATCAGGTGAATCGTCAGCCCTTTTCACGCCATGCTCTAAGATTGCTAACTTATGACAACGCTCTGCTTCGTCCATATAATGAGTGGACACTAAAATCGTGATCCCTTGTTCACATAAGTCGAACAGCTGCTCCCAAAATTCACGACGATTTTCAGGATCTACTGCTGACGTAGGCTCATCAAGAAAAAGTAATTTTGGTTTGTGCATTACCGCACAGGCTAAAGCTAAGCGCTGCTTTTGACCTCCACTTAAACTGCCCGCCATTTTATTTTTTAGCGCATCAAGTTGGTAAACACTTACCAACTCAGCTAAACGAGATTTTTGCTCATTAGGCGTTAAACCATAAATACGAGCAATAAACTTCATGTTCTCTTGAATAGATAAATCATCATACAAAGAAAATTTTTGCGTCATATAACCTATTTGACTACGTAATTTTTCGGCTTCATTTGGCAAGGAACAACCTAAAACATTAATGGCGCCACTTGTTGGTTTGAGTAGTCCGGTCAGTAATCTAATCGCCGTAGTTTTACCGCAACCATTTGGCCCGAGAAAGCCATAAATCGTTTGTTTTTCGACTTGTAAATCTAGATTCGATATTGCCGTCACATTAGCAAAATCTCGTGTTAACCCCTTGGCATCAATTACGAACTCAGTCATTAACAGCCATTCCCGTTGGTAAAATGACTTGTGCTGGAATACCGCTAGGTAAATCTGATGCGCTTTCAGGTAATAATATTTCAGCAAGATACATCAACCTAGCACGCTCCTCTTGGTTAAGCGCATAGTAAGGAGTAAAAGCCGGCTCATTGGATATCTTACGAACTTGACCAGTAATTAATTGTGATACACCATCAACTTTAACCTGCAATGAATCTCCTGTTTTAATAAAAACACGGTATGGCTCAGGAATGTAAACTCGAGCAAAAGGCGTTTTACCTGCTAACACAATAGCTACAGGACTGCCTGTTGTGACACGTTCACCTAAATTCCATGGTAGATTATCTAAAATACCATCGCGTTTAGCAGTGATAGTAAGATCCTTTAACTTCTTTTGCTCATTTTGCCACTGAGCAATATTCGTGGCTAATATTGCCTCGGCGATGGCTAAATCTTCAATACGAGCACCATTAGTTAGTTGCGATAATTGTTCTTCAGCACTGTGTAATTTTGCTAAACTTTCATCGCGAGCAGCTAAGGCGCTATCCATTGTGGCTTGGCTAGCTAGCTCTTTTTTAATCAACACTATCGCTCGCTGATAATTAGCTTCACTTTTAACGACAGTTGCTTGCGCTCCAAAGACTTCTGCTTTAGCAGCTGCAAGCTCTTCTTCACGAGCACCACTTCGCACTTTATCTAGGTTTGCTTGCGCCTGTTGTACTTGTGCCTTTGCTTTTGCTACCAAGGCTTTTTGTAAGGTATCATCAAGCTTAACCAGTACGACTCCTTTCTTTACATAACTCCCTGGTTTTACTGGCAGCGCAGTGATGATTTCGTTTTCTGTAGCGGTATGAGCTATCCTATCTCGTTCAAGTGTCCCTAGAGCAACCCCCGCTTTATCACCACTACATGCCGTCAGTAATAGAATAATTGACCATAACAAGACTTTTAATTTCATCATTGCCTCAATGCTAATAACCTAAACTCTGGTTAAATATTTATTTTCAATAAAATCACTAACGACCTAGGTGAATATAGTTTTTATATTTTATGCTTTTTACTGTACCAGTTTGCCAGCGGTTGGGCACTGAGTCCATGAGCAATAATACTCATTAAAACTGTAGTGATGACAATTGCATATACCGTTTCAAACTGAAAGGCACGCCCAAGTTCATGAGTAACAATAAGCACATACAATATAGAAGCAATTCCACGTGGTCCGAACCAAGCGATAAATGCCATGGTTGAAAAATCTATCGGTAAATGATTTACCCTAGCGCCAATTAAACACAAGATCACAGGTAACATTCTTAATACAGTTAAACTCAGTATCGAATAAATAACCACTTCAACAGTGATATGGCTAAGCACTATCGGCACAAAGGCCAAGCCAAAAATGAAAAAGCAAATAAGAATAAGTAGCTCCCCTTCACTTTCGGCAAAGTTTTCTATTCGCTCTCGCGTGCTATGACTAACATTACCCGCATAGAGTCCTGCAAAAAAAGCGGCTATAAAGCCATTGCCAGCAAACGCCTCAGCTAAATAAAACGACAAAATTGCTAACGCAATAGGAATAAGATTTTGATATGCCCCCACCATCCAGTTTTTCTTTAAACTAAATTCAGTTAACTTTGCGCCTATATAACCCACCAGTGTGCCGACTAAAGCGCCGAAAAACACTTGCTTAAGGACATAACTAAACCAATGAGAGTCACTAGCATCAGTGACATTACTGGCAATCATAGTCACTACAGTGAATAAAATAGGATAAATAATGCCATCATTTAAGCCGCTTTCCACATTGATGGTTGAGCGAACCTCCTTGGGAACTTTAGGATCTGAAACAACCGCCTTTCCTAATGCTGCATCAGTAGGTGTTAGTAATAAAGCCAGTAATAACATATAAATAGTAGGCTCATCAGGAAACATAAACTGTGCTACAACCGTTCCCAATACGATGGTTAGTGGTAAACCAATTAGCAATAAGCGCGCCGGTAACTTCCACGATTGTCGTAATAGTTTTAAATCAAGCAAAGCAGCATCACCAAATAACACCAGTACTAACGCTACCTCAGCAATGATGGTGACAAACTCTGCATCAACATCCACTTGGCTAATATTTAACCCTAAAGGTGAAACTAGCAAGCCTAAGCCGACGAAAACCATGGGGCCAGAAATATTAAATCGCGTGAGTGCCTTGGAAATATAACCATAAAGCAACACCATGATGGCAATAGTTAAAATAACAATATGTTCATGCATAACTTTTCACTTTTAATTTTTTGCAATAAAAAAGGCGAGTACGATTTTTGCTACTCACCTTTACTTAGACTGAAGTCATCTAGCTATTAATGAAATGGGAAGAAGTAACTCATCCAAGATGACATACGTAAAATAATTTTGCGCATTATGGCAACATGGTGAAAATGCTCTGAATAAATAGCACTTTGACCATATGAGCCACCTGGTACATGCTTAGCTAACTCAGCAAATCGTGGGTCGGTAATTTTGATTTTTACTGGAATACGCCCTGGCATTCTACCGTTAGTATTAGCATTAACCATGGTGCCGTGAGCCTGAATTTCACCTTCAGCTAAAACAGGTATCACTTCTACCACTTCCGCAGAAAAAACCTTGCCAGGTAAAGCATCAAAAGCGATTTCAGCTTCGCTCCCTGCGATTAAACGCATTGAGCTGTTTTGACGATACCAACCAACGTATATAAAGGATTCTTCTTGCACAAAAACCATGGCAGGTCTCAATGGCATTGGCACAACGAAAAGACCAGGAAACACCATCATTTGGGTAACATAACCGTCACCATCAGCTCTTACTTCAGTTTGAGATAATTGATATTGTGCGTCGTGTAAATTAGCCGTTAAGTTATCTAGTGCCGCTTTGGTAACATCAACATCACGTTGTTTACCAATATTTTTCTTCATCAACTCCACAGCGCGTTCATAGTCTAGTTTTGCCGAAACTAGCTGAGCGTTAATGGCATCCACTTTATTTTGGTACGGTATTGGGTCAATAGAAAACAATAAATGGCCATCTTTAATTGGTGTATTGGCTTTTACATTAACGCTAACCACCTCACCTTTCACGGCAGGTATCACTGGCGTAGTGACAAAGTACTGACGAGTCACTTCAGAGTATGGATGGTTATAATTCATCATCATAATCAGTGCACCAATTAAAACAATGCCACCTAATACGGCTGTAGGAACCGTCCATTTATTTAAAGGAATCTTAAAGATTTTAAATATGCCGATACAAATTGCGGTATAGGTTAAAATTAATAGTAAATCCATTATTTATCCTCCACTTGCGAAGGTTTATTGTTCGGTGATAACTGCTGCTCTAATACTTCAATACGCTTAATTAAAGCCATGTAATCTTGTGAAACAACTTGTTCATCGGGTTGTTTATTACCTGTTTTGTCTTGGTGAGAGAACCCCCAACCTCTGTCCTCTCGGTATAAGGTTGCCCATATCCACAGAAAAGGCCACAACACATGTAAAGTAAATAAGCTAACCCAGCCAGCAACATGCAGTGCATCTTGTTGAGGATGATTGCGTTTCTTGGCAATTTCATAAGGGATATCGTGAATGACAATAATGCCATAAAATACGGTAACAGCAGCAAAGACTAGGATGCCAAGCGCGACATATTCAAGCATAAAAACTCCATGTAGATAGGTAATAACTTTGGTTAGTGCTATGAGAATAAACAGCTTTTTCAACAAAGTCTATGCTTAACTAGCAGCTTTACTCATTGTAATGATAAATAATTATATAGACGTTTTCTTATCACTTTCACAATGCATATCTTTTAACATTCTATTTATTACCAGTAAATATTGCTCAATAACACTTCCTTAGCACGTTGCCGACCATGTTAAAATATTGTAAATTATCAATTAACAGTGACGTGTATAAGTGACCGAATATGGAGTTAATAGAGTTAGCCACACCAATATTAGTTTTTTTGTTGATGTTTATTATCGGCGCCAGCATAGACAGAAAAGATTTAGCCAATATAGCTCAGCAAAAAAAAACGCTATTAACCATCACTTTCGGGCAAATATTACTACTACCATTTTCAGCGTTTGTGTTAATTACTTTATTTCAACCACCAGCGTTAGTAGCTCAAGGAATGCTACTCATTTCAATTTGTCCAGGTGGGGCTATTTCAAATATTTATACCTTTATGGCCAAAGGTAATATCGCCTATTCAGTTACCCTTACCGCGTTAAATGGTTTGTTATCTGTTATTGTTTTACCTTTGCTGGTTTTTACTGCCTTACCATCATTTTCTAGCTCAGACCTCCCTTTAGATAACCTAGTCATCAATCAAGCCTTACAATTAGTGCTGTTACTTTTTTGCCCGGTATTACTTGGTTTATTACTTAAAAGTAAAAAGTCACATTGGCTTGAGAAGATCATGCCAAGTTTTGAAAAGCTCGGCGCAATTGGCTTACTCTGTTTATTGATGTCTATTTTTATCAAATTTCAAGATAAGATCCTTGAGCAATTATCTTCCTTAGTTTTGCTAGCATTAATCTTTAGCTTCTGCTCTTTATTTATTGCTTTTTGCTTGTGTAAATTCTTGGATATATCCGCTGAAAATAGAAGTGCTGTAATTATTGAATTTCCGGTAAGAAATCTCGCCTTAGCCGCCTTAATTGCTATTAATGTTTTTCAAAATAGTGATTATTTACTTTTTTCGGCGGTATTTTTTGTTATTCAAACTCCAATCATGCTTGGAATTATTATTTACTACCGCATTAAAGCGCTCAACAACCGTCTAGCAAAAGCTTAAAGTGTTAGTGTGTTATACAGCTTTATTTAGGCTTTTTAGTGTTACAGAGGGTAACTCTTGAAAGAGTCGTTTATATTCACCAGCGAAGCGACCTAATTCAATAAACCCCCAGTTTAATGCAACATCAACCACGCGATTTTGTTGCGGGTGAGAGAGTAACAAATCTCGTCTGACGCCGTTTAATCTTATTAATCGTAAGTAACTAATTGGTGTTATGCCTAAGTATTCTTTAAAACCATATTGCAAATTTCTTTCACTGAGATGAGCTACTTTACAAAGCTCCGCTATAGTAGGTAGTTGTGCAGAATAAGCATGAAGATAATCAATTACGCGCCGTACACCTTTTAGACGAACAGAGCGGTGAACTTGTTTACAGGTATATTCTCGGGTGCTTTTCAATACATCAAAGATCAGTATAAATATACTGTCTGATAACATACGTTTCGAGTTTTCTGTTGATAATATTTCAGGTCTATCTTGAACCATGGTGATAATATTATCTAATCCCTTAGCATACTTATCTAATGCGATTGGATCTGCATGACAAGCTTTACTAATAAACCATTCTGTTGGCACTTCTTCACCCGTAAGCCTTTGAATATTAATTGCAAAAGCATTTCGATTAAAAGCAGCTACCACAAAGCTTAAGTTATCTTTAAAACAAGCATCCCAAAAACCACCTGTTGCTTGTAAAATAGTATTCTTCTCTCGTTGCTTACCACAAAATTTGAAATCATCAGCATTAGAAAGCACAGCTGCAAATGGCACAAAAGCACTAATAGGCGCCGCTTCAATTAATGAACCAACCACTAAACTTTCTCGAAAAACCTGCACGTCACCTAGATTAACCTCTAGATATTGTCCATTAAATTTTCCTGTTTGAAGTTGCGTATAGCGACGATTCTTATTTAACTGGAAAGTGGCTAATTCATCAATATCTGTAGTTGATACGGCTCTGATTTTTTTATCACTGAAGAGGCTTTGGCTGGTAGACATAGAATTATAAACGTCCCTTTAAAACTATATTTCACCTAAATAACATACCCTAATTTTCGGAAATTGCATACTAATGTTTACCCTTCATTAATAGAATATTAACAACCGTATTCAATGGTTTTACATCAAAGCATTCGTATTTTGCCATGCACTTTGCTGCTGAAATGAATAATGAAAATTGTACACCATGAATAACTTTCAAATGAAAACTATGGAAATATTATGAATAAAATAATAGCTATGCTCTCTGTTGTTATATTGCTTGCAGGGTGCGCAGAAAAAACTAAGGTATCCCAATCCAGTAAAGAAGAGCAGAAGAAAAAGCCCAATATACTGTTACTTGTTGCTGATGATACTGCTTTTGGTGACATTGGCGCTTATGGCTCTGAAGTAAAAACCCCTAATTTAAACAGAATCGCCGAGGCCGGTGTTCGATTTACCAACTTCCATGTATCACCTGTGTGCTCTGTTACCCGTTCAATGCTATTTACGGGTAATGACAACATTGAAGTGGGCTTAGGTGCATTCGACTATTCAGTTTACCCGGCAACTCGCGGTAAAAAAGGTTATGAAACCTATTTAACTGATAATGCAGTGACTATCTCAGAGTTATTAAATGATGATGGCTATGAAGTCTATAAGTCAGGTAAATGGCATCTAGGCGGTGAAGAAGCTGGTGGTAAAGGTCCCTTAGGCTGGGGCTTTACCAAAGAGTTTGGCATACTCTCAGGTGGTTCAAATCATTGGAATGATTTAGCTATGACACCCGACTTTAAAGATCCTAATGGCCTTAATGTTAAACGCAAAGAGCACTGGACACTCAATGGCAAACCTTATGATCGTCCTAGTGGCATTTACTCAGGAGAAATTTATACCAATCAGATGCTTGAGTTTATTAAAGATGGTACCTCAAAAGACAAGCCTTGGTTTGCATACATGGCTTTCACTACGGCTCACTTTCCAATACAGGCTCCTCAAGAGCTGATCATGAAGTATTACCCTAAGTACCTTGAATTAGGCTATGCCGGCTTGAAAAAATCTCGTTATGAAAGTTTAAAAGAACATGGCTTAATTTCAGCAGAGGCGAGTGAAGCGCCATTTAACGAACTTACTAAACGTTGGGATGATTTATCTGAAGAAGATAAAATGAAGCAAGCAAAAATAATGGCTACCTACGCCGCTATGATAGAAGATCAGGATAATCGTATTGGCCAATTGTTAGCTTATTTAGAAGAATCAGGCCAATTAGATAACACTCTTGTGATTTACATGACAGATAATGGCCCTGAAGGTCTAGAGCCAACCAATCCTAAAACAGGTAACCCTGAGCTTGCCAAGTGGATTGAAAACCAATTCGATTCTTCTTTTGAGGCTATTGGTACTGCTAACTCTGAAAATGTCATTGGTACTTCTTGGGCAAACGCTGCTACTGGCGGTCTACAATGGTGGAAGTGGTTTATTGGTGAAGGTGGTACTCGCGTTCCGTTAATGATAGTGCCTCCTGGCGCCTTTAACACTAAATACGCCCGTGCGGGTGAAAAATCAAATGCCGTCGCTTATGTCAAAGATGTACCTATGACTATTTTAGAATATGCCAATGTAAAACATCCGATGACTCATTATAAAAACCGTGATGTTGTTCCACCAAGCGGTATCAGCATTAAACCATTTTTAGATAAAAAATCAGATCATGTCAGAACCGAAAAGGATTGGTGGGCGTTTGAGTTATTTGGTAACGGCTATGTGATGCAAGGTGAGCTAAAAGCGATGAAAGTCAGAACAGGAATGTTTGGCGATGGCAAATGGCATTTGTATAACGTGGTTTCAGACCCTTCTGAGTCAAAGCCACTAGAGCTTGAACAGCCTGAAAAGCTAAAAGCAATGGTTGCCCTTTATGACTCTTATACACAAAAGAACAACATTTTACCGGTAGATGCCGCGTGGAACCCGTTCCAAGGTGCAAGCCAGTAACTTTCATCGATTTAATAAGTTTTAATAAAGGATTTATTTATGTTATTTAAACACTATTTTTTACCGCTTATAGCACTATTGCTAATGTTATCAACATGTAGTGATCATGACGGTGTTAGTGAATGTCGCTTACCTACTTATGAATAGCTACAAGGTATTTGGCAAAAATACGATAATGTTGCCGATGAAAACTATACCTTATATACATAGAAGAAATGGGCGGTAGGTCAACATTATTGTACTTCCACAGCAAACGACACACTTGATGGTAATCGACTGGTTGACTTACAAAGTGGTCAAGAAAACCTCACGGCCACATCAATAGAGTTACATTATGCCGCTTGTGTTAGAGATAAAAACTAACCTAAATTTATCAAAAATATAAAGGTTAATTTATGCCAGTCTATAGTAAGTATTTAGACTGGCAAACGCTCTCTCATTAAAGGATCTGCAGACATCGCCTTGTCGATCCATTGTTTAAATATTTTAATTTTCTCGGGCTCTTGTTGTTGCTCAGGATAAACAAGAAAGTAACTACGCAAACTATCGACACTGCTATCAAATAGCGGTACTAACTCTCCTTGAGATAAATGTTGTTTGATCATTACCGGATCTATTAATGCGACACCAGCCCCCGATAAACATGCATCCAAAATCTGTGAAGTGTTTTGAAATTCAAAAGATGAAGCCGGCTCTTGATAGCTTAATTGTTGCGCTTCAAACCATTCTCGCCACTCACTCATCACAGCAACGTTAAAAAGCAAAGGCTGGTTGAGTAACTCATTGGTATGTTTAATTTTTTCCTGAAGCTCTGGTATGCAAACCGCTGCTAATTTTTCACTGCAAAGTAATTCACTCACCATACCTTGCCATGGACCAATACCTCGGCGGATCACTAAATCGACGTCATCTTGCGAGAAGTTAGATGCTGCAGTACTGGTTTGTATTTTTAACTGAATATTAGGATACAAGCGTCTAAAATCGGCTAATTTAGGAAATAACCAACGAGTGGCAAAAAATGGTACAGCAGAAATTTTAATAATGTTATCGCCTGCCACTTTTTCTTCAACTAATTGCTCTGTGGCATTAATCAGCGTTGTTATGCCTAATTTTACTTGCGGGTAATAAAGCTCTCCGGCACTGCTTAATTCAACCTTACGGTCTAAACGAATAAATAAATCTACCCCCAGACGCTCTTCTAACTGGCGAATTTGATGACTAACCGCAGAAGGAGAAACAAATAACTCTTGTGCCGCTAACGCAAAGCTTTTTAACCTAGCGGCACTTTCAAACGTTCGTAAACTGTTTAATGAAGGTAATGACATCAAGTATTTCCTGATAATTTTCTCTCGTTAATCACCTACCTAGTATACATGAGTATTCACTCAACTGTAGACTGAAAACTTCTCTTTTGTGCAACACTTAAGATACACCTAAAATAATACTCAATTAATTTCGACTAATAGGTGTTAAACAATGAGTATTTCAGGAAATATTTTCATCAATGGTGAATGGCAATTAGGCGCTGGTAGCAATTTTAAAGGCAATAATCCAACCACTGAAGAGCTTTCTCAAGAGGATTTCAGCTGTGCCGATATGAATCAACTTAATAACGCCGTCGAAAGCGCTGCTCAAGCGTTTGATAGCTACTCTCAATATACTGACAATGATAAAGCTAAATTCTTGCGCACTATTGCTGAGCAGCTTGAAGAGATACGCCCTACAATTGTTGCTCGTGCTACTTGGGAAACCGCTTTACCTGAAATGCGCATAAATGGCGAATTAGGACGTACCATTGGTCAATTGAATATGTTCGCTCAGTTATTAGATAAAGGTGAGTGGAAAAGACCTGTGATTGACCTTCCTCAGCCAGATAGACAGCCACTTCCTAAACCTGACTTGAGATTAACGCAGGTACCACTGGGACCTGTTGCGGTTTTTTCTGCCAGTAATTTTCCACTAGCTTTTTCTGTTGCTGGTGGTGATACCGCATCAGCGCTTGCCGCGGGTTGTCCTGTTATTGTTAAAACCCACAGTGCTCACCCAGGAACTTCTGAATTCGTTGCTAGCGCCATCGAAGCAGCAATCAAAATATGCCAAGTACCCAGTGGCGTTTTTGCTATGCTTCATGGCAGTGGCCGTACCATTGGTACCGCTTTAGTGAAACATCCTAAAATAAAAGCTGTTGGCTTTACTGGCTCTGTTGCTGGCGGTCGTGCTCTTTACGATATAGCTGTTTCTCGCCCTGAGCCTATCCCATTTTTTGGTGAATTAGGCTCAACTAACCCGGTATTCTTACTCCCTGAATCTTTAAATAGCAATGCAGAAAATATTGCCGATTCATTTTTAGCATCTCTGATGATGGGTGTTGGACAATTTTGTACTAGCCCTGGCATTTTAATCGCGATAAAGGGCTCAGCACTTGATAGATTAAAAGCAAGTTTAGCTGAAAAATCCCCCGTGTTAACTGCAGGTACGATGCTAACAGCAGGCATTTGCGAAAGTTATAATAAGCACTGCGCCGAGCGTGATGCTATTGCTAGCCTACAAGTTATTGCAAAAGGTGAAAGCAGTAGTGCTAATCAAGCACAAGTAGCCCTGTATAGCATTGATGCTAATGATTATTTAAAGCAATTAGCTTTGGAAGAAGAAGTTTTTGGTCCATCCGCATTAGTAATCGCTTGTGATGATGAGGCACAGCTTTTAGAAGTTGCGACTAGCATGAAGGGGCATTTAACCGCTGCTATTTTTGCCAACGAGCAAGATCATCCTGTCGCTACAAAATTACTTCCTGTTCTTCAACAGCGAATTGGCAGAGTACTTTTTGACGGCTATGGCACAGGTGTTGAGCTTAGCTCAGCTATGTCACATGGTGGTCCTTACCCAAGTAGCTCAGCAGGTCAATCAACGTCAGTAGGCACTAGAGCAATTGAACGTTTTACGCGACCAGTATGCTATCAAAATACCCCTGACGCTTTATTACCCGTTGAACTTCAAAACGCTAATCCGCAAGGAATTTTACGCTTAGTTAACGACGAATGGTCAACACAAGCGATAGGGTAACTTTCACTATTTCATATTGTTAATTGACAACTAAAAGTGATAACTTAGCCTAGTTTGTTATCACTTTTAGTGGCATTGGAAACAAATAATAAGCCACTTAACTACGAAAACTAGGATATGAAATGCAACTCTTTAAATTAACCTTCGCTATTGTAACTTTACTCATTGCTTTTAATGGCATTGCTGATGAAGAAAAAGAAATAACTACGACAGTAGTACCTGTTGAAGGAGCCCACGTCACTCAATTTGATGGCAGCAAATTTTTAACCTATTTCGCAGGTCAATCTGTTGGTGCCAAAGATGTCATCACTGGTGTTGGTATTATTGAGCCAAATAAAGAAATACACCCTCCTCATAAACATGACGAAGAAGAATACTTGATGGTTATTGAAGGAAGTGGTGAATGGACGATTAACGATAAAAAATTTAAAGCTAATACGGGTGATATTTTATATGCCGGTCCGGGAGACTTACACGGTATATTCAACACTGGAAAGACAGATTTAAAATTTGTAGTTTTTAAATGGAAATCTAAATAAACAGTGTCAAATCAACTCTATTTAAGGCGCTTTTAAGCGCCTTAATTGTTATAAAAATAAGTTAACTATCTCCTTAAACCGAGTTCAAGCTATGTAGTTGAGCTCTCTATTTCTTCTTTGTTCGCTTTTTAATAAATTTCCGTTTCATGGCAACCTTAGGTAAACCAACAAAAGATAAACCTTTAACATCACTGGTGAGTTGATACAGGTTTTGCTCAACACCTCCCATGAAGTGTTGATAGCTTATCGATTTGGTACTGATGGATTCTAGTTGTGACTCCCATAACGCCGTTCTATCAGGCAGTGATATTTGCTCTGGCAGCGTGGTAATTAACTTACTCCCTACTTCTGTTGAGCGGATATTTTTACCATTACGCACTAAAAACTCTCGTTTAAAGAGTAAATCAATAATGCCTGCCCGCGTGGCATCCGTACCTAAACCGTCTGTCTCTCTTAATATTTTTCGAATACTATCGTCACTGACAAAACGCGCTATGCCAGTCATCGCACTTAATAACGTTGCATCGGTAAAATATTCAGGTGCACTAGTATGTTTTTCTATGAGTTCACTTCGATGAGTATGCAGTATTTGATCTTTAGTTAACTTAGGGAGGGTTTTATCGGTTTTTTCAATACCATCATTTTTTCTAAACAGTACTTTCCATCCTAATTGCTGAGGCATTTTTGCTGACGTGGTAAATAATCCGCCTGATATTCTGACCGCCAATTTTGTTTGTTGATAACTATGTACGGGGTAAAACTGTGCTAAATACTGTCTAACAATCAACAAGTAAATATTTTTTTCAAAAGGATTTAAAGAAATATTATTAGCCGACTTTTCGGTGGGAACTATGGCGTGATGCGCGGTAACTTTTTTATCATTCCACGCTTTACTTTTAATACTACTGTCAGCACCTTGCGCTTGCTTATTACAAGGTAAATTACTCGTCGCTAAGGTAGAAATGATCGATGCTGCTTGATTAAACTGCTCTTTAGGTAAATAGCGACAATCTGATCTTGGGTAGGTAATTAGCTTATGTTTCTCATAAAGCGCCTGACATACATCAAGCACCAGCTTGGCATTCATAGAAAATTGTTTTGCTGCTGAAATTTGTAAGCTTGAGAGATTAAAAGGCAAAGGTTGATTTTGTTGTTTCTGTTCAGTTGCCATACTTTCTACCACGGCTGGTTGTCCGTCAATTCGAGCCGCAACATTTTCAGCTAAAGCTTTAACCAGTACTCTACCCTCCTCGTCACAATACTGCTGACAAGCATCACTGGGTTGCCATTTAACGGTGAAGTTTTCATCATCATTAATGCTGTTATTTTCTGTCGATAAATGTGCAAGTACTTGGTAAAAAGGTTTAGAAACAAAAGCGGAGATTTCTTGCTCTCTTCTAACCACTAAACCCAATACCGGCGTTTGTACACGACCAATAGAAAGTACGTTGTTGTACCCTTGCTTTTGCCCTTGCAAAGTACATGCACGGGTTAAGTTAATGCCATAAAGCCAATCAGCTCTTGAGCGAGCTAATGCTGAAACAGACAAAGGCATATAATCTTGATTACTTTTTAGCGAATTCAATGAGCGTTTAACCGCAGATAAATTTAAATCATTAATTAATAAGCGCTTAATGTTAGCTTTTTTTGCTTTAGCCACCTTAAAAAAATCAATCACTTCATCAATTAATAACTGACCTTCTCTGTCAGGATCGCCAGCATGAATAATCTCACTAGCTTGTTTAACTAATTTTCGTAATACCGTTAACTGAGCACGAGTACGACTTATCGGCTTTAACTGCCATTGCTGTGGGACAATAGGTAATGCATCAAGTGACCATTTTTTTAGGTTGGCATCATAATCTTGAGGATCCGCTTGCGCTAAAATGTGCCCTATACACCAGCTAACAACATCACCATTGGCTAGCTCGATATGAGTTTTATGGTTTTTATGGGGTTTTGGAAGTGCTGCGGCTATCGCGCGACCTAGGCTAGGCTTTTCTGCTATATATAGTTTCAACAGTAACTGACGATTAATATCTAATATTGGTAAATATAACAAAACACTGTTTTTATGTACAGCGAACAATTGAAACTATTAGATAGCGTAAATGAATTTATTTAATTATTATGGCTTAAAAATAATTTTAACTTAACAATAATTTAGGGATAAATGTTGAACATACCCCGTTTAGTTTGTAGTTTCCTATGTTTTACCTCACTATCCATTTTTGCCGAGCCTGGTACTTTAACAATCAACAGTAAGATAAAGCCGCACTCTTCAAATAAATGGATAAAAGCTGTCCATCAAGAGATCCCTGTTATTGCTGATAATATAGCTAGTATTAGATACGCTATTTTAGAAGGTATGGTGACGACTAAAGGCTATAAATGGACTTTTGAAGGCGAAGGAGAAGGTTATATTCTAACTCGTTTCGATTATCGAGGTGATACTAACATTATGAGAATTGAGTATAGCGATAACTTAATACAGCTTAAGTATCATGATGCCTATGGTGATTTTGTTTGTAAAAATCTGGTTGAGGATATTTGTTATAAAAACTCTCGTGGTTACTACAACTATATCAAAAACCTACGTCGTAGCATCGCTTTTCAAGTTGGAAAATTATAGGAATCATTATGAAAAAATTATTCGCAGTATTTCTTATTAGTTTTATTTCATTTACCAGCTTTTCTTATGAGCTAGGTGCCTATAAAAAACCGATTCCATTTTATGGTTACCTTGTTGAAAGCCAATTTGAAAAAGTATTTAGAAAGTCTGTTCAACGTAATCGTTGGTCATTATCGAGAGATGAAAATCAACAATTTAATGCCACTATTTTGCATAAAACTTACAATATTAAAACAGCCCTTGTGATAGAAAATAAAACGGTTCGTATTCAATTACTTTCTGTTGATCGTCAAGGATGTTCAGGTAAATGCAAAATTGATAATGAAAAAGTAGAAGGCTGGTTGTTAAGGTTAAGAAAAAGTTTAGCTTATGATATTACCCTAGTGGTTAAAAAAGACGCTTTAAAAAAATCATTATCTTAATCTTTCTAATCACATCACTTACGCCTAGTGATAAGTAGCAAACTAAATAACAATCATAAGAAAAGATTATCACCTTTTAGGCATAATCTTTTCTTGCACCTTCTTCATGTGTTCACGAAAATTCTTATCAAATTTACTTTCCCCGCAAGCAAACCCCGAACTTGAGCCTTCAATAGGACTGCCTAAAAACTGTTTTCTCTCAATGGTACAAAGTCCATTGTCATATTTTGTGATGGAAATACTGTCAGAGGATCGTGTGGTTCGCTGTTCTTTTTCTTGCTCAGGCGTCAATTGTAACTCTGAATGTGGTACCGGGATTTGCTCTCCATGCATCACGGAAGGCGATCTAAATTGTTGAAGTTGAGAAAACTCTTCAGCGATAATTTTCTCGTTGATTGAGCTGCGTAAATTGTTGAGTTGTTTATATGCTGAAAATGTTGCTTTAACGGCAGTTTTTGGTTTCGAACTTTCTTGCTTAGCGATAGCAGTAACCTCATTAACCACTTTGCTTTGCTCCGTAGGTTGAGGGGTATTCACCAAAGATTTTTTAGGTAACTCTTTCTTACTAATAACTAGCTGATCAGGTACTTGTTTTACCGCTACTGGTTTTTCTTCAATGTTGATTTTTTGCGGCTCTACAGGCTTAATTTCTTCTGGTTTTATCTCAGCTACGATAGTTGGCGCTTTAGCCTTACTTGGCATTTTATACACATAGCTTTTGATCGCCTTAGGTTCAATAGCAACCGTTTTAATAGCTTGCTTATCAGAAATTAAAAACAGCAGACAAAATAATATAACATGCACGAAAAGGGAGAGAGCAATAGTGATGTAAAGCTTTTTAAATGAACGATTTTCCTTCGGTTCATTTTTATAATTTTCTGGGGCGACTATCCCCTTTTCTATGGTAAATCCATCTATCACAAAATCACCTAAAACTGCTTAAATTACACTTTTTTAACAAATAATAGACACCCTTAAAATCAATAGGTTCACAACTAATTTTATAAGTCATTCGCACCAACATGGAGCGAAACAGCTTTTAAGGCGCACCGCATAGTACGAGTAAAAAACTAACGTGTTGTAAAATAAGAAATAATATATTGGACTGTATTTTGCTTTATATAGGCAAAGTATTAAAAAATAAGAGACTCTCTTATTTATCAACATTAAGATTAGGGCACCTCTATGTTGTTTGGAAGAAAAAATAGAAAACCGATTTCAATACCGAGTAAGAAGGTAAAAGAATGGAAATATACCACTTGTAACTATTGTTCTACTGGTTGTTCCATCGAAATCGGTTTGAATGAAGAAAAGAAAGTTGTAACTACTCGTGGACACGCGGGTGCAGATGTTAACCGTGGAAAACTTTGTATTAAAGGCTTGTTAGAGCACGAGCTTTTTGAAAGTCCTGGCCGTGGTACTGATCCTCTGATTCGTGAAAAACATTTTGAAAAATTCGAGAAAACCACTTGGGATAATGCCCTTGATACCACGGCAGATAAAATAAAAGAAATTCAAGCCAAATATGGCCGTGACTCATTTGCAATTATCTCTACAGGTCAATTGCTTACTGAAGAATTTTATACGCTAGGTAAACTAGCTCGTGGTTGTATTGGCACTAATAACTATGACGGCAATACCACACTTTGTATGGCTTCAGCCGTAAGTGGTTATAAGCGCTCTTTCGGCAGTGACGGACCTCCTGGTTGTTATGATGATTTTGAGCACACACATTGCTTTATGGCTTTTGGCTCAAACTTACCCGAGCAGCATCCGATTATTTACTGGCGCTTAAAAGAAGCGTTAGAGAAGCGTAAGTTTCCATTAATTGTCGTTGATCCACGCGTTACTATGTTAGCGCAATTTGCTGATATTCATTTGCCAATTACCCCAGGCACTGACTGTGTGTTAATTAACGCTATGATGTACGTTATCATTAATGAAGGCTTACAAGATCAAGCTTACATTGATGCCCACACTCAAGGTTTTGAAGAAGTTAAAGCCTTAGTACAAGATTATGATCCTAAATCAGCACAACATATTTGTGGTATTGACGAAGATAAAATTCGCACCGTAGCACGTCTTTATGCAAAAGCGCCTGCTGCTATGAGTATTTGGACCATGGGCATTAACCAATCAACCCATGGTAGTGACGGCGTTGCCAATATTAACAATCTTAACTTGATCACAGGTAACATAGGTAAGCCTGGCGGTACTTCACTTTCCATTACCGGTCAGTGTAACGCGATGGGGACTCGAGAATGGTCTTCTTGTTCAGGTTTACCAGGTTATCGTTATTTAGAAAATGCAGATGACCGTCAAGAAATCGCAGATTTTTGGGGCATCGATCCTGAGTTTTTCCCGAAAAAACGTGGTTTAGCGGAAACTGATATTTTCCCAGCCATTGAAACCGGTGAAATAAAAGGTTTATGGATAGTCGCAACCAACCCGATGACCTCAATGCCCAATACGCCACGTATTCGTAAAGCACTAGAAAAACTTGATTTCTTAGTGGTACAAGATGTGTACGAAGATGTTGAAATGAATCAATATTCTCATGTTTACTTCCCGGCATCTGTGTGGGCTGAAAAACAAGGTTGTCATACTAATACCGAGCGTCGTGTTAATTTAATTGATCGCGTTTTACCTCCTTACGCTAATTCAAAGCCTGACTTTGATATTTTCAATGAAATGGCCAAGCGTTTCGATAACGGTCAAATCATCAAATTCCCGGAAGAGCCAGAAGAAGCCTTTAATGAAATGAAACAACTTTCGAAAGGTAAAAATGCTTATGGTAACGAGAGAACGTTAGACATATCAGGCATGAGCTACGAGAAAATCATTAAAGCCCGTGGTATTCAATGGCCTTATCGAGATGATGCTGAAGGTATAAAAGGTGATCCTCGTTTATATACTGATGGCAAATTCCAAACACCTTCAGGTAAAGCAAATTTACTTCCGATTAAATTCTTTAATAACAATGAACAGCCATGTGCAGAATACCCATTCTGGTTAAACAGCGGCCGCGTTGTAGAACATTTTCATACCCGTACTCGAACCGGTAAAATTGGTAACTGTAATAAGTTTAGTCCAACGCCATACATGGAAATGAACCCTGATGCTGCTGCCGAATTAGGCATTGAACATCAAACTTATGTTCGTTTAACTAGTCGTCGTGGTGATGCGGTAGTGCTTGTCCAGCTAACGCAGCGTGTACCACGTAATATGGTATTTATACCATTTCATTTCCACGACTGTGTGAACCGCTTAACCTTAGGGTTATTAGACCCTCATTCACGCCAACCTGCTTTTAAACAATGTTCAACACGCATTGAGAAAGTGGATCAAGAAGAAGCGGCACGTTTGAACGTAGAACGTCGCGAATATTAATTCGGCAGATAAGGTAGAAAAGATTATGAGTAATGAAGTAGCAAAAGACTCCGCCGGACAAGACGTGCAAAGTTTTGATCCATCGACCATGTCGGTAGGTAAAGAGCAAGAAGGTCGTTCAAACCATTGGGAAGTACGTACTCAAGAGCAAAAGTATGCTTACTTGCCGGATCAAGAGATCAAAGATAAAAATAGATATGGTCAACTGATTGATTTAGTCGATCTAACAGGCCTTCCGACTGAAAGATCTATGTTTATCAACGAAAACCCTGAAGTGGGTAGTAACCCAAATCGAAATAAACAACATGGATTTTTCTTCACCGCTGATAACTGTATTGGTTGTCATGCCTGTGAAGCGGCGTGTTCTGAAAAAAATGAAAACCCTTCACATTTAGCTTTCCGCTCTGTAGGTTATGTTGAAGGTGGCTCTTACCCTGATTACAAACGAATGAACATTTCAATGGCGTGTAACCATTGTGATGACCCTGTATGTTTAAAAGGTTGCCCTACCAAAGCATATACAAAACATGCTGAATATGGCGCAGTATTACAAGATCCTGAAACCTGTTTTGGTTGTGGATATTGTACTTGGGTATGTCCATATAACGCACCACAACTTGACCCAGTAAAAGGGCAAGTATCTAAATGTAATATGTGTGTAGACCGTCTTGAGGTAGGTTTAAAACCAGCTTGTGTTTCCGCCTGTGTTGGTAATGCCCTTGATTTTGGTGTTATTGAAAATACACCGGAAAATCGTGAACAATGTAAAACCGAAATACCTGGCTTTCCTACACCTGAAATCACGCATCCGAACATTCGTTTCCAACAAACGAAAACCATGCCTGATGAAATGAGTCGTACTGACTCCATGCCAGTTAAATACCATAAAGATAGCGAAGGAAACTATAAACCTGTCATTGATCAAAAAGCAGGTAAAGCAAAACACTGGAACTTTTCACGTTTAAATTCTCGTGAGAATCCGTTGGTTTTATTTACCCTGTTTGCGCAAGCGGCATTAGGTACTTTTGCTATTCCTTTTATTGGTGCTTTATTTGGTATTGAGTCGTTAACAACTTTTGTTAGCTCTGACATGTTTTTACCACTTTCAGTTATCGCTTTAGTGATGACTAGCTTTGCGCTATTAATGAGTGTCACGCATTTAGGAAAACCGATGCGCTTCTATCGTGGTTTCAACAACCTACGTTATTCACCAATGGCGCGTGAAGGTTTTGGTTTAGCTATGTTTAGTGCTGGTTGTGGTTTAACGGCATTATTTGCACTACCTAATAATACCTGGGCGGTTGAGTTTATCCAACAATCTATTGACTTAAACATCGCAGATTTAGTAGCAGGAGTTCCTGTCGATAGCTTTGTCACTGGCGCAGGAATTTTTGCCTTAGTTTCAGGTGCGGCAGGTTTATTCTATATGAATAAATGTTACCAAATTAAAGCTAGACCGTTTTGGAATCACTTGCAAACTGCTACGTCATTTGTGGGTAACAGCTTGTCATTAGGCGCTTTAGTTTCTGGTGTTATTGTAATAAGTACCCTAATAGTAATGGGTATTGATATTACAGAAGCAGCATTAGTCTTTACTAGCGCGTTTACCCTAGGCTTAATCATTGAAGCCATTGGTTTAGTCATCCACAATCATGATTTAAACCGTAGCGAAAATGAAGGTGGTGCTGCCCATTATGTACAATGTACTACCTTTGGTAAAACTTACCTTTTCCGCAACTGGTTATTAGCACTAAACATTGTGGTTGCCGGTGGCTTATTAGCCATACAGATAGCAGGCTACAGTGACTCTGCATTATTCGTTGCTTGGATAGTGTTAGCATTGCTAAATTGCTTTACTGCCATGATAGGTAGAGCTTTGTTTTATATCTTAGTTATTCCAACCACCATGCCTGGCGCATTCTTTTGGAAAAACAAAAGTTTTGAAGAGCATGCTCGCGATACAGGTTTAGCAGATAACCCTGCTACCGGTGTTGCGCCTCTAGCACATTAGTTATCTAGACTGAAATAGACTAGAATAATAACCACTTTATACTCAGTCATACCTAGTATGACTGAGTATTCTATTTTCAAAAGATAAATTCATGCTTAATTCAATCGATGATACCTTAAATAAAACTTGTTTAGTGGGGCTTAGTTACTTCACTTCAAAAGGCGAACCATTAAAACAGAACATAGTCGCAGGGCGTGTTATTAGTGTTGATAAAGAAATGGGCATTACCATAGAGTTAGCAACTGCTGATACTACAAGTCCTAAAGTAGGTGATGGCGCTAACTTTATTTTACCCACTAATTTATCTTGTTGGTTTAATGCCCCTAAAGGCGAGTTTCATACCAGTCAAAAAGGGGTGAAAATTATCAATCCTGACTATTTAGTGACTTGGGATATCTATCAAACAAAAGCGCCTGATAACGCCAAAGATAAAGCTACTGATGGTGAACAGCAATGGTGGGAGTGGCAACCCAGAACAGAGTCGCCAAATGTTGGTTAACGTTTACAATAAATTATACCAATCCATCTAAAGAAGTGACCACTTTCTTAGATGGAATGGTATTAAAGTCTTGAAATCCCAAGATATAAGCCAGAAATATAAGAGATCATCCAAAAGCTCCACACCAAAATACTAAAACGATGAAAGGTCTTTTGTAACGGCAGATCGTTTTTCCATATCGCTAAAAAAGCCCAACAGAAGTGGAAAATCATCAAAAATAAACCAAGAAACCCTGAAATAGAATGGGCGGTAAAAATCAGATGGCCGACATGGAGGTACATACACAAGGTACCAATGCTATCGGTAATAACACCGAAACCAAACATGGCAATATGCCATTTTTTAAGGGTTTTATGTCTAAAATCATCCCATATGCCGACAGAGTAAAAGATCAGTGCTAGGGTAAAGAAAATTGCTCCCCAAAAAATCAATGGCGTCATAGTGTTAATAGATAAATAGCAAAAATATTAACTGCATATTACCAAAATAATCCAGTGACACCATACTTGAGTATAGATGTTTTAAAATAATAGCTACTGAGAAACAAGAATATCCTTTTCTGGGCCCCAAGTATTTTCTGCGCGATTATAAGTGCTAAATGAGCCGCCATCATCCCAAAAAGTAGCTGCAATGCCAAAGCTTCTCGCGTTCGTTACATGTTCTAATATATAAGCTTCCCGCTGCGCTTGCTGGCAGATGTTTTCTGGTTGTGTGAAATCATATTTTGCTGAGCCAAACTCATTTACCATCACTGGTATATTATTTAGCTGTGACCAATCAGCAGCTTTTTGGTAGATTGCTGTTAATGCTGCTTTATCAGCTTCGCTTCCCCACTCTGCTTGGCATTGTCCTGCAAACTCCCAAGGATCATAACTATGGAAATTGCCAATTAAAAATTGATCTTGCGGATCGGGTATTGCCACCTCTACTAACTTGTCGACATTTGACCATTCTGTGCCAGAAAAAACCACTAAACGATTGCTGGTTTGATTACGAATAATTTCTAATGCGCGCAGGTTGAGGGTATTGGTATCAGCTAATGCTAACCCTTGTGGCTCATTTAAGATTTCAAAAATGAGTTTAGCCGATGCATGTTTGAATCGCTCAGCCACTTGCAACCAAATAGAATCAAATCGATTTCGGGTACTGATATTATCGAAATCAGTTTTCAGCCAATCATCATGGTGGACATTAATAATGACATATAACTCTCTATCTAACGCCCAAGTTACTACTTGCTCGACCCTATCTAAAAATTCAACCTCTATTTCATAAGGTACAGCACTGCCAATATGATTACCCCAAGTAATGGGAATACGTACATGCTTAAAGCCAGCATCTTTAATCGCTTGTATATAATACTCTTGCGCTGCTAAAGCCCATTCACCTTCAGTCGGAGCATCAAGTGTATTCCCCAAGTTAATACCGATAGCCATATTGCGAATGGCATCATCAGCTGATATTTCATCATTTAACGTATTTTGAATAACATTTGGGATTACTAACAAGGTTTCTACTGCTGGAGTCTCCTCAACGACTGTTGAGGTTTGATTACTAGTTTCTCCTGAGCCTGAGCCGCCACAAGAGATAAGAAGGACGCATGTTAGTGCCCAGATACAATTTACTTTTTTACCCTGCATAATGCTAACTCGCTTATTTATTTTAATTATATTTATAACAAGCACGAATGTAAGCGCTTTCATTTCTTATAGAAATCATATGCTATTTTCTAAGGTAAAATCAATCATAATCGATTCCCTTTCTCTGGCGCCATTTACCAACTTATGGATAATAAAAAAGCAGCCTAAGCTGCTTCTTTATTATGATTTAACTTGTTCCTACTAGGTCATATCCGCAAACGGGTTTTTAGTAGGCAGAGTCACCGCATGTTTAAACTCGGCAAAAGTTAAACTCTCATCATTAATATCAATAGCTGATTCATCGAGTAAACCATCACCAAATTTATAAATGATATCGAACTCTCCTTGATTAGCACGTTGACGATAAACATCTTGTGCTTGCTCAATCTTAGCTAATTTCTGTTGATATTCACTCATCACCTCATCACTATAACGCTTAGCAATCATGGCTAAGGTCACTTTCGGTGATAAGACTGCTGCGGTAGCATTGTTACCGCCAAAACCTTTTGAGTTAATAAAAGCAATATCCATATCAGGGCAATGCCAGTGGTCTGTAGCGATATGTAATCTATCACTATGTACGTCATCTGCGACTTTATCAATGGTTGTGACACCTGGCATTATATTATCGTTAAAGACACCTAATGCCATCGCCATTTGATCACCACTTGCAGGCCCAATAGTGTGTCCAACAAACGCTTTTGGCGCTACAACAGGCCAACTGTTGATATCAAAACTAGCGGCAATTCGATCATATATTAATGACTCTGTAACACGGTTTTGCGGTGTGCTTGAGCCATGAGCCAATATAAAGCTACGCTTTTGCAAAGCTTCTTTGCCTAAAATACTTTGTGCCAATGCAACCGATTTTGCCATGGTAATGTAATTACCTGGGCCCGGCGCGGTAATAGATTTTTTAAAACCGTCAGCATTAACAAAAACATCCGCGACGGATGCCATTACTTTTGCCCCCATCTCTACCGCTAAAGCATCGTCCATTAATACGACAAACTGCGCTCCTTCACCTATGGTAAAGCCACAGTTTTCACCAAATGGACGAGAAGTACGGCGGTGATTCGCTGTGTCACTATTATCAAGCTTCTTTAACCCTTCTTCATTGGCTAAAGCACTCATATTACCAAAGCCTTCGATAACTTCTGGTGTGATAGGTGTTTCGGCACTTCCTACCACGGCAACACGAATCCTACCGGCTTGCATATCTTGCACTGCCGAGCGCAAGTTATATAAGAAAGTAGCACAAGCACCCGATGATGAAAAAGTAGTCCCTACATTGCCGGTAACATACGCATTAATAAAATCAGTGGACATAGTATTTAATCCAAGCGCTAATTGCTTAGTACTAACACGAGAGCCAGCTAAGCGGCTTTTCAATAAGCCACCTAAACCTTCCTGCTGCATTTGCCCAACAACAGAAGCGGAATAAGTTCCCACTTGGTCTGGATTGATTTTTTCTAAAATAGTATCCCACTCAATTCCTGTTGAGCGAATTGCATCAGTTGCAGCAAAAATAGTCGCTTGCAAGCCACGTGGTTGATAACGGCTGTTATATAATGAGCCTGGTTCAAAACCTGTTGGCATTTGTCCGGCGGCTTTTATTGGGTTATCACGATAAGCATCATGCGAAATAATTAAATGCTCAGGGATCTCAACACTAACTCGCCCATCACTTAATTCAGTAACTTGCCATGCATTAGGTAAAGGGTGTGGTAATTCTTTAGCACGTAATTCAAAACAAATATTTTTGTCTATAGGACGAACATGCATCTTTTGGTGCCAATGCGTAGCATCGACATCAAAATGATTTTTTTCAATCTTTCGAATTAACGTACCATCAAGAATAGCTTGACCAAGTTTGCCCTCAATATCTTTAGGAGCAATAGCATCACCATGAGTATCAACCAATTGACCATCTTTAAATGACACTAAGTTCATTAAGCTCGCTAAGCCAACAAAAGTTTCTTCACGTGCTTGAGCATTAATTTTATCGATAACAATGCGGCGAAAACCTTGATGAAATGAAGTACGACCTGAGGCGTTAATCCCCCCCATGCCAATAACTACTGGTAATGAAGTCATGTGAAACCTAATCAAACTAAAACAAAAAATTTAATAAAGTAAGTTTATAACCAAAGCAAAGAAAATAATTAGCAATAACGGCCATAAAATATGCCATAATAGCCAAAAGAGTGACATTTTAGACAGTTCATGCCCGTAATTAAAAATAACAGCTCACAGACTAAGCCGTTACAGGTGAGTTTGATCATTTATCAACATGTATTAGCGACTGGCTTAACGCTGCCTTTAGAAATGCTCTTAGCAGGTGAAGCCTTCGCTCGTCGTTATGACAAATCAACCGTAAAGCTGCATACCCACTTAGTGAGCCAAGAAAATAAAGCCATTACTTCACGAGCCGGCATACAACTTCTACCTGATATCACTTTAGATAATCTAACTAGCCACGAAGAGTACGTACCAGATATCATCTTAGTGCCTAGCCTTTGGCGTAATCCTAGGCCAGTATTACGTCAACATGCCAAGCTAATCGCTTGGTTAAAGCACTGTTGGCAACAAGGCTCAACTTTATTAGCGGTGGGTACTGGGGTTTGCTTTTTAGCAGAGTCAGGATTGCTTGATAATCACAGTGCGACCACACACTGGCATTACGTTGAACAATTTACCCGTGACTATCCTAAAGTAGAATTAAAACCTGATTTTTTTATTACCCAATCTGATCGTATTTACTGTGCAGCAAGTTTAAACGCATTAGCTGATATTATTGTTCATATCATTAGTCAAACTTATGGTCGAACTGCGGCTCAAAATGTTGAACGTAATTTCTCCCATGAAATTAGAAAACCTTATGAAGAACAACGTTATTTAGAAGGCTCAGTTGACCGCCATGCGGATGAGCTTATTGCCCAAATTCAATTTTGGCTTCGTACAAACCTCAATAGCGCAATTAGTTTAGCTGAATTAGCCGAGCAATTTGGCTTAAGCCAGCGCTCCTTTAGTCGACGTTTTAAGTTAGCCACTGGGATAAGGGCCACCGAGTATTGGCAACAGCTCCGCATAGAGACAGCCAAAGATTTATTAGCTTCGAGTAACTTAAGCATCCAAGAGATTGCTTATCAGGTTGGATATCAAGACCAAGGCCATTTAACGCGACTTTTTAAGAAAAATTTAACGACAACCCCTAAGGATTATCGCGCTATGGTGAGAAAGAAGTTATTTAGCCAGACTTAACATTCTAATATGATAACCTTTTCGATACAGTTTTCGTTCGAATTAAGTGTGATTTAACCAAGGCGTAGCGATTGAAGTGTAGTGACTCTATATAAATCGGCTACAACAAAGAGTAAATCACGTTAAAACGAATCTAAAGACAGCAAACACTTGTCAGACTAGCTAAGCTTAGGCAAAATAACCCTGACCATATTAAATTATCAGAGAAGACAATGAGCGAACAATTATCAACCGCCCTTTCAATTGCACAAAAGCAAATTAATCAAATGCTAACCATGCAAGACGCCATGAACAGTAGAGTCAGCGAAACTTGGCGAGACAATGGTTATGAATGGTATCGTGCCATTTGGGTAGAGTGCGCTGAAATGCTTGATCACCATGGTTGGAAATGGTGGAAGCATCAAGAGATTGACATTGCTCAAGTACAATTAGAATTAGTCGATATATTTCACTTTGGTTTAAGTTTACGCTTAATGACAGGTGATAGCGTCGAGAAAATTTCACGCGAATTAGCCAAAGAACTTCATCAAGGCACAGCCGAAGATGACTTTAAAATTGCCCTTGAAAATTTAGCATCGAGCGCAGTAACGCATAAAGCTTTTGACGCTAAAGCATTGGCTGATTGCATGTCTTTAATGAGCATGGATCTGAACGAATTATTTCGTCAATATGTTGGAAAAAACACCTTAAACTTTTTCCGTCAAGATCATGGCTACAAAGATGGTAGTTATATCAAAATTTGGAACGGTGAAGAAGATAACGAAGTATTGGCTAATTTAGTGACCTCTCTTGATGCTAGTGCCGATGACTTTCAACAGCAGCTATACCAAGCACTAGAAGAAAAATATCCCGCCTAGGCTATATTGTCATCTGACAAAATAGCGTCAGAATAACCGCTGCACTACAGAGCTTTTATTCTTTGGCACAAATTCTGCTTAATCCCTATTAAGTCGTCGCTTTACTCAACATATTGAGTAAAGCGTCAAGAATTTGAATTGCCGGAGATGTTTATGGAACTTATTTTATTTGCTTTAATCAGCCTAATTGTCATTGTGGGTGTCTTAGCAAGTCGTTTAAATGACAACAGTTTTCCTTTTCCTTTTGACAGCAAGTCTGCTGTATTTACTCCAGCTGAAAAAAACTTTCAAAACCTAGTTGAACAGGCAATGGGAAATAAATACCGTATTCTCAACCGAGTTAAGCTAGCCGATATAGTCACTATTCGAAATGGTGTTTCTAATCGCGCCAGCCAAAGTGCTGCCACAAATGCTGAAGGTAAGTATTTAGATTTTGTTATTTGTGATCGCAGCTCAATGAAGTTATTGGGTGCGATTGATTTAGTAGATACGCAAGGAACAGGCTATAAAATCAAAAAAGATTGGTTTGTTAGTGGTGCCCTTGAAGCTGCAGCTATTCCACACTTACGTATCAAGGTAAAAGCGAACTATACCTTAGATGAGATACGTGCTTGTATCAATTCAAGATTGCTAGGTAATCGCTCACCCTTGCCGAAAGTAAAAGGTAAAGTCATTCCTGCGCCGTTAGTAAAAGCGAGACCAAGAACGACAGGAGCACTTAGCCCTGCGGCAGCACAAGCCGAACTAGGACAACAAATGCCTGCACAACTTTCAGGGCAAAATGTTGCAGCTTTACCTCATTAGCTAAAACCTTAATTCCTCATCAAAAAAACCAGCAATGATTGCTGGTTTTTTATTATTCCAATCGGATTAAATGTCCGTGTTTACCAGATTTTAACTCGTTCTTCAGCCGGTAAATACAAAGCATCCCCTTCTTTCACATCAAACAAGGTATAAAACTCAGGGATATTTCTTACGACACCATTGACTCTAAATTTAGCAGGAGAATGAGGGTCAGTTTTTACCTGAACTCTTAACGCTTCATCACGCATAACTTTTTGCCATGACTTACCCCAAGATAAGAAAACTCGTTGCTCGCCAGAAAAGCCATCCATAACCGGAGACTCTTTGCCATTTAAAGAGTTTTTGTAAGCTGCAAGCGCAATACTTAAACCACCTAAGTCGCCGATATTTTCACCTAAAGTAAAGGTACCATTCACGTGTAAATCATCGAACACTTTGAAGCCATCATATTGTGCCACTAACTGATTCGTTCTTTGCTTAAAACCTTCTTTATCTTCATCTGTCCACCAGTTTCTAAGTACGCCATCACCATCAAAGGTTGCGCCGCTATCATCAAACCCATGACCAATTTCATGACCAATAACAGCCCCGATAGCGCCATAGTTCACGGCGTCATCTGCGTTTAAGTCAAAATAAGGTGGTTGTAATATGGCCGCTGGAAAGACAATTTCGTTCATTGGCGGATTATAATATGCATTAACTGTTTGTGGCGTCATATTCCACTCATGTTTTTGCACAGGTCCTTTTTGCTTGGCTAAATTTTGTTGATAAACCACCAAGTTAGCTCTTTCAATATTACCGATAAGGTCATTACGTTCAATGCTCAATGCACTGTAATCCTTCCAGATATCAGGGTAACCAATTTTAGGTGTGAATTTAGAGAGCTTATCTAATGCTTGAAGTTTAGTTTCTTCACCCATCCAATCAAGTTGCTTAATACTGACTTCATAGGCTTTAAGTAAGTTATCAACTAAGGTCAACATTTTCTCTTTTGCTTGTGGTGGAAAATGACGCTTAACATACACTTTACCCACGACTTCGCCTAAATGGTTATTAACTAATGAAACACCTCGACGCCAGTCAGGTAAAGGAGCTTCAATACCTCGTAAAGTAGTGGAGTAAAAATTAAAGTGTTCATCATCAATAGCTTGGCTTAACGCGGTAGCATTCGCATTGATAACACCCCATTGAAGAAATACTTTCCAATCGTTAATATCCGTTGAAGTGATAATATCATTCAACGCTTTTTGATAATCAAGCTGAGTAATAACGACACCGTCAATATCATTGATGCCAGCCTCACTTAAATATCCCTGCCAATTAAAATCTGGCATGATGGTATCTAGCTCATTTAGCGGGATTTTATTATATAACGCCACCATATCGCGGGTTTTCTCTTTTTTCATATGTTCAGCGGCTAATCGGGTCTCTAGCGCCATGATTAATTGAGCTGATTCAGCGGCGGCTGTGACTCCGGCAAGCGAAAACATTTTTTCAACATGCTCAACATATTTAGCGCGGATGCTTACTGACTTTTCATCATCAGTAAAATAATACTCCCTGTCTGGAAGCCCTAGACCTGCTTGCCAGGTATACATCATGTAAGTATTAGGGTTTTTAAAGTCTACGTATTGACCAAGCGCAAAAGGCGAGCCGTAACCTAATTTATTGGCTGCGGCGAAATAAACCGCTAACTCATCGTAATTGCTAATAGCAGCAATTTTTCCAAACTCATTTGCTAACGGTTTAACGCCTAGTGCGTCACGAGTTGCTCTGTCAGTATATGAGAAATATAAATCCCCCACTTTTTGTTCATCACTGCCTTGTGGAAACTTACCTGTGGCAGATTCATCAATAATGGTTTTAATATTCGCTTGAGATTCTTCATGAACAATATAACCAACACCATAACTGGCTTTATCCGCTGGAATTTCAGTGTTTGAAATCCAAGTACCATTAACATAAGCATTAAAGTCATCACCTGGTTTTATACTCGTGTCCATATCTTTTAAATATAAACCTGAAGTTAATGCCGGTACCGTTTCAGTTTTCGGGGTATCAACTGTGGGTGCATCATTGACTTTTGTTGCGGGTTCACAAGCAACTAATGCAACTGAAGTCAGTATGATACTTGGGATTAGAAATTGTTTTTTTATTATCATTATTTTTCCTTGTTATCTTTAACATGAATAAGGGTAGTCCTACTACACATTCATACTAATGAACAAATTTCAAACTATCAAGCATGCCTTCCATGGCGGGATTTTTAATTGACTCAGTTAAGTCTTCTAAAGATTTATCATTTAAGTCAGGTTATAATCCATTCATTATTAAGTAAAAACATAGAAGATAATTCAATGAAAGCAGGCATTATTGGCGCAATGGAGCCAGAAGTTGCAATTTTAAAAGCAAAATTACAAGACAGTAAAGTGACTACTCACGCAGGCTATACCTTTTACCAAGGGCAACTTGATGGTAATGACGTTGTTATTGTGCAATCAGGAATAGGTAAAGTTGCAGCCGCATTGGCAACGGCAATACTCATTGATAAATTCAATCCTGATTATGTCGTTAATACCGGCTCTGCTGGTGGCTTTGATGCTCAATTAAAAGTTGGCGATATCGTTGTAAGCTCGGAAGTCCGTTATCACGATGTTGACGTCACAGCTTTTGGTTATGAAATTGGCCAACTACCTGCAAACCCTGCGGCTTATATTCCTCATGAAATGCTAGTTTCCGCAGCTAAAACAGGGATTGAATCATTAAATAACATCAATACTATGGTGGGTTTGATCACCACAGGTGATACGTTTATGACAAAAGATGATGACATTGCTAAGGCACGTAAGAACTTCCCTACAATGGCTGCTGTTGAAATGGAAGGAGCAGCTATTGCACATACTTGTCACCAATTTAATGTACCCTTTGTGATTATTCGTTCGCTATCTGATATTGCCGGAAAAGAATCGCCAACTTCTTTTGATGAATACTTAGAAACAGCATCTGTTAACTCCTCACAATTAGTGATTAATATGCTAGGCGCATTAGCAGGTAAAACTCTAAATTAATTCTGATTGATATAACTAATGACTGACATAGCTAATGACTGAATTATTAAACCTAACTCCATTTAGTTACCAATTATTGATATTACTAACAGCAGTATTCAGTAAAGGAGTGCTCAGTCATTTTATTCAACATGAGCCACTCAGTTTTTTTCAATTTTATTGCCGAAAACTGAGTGATAAAGTCAACAAGCCACAAAATAGTACTAAACAGCAAACTATCGCAGGCTTAGTGGCCATTGTTGTTACTTTAGCGCCCATTGCTATTATTCTCTATTTATTTGAAGCTTTTATTGAAGTCGAGTTTTTATGGCAAACTTTTTTGCTTTATCTTGCCTTAGGCTCATTTGGGTTATCACAAATAAATAAAACCATTGCCACCGCAATCGTAGCAAAGCAAAACTACTTTGCGAAACAAACGCTAAAACCTTGGGTATTAAGAGCAACGGAGCCTTTATCCAGTTTAGGCTTAAGTAAAACCGCTATTGAAATGATTTTATTGCGCACCTTGCAACAAGGCTATACTGTGGCAGTGATATTTATACTCGCCGGTCCATTAACCGCTTTACTGTTTAGGCTTTTACTGGAAATGCATTATTGTTGGAATAGTAAACTAGAGCGGTTTAATCATTTTGGTAAGTATGCAAGAAAGTTAGTTAATCTGATGGCATGGTTACCCGTTAGAATTTTCTCTTTATTACTTCTGTTTACCAGTTTAGGCAAAAACTTTAGGCTATTTTGGCGCTTAAGTAAGCAGCACTTTTTTACGCTAGATAATAATATTGCACTGTTGTTGTTGGCCTTGTCATTAGAAGTAAAACTCGGTGGCGTCGCCATGTATGCTAATAGTGATAATGTTAACGCAAAATTACGTAAAGCCAGTTTTAATGATCTCGCTAGACAGCCGCAAGTGACTGATATTATTCATGCCAATAATAAAATCACCTATACAGTCACTTTTAGTTTACTTTTTATTATACTGCTTGCTATCGCTGGTGAAATCGTGAGAGCCAACATTTAGTGAATGTTGTAAACTGATAAATAATCAACAAAGTGGGACGCTAATTATGTTAAAAATCAAAACTATACTTATTACATTATTGAGTTTATATATCTTTACGGCCTTTGCATGCAACACATTGCAAATGTCGCAGCAAGAGTTGGTTTCTACGCTTGAAAAAAAGACAGATAAAGTAGTGTTATTAGATGTGCGCTCTGAAGATGAATTTAATCGCGGACATATCGAGGGTGCCATTAATATAAGCCATGACAAAATTGATGAAAATATAGCCCAACTATCTCAATATAAAAATACAACTATCGTGGTTTATTGCCGCTCAGGTCGTCGGGCTGCTATTGCTGAAGACATCCTGAAGACAAATGATTTTTCTGATATTCGTCACTTAACCGGAGATATGAACGCTTGGGTAGCTTCTAAGTTGCCAGTAGTAAGCAAAGAGTAGCTATTCAAATGAACGAACTTTTATACTGGCTAGATCTATTTGGCATCATAGTGTTTGCACTGTCAGGGGCATTGATGGCTGGTAGGTATAAACTAGACCCTTTTGGTGTCGTAGTGTTGGCTGCTGTAACGGCTATTGGCGGCGGCACTATTCGTGATGTAATTCTACAAGCGCCAGTATTTTGGGTCGTCCAGCCATATTATCTGTATGTTATTTTAATTACTGCCTTACTGACTATTATTTTAGTACGTCAGCCTAAACGTATACCCAAACGTTTCTTACTCATTGCCGATGCCTTCGGTTTAGCTTTATTTGCCGTAGTCGGTACACAAAAATCATTAATGCTAGGCGCACCATTTTCAGTGGCAATAGTGATGGGAACAATTACTGGCGTAGCTGGTGGTATGATCCGTGATGTATTATGTAATGTAATTCCAATGATTTTACGTCAAGAAATTTATGCGTTAGCAGCAATGCTAGGAGGCGGTCTATTTGTAGGATTACGTTACTTATCTTGGTCGGAAAATGAAGCGACAATTGTAGCGGTGTTAGGGGCATTATTATTAAGACTCGCCGCTATATATTGGAAAGTGTCCTTACCGGCTTTTCACATTAATGAAGAAGACAAGTAACATTGATTACCCGATATTCAAAGCTATTGTGCTTGATTGAAAGCCTTACTCATATCTTGGTAAGACTTTTCATACCAATTTTCATCGATAGAGATAGCAGGTAGAGCTTCCAACTCAACAACACCATTATTAGCAACTTTAGCTGACTCATTATAAACAGTTAAAATATTCTTAATAACTATAGGCTGAGCTTTGAGCTTAAGCTTTTCAACAATCAGTTTAGTACCACCTTCAAAAGGCTCTATTTTTCCTGATTGAGAACGGGTGCCTTCAGGGAAAATAACAACTTTTTTACCTTTACAGCTTTTAATATCTTTTAGTAGTTTAATAATCGCTTTGCGATCTTGCTGATCAACCGTTATGTGCCCTACTAAATTAACTATTTTAGAAACAGGCCACTTATCCATAATACCGGTACGCCCAACAAAGCGTACATCATTACCAATAGCGACTTCTAACACAAAAATATCCATCATGGTTTGATGATTAACAATCAAGATATCAGTATCTTCATCAATAGCGCCGACTAAATTAACCTTAGCACCTGCACGTTTGACAATACTATTACTGAAAGAGCGACGTAAACGGTTAAATCGATCACCGTGCCGCTTGCAAAGAGAAAGTACTACCGACTCTGCTGCTATAGTTAAATAAACTTTGTATTTTTTTATCGTAAAAGACAACATAAACGTGATAATTGTATGGCTTAGTAAAATTTAAGCTTCAATTCCCCAGCCATCATTATAACCAGAAAACTTTGAGGCTAATTCTTCAAAGTCAGCTTCTTGTTTCACTATTGCTTCATAGCTAGGTAGCATTGCTAAGGTACAATCTACATCCCAAACGTTAGGGGTTTCATCTTCATGAAGACTGACAGTGACAGAGGGCATATTTTCAGAAATATGATCTACCATCGCTTGTGCTTGAGATTTTTGCTCAAATAAATGAAAAAACACCACATCATGAATCACACTAAGATCTATACCTGCTTGCTGCATTTCAGCGAGTACTTGACCTGTTTCATCGGTGGGAAAGCTCATATAAATATCTCTATTGTCTTCATTTAGGGGGAGTTTTAGTGAGCAGTATTATAAACAGTGAATTGCGCCTTGAATAGTTTTTTGCATATATTTGTTATTCAACCTAATACGAACAACGATTTTGTTGGCATTGTGCTGTTAATGATGACTGTTTTGCATAAACTTCTTGGCAATATAAGTGAGATGTTTGATGGTTTTTATTTTGACCAACAACCTTTAATAATATCGCTGCGCCTTTTGTATTCACGGAAGCAATACAACCAATCGCTTTACTGTGGGTATGCACTAAAAAGCATTGTTTATCGGTATCACAACTTTGGTTATCCGCGATAATTTTTTGTTGGGACTTTTCATTAGCCGATAGTGGTAAGGCAATACCGTCAAAAGGATTATTTCTACGTGCTTCTTTAGCTTTTTTTTGTATCGCCTCTTGCGCTAATTTATCCTGGAGTTTAGTTGTGATAGCCTCATTTTCTTTTAAAAGATAACCTAAAAATAATAGCACCACTAAAAATGCAGTCATGACAATAACCGTGATAGTAAGCCACTTAAATGCCGTTCGATAAAACATCTACTAACTTACTCCTCTTCTAGCTTTTCGGAAACTGCGCCAACATACTATTAACTGCTTGCTGAATTTTTTGATTTCGTTTAGCGCTATTTTCTTTATCTTGTAAACCTAATGAGTAAACACTGCGCCAAACAGAGCGTTGTTTTTTTGGATCAACTAAATCTAATACTAAACTACCATGAGAGGCTTTTGCATAGATATTATCTTTTTTCCAACTGGTTGAGCGCAAGCAAGGCTGGCAAAAATGGACGACTTTATTGTAGTTTGAATATTCAGCTCGATTACCATAAAATAAATAGTAAGTGACGATTACATCAGCTTGCTCGAGTAATGAATAACTGAATTTTTGGTTGGCCATTTCACGTTCAATAGCTATTTCAATAACATTTCGGTGAGAGCCTAATAAACTCTGCACTTCGGTAAAATCTGAATTCCTTTCATAAAAGCTATAACTTTCAACCGCAGAAAAATCAAAACTATCATGATGGACAACTCCGGCATTACGGTTAGCCGCACAAGCAGTCAACAAAATAAGTAAAGAAAAAATAGCTAGGTTTTTAAACATGTTAAGCTGTGAAAATGAAAAGTGTCCCTTAGCCTAGCAATATATAGATAAGTTATAAAGTATTCGCCATAAAGACAATTTAAAAAGCTAAAAATTCATAAGCTTCCAATTTATTAATACTGAAACAGGTGGCATTAACATTTTTTGATTAAGGCTTTATTGATGCGTTGAGAATAGTTTGATTTTTATAATATTAATGAATAAATGCTACCAACTTGGGTTTACGCTATAGAAAACGAAACAGGGCAAATACACTTCACATTCATGTGTAACCATAGATCACTGAAAGGTATGATGAAGCTGATGAATGTTTTGGGGTACCAATTACCCCTAACAGTTTTGATGGAGGAATCAGAGCTGTTGGCTCAGATGGTGAAATTTGGAGTGCTACCGCAACTTTACAGCCGTAGACTGATTAAATCACCTAGCAACGGCTAGAAACAAAAAAGGCACAACTTAAGGTTGTGCCTTTTTCTTGGTGAAGTTACTGGCTGAAATGACTAATACCACTTCGCATAAATAAGTGCTTATATTAACGTTTCAAGGTTAATATCATTAAACTGTATAACAGTGCCACCAAACTCTTTAGCAAAAGCTTGAGCATCACTTTCTTGACCAAAGGATGCAAGCGTTTTCCCCATCGCACCTGTTTTCTCTGAGCCCGCAACATACCATGCCTGTTTAGCATCGATAAAATATTTATCATCAATACTCTCACTACCCCAAGGCATTTTACTCATATCATGTACTAGCATTTGCTCAACATTACGTTTATTTTCAGGCTCTAAATAGTAACTAAACATATCGCGTGTTGAACAAAATTTAAAAACTTGTTCACCCTGCTCTTTTCGAAATACTTCGCCTTTAGGACCATCAAAACGTGTGATTAACATGCCACATAAATGACACTCATCACTAGATTCAATTGCCACCGCTTGGTGAATAATTTGTGCTTGCTCATCATTTTTAGAGCATGATATTAACGTTGTTAAAATGAGAGAGACAGCAACCAATAGTGCTAATAATTTATAAGGTTTCATGAATAGTTCTTCTTAAAGTTTTTTACGACGGAAAATAAAAATAGCGAGTGTTAACGGCAAAATGACCCAAGCCGTTAAAGCAAAAAGTAATTGTCCCTGCGACAAACTAGCATTAATAGCAGCGGCTAAAGCACCATTAACGTCACTGGCATCAAGTGCGGCTAAGTTGACTAACCTAAAGATATCAGCTGGATTTAACAGCATTAATTGTGTTAATCCTTGTTGATTTACTCCATCTTCTACGCCTACTAATAACGCTAATAATGCCAAATCAAACGCTAATGCAAAGATAAACCAAGTAATTAAGGCAAAACCTGCAGCTTTTGACTTTTCACTCACTGACAAACTGATCAAGTATGAAATTGCGGTAAAACTTAAACCTAATAAAATAGCGCTAGAGATGAAGAGACTAAAAGCACCAATAATTTCGCTGTTGCCTGGCTGAAAATATAAAAGCACTGCTGAAGCACCGAAACCTAATAAGGTTGCTAAGGCGATAATGCCACCTTGGCCAATAAACTTACCCAATAACAATTGGCTCTTACTTAGCGGGTATGTCAATAGTAATAATAATGTGCCACTTTCTTGTTCACCAACAAAGCTATCATAACTGAGTAGTAAAGCGATTAAGGGGATCAAAAATACCGCTAAACTTGCTAAGCTAGCGATTGTTGTTGAAAGTGAGGCAACGCCAATTTCACCTGATGCAGCAGCACCGAAATACGTTAACCCAATAGAGAGTAAAGCGAAAATAAGGGTAATAGATACTAACCAGCGATTGCGTAAGCCATCTTGAAACTCTTTATTTGCCACGGTCAATATTTGCTTCATTTGCTAGCTCCTTTACCCGCTAGTTCATTCTTTGAAAGCTCATGTTCAGCAAGAAAGTGCTGATATACTTGCTCTAAATTTGCCGTTTCAACATTAATGTCATGCAACCCCTCTAAATTGAGTAGCTCTTTTAAAACCATTAACTTCTCTTGCTCTGGCACCATTAAGGTATGCTGACAACTTGACGATAAAAATCCATGAAGCTTAGCATTGCTAGCAACTGAGCCATTTAATCCTTGTGGCTTAATAGTTACTGGTAAAGATGCTTGTTGACGTAACTCTTGTAAGCTTCCCATAGCTAATAACTGCCCACTCGACAGTATCATGGCTCTATCAATATGTTGCTCTACTCCAGGTAATACATGTGAGCATAAAATCACACTTGATCCATTGGACTTTAATTCATCAACGGTGTTATAAAAGTCTCGAGTAGCAATAGGGTCAAGACCTACTGTAGGTTCATCAAGTAAAAGTAATCTTGGCTCTCCGATAAAAGCTTGTGCTAAACCAAGACGTTGACGCATTCCTTTTGAGTAAGTTTTAACTGGGCGCTTCATCGCATGAGTAATACCCACCTGCTCGAGTAAATCAACCGCGACCTTTTTAGACGCTTTATTCGAAAAGCCTTTCAAACGAGTAAAGTAAGTAAGCACCTCCAAACCTGACAACTGTTCATAAAAGCTGACATTCTCGGGCAAATACCCCACTTTACTTCGACAATGCCAAGCTTCTTTGGAATCAGGCGCCATTCCCATCACTTCAACTCTACCGTGTGTCGGTGAAATAACGCCTAGAATCAACTTCATCATGGTGGTTTTTCCGGCGCCATTATGCCCAAACAAACCTAAAACTTCGCCTTCACTTAAGGTCATACTCATCGACTTCAAGGCATCTAACTGTGCATAACTTTTGCCTGCATCAACAAGCGAGACTATGGGTTTACTCATATTCTGATTCCTTTGCCAATAAATCTGGCATCATTTTAGATGTCGCTAATGAAGAAGGTTGAATACCCTCAGGCTTTAACATCAATGGGTAACTGTCTTTTACTCCCGGAGGTTTTAAAACTGGAAATTGATTTTGCACCCAACGCAAAATTAAAATGGCCGGGCTATCCATCAGTATTTTCATTTCTGGATACTGCCAGACAAGTTTATCAATACCATCATTGGGCTCAAAAATAGCATCGCCAATGCCATCATTATTCATATCCCAACCTAAATAATTACTCCAATAATTACCACGACCGTCTTTACTCCACTCTTGCTTTTTATTAGAGACATATTTCACTTGCGTGGGGTTATTAATAAAACTATTGCCATATATTTTCACCTCTTCAGAGCCTGCGGTCAGATGAATACCTATTTCAGCGGTATCAATAATATTGTCAGCAATGGTGTTATATCCTGAGTTATAAACAAATAAACCTTTACCATCACGACCTAATACTTTGTTTTCTGCTTTGGTCCAAACGTTTTTAATGTGATTGTTAGTAAAAGTCGACTGCGTAATGAAATTTAGTAGGAAGCCATAATCTTCGCTATCTATGGTTTTATTGCCAGTGATGGTTAAACGTCGTGAACTCATTAACGCATAGCCAGCTCGGGTATTGTAAGCAAAATTATCTTTTACAGTATTGTCATATGAGTACATATAATGAATGCCATAACGTAAATCATGCATGACATTATTTTCGATCAGGTTATTTTGGCTAGAAATGACATAAATGCCATCTCTTACTTCATAAGACTCATTTTCAAAAACATGACTGTGAGTCACGTTGGCAAGCTGAATACCATTGCCTCTATCTGCAGAGCGCAGGGCTAAATTTCCCTTAACGTGGTTATTGAACACTGTCGCCTTTGTTACATGATTTAGCCATATACCAAAACCATCACCTAATAAGGTATTGTTTTTAATAACTAAGCCTATTGCCCGCTCACCGGCTACTTTTCCATTGGAATAGATACCTGAGTTTTGCTCAGTCAGATCATCTCCCCAATTGACAATAGTAAGGTCACTTATCGTGATGTGAGAGTTAGTTAGTATTAGGGCATGTCCACTGCCTTGGGCGTCAATAATTGCTTTTTTACCGGCAACAACTTTACCTTGCAGGCTAATTTGTTTGCTGACAGTAAAACTCCCTAAATAGCGCCCAGGGGATAGCGAAATAATATCACCGTCACGACTAGAATCTAGCACCTGTTGCAAGTCATCAGAAACATTAACACTATAATTTTCTGCGTGTAGGCTCTGACTAAAACTGTTCGTAATTAACAACAAGAACAAAAGTAGAGTATAAATTTTATGCATCACTACCAAGAAGATTTCTTCATTGATTATTTGAATTGAGGACAGCTTAGCATTTTTAAATATCTGGCTATTGATCTTAAATAAATAATTCACAAAATACTCATGGCTAAACTTTAAATAACACCAAAAGCAGATAATAAACTACGGCCACTTAATAAGATTGAAACACCAACGACCAATAAGCCCAGCATATTTTGCCAACGAGTATTTTTATAACTACCCAATATGTCACTATTCATTATCCACAACAGAAAAACAGTCACTATCGGCAGTAAAATACCATTGGCTACTTGCGCAAACCAAATGATGGATATAGGTTTATAACCCAAGCTTGCCCCTAATACCCCTAGGCATAAAACGATAATCCAAATACCTTTAAAGCTAGTTGACTGTAAATCCTTATTTAAATTTAACACGCCACTTAAGGCAAATGCTGCCGCCAGAGGCGCTGTTACCGCAGAAGAAATGCCTGATGCAAACAAGCCAACACCTACAAAAATACTCGCTTTGTCTCCAAATAAAGGTTGTAAAGAAGGGGCGATGTCCGCAGCTGAAGTGATAGAAACTTGCTGACCAAAGAATGCTGTTGCAGCAGTTGACACTATCGCAATTGAAATTAATCCGCCAATAGGGATTGAGATCATCAAATCTTGTCTTGCCTCTTTTAACTGGCTAGGTGATTGCCACTTTTTACTAACGCTGGCAGCATGAAGGAATAAATTATAAGGTACGACCGTTGTACCAATAAGCGCAATAACAGTTAGCGTAGCTCCGTCAGGTATGACTGGTGTAAATAAACCAGAAAATAAACTCAGTAAATCAGGTTTTGTTAAAACAAAGGTGGTAATAAAAGCAAGGCTCATCAGTACAACCAAGACAATAAGCGCTTTTTCAATAACTTTATAACTACCAGAAATTAAAAGAAAAAAAGCTACAACACCAATAATGATCGGCAATAATGCCCCTGCCAGCGGAACCGAGATATCCATACTTTCGAAGATACTTATTAATCCCAGACTGGCACCGGATAAATTGCCACTTTGATAAGCGCTATTACCAATAACTACAGCAGATAGCACCAAGACAATTGCCACATATCTCAAGGTAGGGTTTTGACAAGCTTGGCGAATATTCTCACCTAAACCTTGTTGAGTAACTATACCTAATCGAGCCGTCATCTCTTGTAAAATAATAGAAGCGAGCACCGAAAAAAGTAGTGCCCATAATAAGGCATAGCCATAGTTAGCACCGGCCAATGTTGCTGTAATAACAGTGCCCGGACCTATAAAGGCTGCCGTCACTAAAATTGCCGGACCAAGTTGAGGAAGCTTCATAAATTTACTCCATATTATTGTTTCCCACAGCATACTTATTTTTAATAGTGATATATACAAAAAGCTCAATACCTTTCGATACTGAGCTTTTAAAGTTATTGCTACATAGAACCGGAGCTAATGCCTAGTAACAGTAAACTAAGCACTAATAAATTAAGCTTCTACAAACATTCTTCCACGCATTTCCATGCGTAAATTGTATAAGCGCGTGACAGAGCCTGTTCTGGGACTACAACGCAACTTAAAGTATGCTTATGCTTCTACAAACATTCTTCCACGCATTTCCATGCGTAAATTGTATAAGCGCGTGACAGAGCCTGTTCTGGGACTACCACGTAACTTAAAGTATGCTTATGCTTCTACAAACATTCTTCCACGCATTTCCATGTGTAAATTGTATAAGCGCGTGACAGAGCCTGTTCTGGGACTACCACGCAACTTAAAGTATGCTTATGCTTCTACAAACATTCTTCCACGCATTTCCATGTGAAGTGCGTGACAGAACCAGTTACAGTAATACCACTGTACGCCAGGCTTATTCGCAGTAAAAGTAATTGAAGCCGTTTGCTGTGGACCTATCTCCATTTGCACGCCATGGTTAGTCATACAAAATCCGTGAGTTACATCTTCAACTTGATCTAGGTTGGTTACAATCACAGTGACTTCATCCCCCAACTTAACGTTAAATGACTCCATGCCATAAGTAGGTGCAACTGATGTCATGTAAACTCGTACTTTTTTAGGGTCTTTTTTATCACGAATGACTTTGTTATCACCCATGGTATTAACGCCATCTCGTTTAGCAATGGCTAACGTTTCAGCAAAGATTGAGTCATCACGGCTCCACACTTTATCTGGTTTAACTTTACTACGGTGAATAATAGTACCGTCATGAGGTTCGGCAAAAGTTGGACCATCATGGACGAGCTTCATAGTATCGCCAGAGATATCAATTAATTGATCATTTTCTGGTTTTAATGGTCCCACAGGTAAGAATCTATCTTTAGAGAACTTACATAAAGACACTAACCATTTGCCATCGGCATCACGGGTTTCGCCAGAAGAAGTAGAGTTATGACCAGGTTGGTAATGAACATCTAATTTTTGGCGAATATAGTTAACTTTTTTACCTTGGTAAGCTTGAATCGCTTCTTCAATATTCCATTTAGCTATTTGGCTATCAAGAAATAAAGTGGTGTAAGCGAAACCATTTTGATCGAACGCGGTGTGCAATGGACCTAAACCTAATTCTGGCTCACCTACAATAGTGTCACGGGCTTTAATTTTATCTGCAAATAAAGCATCAAGTTTCTTAATAGAAATGATAGATACTGTTGGTGATAACTTACCATTAGCCATAAAGTACTTACCATCAGGTGAAGTATTCATACCGTGTGGTGATTTTGGTACAGGAATGTAGCGTGTTAATTCAGAGCCTTTACGACCATCTAACACAGGAACATTATTACCATTATAGTTTTTAAATTTACCCGCTTTAACGGCCGCTTCACAACGTGCAAGGTTGAATACCACAACATGATCGCGCTCTGCAGTGATCATTTCACCTAAGTTCATGCCCATTTCTGAGTTGTAACAAGTAGAGGCAAAATATTTACCATCGTAATCAGCATCGGTGTTATCTAAGTTACCATCAACCATAACTTGGAAGGCAACTTCCATTTTTTCAGCATCAATAACACTAAAGATTGAACGGTAAGTACTCACATCTTTCATGCTAGCTTTACCATCGTTATTCATAGGAATTTCAAATTCACCATTACAAATAACATACTTAGTTTGTGGCACTTTTTGAACACGTAAACCATGTACTGCTTGTACATTAGGAATCGTGATCATCTTATCTACTTTCATCACATTACAACGAATACGCGCAACACGAGAGTTAGCTTTATCATTGATAAATACATATTTACCGTTGTAACGTCCGTCTGTCATACTCATATGAGGGTGATGAGAATCTCCCATCATGATATCGGCACTATCACCTTTTATACGCTTACTTTCGTCGGTTAAACCCCAACCAGTAGCAGAGTCAGTATTAAATACCGGAATACGCATCAATTCACGCATTGAAGGAATACCCATAATACGTACTTCACCGGAGTGACCGCCTGACCAAAAACCATAATATTCATCGAGTTCACCAGGGTGAACTACAGCGCTATTACTCGCCTCAGAGGCTTTTGCTTTCGCGGTTGCTGCAAACATTGCAGCCGTCATAGGTGCAGCTACGGCTCCAGCACCAATGAGTGCTGTTTTACCGAAAAACTTTCTTCGGCCTTCACTTTCAATGTCGACCTCGTTACTTTTTTGCTCTTCATTACTCATTGTTATTCTCCGTTTTTAAAATTTGTTATGTCAATTTGGTGTTAAGCGACTTCTTTTACTTTAATTTCCGTTTCTTTGTACTTGGCTTTTTTTCTTGCTAATTTTTTCAATGGAGGGCACTTTTCTTCATTAAAATAAGTAACTTGGCAATCAAGGCAGTAGTGACATTCACGCATATTAATGACCCCATCAGGATCAATGGCTTGAATTTCACATTCTTTAGCGCAGGTTTTACATGGTTGACCACACTCAGGGCGACGACGTAACCAACTAAATAGTCGAATACTGTTACTAGTAGATAACGCAGCCCCTAACGGGCATAAGTAACGACAGAAAAACTTACGATTGAAAATATTGATAACTAACAACGTGCTGGCGTACAAAATAAATGGCCATTCACGATCGAATTTTAGTAAAAATGTGGTTTTGAACGGTTCAACTTCAGCAAATTGTTCAGCAAGCGCTAACGATTCCATTGATAAGCCAAACAAGCCTAATAAGATTAAATATTTAATTGCCCATAAACGTTCATGTACAGCCCAAGGCAATTCAAATTGTGGAATTTTGATATAGCGAGCAAAGATATTCATCAATTCTTGCAGCGCGCCAAAAGGACATAACCAACCGCAATAGACAGCGCGGCCCCATAAGATCATGGTAACGGCAGCAGCTCCCCACAGAATAAAAATAACGGGATCAAGTAAGAATAAATCCCATGAAAAATCTGACATAAAGGCTTGTAAGAAGGTGAAAACATTCACCACGGATAATTGCCCCCCCCATGACCAACCAATAAAGACGACAGTTATGATTAAAAATAAATGTCTAAAATTGTGCATAAAGCTTGGGTGGCGTACTAAAATATCTTGGAAAAATAAACTCATTACGACAATGAATAATAAAATTACAAGAATGATGACCTCTGAATTCTTCTCTTTCCACACCTGCTGAGTAAGAGATAGCTCTGGCTCAGGCATAATTAACGGTGGTCTATCTACATACTTTTCTAAGGTATGATAATCACCTTTAAAGCTAGTAAATATACTTTCTAAGGGACCGGTTTGACGACGTACTAATAATTCTAACTGCCAGTCCACAGCGGGGTTGAATTCATGGTGCTCACGAACAATAAAAATGGAGCGCTCACTAAATTGCGGTGCACCTTCAATATAAATATCAGGTAAGCGACTATGGTCTAAATCCCTAAAAGCAAAAGCATTGCCATTTTGTAATATTTGAATTCGGTCAAAAATGGCTCCTCGAACATAGCCTGAGCCTTTAAACGAATAGCCAGAGCCCATTATGACAATAGCGTGCTCACCAGCTTTTAAACTTGACACTAAATATTCGTATTCGCTATCACCGAGCAAGTTACGACCTACTGTTGGAATATCCACTTGAGCAAAATATATCTCAGCAAACATATCTTGTTTTTGAGCTGCAGTAGCTTCATCAACATGCTCAGCTTCAGTGCCAGCAAAAGCTTCATCAACCATTTGTCTATTAAGGTATAGTTTCCTAATAGAGCCGTCACCGGTAAGTGTCGTCCAATTAGCTTGCTCAAAAGCATCATTATAAACGGTTCCCATCGGCTGAATGGCTTCTTGACTAGCACTGATAAGCCCCAGAGATAAAGCCACTTCTTTTGCCGCTTTAACAATAGCAACATTCATTACCATCACAGTCACTGTTGCGCCAGAAAGGCCATCAATATGGACAATACCTTCGGTTTGGTTGCCGCCAACTTTTAATCGGTCACTTACTTTTAAACCATCATACTGCTCAGTAAAAGCATGTAATTTACTCTCTGGAATGCCAGCGAGAATGATTGGCTCATGATGCTCAAGCACTTTAGCCGCGAGATAAACTCCTTCGGTATTAATAGCAACTAACATGTTTACTGGCTCGCCTGAGTACGCAGGGATTCTAGCTATGTCATTTGTTTCAAAGGCATATCCCAGTACCTCATCATCCTTTGAAATAGTCCAAATAGCAGGAGAACCTTCCTTGGTCGAAATCTTTTCTGAAATACTAGTGTGTGTTGGAAAGATCTCTTTTATCAACGGCATAGGATCTTTAGGCGGGCTAACGAATAATGCTTGAGCAGGGAAAGTCGTTACAACAAGCGACAAGCATATAAACGCTAATAGGCTCAGCGCTTTTGGTAATACACTTTTAATGGAAAAGAAATTCATCAAGCATTCACTTCTTAATAGAAAACCAGTAACTAACAAATAATTACCTACTGCGACAATATGTCACAGTGTACTCTTTAAGAATTTTGCTCGTTATGATGTAGATCAAAAAATGATAACGAGAGGTATCAGTGCAATATTTCCCTTAAATCTTAGAAAATTTTAGCCATATTGGCTGCTCAAATAGAGCAGATATAATTCACGTTTCATTAATTAGGTGATTGGAACGATAAAACGCCAGATTTTTCTTTCAAAATCCTGTTTATAAATATAAAAAAAACACTGACTATTACGATCAGTGTTTTTATTAAACTTCGAATTTAAAGCTTAAGGTTATTTCTTAAACTTTCGTGAAGCTAACCCCATTATAGCTAAAGTAAAAATAGCTAATGTTGATGGCTCTGGTACATCAACAGCTGCTGTGGAGAATTTAAAATCATCCATATTAAAGAAGTTGTTACCATTTCCTGATATTGAGAATCTAACCTCATCAAATTGATTAACTTCAGTAACTCCAATAAGGTCGGTATCAAAGATATTATTGTTTTCTTTAGTGAAACTGTATTCAGTGATATAACTACCCTGATTAAATATTTCTAATTTGATTGTATCAGCTTGCCAAAATTCAGCATAAAAACCTACAGAGTTAATGCCACTTGAAAACATTGCAGTCCATTCATCGGTTCTATTCGGAGCATAATATGTATTAGCTGACGTTGAACTAAATACTCCATCTCCGTTTGTCTGACCGACTATCTGCCCACTAAAATCAACACCTTGGGAACTGTATTGTGATGCTAAAAGTTCACCATCTGCTAATAAGTTAAACTCAACTAATTCAGACAATGCATCGTACTCAGATAATGATATCAAGCCTGCATTAGCAAAACCACTTGTCGCCAAAGCGAAGCTTACTGCTAAGCCTTTAAAAAATTTATTTTTCATTTGAACATTCCTTTTGTTCCTTTCCATTGAGAATGGTAGGTAATTAATAAAATTAAAATAGATACTGCTGATGGCATTTAATTCATACAACATGCCAACTTGTTAACTTTAAAAAAAACAACAAGTTAGTAACCATTAATATTTATCCATTTACACTTTGTAAAGTAACTTGACAGTAAAATAGATAATTAGGGTTGTTCTGTATTTAACTACATCTTGTTTCAAAGTACCTTGTCTATTCGTACTTTATCTATGCCAAATAACAGTCAATGTTCAGCTCTGTAAATCTTCTTATCTACACCGAGCTGTATAACTGGTGTTCACTCTAGACTAATATAGGTTTTATTAAATTGATAATAATGAATATATTAAGGAGCGCTAGTGAAACTATGGTTCAATCCTTTAACCAATCTACGCATACCGGCTTGAATACCTAAGTCTTGCAAATTAGCTGAGCCAACCCATACTTCTTCTGAAGTTTTTACATTAATAATGCTAACTGTTACGCCAACACGAGCAATATTAATAGCTGAGTTTTGAGGCTTTTTTCCTGAGCTTTGTTCTAATTCTTCTATAGGTTTAGGCATAGTTGGCAAGAGGTCAAAGTCCCTTGAAAACTCATCATAAAATGCTATAAATTCATCACGTTCTTTAACATAACGTGCTCGGTCTTTAGCAATCACTTTTGGTAATATTTGAATTTTTTCATGTTTAGCTACATATTCAGTTATCGCTCCATGAATAATGTAATCAACATCATTTAACTGGGCAATTTTTTTCAATAAGCTTGAGTCAGTTAACTTAACCTTACCTTTAGAAAGCTTGCTTTCTTTACGGATCGCACTTTGTACTTGCTCACGGTCAACAACATCATACCCTTTAACAAGAAAGTCTAAAATCATGTTATCCGCGAGTAAAGAGCCAGCTCCAGAGCCGTTGGGCTCTTTAAAAGCCACAACCGCAATGGTATCTTTTTTATTAATATAAAAAGAGTTTTTACGATCTGCGTTAATCGCTAAATCAGTGATCGCAGCTTCCTTCGCATCAGGAAAATAAAACTGTGGTGCCGCTGGTTGCTTAGGTAAAGGGATAAGCTCAACGGTATTACTTCTAGTCAACTCAGCGCTACTTTCTACTTTAATTATTGCTGGCTTAAAACCACTCTTTACAATTTTATAATAACCTGCCGGCCATACACTACTTATACTACGAACATTCTGGTTATATGGCGTAGTACCGACATGCGCAGTTATATCTTGCCTTGATACTCCCCAATAGACATCAGCCCCCTGAATAGGGTTATTAGAGGAAGAACTAGCCGTAATAGAGTCAGTATAATCAAGTAAAGGTGGCGCTACACATCCAGAAAGAGCAAGAACGAGCACTATAGAGCTACATAGTTTTACCCCATACATTTTTACTGTATTAGCAATCATCTTGTTAATCATAGCTCCCTCTCCTTAAATGTTCTCAAGGTTACTTAACACTAACACGAGCAAACTTACGCTTACCTACTTGATATACAGCTTCGCTACCACTTGTAATGACAAGATTTCTATCGGTAACTTTTTCACCTTCTATTTTAGCTGCTCCCTGCTTGATCATTCGATAAGCATCAGACGTACTACCCACCAAGCCGGCTTCTTTTAATAAATTAGCAATAGCGATTTCACCACCTTCTGGGGTAAGTTCAACCTCAGGCATTTCATCTGGCATAGCACCTTTTTGAAAGCGATTAATAAACTCTTGATGCGCAGCTTCAGCGGCCGCTTCATCATGAAAGCGTGCAATTAACTCTTTCGCTAAATCAATTTTGACATCACGTGGGTTTTTGCCATTTTCAATCTCAGTTTTATACCCTTCGATTTCTTCAATAGGTTTAAAACTTAATAGCTCATAATAACGCCACATTAGTACATCAGATATTGACATGATTTTACCAAACATATCTGTAGGACTATCAGTAATACCGATATAGTTACCTAACGATTTAGACATTTTTTGTACGCCATCTAAACCTTCAAGAAGTGGCATCATTAATACTGTTTGTGGACGTTGCCCTTCACTCTTTTGTAATTCACGGCCCATCAATAAGTTGAATTTTTGATCGGTACCACCTAACTCAACATCTGACTCTAACGCCACTGAATCCCAGCCTTGTACAAGCGGATACATAAATTCATGAATCGCAATGGATTGACCACCGGCATAACGCTTTTTAAAGTCATCACGCTCCATCATACGAGCAACCGTTTGACGAGAAGCTAGCTTTAACATACCAGCTGCGCCTAATTTATCCATCCAGGTAGAGTTAAAAGCTACAGTAGTTTTAGCAGGATCTAAAATCTTAAATACTTGCTCTTTATATGTTTCTGCATTAGCTAAAACATCTTCTTTAGTTAACGGCTTACGGGTAACGTTCTTACCTGTTGGATCGCCTATCAAACCAGTAAAGTCACCAATTAAGAAGATAACTTCATGACCTTGTAATTGAAACTGTCGTAACTTATTAATTAGTACTGTATGACCAAGATGAAGATCCGGCGCAGTTGGATCAAAACCGGCCTTAATTTTTAACGGTTTTCCCGTTTTTAATTTCTCTAATAATTCATCTTCTACTAAAATTTCTTCCGCACCGCGTTTAAGTTCGGCAAACGCTTGGCTGACATCGGTCATTACTTGACTCCGAGGTTAATAAAAATACTACAATAAGCGGATTCTACTCACTTTATCTTCCACATAAAAGTATAAAAACCAATGTGACAGTATTTTTTGTGAAAGTTTTGTTATAGTGATAATTCTGTTATTGATAAACATCGTAATTTATACCCAGTGTATTAGTTGCCATTTACTTATAAAGCCCCTGTGAATAAACAACAAATAATCCAACGTCAGTTGAAAAGCCTCAAGGCTATTTTTCAACGTTTGCAAGAAATTTTTCTGCAATTACCCAAGCAACACCGCGCTATTATTATCACGATATTCGCGTTGTTGATATTGCTATTATTATTACCTGAATCTACGCAGAAAAGTGATAACACATTACCTGAAGAGCGCTTAGAAGTAGGAAAGCGCTATCAAGTAGCGCTACCACAACACGAAACTACAGTGAAAGAAGTTAAAGAGATTGCACTCCCTTCACTCGCTAAACAGCAACTGCCTACTGTCGAGAATACCACTAGCACAGTAAATTCAGAGCAACAAAGCCATATCACTTGGCAAACGGTCAAAGTACGAAGTGGAGATTCATTAGCAAGAATTTTCAAACGTTTAGGCTTTAGCGCTCAAGAAACTTATGCAGTAAGCACCGCTAAAGGAAAAGATAGCGCATTACTTCGAAAAATTAATGTCGGTGATACTTTGCGTATTGCTAGTAATGATGAAGCACAAATAACAGCATTAGAATATCCTTTATCTAAAACAGACACCCTGTATATCAATCTAGTTGGTGACAGTTACCAATCACATAAAGAAAGTAAAACCGTAGAAGTACGAGAGGCGTTTGCCCATGGCACAATTAGCTCAAGCTTTTGGAATGCTGGTACTAAAGCCGGTTTAACCGATTCACAAATTATTAATTTCGCCAATATCTTCGGTTGGGATATCGACTTTGCCTTGGATCTGCGCGCTGGTGATAGTTTTCATATGATCTATGAGAAAAAGTATGTTGATGGTGAATATATAGGTACGGGCAATATTTTAGCTGCTGAATTTATCAACCAAGATGATCCTTTCCAAGCAGTACGATTTACTGATGGTGAGTATTATACGCCTGATGGCAAAAGTATGCGTAAAGCATTTTTACGTGCGCCAGTGAACTTTAAATACATCAGCTCTAGCTTTAAACGTAACAGATTTCATCCAGTTCAAAAACGCTGGAAAGCACATAATGGCGTTGACTACGCCGCTAAAACGGGTACGCCTGTTGTTGCCGCGGGTAACGGAAAAGTAACGCACTCAACCTATAATAAATACAATGGTAACTATGTCTTTATTCAACATGGCAATGGCATAGTGACTAAATACTTGCACTTTTCTAAACGGGCGGTAAAAAAAGGCCAACGCGTCAAGCAAGGTCAATTAATTGGTAAAGTTGGCGCAACAGGCTTAGCTGCGGGGCCACACCTTCATTATGAGTTTTTACTCAATGGCGTACACCGTAACCCAAGAACAGTTAAGTTGCCTGACGCTAAACCCATCGATAAAAAATATAAAAGTGAATTTACTGACTTAGCTGAAAAGCTCTTACAAGAGCTAAACGGCTCTAAAAACGCTATGATGAGTATGTCAAAAAACGAAGATAGGACTTTGCAAACCAGTGACTAACATTTCATATTCTGCACAAGAAAAAGATTATTACATAGGGTTGATGTCAGGAACGAGTGCCGATGGTGTCGACTTAGCGTTAGTAACGTTTGATCAAGCGATGAAACCTAAGTTACACGCAAGTTATTACCAAGCTTATAACAATGAAATAGCAAACAAAATCACCTCTTTATATAATCCCAGTAGCAATGAAGTGGACCGTGCTTTTGAATTAGATGTCGAGTTAGCACATCACTTTTCTCAGGGAATTAACGCGCTATTAAAGCAAGCAAATTTAACCGCTGATGATATTACGGCTATTGGTAATCATGGCCAAACTATTCGCCACCGACCGCAGGTTAATTTTCCATTTACCTTGCAAATTGGTTGTAGCCAAACATTAGCCACATTAACCGATATTAGAGTTATTGGGCAGTTTCGACGCAAGGATATGGCGTTAGGAGGCCAAGGAGCACCTTTAGTACCTGCATTTCATGAAAAAGTTTTTAGTGAAAATTCAGCTCAAGATAGTCATGATGTTTTCGTGGTTAATATTGGCGGTATTACTAATATTACCTTTCTTCCTGTCAGTGAAAGCCAAAAAGTGGTTGGTTATGACACGGGGCCGGGCAATGCACTTATGGACGATTGGTTTCAACTGAATAATCCTAATAGCGAATACAATTACGATAGAAATGGAGATTGGGCGGCAACAGGGAAGATAAACTCTGATTTATTAACACAATTAAATGCCGATGATTACTTTGCACTCGCACCACCTAAAAGTACGGGACGGGAATATTTCAATATCTCTTGGCTTGAAAATCACCTGTCGAACATGCCAGCTATTAACAAACAAGATGTGCAAACAACACTTACCGCCTTTACCGCACAAACTTTAGTGAATGCGATTAAACAGCATAGCACCAAAGAAAATAGTCGTATTAAAGTTTACCTTTGTGGTGGTGGTGCGCATAACACTGAATTAAAAGAATTAATAAAGCAACAGCTTGATTCATCACCAAAGAATTACGAACTTCTTCTTACTAATCAAAAAGATATTGATGGTGATCAATTAGAAGCTATTGCTTTTGCTTGGCTAGCTTTTGCTTATGACAAAAAGTTATTAAGCAGCATGTCAGCAGTGACGGGGGCTAGCAAAAGTTGTACTCTTGGAGTAGCTTTTTTTCCGTAAAAATAACAAATCACCTCTAGTAAAGATCCATTTAGCTTCTATAATGAATCATTCAAAGAATAAAAAAACAGCAAAAACTGATGGTTTATTGAACTTATGAATAACACGACCATCTAAGTCTTTGCATCTGATAATTTATATTGAGGAGGGGCTATGGAGTTTAATGATATACATATTGGTATGAAATGCGGCAGCAAGAAAGGTAGCGGCACTGTAACTTGGATTGATGGTTCAACCCGTAGAATTTATATGGCAAACACGTGTGATAATAATAATTTTGAAGTGGAATTTGAAGAGCTAATTGAAGATCCACAAGCACATAATAGAGAAGATACTTTTTATTAAAGCTGCGAACAAAGTTAATAAAAAAGCCCGATAATATTGAATTATCGGGCTTTTTTATTGCTAATAGCACTACGTAATACCAATCCCTATAAGAAAGTGATCACGTAGCGAGAATTTAATGAGACGGGTATAAAACTACACCATTAATAGCACGCTTTTCACCAGTTTTTTGATGCCACTTTCTGCTTCAGTCATTGTCGTTGCTAACATATAAGCTGGCGTCGACACTAACTTATTAGCATGGTCGATCACTACTTCATCGACATTGCAATCATTATGCACCATGCCTTTTGCACTGATCAATGACGCTGTCCCTACATCAGTTCCAATAGTTCCTTGTACACCATTTGGGTAAATAAATGGCAACATAGCTGGAGCAATACACATATATCCCGCCGGTTTGTCAGCTGCAGAAAAGGCCTGACAGGCAGTTAATACTTGCTCATTGACTTGATAATTCTCACCGTTAAGAGCAAAACTGGATAAATTTTTTGCCGCACCAAAACCACCCGGTACAATCAAAGCATCAAACTCTTCAACATTAAGCTCAGTTAAATCTTCACAATCACCTCGTGCAATTCGAGCTGACTCTACCAGAACATTACGGCTTTCACCCTCACTGACTTCGCCAGTAAAATGGTTAATAACGTGATGTTGAGAAATATTTGGAGCAAAACAACGATATTTCGCCTCACATTGCTCTATGGCTAATAAGGTGATAACCGTCTCATGAATTTCACTACCATCATATACACCACAACCACTTAAAATCACCGCCACATTTTTCATGCTGACTTCCTTTTAACATCTAAGAAATAAATTGTTATTTGACATATTAGCACCACCAGTACAGATGAAAACATTAACATTGCAAATGGCAACGCACTACCGTCATAAAAATATGCCAATATTGGTCCGGCTAGCGCTCCAATACCAAAGCGTAATGTTCCTATAACCGCTGTAGCAGTACCCGACTGTTGCGGAAATTTGGTCAGTACTAAAGCATCCGAATTGACAGCAACCATCGAAATACTGCCCATTAAAGGTAAAATTGCAATTACAGTAAACATAAGCGGCATTGATAAAACATTAACCATCACTAGTGCCGTTGAAGTAACCACCGATAAAGTGAGTCCATACCTGAGCATTTTTCTTGAGCCCATACGAGTGACTAATCGAGTATTGATAAAGTGAGCGATCATTAATGCCAGAACATTGATGCCAAATAACAAACTAAAACTGTACTCTGACACATTAAAAACACTCAAATACACAAAGGGTATTGCTGTAATATAGGAAAAAAAGGCTAATGAAATCATCATCGAGCTAACAATGTCTAACCGTGCTTCACGATTTGAAAATACAATTTTATATCGAGTTAAAAAACTAATTTCCTTTTCTGCTTCCTTCTTCTCTCTTATCACTTCAGGCAAATACTTAATCACTAGCAATAACACACAAATACTGTATGCCGATAGAACATAGAATATTAGCTGCCAACTATGAGCGACTAACAAAACACTACCGATACTAGGAGCAATCATAGGTGCTAACATCATGATCATTGACACATAAGAAAGTCCTTTGGCAGTATCCTTTTGATAATATTCTCTAATGGTTCCAGGCACGACTACCGTTGCCGCACTACTGATAAATGCTTGTGCAAATCGCAATGTTAAAAATTGCTCTATATTACTTACAAAAGGCAATAAGATACTGGCAATTAAAAAGCCACTGACTCCCAATATGACAAGTGTACGTCGAGAGTATTTATCTGCCATCGGCCCAAAAAGTATGAGCCCTAAAGCGTAACCAAATAAATAAATACTCAAGCTATTTTGAATCATCGGCATATCGGTATTTAAATGCTCTGACAATACAGGCATAGCCGGTAAATACATATCAATAGCTAATGGTGACAAAGCCATGATAGACGCGAGTAAAGGCAGTAATAACTTCAGTGAGACATGACTCGCGTTATTGTTATTTATCATGATGATGCTCTTTTCAATTCACTTTGTTCAACACCATGAGATTTATACGAGTTCTCAAAGACTAAACGACCTAGCTTTTCTATCGCTTGTTCCACTTGTTCATTCCATTGCACCCCGTAACTGATGCGCATGTAATTAGCATATTTACCTGACGGTGAAAAAATAACCCCTGGAGCAAAACTAACTCCTTGCTCTAGGGCTGCATGGAAAAATTCACTGGTATTAACATGTGACTGACATCTAACCCACAAAACGCTGCCTCCTTGAGGTTTGGAGATACATACTTCAGGTGGAAAATTCTCTGCAATAAGGGCTCGCATACGCTCACAGTTATAAACTAACTTCTTACGCAACACGCTCAAATGTCGATCATAATCGCCACTTTGTATATATTCATTTAACGTCCATTGTTGCAACATAGGTGTCGAACAAGATTGCGCCCGTTTGATACGTTTTGCTTGTTCTTCATATTTCCCTGGTAATAACCAACCCGTTCTGTATCCCGGCGCTGCTGTTTTAGAAAATGATGAGCACGTCATCACTAAACCTTTTTCAGAATATAACTGTGCAGGTTTTGGTTTCTGCTCGCTAAAATATAATTCACTGTATACATCATCTTCTATTAAAGGGATGTCATGTTGCTCTAATAAACTCACGATCGCTTGGCGCTGTTGATCGGTTTTCATTGAGCCTAAAGGATTATTAATAGCAGTAGAAAATAAACAGGCTTTAATAGGGTGTTGTTGAATCGCCTTAGTAAGCTCATCCAAACCCACACCATCTTCGGTGCAGGTATATACTTCTAACGCTTTCATGCCAAGGGTTTCAATCAATTCGATCATACCGAAAAAACACGGCGACTCTATCGCAATAACATCCCCTTGATTAGCTACACACTGTAATGCAATCGACAGTGCTTCTTGAGCACCATTAGTCATCAAAATATCATCAGGATTTATCGCCACTCCTTGATCTTGATAGCGAAACGCTAACTGCATACGTAATTTTTGATCACCAGAAGGTGGACCATAACTCACAGCCTTCTCAGCCACTTTTGAGATAACTGAGCGCATTAATCTAGCTAGGGTTTTATCTGGTGGATTCGCTTGAATAGGATTTGAAATACCTAAAGCCACAGTTTCAGGTAAATGCACAGCTTCATGAACTTGCTCGATCATACTACGACATTGCACAGTTGCCGGTGCACAATGAGACCACTTTGCCGGCCTGGGTTTTAAGGTTCTAGCTTGTAAAGCCGTTAAATAGTATCCAGATTGAGGTCTAGCACACACTCTCCCCTGACGCTCTAGCTCAAGGTAAGCTTGTTTTACTGTCGGAACACTGATCTCAAATTGTCGACTTAGCTTGCGTAAACTCGGTAGTTTATCACCAGGTAATAATGCGCCGATCTTTTGTTGGTGTTCGACAAAATCTATAACTTGTTGATATAAAAAAGCTGGTGATGTTTTATCGAGTAATCTCATAGCGTTATCTTTACATTATTGAAGAAACAAACTGTATAGGTTTCATTTTCATTATTTTGTATATGTTATTAAAACAAAAAAACTCTACACTGTCATCAGCTATCATAAATAAAGCGACAATGAGGGAGTAAAGAATGAGTAACAGCTTACTGTATTTGATCACCGTACTGATTTGGGGATCTACTTGGATTGCCATTAATTACCAGTTAGGTGATGTTGCTCCCGAAGCCTCCGTATCTTATCGCTTTGCACTAGCTGCCGGAATATTGTTTTTATTTGCAATAATTAAACGCCTACCTTTGGCTTTTTCACTTAAACAACATGGTTTATTCGCAGCTTTTGGTGTTTGTTTATTTGGCATGAACTATTTATTACTGTATACCGCTCAACAGCACATAAATTCAGCATTAACTTGTATTGCGTTTTCCACTTTAATGTTGATGAACATAATCAATACTCGGCTTTTTTATAATACTAAAATCACCAAACAAGTGTATTTTGGCGGTGCTTTTGGCCTATTTGGGATAGTCACGCTATTTTGGCCACAATTAACAGATGTTCAACTGAGTGCCGCAACGTTCTTGGGATTAGGGCTATGTTTGGTGGGAACATTCTCGGCCTCCATCGGAAATATGTTATCCATAAAAAACCAAAAGAATAATGTTCCTATTGTGCAAGCTAATGCTTGGGGAATGCTCTATGGCGCTTTGTTCACTGCTTTGATAGTACTCGCGCAAGGTAAGCAATTTAACTTTTCATTCGAGCTACCTTACCTAAGTTCATTGCTATATTTATCACTTTTTGGCTCGGTGATCGCATTCGGCTGTTATTTAAGTTTAATGACACGTATTGGCTCACACAAAACCTCATATGCCAATATTATTTTTCCTGCAATTGCCGTGCTTATTTCAACCGTTGTTGAAGGGTTTGTTTGGAGTGAATACACAGTTATCGGATTAAGCTTTGTCTTGCTTGGAAACTTAGTTGTTTTAAGCAAACCAAGTACATTGAAACGCTTGTTAAATGTTAAACAAGCAATAAAGGTTTAATGCTCAAGGCACCATTACCTATGGTATTGCCAATGGCAAACGACATAATTACTCCTTCTAATTATGTCGTTTTTTTTTACTTTTTTTATTTCCTCAACTCTTCCATATCACTAATAAGCTCTTGCAACTTATTGAACATCCGGCCATAAAGTGAATTAAAGTCTAAACGATATAAAGGCCCTGAAAAATAAAATAACAGTCCCGCTACTACAGCTATTCCAATCAATAAATATAAAGGCATGGAAAATAACAAGGGTGCCTGTGGAAACTTAGAAATTAATCCTGAAATCACTTTTTCACCAAACTCCATAAATCTGACTTGTAGTACTATCGATAAAAATAATGCCGGATAAAAAAAACTGTATAACTTTGCGTAGACTTTCATTTGATTTTTAAGCCAACTATCAAATGATTTTAAATATTGATAACTACTGACATTTTTATCGAGTAAAGCTAAATATTCTAACTCCTTTTTACCTCTAATCACCAAGACAATTAGCATAGCGGCAATAAATACCCCTAAGTAAGGAATGCCCATAAAGGTTAGATATACCACTACCGCCAATGCAAAAATCATTAATCCAATCAAGTTCCATTTAAAGACCCTTTCGAATTTATCGACAATATTCTTCGATTTTTGGTTATACAAGTCATTCAGCTTAGGTGCCACTAACGCTTTATCGTTAATAAAGCCTTCTTGCCAAATTTTTTCAATTGACTGAGTCATTTATTGCTCCTGTAAATTTAAAATTTTATTTAATCTTGCTTTAATACGCTTAATTCGAACACCAATGTTATTTGGATTAGTACCTATAATTTCGGCAATATCTTGATACGACTTGTCTTCTAGGTACAGTAAGATCACAGCACGATCAATTTCAGATAATTGCTTTATCGCACCATACAGTTGATCTATTGACTGCTCTGAATAACTTTGACTATCGGCAATCAATGCTTCCGGTAAGCTATCAGAGACAAAATGCTGATGATTATTTTTCGCTTTTTTTAAGTAAGTTAAGCACACATTCAATGATAATTTATAAATCCAAGTTGACCACTCACATTGCTTTTTAAAGCCCTCCCTACTTCGCCAAACTTGTAAACACACTTCTTGATAATAATCTTCAAAGTCTTCTTGATTATTGGTATATGCTCGACAAATTTTTATGATAATAGCGGCGTAAGGTAGGATAAAATTGGTATAGAAATCACTACTCATAACCTTTTGATATTCCCTTCACTTTATTTGTTTTCTTAGTTAGTGGCTTAAATTCAAATTTATTACACCCAATAAACAACTTTATTTACAGCGAAAATTTACCGAAGATTTATTAACTAAACGCTGATTAGTTAATAAACATATAATTAATACGAGTTAGGGCTTTAGAAAGCAATTATAAACTTGTTATAATCAGCGCTGTTGAAAGTAAAAATAAATGATTACAAAAAATATTACTTAACACTTTGTAAATATAAACGGCTATTAACAAGTACGCACCCTCATTAATGGCTATTATCAATCGTACACAAATTTAACGATATTAGGTAACCCAATGCAACGACTCGCACCAGCTCTACGCCAAGACAATGTTCCTTTAGATCTTATTGCCCTTATAAAGACTATCTTGGCGGCAACTAAAGAAATCTCTTTTCGTGTTAGCCAAGCACACTTAGGTGGCTTATTAGGTTCAACTTTGGATGAAAACATTCAAGGTGAAGTTCAAAAGAAATTAGATGTAGTCGCGAATGAATTATTTAAAGATATTTTGCTTGAATCAGGTTTTGTTAAAGCCATTTCTTCTGAAGAAGAAGATAGCTCTGTTGCCGGAGAACAAACTGGTAGGTACATAGTTTCGTTTGATCCACTAGATGGTAGCTCAAATATCGATATTAACTCACTTATCGGTACTATCTTTTCTATTCATGAAGCACCAGAGCATATGGAAGCAAGTAATCCAGATATGTTTAAGCAGGCAGGTGATAGACAAGTTTGTGCTGGTTATGTTTTATATGGTCCATCAACAATGTTGGTAATGACTACAGGTAGCGGTACGCACTTTTATGTACTTGATAGAACTCACGGTGGCTACCTTTTAGTTAATCGTAATGTGAAGGTACCTACCGAGACACAAGAATTTGCTATTAACATGTCCAATCAGCGCTTTTGGCAAGAGCCAATGCAAAACTACATAAAAGACTTACTAGCGGGTGATACTGGCCCGAGAGAAAAGAACTTTAATATGCGTTGGATTGCTGCCATGGTTGGTGATATTCATCGTGTTTTATGTCGCGGTGGTATTTTTACTTACCCTACTGATAGTAAAAATCCTGATCAACCCAATAAACTGCGCCTAATGTATGAAGCCAATCCAATGGCATTTTTAATAGAGCAAGCGGGCGGTGCTGCTGTAACTAGTGAAGGACGAATCATGGAGATAGCCCCTTCAAGTATTCATCAGCGTGTTGAAGTTATTATGGGTTCTAAAAATGAAGTTGAAGCCTGTCTTTCTTACTATAAGTAAACGATAAATTAATTCTAAATTATTTAAAAAAAAGCCCCAAACAATGACTGTTTGAGGCTTTATTTTTATCTATAAATTAGAGAGCTAGCATACTGTCAGACCAACAAATAGCGTCTTGATATACATCTAAACACTCGGACTCTCTTAGACCAATAGAATCAGAAAGAACTTTAGTTAATAACCAGTTCCCCTGCTCTATCGATAAATAAAGCTCTAAATACTTAGCCAAGTAATTATTTTTCTTAACTAATGCTATTTTAATTTCACTGTGCACAGGCAAAATATTCATTACATCATTTATACTTTGATCTAATACACCATCGATATGCGATAGCATACCTGTTAAAAATGCCTTTGGGGGATCCTCACTTTCTTTTTTCAATACTGATATTTGCTCACTAAATTTAGCCCTAATTAAAGAAACTCTAATTATTTCATTAGGTTTGCTCTCATTTAAGTCAGCAAGTACCAATAAAGCAATAAATTTCTTCAGCTCAAGATCACCAATATAGACTAAAGCGTGCTTCAAAGAGCTTATCTCTTTACTAGGCCCATAGCCTGGATTGTTAATAAATCGTAAGAGTTTGTAGGTCAGTCCTAAATCCCGTCTAAATATTTCACTGATCGCTTCGAAATCAAATTCAGAGCGGCTTGAGTGTTCTAGTAAATCAATAAGGTGTTGTTTAGAAGAAAGGATATTTTTTTGCTTTACCATTTCAGGTTTTGCAAAAAAGTAGCCTTGAAACATAGTGAAACCCAACATTTTTAAGCGTTCAAATTCTGTCAATGTTTCAACTTTTTCAGCCAAAAAGGTAATATCATAATTGCTCAACCTTGATATATATCGACTGATTTCAAGCAAGCTTACATCAAGAACATCGACTTTTATAATATCAACAAAAGGCAGAAAAACATCCCACTTAGTATCAAAGTCATGATCGTCCAAAGCAAGAGTATAACCCTTCTCTTTTAATCGCTTGCAAGCGGCCAAAAGCTCATCACTAATGGGCACATCTTCTAGGATTTCAATAACAATTTTTTTAGGATCTAAAAATTCAGGAAAATGATAGATGAGTGTATCTGCATGAAAATTAATATATGCAGGTAGTTCGCCAGTTATCTCTTCTATTCCTAGCGTAAGTTGGTTATCCACAATAATTTGAGAGGTTGCTTTATCTGGGCATATGCCAGGAAAGCTATTGCTCTCTCCGTCACGAAAAAGCAATTCAAAACCAACTGTTTCTTGTTCGATATTTAATATGGGCTGTCTTGCGATATATGAATACAAATTATCCCCTTAAAACATAACTGCTGATTTTACTATTGAATTAATATACCGTATATAAACAAATATAACCGCTAAAAAAGCTCAATATCGCCAAAATCGTCGCTAACATCTTCTTCTGTAGTAAACTGACTATTACCTAATGCTTGGTGCAATTCCACACTCCAAGTAGAAAAAATATAACTGGCAATAGCAAATAATAGCCCTTCAAATTCTGTATCCGCGTATTCATAACTTAGTAAGTGCATCTGTCGTTTCACTGAAGGTGTTATATGCAATAAAGAAATATTTAGAATAGGATTGGTAATATTATATTCTTGCGAAACATAGTCTAATAATGACTGTTTAGTAGATAATGAAAATTTTTCCTTAATAAAGTCAAAATCTTCCAAGGTAAACTCTCGAATATGTGTTGTGATAGTTTGCCAAAATAAATACGATGACATTTGATGGCTCATGTTTGTTTTATCTATAATCTAAGCTTAGTGAATCTCTTCTATATTTCCACTCAATCTAACAAAACTTCTTAAGCCCAATATGGGCTAAGTTAGCTTTTTGTTATATACACAAGCTATAAAGAGTTTGTTAGAATATAGGAAAATTATAGGAGAGTACTTTCATGCCAAATTATGTTGTTGGTCACAAGATTCCAGATTCAGATTCTATCTGCTCTGCTATCGCTTTATCATATTTAAAAACCACCTTAGGTGAAGAAACCGTTCCTGCACGTTTAGGTGAATTAAGCCCAGAAACCTTATTTATTTTAGATAAATTTGGTTTTGAACAGCCAGAGTTAAAAACTAGCTATGCTGGTGAAAACCTTTACATTGTTGATCACTCTGAGCGTACCCAAGGACCTGATGATATTGATGATGCCACTATTTTAGGCATTATCGATCATCATAAATTAGGTGATATTACTACCTCAACACCGCTTGAAATATGGGTTCGCCCAGTAGGTTGTACTAACACCATTATTAAAATGATGTATGACTTTCACAATGTAGAGATTCCAAAAAATATTGCTGGCGCCATGATGTGCGCTATTTTAAGTGATACTGTGATTTTTAAATCACCAACTTGTACAACAGCCGATATCAAGTGTGTTGAAGCACTCGCTGAAATTGCAGGTATCGAAAATCCTACTGACTTAGGCATGGAAATGTTTAAAGTTAAGTCTGCTGTAGAAGGTACGCCGGTTCGTGATCTAGTATTACGTGACTTTAAAGATTTCAATATGAACGGTGAGCTGGTTGGTATTGGTCAATTAGAAGTCATCGATTTAGCGATTTTTGATGATATGAAAGCAGATCTTGAAGCAGATATAGCTAAATTAAAAGCTGAAGGCAATCGTCACAGTGTGTTATTACTTCTTACTGACATTATGAAAGAAGGCTCTGAATTATTAGTTATTAGTGACAATGCAGACCTGACACAATCGGCTTTCGATAAAGCGACTACCGATGGCAAAGTTTGGCTTGATGGCGTACTTAGCCGAAAGAAACAAGTTGTACCGCCACTACAAGCAGTGTTTGCTTAATAGCTAGTTTCAGCTTCTCAAGTAACAAAAAAACCAGCAATTGCTGGTTTTTTATTACTTAAAGTCTAATTGAAATTAATTACTTTTCTCGAAGAGAAAAATTAATTAAGCGCGTTCGAAGACAGTTGCTATGCCTTGACCGAGTCCGATACACATAGTCGCTAAACCTAGGTTTACATCTTGCCCTTCCATTAAGTTTATTAAAGTACCTGAAATACGAGTACCTGAACAACCTAGTGGATGACCTAATGCAATGGCACCACCATTTAAGTTAATTTTGTCATCTAATTTATCTTCAACGCCTAATGCACGAACACATGATAATGCTTGCGCGCCAAACGCTTCGTTAAATTCGAACAACTCAATATCTTCAATAGATAAGCCAGCACGTTTTAATGCTTTTTTCGTTGCTGGTACTGGACCGTAACCCATAGTAGCAGGATCACAACCGGCTATACCCATACCACGAATTTTAACGCGTGGTGTTAAACCTAGCTCTTTAGCTTTGTCAGCAGACATGACTAACATAGCAGAAGCACCATCAGACAATGCTGATGAAGTACCAGCAGTTACCGTACCGTTAACCGGATCAAATACAGGTCGTAGTGTAGACAAGCTTTCTGCGGTTGTATCAGGACGAATAACTTCATCATGTTCAACAAGTGTTAATGCACCATCAGCATCGTGACCTAAAGTAGGTACAATTTCATTATCCCAACGACCTGCAAGGGTTGCTTGATGAGCACGTTGATGTGAACGAGCACCAAAAGCATCTTGCATTTCACGAGTAATTCCGTGTTGTTTACCAAGTAATTCAGCAGTTAAACCCATGTTACCTGAAGCACGTGCGATGTGTTTACTTAATGCTGGATCAAAATCAATATCATACATCATAGGTACATGGCCCATGTGCTCAACACCACCCACTAAAAACACATCCCCTTGATCAGCAATAATACTCGTTGCTGCATCATGAAGTGCCTGCATTGATGAACCACATAAACGGTTAACCGTTAAGCCACCAATAGACTTTGGTAAACCGGCAAGCAATGAAGCATTACGTGCAATATTAAAGCCCTGCTCTTTAGTTTGTTTTACACAACCCCAAATAACATCTTCAATTTCATTTGGATCAAGTCCTGGGTTACGCTTTAAAATTTGTTCCATTAAATGTGCTGATAATGTCTCAGCGCGAACATTTCTAAAAACACCGGCTTTTGAACGCCCCATAGGAGTTCGAACGCAATCAATAATAACGACTTCTTTCATAATAATTCTCCTTTGGTTACGCAGTTTTAACGTTAGTGGTAAAGTAAGATTTTCCTGATTTAGCCATCTCACGTAGGCCATCAGTTACATGATAAATTTCACCTAAGTGAGCATATTTATCAGCTAGAGCAATAAAATTATCTAAACCTAGCGTTTCTAAATAGCGAATTGCACCACCTCTAAATGGAGGGAAACCAATGCCATAAATCAAGCCCATATCAGCTTCAGCTGCAGTATCAACCACACCTTCTTCCAAACAGCGTACCACTTCATTCACCATAGGAATCATTAAGCGAGCAATAATTTCTTCACTTGAAAATTCTTTTTTATCTGCACAATGTGGACTAAATAACTCATAAGCCGTTTGTGCTGCAACCTTTTTAGGACGACCGCGTTTATCTTTAATATGATCGTAGAATCCTTTACCATTCTTCTGACCAAAACGATCGTTGCTGTATAAGGTGCTAACAGGATCATTGGCTAACTTTTTCATACGAGTAGGGAAACCAGCAGACATTACACCAGTACAATGATCAGCAGTATCTACGCCGACAACATCCAGTAAAAATGCTGGGCCCATAGGCCAACCAAACTGTTTTTCCATCACTTTATCAATCGCAGCAAAATCAGCACCTTCAAGTACTAAATGGCTAAATCCTGCAAAGTAAGGGAACAAAACACGGTTTACATAAAAACCAGGACAATCATTGACAACAATCGGAGATTTACCCATTTTTGCAGCATAAGCTACAACAGCTGCAACGGTTTCATCTGAAGTATCTTTACCGCGAATAACCTCAACTAAAGGCATTCTGTGAACTGGGTTAAAGAAATGCATACCACAGAAGTTTTCCGGACGTTTAACACTTTGTGCTAATAAGTCGATAGATATAGTTGACGTGTTAGAAGTTAAGATTGCGTCATCAGCAATTACACCTTCTACCTCAGCTAATACCATACCTTTTACTTTCGGGTTTTCGACAACAGCCTCAACAACAACATCGACATCTTTAACGCTATCATAGCTTAAGCTTGGGGTAATATTGTTTAATACGCTAGCCATTTTCTTAGCATTCATACGGCCACGATCAACTTGTTTAGTTAAGATACCGGCAGCGGTAGTTAACCCTAAATCAAGCGCTTGATCGTTAATATCTTTCATTACAATTGGCGTGCCTTTGTAGGCTGACTGGTAAGCGATACCGCCCCCCATAATACCTGCACCTAACACAGCCGCTTTATTGACAGCTTTAGTTGCTTGTTTAGCTGCTTTTTTAGCCTTACCTTTAATCACTTGGTCAGACATAAACAAACCAATTTGCGCTGTAGCAGCATCAGTTTTAGCAAGTTTTGCAAAACCAGCATTTTCTACAGCCATTGCGCCTGCTCTATCAAGAGTCGAAGCTGTCTCAATGGTTTTTACCATAATCATTGGCGCAGGATAATGTTTACCCGCTTTTGCAGCAATCATGCCTTTACAGGTAGTAAAAGTCATCACGCTTTCAATTTTACTTAAACCTAAAGGATCTAGTTTAGGTTGACGTTTAGCTTGCCAATCAAGCTTACCGTCAATAGCAAGTTTTAACATGCTAATCGCAGAGTCTTTCAATTTTTCTGGCTCTACAACAGCATCCAACAAGCCTGTCGCTAATGCTTGTTGAGGTTTATAAGCTTTACCTGTACTCATCCACTCAACAGCATTATCTGCACCAATAACACGAGGTAATCGCACTGTGCCGCCAAAACCAGGCATTAAGCCTAATTTAACTTCTGGTAGTCCAATAGTGGCGTTGGTATCGGCAATACGATAGTCACACACTAAAGTCATTTCACAACCACCGCCTAGTGCTGCGCCATTAATAGCGGCAATGGAAGGTAATTCAATATCTTCAAACGAGTCGAAAACGTCTGTGGCATTTCTTACCCAAGGCACTAAAGCTTCTTCAGGTTGTTTAAAGGTTTCTAAGAATTCTGTGATGTCTGCACCAACAATGAATGTTGATTTGCCAGAGGTAACCAATACCCCTTTTGCTTCACTGCAGTTATTAATAGCGGCAACGACTTCTGTATATTCTGAAAAAGTTGCTTGGTCGAATTTATTTACTGAGCCTTGGGCATCGAACTTAAGTTCAATAATACCGTCGTCGAGTAATTGGGCACTAAGGCTTTTGCCTTGATATATCATACTTTGTCTCCTTCACCTAAAAGTGGTGTTGATGTTTGATGATTTTCATTTTTTGCTAGTCAAACCGGTAGTTATACCCACTTGTCTAATTGAATATTCTAATACTAAATAGCTGTGCCTATTAATAATAGACGACTGAGTGTGCCTTGAAAGAAAGATAAATGCAATATTTTTTAAACACCTGTTTTAATCAGGTGTTTAACAGCCGCTAGCAATAAAGGTACTATAGCTTGATGTTATTTTTACCATAGTTGAGATCAATAATTGAATGTCATGGAAAAGCGCGTAAAATATACAGCCTTAAAGATTTCCGATAGTAGCCAACGACGTGAAAAAAATATTCCAGCGCTTTAATCAACCTGAACATTTATTATTAGCAATGGCTTTTACCATGCCATTAGTTTTCTCTATTTGGATGGTTTTACTCAATAATTTTGTTATTGAAAAAGCTAATTTTACCGGTATTGAAATAGGGATTTTACAAAGCCTTAGAGAAATACCTGGCTTTTTAGCCTTCACTGTTATTTACGCATTAATTTTCATTAAAGAACAACGCTTGGCGTTGATTTCGTTAGCTGTAACTAGCTTAGGTGTGTTGCTCACTGGATTTTTCCCAAGTGTGCTCGGTTTATATTTAACGACGGTGTTAATGTCTGTTGGATTTCATTATTACGAGACTTTAAGCCAGTCCCTGACGCTCCAATGGCTAGACAAAGAAAAAACGGCCCACTTTATGGGACGTTTGTTATCGGTTAAAGCAGTGGCTTCATTACTAGCATTCTCGAGTATTTGGATTTTAATGGAGCAATTTAACTGGGGCTATCAAGTCACTTATGCATTGTTTGGCAGCATAGGTTTATTGTTAACACTTTTATTAACTATATCATTCAAGCATTTTCCAGAGAAAACACCTCAGACAAAAAAATTAATATTAAGAAAGCGTTACTGGCTATTTTATGCTTTAACTTTTTTTAGTGGCGCACGTCGACAAATATTTGTAGTGTTTGCCGGCTTTTTAATGGTAGAAAAGTTTAACTATAGTGTTGCAGATATTAGTGCACTCTTTTTGATTAACTATGTATTTAACTGGTTGTTCGCCGCTAAAATTGGCAAGTTAATTGGTAAAATAGGAGAGCGAGCAACATTACGTATAGAATATATTGGTTTAATAGTCATTTTTATCAGTTATGGCTTAGTCGATAACGCTAATATAGCTGCTGCACTTTATGTGATTGACCACCTTTTCTTTGCACTGGCCATAGCCATTAAAACTTATTTTCAAAAAATAGCTAAACCAGAAGATATTGCCTCAAGCGCTGGTGTAAGTTTTTCTATTAACCATATTGCCGCTGTCTTCATTCCTGCTCTTTTAGGCCTTTTATGGATTGTTGAACCTGCTTGGGTATTCTATATTGGTGCCGGCTTTGCTTTATGTTCGTTATTTCTAGCAACATTAATCCCTGATCAACCACAACAAGGTGTTGAGACAAGGTTATTAGCTAAAGCTTAGCAGCAGTTACCATAAAAAAAGCTAACAAATGAATTACATTTGTTAGCTTTTATATTCATCTAATTGTTGTTATAAACTCGCTAATGTAACGCTAAGTCGAACAATAAATTAGTGTAATTGGTTTTAGCTATTCTTCTTAAGAAAATCTAAAAACTCTTCTTGTGGCATAGGCTTAGCGTAATAAAAACCTTGTACCTCATCACAACCAAGCTCTATAAGACGTTCTTGTTGCTCAAGCTCTTCAATACCTTCAGCGATAACTTTTAAACCCATTTTCTTACCTAAATCTATGATCGTTTCAGCAATAACTGACTGACCATCTTTCGCGATGTCGGTAATAAATGCCCGATCAACTTTTAATCGATCAAGCGGTAGTTTTTGTAAATAACTTAGGGAAGAGAAACCAGTACCAAAATCATCAAGAGCAATATGAATACCATGAGATTTTAATTTGACCAAAGCATCAATAACTACTTGAGGATCATCCATTAAAATATTTTCGGTAATTTCTAGCTCAAGCTTATTTGGCTGCACTTGATGGTTTTGAATCGCACTCAAAACGGTATTAACAAAGTTACCACGTCTAAATTGTGGTATTGAAACATTAACCGAAATGGTAATATCATTAAAATTCTGTTGGCTTAAATCATTAATTTGCTGACACGCTTGATTGACAACCCAATCACCAATATCAACAATTAACCCTGAGTATTCTGCCAAAGGGATAAATACCGCAGGTGAAATAAAGTTACCATCAGCTGTTCGCCACCTTAGTAAGGCCTCTGCGCCAATCACTTTACTTGTATCTAGAGAAAGTTGTGGTTGATACCAAAGCTCCAATCTATTATTGGCAAAGTCTGTTCTTAACTCCCGAATCATATTCAAACGCCACAATGTGGCATCTTCCATTTCAGGGTTATAAAAAGCAAAGTGTTCATTACGTTGCTTTTTGGCTAGGTTCAAGGCGATGTTGATTTGATTCAACACTTGTACGCCGCTACCACTAGCATGTTCTTTAGTGCAAAAACCAAAACAAGCATTAATAGGTAATTTTTGCTCGCCTGCTACAAACGGCTGTTCAAATAACTCCATTAACACTTCTGGTGATAAACACTTTTCAGTACCGATAATACCGAACACATCCGCGCCAACGCGGGCAACTTTACAAGCACAACTTAAACCTTGTAACCGCTGTGCAACCGCAGCCAACAACATGTTTCCAATATCTTGACCTAAACCGTCATTAACATCGCTAAAATGATTTAAGTCAATTAGTGCCGCTACTTCATTCTCGGTGTCATTTTTTGCAAAGAGATCTAATAAGCGTACAAACTCAAGACGATTAGGTAAATTAGTTAACCAATCTTTATAGGCCGCACTACTTAATTTTTGAAATAGGTGTACGTTTTCGTAACCCACAGCGGCATTGGTTAAAAAAACCTCAATCAATTGTTGCTGAATTTCTGTTAATGGCTCTTGCAATGAAAGGTAGATTACGGCGCGGTACCCGCCTCTGGCCAAATAATAATATTGAGAAAGATCTTGGTCTTGATGAGTTTTCTGAGTAAAACAATACTTAACTTGTTGGCTAATTTGCTCATTTTTAAGCGTGTCTAATTTTTGTTTCGTCAGTACCGTAGAAAAACCCTGCTGAGCAATGATATAAAAGCTTAAATCATCTGCGTTGTCGATGATGCCTTGTCCTCGGGCACAAAGTAAGCACTCAACATCATAATCGATAAGTTTAGTCAGTTGCTGTAAAACGCCCTGACAATACTCAGTCATTGAATGCAGCTCTAACAAGTTAGCTGAGCCAGAAACAATTTTCTCTAAACCTTTTCTATTTTCAGTAACCGTGGCAATTTGTTGATATGAGCGTATCGCAGCATAAACAGTTGTCACGAGTTTACGGCGAGTTAATTCAGTTTTAGTTTTATAATCATTAATGTCATATTCTTTAATAACACTTTCTTCTGGTGCATAACCAGGTTGCCCTGTACGTAAGACTATACGAATATCTTGTCTGCGTAAATTTTCACGAATGTGTTTAACAACATTCAAGCCTGCATCATCTGTTTCCATAACGACATCAAGCAGTACCAAGACAATATCTGGGTTTTTTTCAATTAACGCGCAAGCATCTTGACCTGAATAGGCATGCAAATACTCGAGACGACGACCTAAAACGACGAGATCAGACAGGGCTAATTGAGTGACAGAGTGGATCTCTGGGTCATCATCAACAATGAGAACTTGCCAAGTCTCTTTGCCGTCGCCGTCTAAAATTTCATCTTCATCGCTATCGTCGATAAATAGGAAGTCATCATTAGAATTTTCTGATGCTTGCATACTGCCCTCAAGTAATTAATCACATTAATGGCTCACAAAAATGTAATAACCCACGATTAACTAAAATTGATTTTGATATTAATTATATAACTATAACTTAACTATTCACTAAAGCTACTTTTTTACTCTATTCTTCTACATAATAAAAGGCACTTTGACAATATTCAATAAATCAATACAATAAATTTTACCTATCGTTGTAAAATTCGTAAATAAAAGACCTGTAAGCCCCGACAAGGCATGAGATATTATGGCAAAACTTGATAAAGCATCAGCAGTAATTATTGAAGGAGAAGTGATCCAGAGCGACTCTCAAGAAATAGTTAAACAAGAGTCCTCAAAAAAAACCTCTGAGTCTGCTGCTCACAAACAGTTCTTTAGTATTAGTCAGCAGTTTGGACTTGAAGCAGCTCTTTTGCCGCAAACGAAGCAAATGCCTATTGAAGATCGTAGTATTAAGCGTGCACGACTATCTAGCCAGCGAAAGCAAAAGAATATAGAAGCTATCATGGAGAAAACTTACGGTTTTTGTGCCAGCAAGACTATCGATAAACGCACAGATTTAGACTGGTTTAATCGCTTTATCGCCTTAGCAGAAGATGTGGGCAATAATACCATGCAAGATTTATGGGCTAAGATATTAGCGGGTGAATTGTCTCGTCCAGGCTCATATTCTCTTAAAGCACTGAAAGTCTTTCGAGACATGAGTATTGTTGATGCAAAGTTACTTGCTAAAGCCTGCTCACTCGCGGTTAAAGATCAAAGTCGAAAAAATATCAGAATTATAACGGGGAGTTATCAGCAACCGGGCTTGTTTAATTTCTTTTCAAAAGAACGACAGCAATATGTCAATTTGAGTAGCCATGGCTTAAATTATGCCGATTTATTGTCCCTTGCTGATAATCACTTAATCTTCTTACAAGAAAGTGAGTCGAGCATGATGGCAGCAAGTGAGCCGGTTAACTTTAGTTATAATGGCTTACCACTGAAGTTAACCAGTAAAAAAGCCAATGTAAGCGTACAGTTTTATAAATTTACCGCTATTGGCACAGAGTTAGCGCACCTGATAGCGGATAAAGTTAATGATGATTTTTTTAGCCATTTAAAGCAGCAATTAAACCATCATTTTGAAGTGAGTGATAAATAATAAATTTACATTAGCTTAATAAGTATAAATACTTCGCTACTTTTTATATGCCATCACCATCGGTATGCAAACCACATTCTCTTTGACCTGGGCCAAAGCGAGTTTCACTCTCATCCATGCCTAGAGTTAACGGTCTTGTACTGTGTACATCACCAACAGAAACGTAACCTTGCTCCCATAATGGGTGATAAGGTAAACCATGCTTGGTAAGGTACTGATGGACGTCTTTGTTACTCCAATCAATAATTGGGTGCACTTTAAAACGGCCACGTAATATACCCACCACAGATAAACCTTGTCTATGCTCTGACTGCTGTCTTCGAACACCAGAATACCAAGTACCACTGTTTAATTCTGATAGCCCTCGCTCTAATGGCTCAACTTTATTTTTACGGTTGTATTGCTTAAGGGCTTCTTCATCTTGGTCCCATTGCTCACCATATTTAGCCATTTGCCACGCTGCACTTTCAACGGCACTGTAAACATGTAAATTCAGTTTTAAACGTGTCGTCATTTCTTCGATAAAACGGTACGTTTCTGGAAATAGATGCCCTGTATCTGTTAACAACACAGGAATATTGGGATCTACCTGTGTCATCATATGCAGCATAACCGCAGATTGAATACCAAAGCTTGAAGAAAGCACAAATTGACTAGGCAAGTTTTCCATTGTCCATTCAATACGCTCAAGTGGTGTTTTAGCTTCTAAATCTTCATTCCATTGTGCAAGCCAAGGCTTAGGCAGTGATGCCGGAAAGCGATTACTTACCGGATTCACACTTAGCGCTTGATTTGTTGATAACTGCGTCACCACGTCAGGTTTGGCAGTGATAAGTGAATTACTCATCATGAAAATCTCTCATACTAATTTTCACTTCATCAACAATGCCAGCTCTAATAACAAAATCACCGAAAGCTTCTTTATCATTACGCTCTTTAGACCAGCGCGAAGATAATAGATCAATTTGCTCTAGAACGTCACTTTCACTCACATTTTCTTGATAAAGTTTTGGAACACGAGTACCGGCTAAATCACTTCCTAAATACATATTGTATTTACCTGGACCTTTACCTACTAAACCTATCTCAGCCAACATGGCACGACCACAGCCGTTTGGACAGCCAGTAACACGCAAAATAATGCTTTCTTCAGCTAAATCATTTTTTGCTAAAATATCTTCAACATTATCAACTAATGTTGGCAAGTAGCGCTCAGCTTCAGCCATTGCTAATGGACAAGTAGGAAATGCTACACATGCCATTGAGCTTTTACGTTGATTTGAAACACCGTCGTTCAGTAAACCATGTTCACGAGCCAGTTGCTCAATCTGAGCCTTGTCTGCTTCGGCAACACCAGCAATAATAATATTTTGGTTAGCAGTTAGTCGGAAGTCACCTTTATGCACTGCCGCAATTTTTGCCATACCTGTTTTTAAGGTTTTGTCTTCATAATCGAGTAAACGACCATTTTCAACAAACAATGTTAAATGGTGCTTACCATCAATACCGGCAACCCAACCAAAGCTATCGCCACGGTGAGTAAATTCATACGGACGAGATTCGCCAAATTCAACACCAGCACGGCGAGCAACTTCATCTTTAAAAGTATCAATACCAACTCTGTCTAATGTGTATTTAGTTTTTGCGTTTTTGCGGTTAACACGGTTACCCCAGTCACGTTGGGTAGTCACAACAGCAGCAGCAACATCTAAAGTTTTCTCTAATGGAATAAAACCTAAGTCGTCTGCACAACGTGGATAAGTTGACTTATCTCCGTGTGTCATCGCTAAACCACCGCCAACTAGCACGTTAAAACCAATTAACTTGCCATTATCGCTTATTGCAACAAAGTTTAAATCGTTGGCATGTAGGTCAATGTCGTTATTTGGTGGAATAACTACTGTGGTTTTGAACTTACGCGGTAAGTAAGTACTACCTAAAATTGGCTCTACCTCTTCACCTTCAGTAGTTTCTACGCGCTCTTCATCTAACCAAATTTCAGCATAAGCACGAGTTTTCGGTAATAAATGTTCACTAATTTTTATCGCCCACTCGTAAGCTTCTTGATGCAATTCTGACTCTACTGGGTTCGAAGTACACAAGACATTACGGTTAACATCGCCGGCAGTTGCAATAGAATCAAGACCAATGCTATTTAAAGTTTGGTGCATTAATTTGATATCTGGCTTTAATACCCCGTGAAACTGGAAAGTTTGACGCGTAGTTAAACGAATACTGCCATATGAGGTATGATCATCGGCAAACTTATCAATACCTAACCATTGCTTAGTGGTGATAATACCACCCGGTAAACGTGCACGAAGCATGACATTGTGTAACGGCTCTAGCTTTTGCTTTTGACGTTCGGCACGAATATCACGATCATCTTGCTGATACATACCATGCGTACGAATTAACTGAAAGTTATCCGCAGTAAAGCCGCCAGTAATACGATCTTTTAAATCGGTAGTAATAGTGCCACGTAAATGATCACTTTCTGCTTTTAGGCGTTCATTATCGGCTAATTTGCCTTTTACAATAAGTTCGCTTGTCATTAGTAAACATCCTTCTGGTAGCGTTTATTACTACGTAAATCTTTTAAATATTGCTCTGCGTCTTCACCACTCAAGTTGCCTTGCTCGGCAATAATATCGAGTAATGTTTGGTGTACATCTTTTGCCATGCGATTTGCATCACCACAAATATAAAGATGTGCGCCACGCTCAAGCCAAGAAAAAACTTCACTGGCTTGCTCTTTTAACCGGTCTTGTACGTATACTTTCTCAGCTTGATCGCGAGAGAAAGCAACGTCCATTCGAGATAGCAAACCCGATTTTAAATAATTCTGCCACTCAACTTGATATAAGAAGTCTTGCGTGAAAGTTTGATCACCAAAGAACATCCAGTTATCACCACTGGCTTCATCAGCTTCGCGTTGTTGCATAAAGGCTCTAAATGGTGCTACACCAGTGCCTGGACCAATCATAATAACAGGAGTATTACCGTCACTTGGTAAGCGGAAGTTATCATTGTGTTCAACAAATACTCGAACACTTTGTCCTTCTTCTACACCTTCAGCTAAGAAATGAGAAGCACCACCAAAACGTTGCTTACCTTTATATTCATAATTAACTAAGCCAACCGTTAAATGTACTTCTTCTTCCACTTCAGCTTGAGCCGAGGCAATAGAATAAAGACGAGGGGTAATTTTACGTAAGGCATCTACGAATGTTTGAGCATCTATTTCAGCTTTTGCTAAACCAACAACATCAACAATTTGATGATTACCAGCAAATTCTCTAGCTTCGTTTTTATCTTCAGCAATTTTAGCTAATTTTTCATCACCGCTTTGCTGAGCCCAAAACTCAATAAAGGCAGGAGCCGTTTGAGTAATTTCTAATTGAGTCGTTAAGGCTTCTTGTAGTGAGAAAGTTTGTTGTTCACCACTAACTTTTAAACTCACCTTTTCTTCACCGCTAAAGTTCAGCGTCGTTAATAGTTCAGCAACTAATGCGCTGCTATTATCAAAATAAACACCTAAAGCATCACCCGTTTGATAGGTTAAGCCAGACTCACCCAAATCTATTTCAATATGACGAACATCTTTTGCAGAATCTCGGCCAGTGATCTTTTGACTTAAGGTAAACTCAGCACTAAGAGGGTTTTGCTTGCTATATTGACTTACTGCAGCCACAGGCAAGTCAATTACAGGTGCTAAAGGCGCATCCGTTTGAGTCAACTCTTCTTTAAGATTTTCAACAATGCTAACTGTCCAGCTTTCACTGTCGCTATCATAATCAACATCACAGTCAACACGAGGTAATACTTGTTTAGCGCCTAGCTCTTTAAGACGATCATCAAAATCTTTACCTGTTTGACAGAAAAACTCATAGCTGCTGTCACCAAGCGCTAATACGCTGTAGCTTAAGTTTGGTAATTTCGGTGCTTTTTTACCTAATAAAAACTCATGAAACTCAATAGCATCATCTGGTGGCTCACCCTCACCATTAGTACTGGCAACGATAAGTATATGTGTTTCATTTTTTAATGATTTAGCTTTGAAATCACTAATATTGATTAGCTTAGTCGTTATACCCGCTGCACTAGCACTTTTTTCAACTTGGCCAGCAACACCTTTAGCGTTACCTGTTTGCGATGCATATAAAATAGTCAGTGTTTTAGACACAGTTGCCGCACTCGCTACACTCACTTGTGCAGTTTGTCCTTGCTCACTTTTTGCTGCTAAATAACCACTTGCCCATGCAAGCTGCAACGAAGAATAACTCGATGTTGCTTGTTGAAGTAAACTTAGCTGATTAACATCAAGTGCGCTTGATGTTGTCGTTGTATTTTGCTGTATATTTAGCAGCTCTTTCGTCATGAGAATAGTCACCTATAACAATTTATAAAGCTATTTTAGTCAATATAGATAAAAACCAAAAAGAATAGATGACGATTTTTTATTCCAAAAATGAATAAGAGTTTTTCTTTGAATATAAATATTTTTAGACAACAAAAAACTAAAGCGCTATGTTGTAGTTAAATAACAGTTTTATGGGCTTTCAATCAACATGACTACCTCAATACAAAATCGGTTTATTGTGATGGTAATCATTATATTTTTTCCTTGTGCTCTCACTTTTGGACAAGAGGCTCGTGTTTACAAATATAAATCTGCTGACGGTGTCATTTCTTTTTCAGATATTGAACCATTAAATGCCGATTTTGAAGAAGTGAAAGTGGGCTGTTATGCATGCGAAGTTAATTCACTTATCGATTGGCATAATGCAAAACTATATATTACTCAATATCAACAAACGATTAATAAAGCAGCCTACCTCTATAACGTTGAACCCGCTTTTATAAGGGCTATTATCCACGCTGAATCGCACTTTGACGTTAATGCTATCTCCAAACAAGGAGCCCAAGGCTTAATGCAAATTATGCCTGATACCGCTAGAGAGCTTGGCGTACATAATGCATTTATTGCCCAGCAAAATATCCATGGCGGGGTAAAACATTTATCCACCTTACTTAAGAAATATCAAGGTGATAAACGTTTAGTGACTGCAGCTTATAATGCTGGCGAAGGAGCAGTGAAAAAGTATGCTGGTATTCCACCTTTTGCTGAAACACGCGTGTATGTAGAGCGTGTAGAAATTTTACATAAACGCTACCAACAGGTGACAAACCTTTAAGGATAAAAAAAGGCACTTAAAACGAATTAAGTGCCTCTAGTATTTAGTATGATCTGAGATTAAAAGTGTACTGTTGCGCCAGCGTACAAACCTTTAAATTCCATATCAGCATAAACATCATCAATATCTTCGATATCCATTGATACTACTTTGTAACCTAGCTCCACATTTAAATCTACCGCTAAGTTATCTAAAATGGCATAACTTACACCGGCTTGAAAATCATAAATACTGCTATCGTCATACCCTGTGTAATTGCCTTGGGCAAACACACTGAAACCGGTTAACGGTAAACCGATAATTGCTGAGCCATATAACATAGGAACAATAGCTGAGAACTTCTCCTCTGAGATTGACAGAATACCGATATCATCTGTGATAGTAATATCGCCATCAAAATCTCGAGCTGTGATACCTATATCAACAGTGACTAAATCGTTATCTAAAATCTCGTAATAGAAAGTATAATCTAAGTAGCTAACATTAAATTTAGTGTCCACTACTGTATCAATTGGATAAGAAATACCACCAAACTCAAAATCACTTTCTGTAATTACGGTTTGGCCATCAGTATCTAACGTAGTTGAAGCAAGTTTGATATTAGGAATTAATGGAATTGGATGCTCAAGGGCTATGTAAAAACTGCCTTGAGTTTGATCATTAAAGTCAAGCTTTTGTAAAACAGCTTCGTCCACGCCGCTATTAAATTCACCGACACTGCCCGTAGTCTCGACATTCCATGCTTGAGCGCCTATGTATAGACCTAGTAATGTATCTGCTTGTGCAGCCGTACAAAGTAATGTGCTTAAGCCTGCGGCTAATATTGCCTTTTTCATTAAGTTACCCTTTTCTTAGTAATTCAGTTAAATCGATTAATGCGGCATTGGCGCGAGAAATATAATTAGCCATCACAAGTGAATGATTGGCTAAAACACCAAAACCATCGCCATTTAGCACCATTGGGCTCCATAGCGTTTGCTGGCTTGCTTCTAGCTCTCTTATTATTTGTTGCAGACTAATTTTAGCATTTTTATTTTCTAGTACACTGTCAAAATCAATCTCAATTGCTTTTAGAAAATGCACTAATGCCCATGCGGCACCGCGAGACTCATAAAAAACATCATCTAATTGCCACCAGCTAGTTTTCAACTGAACGTGAGATGCCTCATAACTTGATTGTTGAGCAACATTATCACCCGCTAAATCGGTATTAACTTGTTCACGACCAACACTAGCACTTAAGCGCTGTGAATAGCCACCTAAACGCTTTTGCACTTCTTCAAAGTAAGAAGCTAAATTATCAGCTCTTGCATAAAACTGTGCATGATCATCCTTATCTTTACTAATACCCACCAACGCATTTCGATAATCATATAAGCTTTTTATCGCTTGTTTATATTCCGACTCAGCACTTGGCATGGCCCAGCTTTTATGGTCAATATTAAACTTTGGCTGCGCTACTTTAATATGTTTATTGGCTAATGATTGTGATTGCGAACGGCTTAGATCTTTTCGCATAACTAATGCCATATCACGTACCATTTCTAATACACCAAATTCCCACGCAGGCATGTTATCTAAAAACACTCCTGGAGGTAATGCATCATTAGATAAATAGCCGCCCGGCTTATCTAGAATGCTTTGTGCAGCTTTAATCAATGTAGTCGTAGTTGTGTAGCCAACCACTGGCGAGACATTTTCAGCCGTTGCCGCAGCAGTTACCTCTTTCTTGATATCAATATCATCTGGGATAAGGCTCCAATAAACACCAATAAAGTAAAAAAATAAAAAAGTACCAATAACAATATAGCTAATGGTCTTTGCAGAAAAATTCATTTTCATTGTTTGCTCCTAGTAATGCATCTAGTGGTGGTGATGCTGCATTATTGTTAACGTTTTATCAGCTTCCTGTGCTGATTTTTCCTGTATGGGGCTATACACAGGAACCTGTACTAATACAGACTTTTTATCGGAAAAACGCAAGGTTAGTTCAACCTTGTGTTGGGATTGCAGGGGCTTTGTAACATCAAATAACATTAAATGTAAACCTGATGGCTGTAGAACAACGCGCTCGTTTGCTTTAATTTGCACGTTATCCACTTTACGCATACGCATCATTCCATCTGACATTGTATGTTGATGAATTTCAACTCGCGGTGAAATATTACTGCTAGCGCCAAGTAAAGTCACTGCTTTTTCACCATTATTTGTAATTATCATATATGCTGAAGAAATATTACTACCAGGTATAGAGGCTCTGGCATAAGCTTTTTCAACACTAATTTCTGCTTTTGATGAATGAGCTAAACTCAATTGGCTGCATAATAAAGATAATAAAATAAAATAGTAATTTTTCATCTGACGCTTAACATCCTCGCTTACAAAATAGTTAGCTAACCATAGCATTCAATCACAAGTAAAAAAACGACTTACTTAATGATAAACAAAGAAATTCAAGCGACTTAATAAAGTAATATATAACCTAAACTCATTTCACTTAGTCAGCTAATTAATTTACATACAATGATTAACGAGGTGAACGTGAGATTAGGTTTTGTCATTACCATAGAAAGTAACGCTAATTAAACCTTTGAGAATTACTTATCTTGATTTAAATAGTTTATTACTCGCTCTGTGTAAGAGCGATATAGGTAACAAAGAGGTTTAAACGCATTTCATATTATAATGAGTGACGTTAATTGTATTGCCTATGTTCTTGATGACCACTCTTATTTCTAGTCATTAACCAAATCACCACGGCAATCAATAGTACTGGCCAAAAAACACCTACAGCTACCATGGCTAAAGAGCCAACCAGTAATAAACTTAGAAATATTAATGAGCCAAAAACACTTAATACAATTGCTAGTGCAATTAACACCAAAATAACGGTTGCCACAGCGGATACTCCTATTGCTTTTAACGGTTCAATTAATTCGCCATCCATATAAACATTAATATCAAGTAGCTGTAAAAAGCTTATCCCTAATACATAGGTTAAAAATAACGTAGCTAAAATAGCTAACAATAAAGATTTGAAAAATGACATAACTAACTCCTATTTTCACGTTAACGCTTAAATTAACGAGATCTCCCCTCAGGTAGTAACAAAGTAGCAACAACATAAGCAACACCAGTCGCTACAGGAACCATAATAAGCGCTGCAATAGCGGCTATTCGTACTGCTAACCTTGGTAGATCATAATGCCTGGCAATACCTGCACAAACTCCAGTTAACTTCTTATGAATACTGTCTTTGGCTAGCTTATTATTAACTACGTACTCTTTTTCATATCTCATCATGTTTTTCCTTCTTACTGGTTAGGTTAATGCGTTTAAGCACTAACCGTTGGCTTCTTCATTTCGGCAAGTTCTTGCTCGATACTCTCATCTTGTTCTAATTCTGCAAATTGAGCTGTTAAGCTTTGATCTTTGCTATTAGTTTGAGTGAGATCGTAAGCTTCAACTTGTGCTTCAACTCTATCTATTTTCTGTTGATATCGTTCAAACTTACTCATCGCTTCTTCAATATTGTAAACAACCGCTTGCTCTCTTACTTTTAAACGAACATGCGCTGATTCTTGACGAAGCGTTAATGCTTCCTGACGACGCTTAGCTTCTGACAACTTTTCTTGTAATTGCGTAGCATCCTCTTGGATCTTGCAAAGAAACTCACTGATATGCTGTGCTTCCTCTTCAAGCTGAGTTAAATCATGTTGATATTTGTGCTTTTGCGCTAGCGCTGACTTAGCAAGATCTTCACGATTTTTAGTTAACGCTATCTGTGCTTTACTATGCCAATGCTCAACGCTAGCTTGAGCCGCTTTCACTCGTCTTGCATGCGTTTTTTGCTCTGCTATATTTTTAGCAGCTGTAGCTCTAACATCTACCAAAGTTTCTTCCATTTCTTGAATGATCAAACGGATCATTTTCTCTGGTTGCTCTGCTTTATCAAGCATGCTGTTGATGTTGGCATTAACAATATCGGTAAAACGTGTAAACAATCCCATAACTTTCTCCTAGTATTTCAATGGTTATATTTTCTTAGTTAACTTTCACTTGTGTAATTTGTTTAACTTTTACTACTTCTGGCTCAGCTTCTTCATCAGTTAACCAAGCAATTGACTCCTCAAAAGAAAAGTCGATGCTAAAACTTGCTAACTCTTCATTAATTGATTCTTGTACTTGCATTGATAAATCAGACATTACTTGTTGGCTTTGTTCGACAACCATCTCAGTTAATGAGCTTTCAATGCTGCTAGTTTGTTCTGCATTGGCATTAACACTGAAAATTGCACCTAAAGTAATTAATAATGCAACGCTAATATTTTTACGGTTAAATGTGTTCATGTTGAAATTCCTTCTTATGTATCTATTAATTGGTTTAAATAAAAATTTGTTTAAATAACTAACAACGTATTGGTTGTTATCATTTGTGATTTAACTATTACAAGTGCCGTGCCAACCGCAAAATATTTTTCAAACTAATGATTTATAAGGATAAAATAAATAAACCACTAGACAGTACAAAAAAAGACATAATATGTCATGCGACTTTTTGGTTAAATAAACCTATAGTGTGGTCAAATTAACCACATAAAATATTGTGATGATTAAGGAGATTTAAAACAGCTATGCTGACGTAGTCATTTGCCATAAAAGGAAAGTAAACTGAGGATATATGCGTAAGCTGTTTGGTATATAAGAATTTAGGAAAGTATATTGCTAGGAAAGGATCGATATATTTGCAATAGAGCAGGTTTTATTGAGTGGAAGAAACTAAGTAGTAACGTTAGTGTATAAGGTTATAGTGGTAAATTGACTTTGCCACTATAACGATTTTTGTTCAAAAATAGCTACGACTAAAGAAAATGCTAGCATTGCAACAGCAGGTACTATCATCAAAGTAAAAAGAGTCGCTGAAGTTATCATGGTGGTTCCTTATTAATCATTTGTTTAAACTTTAATAACTTCTCCAAATATTTTTGCCTAAAATTTTAGGTTAATAATGGTTAGCTATATAAGTTAAGTCGCAACAAATGTTACAAAGGTTGTGCCATTGTTGAATAAAAATAACAACACACTGATTTTAAAGGAAATAAAGTTGTATTATTTTTTACATTCTTTTAATTTATCCGCTAAAACAACACTGATTTGGTTTAAAAAACCAATTATTGGTAAAATATGTAACAAAATAGTTTGTATTACAATTTTACCAAATTAGAAGGATACCAATTACGCTGAAATTGAGCTTACTTTTAAAAACGCTTCTTTAAGTGTATCGCCATTGGCATTCGCCTGACCTGCACATTCACTCAAATATCGACGATATTGGCGAGCACCGGCTAAACCATTGCAAAGACCTAATGTATGACGAAGTACATGCCATGCTCGATTACTTCCGTGCTCAGGTGTTGTACTAACATAATCATCTACATATTCAGCCATTAAATTTACAACTTCTTGCCTAGATATTTTAGTTTTATTGCTGCCGTAGATTGATTGATCTGCTTCAGCGAGCATATAGGGATTATTGTATATTTCTCGACCAATCATCACACCATCAATATGCTGTAAATGTTCATTGGTCTCAATAAGCGTTTTAATACCACCGTTAATTGAGATTTCTAACGCGGGAAAATCTTGTTTAATTTGATATACACGACTGTAATCAAGAGGTGGAACATCTCTATTTTGTTTAGGACTTAAACCAGTAAGCCAAGCCTTACGAGCATGAATAATAAAATGCTGACACCCTGCTTGAGCAACTTGCTCAATAAAGGTGTGTAAAAATTCATATGAGTCTAAATCATCAATACCAATACGAGACTTTACGGTAACAGGAATACTAGTAGCCGCCTGCATCTCACTGACACAATCAGCGACAAGTTGCGGTTCAGCCATCAAACAGGCACCAAAACGACCATTTTGGACACGATCTGATGGGCAGCCAACATTAATATTTATTTCATCGTATCCATACTGCTCTGCTATTTTGGCACATTCAGTCATGTCTTTTACATTACTACCACCAAGCTGAAGTACCAATGGGTGCTCAGCGTTGTTATAGCTTAGATAATCTCCTTTACCATGCAAAATAGCTCCTGTTGTTACCATTTCGGTATAAAGAACAGTGTGTGCTGACATTAAACGATAGAAATAACGACAGTGACGATCTGTCCAATCGAGCATGGGCGCACAAGATAATTTGTGGGAAATCATAAAATTACATATAAACCAGTTAGATATAAAGTCGTTCCCTATAGTAAAAGTACGACTGGAGTATTGGTCGATTATACGGTTTATCTACCTATTAAACAAAAATAGTATCCTTAAGTTATTAATAGTCAATTTTGACACAAGCCAACTCTCTAAGAACTCATAAATTTGAAAGCAAGGTAATTTAGAATAATCACCCTAAACAAAACTTAGGCAGCACAGTGACCATTAAAACCTTAATTAACAATCACTAGATATAAAAAAACACCAATCATGAAAATTAATGCTTTTTTAGAGTCTAATATTAAAAGTTAAATATTAATATTTCTTAAATCGGCGCGATACTAAACCAATCATTCCTAATGCGAAAATAGCAAGTGTAGATGGTTCAGGTACACTAGTAACTACAGCTGCGCCTCCAATCAAGATTTGAGCTTGTGTATTTGAAATCACTTGTGTAGTGAGGTCTCGTTGATATAATTGTATTGTTGCAGCACCAGTAAGAGGTGAACCAACAGAAGCATTACCAAAATATGCATATATTCCATCTGCACTATAAAACTGAGTATCATACCCTCCACTAAGAGCATTTAAACCATAAGTAGCATAGTTAAAATTCATTGAGTCTCTTATAGAATATTCAAAAAAGGTATTGTTAGCATTTGCAGAGTCTATTACATCTTGAACTGATTGACGAAGACCTGTAAAAATGGCGTCACTAAAATTAGTACTATGGAGGCTTCCTTTTCCTATCTCCGTATCGTCAGAACCAGCACTACCAAATTCAGCTACTCCATTTACTCCATCACTATACTGTGAGTATAAAGTACCCTGATTAGCATCGGTGTCGTAAGTTATTCCCCATGAAAAATCATAATTAATACCATTTGTCCCAAATATCCAGTTAGTAGATGTAGCAGTGCCTTGAAAGTTTTGAGTGATAATACCAGCGTGTGATATATTACTCAAAATGCCAATGCAAAACACCCCACTAACTATAATTCCTTTCATAAATTTGTTTTTCATTTTAACTTATCTAACCTCTTTAGTTTAATTTAATTATGTACTGTTAAAAACAGCACACTTCTATACAAGCAACAAAGACACCAACAATAAAAAACAATAAATAACAATTAGATAAAAACAAAACACGAAAGCCATCAACTAAAGTGCAAAGAAAGCTGACACTATCTAACGCATTAATTATTTATCTTTGTTTTAATAAATAAACAACACCAACATATTCAGCCACAATTTAATAAATTTTTGGGGATATTCAAGTCAATAGTTTAAATCCAGTTAAATTCTAACAAGCACCGAACATATAAAAGAAAAAATAGAATACAGAATAGCAAGTAATTATATACCCTTTTATACCCCTATAAAAACAAACCTTAACTACATCATTGTTTTAATTAAGTATTTTAAAAAGACAAATCCAATCGAGCATAGGGGCTACAGAAAGCTTATGGGAAATCATATAATTAACAGTGAAACCTTAAATGTAAAGCGAGTCCAGTCGTCATAATTAACGTCTGATATTTTTGTCAATTATACTGGATACTGCGATATGACACAAAGCAACAGCGTGACTAAACACAAATATTAATCCTTATTTTATCAATTCTCAGTATTGCTAAATTCACGTATAATAACACCTATTAAAAGCCAATATGAAAACCGTTAGGTCTGATGTCAAACACGTTAAAATACCTTTCCGCTTATTCACCAAAAGTGCAATATCAAGTCCAACACATGCTTGATAACAATACTTTAGCCAAATACTTATTAAGTAAATACCCTAAAGTACACCAGATAAGCAATGATAAAACCTTGCGAGGTTATGTCATGAACATCAAGAATCAGTATTTAAAAAAGTCAGCGCCAATAAGCCAAATTAAATACGATGATAAAATTCATATCATCAATAACGCCTTGGGATTGCATACCTACATTTCCCGGAAACAAGGAAGTAAATTAAAGAGTAAAAATGAAGTACGTATAGGTAGTTTGTTTAAGAAATCACCTGAAAAGTTTTTAACTATGATTGTGGTACATGAACTAGCCCACATTAAAGAAAAAGAACATAACAAAGCATTTTATAATTTATGTGAGTACATGATGAGCGACTATCATCAAGTAGAGTTAGATTTACGAATATACTTAACGCAATTAGAAAAGCTAGGCGATATTTACTAAAGTATTCCTCCACACATAACTTCTTATTATAGATAGTATATTGACGTTCCTGAATGTTTTTTCGCCTGATACATAGCTTCATCCGCTAATTGAATTAACGTATGAGCATCTCCACCTTTGCCTGAATAAACAGAAACCCCAAGGCTAGCTTCCACTTGAACTAATTTAGTTTGAATTTTAAATGGCGAGTTAAACTCGGCGATGACTTTATTCGCCAATAGCTCTATTGACGGTTTATTTTCAATGTTGGGTATCACCACCAAAAATTCATCACCACCTAAACGGATAACAAGATCTGATTTTCTCATCGTATGCTTAAGTCTGTTAGCGGTACTAACTAAAACATCATCGCCAAAACCATGACCATAGTTGTCATTTAACTCCTTAAAGTTATCAAGATCGATATAAATAAAAGCAACATAGGTATTTCTTTTTTTCGCTTTTTCAAAAATGTCCGTTAACTTACCTTCTAATACTCTTCTGTCGGGAAGCTTGGTTAGCGGATCTAAACCCGCTTTTTCTAGCGCTTCTTGCTCTTTCTTTTTTCTGCGAGAAATATCTCTAACAATAGCAATAAGGTAATTTTTTTTATCATATTCGATAAAACTGATACTTGCCTCGATAAAAAAATCAGTACCGTCTTTACGTGTGTGCGTAGACTCAAGAATAAGTGAGCCATCACTTCTTATTTTTTCAACATGCTGCTGCCACTTTCCTTCAAGCTGGAATACCGGGTTAAGGTGGGCAACAGTTAAAGTTAATAACTCTGCTTTAGTGTAGCCAAGTCGTCGATAGGCAAGCTGATTGCAATTTAAAATTTGTCCAAAATTTGGATCGACAACGTAAACGGCATCATTAGATTGATTCACCAAATAGTTCAGTAATATTTCGGCAGCATCTGCTTTTTTGATTTGAGTCAAATCAATAATTTGCGCGATAAACCTTTTGATTTCACCATTTTCTTCAACTTGTCCAACAATATTTAGCTGGGCATACACAGTACTGCCATTATTATGTAAATAGCGTTTGTCTACCGTAATAGCCCGACAAGGGTTACTTTTAAGCTGCGTTCTTATGTCCATATTTAATTTTAAATCATCTAAATGGGTAATCGTGACCTCATCGGCATAAATGTGCTCACCTTCATAGCCGAGCATAGCCTTCAATGCTGGGTTGACATACTCTAAACGACCATCAGGAAATGATAACGCAATTGGGATAGGGGTTATTTCGAATAAGCGATAAATTGATTTTTCAATTTGTGTCATGGTTGTTTAATCCATTGAAAAATTAAAACAGACAACTCCATTAAACTCAGAGGTCTAAGGGTAAATCTTCATAAATATTAATTATAGACGAAGTTTAAAAAATGACTTCATCTGCTTTTTACAAATACCGTAGATTGATAAGCACAAGCCTGTTAACATGAACTTAACACTTTTAAATTTAGAACAATGACATGGGAAATAAAGGTTTCACCTTAATAGAGCTAGTAGTGGTTATTGTTATATTAGGGATACTCTCAGTCGTTGCTGCGCCAAAATTTATTGATTTACAAAAAGACGCCGTACAAGCCAACATGTTAACCATGGAAGCGGCGTTGAAATCAGCGGAATCCTTAATTGAGCTAAAAATAAAACTTCGTCCAGACCTGCTGAACAACAATCAAAATAGATTTACTTTGAGTAGTGGTCAAAATATTAGAGTGAGAGGCAAGCTCGCAGATGGTCGTTGGAACAATACATTTTCGTACCTTGTCGACTTTGAAAACATTGAACAAGTATCATCCAATAACTGCACTGACACTAATTTAGATTGGTGTGTTCGACAACGTGGCATTAATTGGTTTGTAAGCAGAGGGCACTCAGAACTAGGCACAGGTAGAGGTTTTGTTATTTTTCCTTTTGGCAATAACGTAAATCAAGACAATTGTTATATCTATTATCTTAATCAAAATGATAGTCCTATTCCAACAACGGTATCACCATCAATTGTTGGTAGTGATTTCAGTGAGTGTTAAGGTCAAAACCCAAGTATTACGAACTCAGGCTATTTGGCTACAATCAAATATTACAGTAACAGCCTTTTACATCATTAATAATTAAATTTGAATTAAAACCATTCGCATAGTTTTGTAATACGGTTTCAACGTATCCATTAGACTCTGAACAAGCTAAACCCGCAGAGTAAGGACCAAAATACAACAACTCTTCGGCTTTGTTTACAATTAAAATTGACGGTGTCGATGGAATAATTATCGGTGATTCTTCAGGTAATTTGATATTGATAACTCTAAAAGCATCCCCTATGGCTTTATCGTTAATCGCTACCTTATGGTCTTTACTAAATTGAGTACATGAACAATTATCGCTGGTAAAATGAATGATGGTATTACTTAAATTGAAACTACCAGACATACTGTTACTTAGCTGAATATTCTGTTTAATATTTTCGATAATGACACTACTGCCTTTCCCTGACAATTTATTGAGAGGGTCGAATAGAATCAAACGATTACCAATAAAGTATATCGCTGCTATCAATGTTAAAGAGAGCCAAAGTAAAAACACCACATAATGATAGCGTGTAATATTATTTGAAGCAGGCAATGCTAGACTCCAAAGAAGTAACCGACTCAGATATTTGATTTGCTTCTTGTGCTAGCATATCAACCTTTATCGCATCATCTTTTCCTAATAAGCTCATATTTTCAGTGCTTTGAGCAATACCATCAGTAGTGACCGATTGCTCCTCTACCGCAGCAGCGACAGAATTAGCAATATCACTCGACAATGATACTAATTGTGAAGCATTAGTTACTTCTTCATTTGCTTTCTCAGCAACTTCAGTCACCACATCCACCGCCTTTATACAGTTTTCCATTGACTGTGTTGAAGATTTTGAGTGATTCGACAATTTAGTTAAAGTATCACCAATTTTATCAGTACTTTCCTTTGTTCTGTTTGCTAACGCTCTTACCTCATCAGCAACGACCGCAAAACCTCGTCCTTGCTCTCCAGCACGAGCAGCTTCAATGGCAGCATTCAAAGCAAGTAAGTTAGTTTGATCAGCAATACTTGTGATTTCAGATAAAACATTAGTGATAACGTCACTAGAGCTTGCTAGTGCTGTTATTTCATCACTGGTTTTATTCAATGCGTCAATTAGCTCATTATTTTTTACATTTATTTCTTCTATGTAAGTATTGGTGGCCTTTGTAGCGGCACTAGCGTCTTGCATTTGGTCACTCAATTTAGAGGTATCTTGTGCTATTGAAGATACCGTCACTGACATTTCCTCAACTGAAGAAGCAATCATTTCTGTTTCTTGCAATCGATTGCTCGCAGAGGCTTCAAGCTCCATTTTCGCAGTCATTAAATTATTAGAGTTTACAATAAAATCATTGGTTTGATTTTTTACGCCGACAACAACATCATCAAGTACAGAGAGTAAGTGATTAAACCCCTCTAATACCGCGTTATCATTCGCGTTAGTTCTTATTTTCAAATCAAGGGAGTTTTCATCAGCCGTTAATTTATGTGTTATTTTCGCAAGCTCTTTACCAACTTGGCTATCGTCGTATAAAATTTTTGCGATAAAGCCCGCAATAACAGCCTCAACAATAGCATAGGCTGCGTGTAATATAACGGTTGAAAATAACAAACGATCTTTATCAAATACAAAGACATTCATACCATTGGTTTGCATAAAATAAAAAGATAGATGATGAACGGCAATTAGGGCTATCGCTGAAATAAATAACTTCCAGTCGCTAAAGACAATTAAAATAGCCATTAAGATAAATATCTCGAAATGTACTTCAATCAGGCCGTTCATTTGGTGGATATGCAAACAAGCAAATATCATTGCAGCTATCGCAGCAGAGTGTCTTGTTAACGCTGCTTTGGGAGCGGTATTCATCATCCAAAGCGGTACTAGCATTGCCGGTCCGCCGACAAAAAAAGCTTCCATATAAGTACCGTGCACAAAGGCCAAAACTATGGACTCAACAAATAGCACAACGAGTACGATTGAAAATACTTTATTAATTTGAGTCATGATAATCCTTACTATAACGAATTCTATAGAGTTACTTATTATTAACTGAATATAGTATAATTAACTACATAATGCGCAATATAGTTAGAAATTCAATATAAAGAAAAACAAAAGACATATAACAATAATTTAACATGTATAATCTTAGTTACAAACCCAATAATTATCAACAACTAAGAAGTATTTAACACTCAAAATTTTCAATAAGTAATAAAGGGGTGTTAACATAATTTTTATGTTAACACCCCTTCTTTCATTCCTTCGATATTAATAATTTCGCTACGATTTAAAGTAATTTTAAAACGCTGTAAATGCTCTCCTTCATCGTCAATATTACGCAGAATAAGATTAACTTGATAACGACGCTCTACACCTTGGTTTGATATTTTCTGACCATCCAGAGTATATAGGCGCCCAGCTCCTTTCTTTAGAAACCTAACAATGGGTGTTAAATTGAAAAATATTTGTTGCTGGATTTCGTCATAGCCTGGTAAGAATTTCTTAACAATAACCTTATTATCACAACGAAAATGTAATAATTGCGCGGCTTGTTTATTTTGTTGACGTCGTTGTTGAAATAAATCATTGACCGTTTTGGGCAGATCTTTACTATTGATGTATTCCAACCACAGTGTTTGGCTGAGAATACGTTTTTGGTTAACACTATGGCGAAATAAATTTTGCCACTTAGGGCGCCCTTTTTGAATTTTACGCCAAATAAGACTGGTAAGATCTTCTTTAAAGGTTTCCCTTAAGCCGTAAATCACCCCTAAAAAGGCAATCAAAGCAAGGGTAACTTCTGTAAAGCTTGAACGAGCATTAAGCACTAGGAGCATTACGAAAGCCATGATCACGGCAGTAACTCCCCCTCTGACTAAACGTTTCAAATTTACATCTAAATAACGTGTGTGCTTTTGAAAAACCACACCATATTCTATCAAGCGCTGTAACAGGCGCATTTTATTTGTTATTCGGTTAGGATCATCTAAAGTAATTTTTGAATTATATTTACACGCTATCCGATAATTGTTTTCATCACGGCACAATGCCAATAAAAACTCTCTCTCGACAGCAAAGTCACTACTTTTAGGTCCTTTAGATAATAATTTTAGAAACGATTGTTCTATATGCCAACTTAAGTAGTTATCAGCATTTTCAAAAAAAGAACTTAACTTACTATCGGACGGGGTATAACGGCGCAATTTTTTCATTAAATTAGCAATTTGCTCTGCTAATTCTATAGCCGCGGGATAAAAATCTTCAGCTGACTTTAACTTTAACGTTTGTTTGATATCAGCATCTAAGGCTATTTTTAGCTGATAAGAAAATAAATTTAAGTTAAGCCGGTAATCACTTTGTTCTGTTTTATCCTCCCCTTCAAAACGTTGACTGATGAAACGACTTCGAACTAAGGGAAGGTGTATTTGATCTGAGTAGTAGGCGCTATGACTTTTTATATTACTGTAAAAGTAATCTTCAGCATTTAAAGTGCTTGGGCTAATGCCCATTTCAACAGGTAGTGAAAAATAAAGATCCACACGTTGCTGCGCTTCAGGTAATAATTGATGCGTTATTTTTATCGATAAATTTTCGTCTTGAGATAGCCTTAGCTTTTTCACTCTTTAATAGTACTCCAACAATCAATACTGCATTACTAATCATAACAATAAAACCATGATTACTCAGCTTTATTTATTATTGAAAAACTAAAAATCGCATTCATAAATACAAGCTTATATTAAGGCTAAATTTTGATGACTATTTTTCGTTGGTATAACTTTAATGACACATACCAAAATAACACGACATGACTCAGTGCAAATAAAAAAGAGGCCAATTTAGGATCAGCAATAAGCGTAAACTTTTCATATAACCAAAGATAAAAATTATTTTCTCCTATCGGAATATTTAAATATAAAGTCACCGTTAAAAAAGAGATTACATATATAAATAGTGGATTCGTACCGTACACAAGTAGAGGCGATACCAATTTGGTTTGACCTTTGATATCTATTATCCAGATAAAAGCGGCTAATAGCAGACAGGCAAACCCTGTGCAATAAATAACATACGAACTGGTCCAAAGAGACTTGTTGATAGGTAAAATAATACTCCATAGTGCGCCTAACCCTATCGCTAATCCACCAATTAACGTCAGCTTAATTACACTAGATTTTAGATCGCTTATATTGGTTAAATAACGTGTTAACTCAAAACCTAACAGCATGCTTACAACGGCAGGTATAGTACTTAACAAGCCTTCGGGATCAAAACTGATACCACGCATGGTATACATATGATTACTCCCTAAGACTGCGATATCAAACTGCCTTATAATATTACCTTCAAGTGTTAAAGCTCCCTCCCCGATACTGAGCAATATCCCCCAATAGGCAAGTAAAATAATAGTTGAAATGATAAAAACGCCTCGACGATTTAGTAATAACACTAAGCATGCTGCAATAGCATAAGCAATACCAATACGTTGTAATACGCCTAATACACGCCACTGCTCGATGGGGGTATTAAAGGGAATAGTATTGAGTAAAAAACCAATAATAAACATAATGGAAGCACGTTTAAAAATTTTAATAAATTGCTCACTACTCGCTTCAAAACCTGTCTTTTTAAACGAGAAATACATTGCTGAGCCAATAATAAATAAGAAAAAGGGAAAGACTAAATCTGTTGGTGTGCACCCGTGCCAATCAGCATGCAGTAAAGGTGAATAAACATTCTCCCAACTACCGGGTGTATTTACTAATATCATTAAAGCAATGGTAATCCCCCTAAAGGCATCAAGAGCTACGTAACGTGTCATATCTTATCCAATTATAATTACCTATTTCACAACGCCAAAGACAGCGCTGTCATTCTAAAATATAACAAATAAATGAATCAAATAATAATGATTTCTGTCAATAATAAAACCATCACACGTGTGCAATAAATAACAATGATGTTAAACTGAAAAAAAATCATCATTTTAACTGCTATGTCTACCGAAAAATTATTAATACAAGCTCAGCAAGTTTGCCAAAACAAAGGTGCTCGTTTAACTAAGACTCGTGAGCAAGTATTTTTACTTCTTGCTAAACATGAAGGTGCCGTTGGTGCCTATGATTTGTTAGACGAATTAAAAGAGTTAGACCCTGCAGCAAAACCAGCGACAATATATCGCGCTTTAGATTTCTTATCTAAGCAAGGTTTTGTCCATAAAATTGAATCGATTAACGCTTTTATTATGTGTCACCACTTTGGTGATTGTAACCACCCAGTACAACTATTAATTTGTGATGAATGTGGTCATGTGGAAGAAATTCAATCTAATAACTTTGATTTAGCATTACGCTCAATGGCTGATGCCAATGGCTTCACAATTAGTCATCAAATTGTTGAAGCGCATGGCCACTGTAGAAATTGCCATTAATCTTGTTTAATTTGCCTTTTATCTCAAAATAACTTTCAAGCGTTACCAATAATTTGAATATATGATATAACGTCCGGTCAAAATTCACCTGTATATACATATCATTGTTTGATGGAAGGTTATGAAATATTCGATCTCAACCGCACTTGTTTGCTTAACAGTTGCTTTCACTAGTAATTTATTAAGTAATAATGCTCAAGCTAAACAAACTATCGCTGATGACAAATTCCGTCAGTTAGCTGAAGTTTTACCAACTCCTAACGTTTATCGCACTGCTTCCGGTGCTCCGGGCCACAAGTATTGGCAACAACAAGTTGATTATGATATCGACATTAAACTTGATGATGAAAATCAACGTTTAACAGGTTCAGAAACTATAAAATATCAAAATAACTCCCCTGATACCCTGCGTTATATATGGTTGCAACTTGATCAAAACAAATTAAAGCGTAATTCAGAAGCAAAATTATCAACTTCAACAAAACCACTTGAAAAAGTCACTTATACTAACGCTCGTAAAATGATTGAAACGCCTAAGTTTGATGGTGGTTACACTATTACTAAGGTTACATCCCGTAATGGTAAGCCATTACCTTACGTGATTAACGGAACTATGTTACGTATCGATTTACCAAAACCGTTACAGTCTGGTGATAACACTGAATTTAACGTTGCTTGGAATTATCAGTTACATGAACAGAAAGTACTGGGTGGCCGCTCAGGTTATGAGTACTTCAAAAAAGACGATAATTACTTATACGAGGTGGCTAGTTGGTTCCCTCGCGCCGTTGCTTACTATGATGTAATGGGCTGGCAAAATAAACAGTTTTTAGGTCGTGGTGAGTTCGCCTTAGAATTTGGTGATTACGATGTAAAAATAACCGTCCCTGCCGATCACATTGTCGCTGCTACCGGTGTATTACAAAACCCGAAGAAAGTATTAACGAAAACACAACGTAAACGTTTAGAACAAGCAGAAAAGGCTAAAAAGCCAGTATTGGTTGTGACTCCTGACGAAGCGCTAGCTAATGAAAAGTCTCGAGCTACTAAAAACAAAACTTGGCACTTTAAAGCGAAAAATGTTCGTGATTTCGCTTTTGCTTCTAGCCGTAAGTTCATTTGGGATGCGCAAGGTTACCAAGAAGGTGGTACTGACACTATGGCAATGTCTTTCTACCCTAACGAAGGTAACCCTTTATGGGAGAGGTATTCTACTGAAGCTATTATTCATACTATGGAACAATACAACAAGTATACTTTTGCCTACCCCTACCCTGTGTCAATCTCAGTTAATGGCCCTGTAGGTGGTATGGAATACCCGATGATCACTTTTAATGGTCCTCGCCCAACCTTAAATAAAGAAACAGGTGAAAAAACCTATTCTCGTCGCACTAAATACGGTTTAGTCGGTGTCATCATTCATGAAGTAGGTCATAACTACTTCCCTATGATAGTCAATTCAGATGAACGCCAATGGACATGGATGGATGAAGGCTTAAATACCTTTTTACAGTTTGTTGCTGAACAAGCATGGGAAGAAGGCTATCCATCTCGTCGTGGTGATGCTGCTAATATCATCAGTTACATGAAAAGTAACAATCAAGTGCCGATCATGACGAACTCTGAATCTATTTTACAATTTGGTAATAATGCTTATGGTAAACCTGCTACAGCATTAAATATCTTACGTGAAACTGTTATGGGCCGTGAATTATTTGATTTTGCTTTTAAAGAGTATGCACAGCGTTGGAAGTTTAAACGCCCTACTCCTGCAGATTTTTTCCGTACCATGGAAGATGCCTCTGCGGTTGATCTAGACTGGTTCTTTAGGGGCTGGTTCTACACAACGGATCATGTTGATATTGCATTAGGTAATATTCACCTTTACACAGCTGATAGCCAAAACCCGGATACTGAAGAAGCTTGGTTACGTGCTTTAGATAATGAAAATCCAGAATTTATTTCGGACATCTTAAATAAAGATCAATGGCGTCGTACCCATGACAAACCTGAATTATTAGATTTTTATAATGAACATGATAAGTTCACTGCTACCAACGCAGCTCGAAACACGTATAACGAGAACATTAAGAAACTCGAACCATGGCAAAAAGAGTTATTACTTAATCAAAGTAACTTCTACGTAATTGATTTTGAAAATATCGGCGGCTTAGTAATGCCTATTCTTTTAGATATTACTTACGCTGATGGCAGCAAAGAGTTCATTAAAATTCCGGCTGAGATTTGGCGCTTGAATACTAAGAAAACATCAAAGCTATTAATTCGTGATAAAGAAATAACCGCATTAGCTATAGATCCAAACTGGGAAACTGCCGATGTGGATGTTAATAATAACTACTGGCCAGCTCGACCTATTAAATCACGTTTTGAGCTATACAAGAAAAAGAAAAAAGACATGATGCATGACTTTAATGAAGATTTAAAGTCAACTGACGAAGACACTAAAAAGCAAGCCGCTCTCTAATGTTAATTTTGTCACGTTCTTTATTGAACGCATTAATAAGTAAGGTACTAATAAGTACCTTACTTATTGGGTTAGCAGCGCCCGCTGCTGCCCATACTTACTTCTTTGGTGTCACCGAACTTAGTGTTAATGTTCAAAGTAAACACATTGAAGTCATCCACCAATTTACTGCCCATGATATTGAAAATACTATCGCAGAGATTAAGCAAACTCACTTCTCAGCAGAGCATGCTAATTATGATCAATATATACAAGAATATATTGAAGAGCATTTCATGCTGGAGAAAAACAGTCGCCCTATTCCATTAAATTGGATTGGTTTTGAAGTCAAACGCGGAAAAATATTCGCTTATCAAGAGAGTGTTAGCGAAAACTTTTTAGCTAATTTAGTGGTAAAAAATACCATACTCGTCGATACTTATGCTAAACAAATAAATACTGTGAATTATCAAGACTTAACTTTTGCACCCAAGACTAAACTGCAAGGTAGCCTAACGTTTAATTATAATAGTAGAGTCGCTAAAATTAAGAACTTGAAAAACCAGATGGATAGCTCTGGTGACAAACAGTAAAATATTTTCCACCATTGATTTACATTTGTTACGGAAGTGTGCAAAATCAAAGTATTGCAACTAGCTAAGGCTCGGAAGGCTTCATGAAAGTAGAGTTTATTAACCCGTTTTTATCATCCATGTTAAATGTTATGTCAACTATGGCACAGATGGATTTAACCCCTGAAAAACCTAAATTAAAAAAAGGTGAAATTGCTAGCGGTGATGTTTCTGGTTTAATTGGTATGGTGAGCCCTGAAACTAAAGGGTCATTATCTATTACTTTTGATGCTCCATTAGCCCTAGCCACTATGAAAGGTATGGTTGGCGAAGCGCCTGATGAAGTAAATGATGAAATAACTGATTTAGTCGGTGAAATTACTAATATGGTGACTGGCGGCGCAAAACGCATGTTAAGTGAAAAAGGTTTTGAATTTGATATGGCGACGCCTGTCGTTGTTTCAGGCCCTGATCATACCATTCATCATAAATCGAAAGGCCCTGTGGTTATCATTGCTCTGAAAGGGGAAGCTGGTAAAGCTTACATTGAATTTAGTTTTGATGAGTAAACCCGCTAGGTGAACAAATAAAGCACTATATTAATAGTGCTTTTTTTATGTCTGTAAGTAGTTAATATAAACTTATAGCGACGGTTTAATAAATATAAATGGTGATATCTAGCATGTGGCAACAACAAGAAATACAATTATCAGCAAAAAGGCGTGGCTTTCACTTAGTTAGTGATGAAATATTACATCAGCTGACCGGAATTTCAGCTATCAAGTGCGGTATCTTACATCTATTTATCAAGCACTCTTCAGCATCACTAACGATAAATGAAAATGCCGATCCAACTGTTCGCTCTGATATGGAAAAGCACTTTAATGTCATAGCACCTGAAGGTGCTAGCTATTATGAGCATATTTATGAAGGCAGTGATGATATGCCAGCACATATAAAATCAAGCTTATTAGGGGCAAGTATTAGCATTCCAATTAGTCACGGCCAACTTAACTTAGGAATTTGGCAAGGAATATACTTAGGGGAGCATAGAAACCATGCGGGTAGCCGCACACTCGTCGCTACCCTTAATGGTGAATAAAATCTAATCCTCTTCTAGAACATGTGGCCCAGCATAGTTATCAAAGCGTGAAAATTGACCTTGGAAAGTTAATGGCACTCGCCCAATCGGTCCGTTACGCTGCTTACCTATAATAATTTCTGCCATGCCTTTAAACTCACTATCGTCGTGATAAACCTCATCACGATAAATAAACATGATTAAATCGGCATCCTGCTCAATAGAGCCTGATTCACGTAAATCCGAGTTAATAGGTCGTTTATCCGATCTTTGCTCCAAACCACGGTTTAACTGAGAAAGAGCGACCACTGGTACTTGTAATTCTTTGGCTAACGCTTTTAATGAACGTGAAATTTCTGCAATTTCTAAGGTACGGTTATCTGAAAACTGTGGTGCTCGCATCAATTGCAAATAATCAATCATGATCATTGAGATACCACCATGGTCTCGATGAATACGCCTTGCTCGAGAACGAACTTCAGTCGGTGTCAGACCCGCGGCATCATCAATGAACATTTTACCGTTCTCAATGAGTAAGCCCATTGTTGATGACATACGTGCCCAATCTTCATCATCTAACTGTCCGGTACGAATTTTAGTTTGATCGATTCTGCCTAATGAAGCCAACATACGCATCATGATTTGTTCTGAGGGCATCTCTAAACTAAATATGAGTGCAGGCTTATCTTGAGTCATCGCCGCATGCTCTGCCAAGTTCATCGCAAAAGTGGTTTTACCCATTGATGGACGGGCTGCCACAATGATGAGATCGGATTTTTGTAAGCCCGCTGTCATTTTATCTAAATCAGTAAAACCGCTTGGCACCCCAGTCACACCGCCCGAAGGAGTGGAACAAAGTTTTTCAATTCTATCAACGGTTTTCTCTAATACCGAATGAATACTCTCAGGGCCTTCAGACTTGCTTGCGCGCTTTTCAGCAATTGCAAAGACCTTAGTCTCAGCTAAGTCTAATAAATCTGCACTGGTACGGCCTTGGGTATCATAACCCGCTTCGGTAATTTCATTAGCAACACTGATCATTTCACGAGTTACAGCACGTTCACGAACAATATCAGCATAAGCTGCGATGTTCGCCGCACTTGGCGTGTTTTTCATCATTTCAGCCAGGTATACAAAACCACCGGCATCATCTAATTTTTGATCATTTTCTAACGCTTCAGACAGAGTAATTAAATCAACGGGCTCACCCAACTCAATTAAGGCGCCTATGGTTTCAAAGATCAGTCGATGAGAACGACTGTAAAAATCATCGGCTACCGTCTTTTCACTGACTCGATCCCAAGTTTCATTGTCCAGTAACAAACCACCTAACACCGATTGCTCGGCTTCTAACGAGTGTGGCGGTATTTTTAATTCATCAATTTGTTTGTCTTTGATAAATTGCTTTTCTTTGGCAAACTTACCTGGTTTTCTATCTGCCATTTACTTGGCCCTTACTGTTCGAAATTGTTTTTGACTAAGGCGCTTTTTCATCACCTTACAAAGGATGATTAATGTAGCAGAATTTGAGATAAAAATAGAGGATTAAAAAGAGAAAAAGCAACTATCACGATTTATTAAGTGCAAGTTAACAGATAAAAAAGAGCAGATAGGGTAAGTATGTAAAAGGCAGGAGTTATTACCTGCCTTGGTGTTAGGCTAATACAATAAAAAACTATTTTACGATAACATCACCACTGACGGTACTAACTCGAACTGAACCGCTAGCATTACCTGTTTGAAAATAAAGTTTACTGCTAGGACCATATTTCGCTTCTTGCGCCTTTTGATTAGTCAGTTTATTAATTAGGTCGCCGCCAGCATTCGCTTTTAAGCGAAAATCAGCTGCAACGTCTTGTTGAAAATCTAATTCAACACCACCACTCACGCTTGATGCCTTTACTATCCCGTGTTGTTGCAATGATAACCTCGCCTCTACATCACCACTAATAGTTGACACTCTAAGTTCATTGGTTTCTTGTAAATCAAGTACTGTATTGCCGGAAACATTATTGACAAATATTTCATTCGCGCGAGTTTGTGAATCAATATCACCACTTACTGCTTGTAGCTGTAAACGCCCAGCTGAATCTTTATCATCAATGTCACCACTAACAACGGCTAAACTTATTTTACCTTGTAGGTTGTTACTTTTTATATTGCCACTAACACTACTCAACTCAATATTTTCGCTTAAATCTTTAGCTCGAATATCACCACTAACCGTTTTCACCGTAATACTTTGTGATAAGTTGTCTAATTCAATATCACTAGATACACCTTCAAAATTAACTCTCAAATTAACTGGCATATGAATGGTTAACTGTGAACCATGTGAGTTCCAATTGTTATGATTATCTAGATCCACTTTAATGTTTATAGTGCTGCCAACTTGCTCAAAAACAAGCTTATGGGCATCATCATCAAGCTCTCCTTTGACATGGACACTCTCTTTATCCCAGCCGATAACGTTTACCTTACCGCTAATATTCTCTATCGCAACGGCCGTGGCATCATTTACTGCTAGGGTTTCGTCAACTTTTTCACCTGCGATAACTGTGCTGGTATAAAATACCGCGCTGAAAATCACCATAGGTATTAGCACTAATTGCTTAATATTATTCATAAAAACCTCTTACCTTATATCCTGCTAATTCTTTTATTAAATCGTTTGCCATTTAGGAGCATTACTTCCTGTGTAGGGCAATAATTGCTGCAATAAATTTAATTCTTGCTGCTGAGTAAAACGGAGTAAATTCAATAAATCGACATTGTTTTTATCATTTTTCAATGCTTTCTCTATACTCGCTCTTGCTTGCGCCAATTGCGTTAATTGTTCTTGCATTTTAGCTGGTAACTGTTTTAAGTCTGGTTGACCAAAACTCACTAACATAGCTTGTTTTTGCTCTGAAAAATTTTCTTGGATCATTGCGACTAACTGATCACTAACTAACGGTTGCTTGGTTTGTTGACTAACGTCACTATTTTTCGCTGTTAAAGGGGTATTTACTTCGTCTGTAGGTGAAAATGATATCCATGTCACCAATACTGCAGCAACTATTGAAGCTGCCCAAGTTGCTGGTACGAAATACGGTTTTTTATCAGTACTAAACGACTCATCAGCCTCAAGTTGAGGCTTATTTTGTATAGCTCGTTCAATACCCGCCCACAAATCTCGTTGTGGAGTTAATTCATCAGGCAAATGAGTTACTTGATCAGCTAGAACCTGATCGGTTATCTGCTCAATTTTATTCTCGTTATTCATTTGCTTCTCCTAAAGACGCTTCTTCGCTAAGCGATTCTTTTAACAAAGATTTTGCTCTATGATATTGTGACTTACTTGAGCCTACTGCCATGTTAAGCATATTGGCTATTTCTTCATGGCGGTAACCTTCAACAGCAAACAGTACAAACACTAACCGCGCTCGCTCTGGCAATTTGGCGATGTGTCGATCTAACACTTCGAGCTCAGAGGAATCATCTAAAGGAACTGACTCTTCAATCCCCTGACTATTTTCACCTTGATCTTCAATACTAAACACTCTTTGCAGCCAGTTTTTTTGTTTACGTAAATGTCCTAAAACGACATTACTTGCGACACTATGCAGCCAAGTACTGAACTTACTTTCTCCTCGAAAGTTATTAATTTTTTGCCACAACACCACAAATACTTCTTGGCAAACATCTTCTGCACTATCCTTATCGGCAAGCATACGCCAACAAAGAGCATAGACTTTGCGATGATGTAATTGGTAAAGCTGATGAAAAGCCGTCTGTGAGCCTTGCTTAGCTTGAGCAATCCAATCTTGTTCTTGAGAGCTAGCAAATAACTTTTGCGCATCAATAACTTGGGAACTATTCAAAAAAGGGTCTCATTAATCATTCATAAGTAGTGGTTATAGTAAGTAAGATGCAGTATGACAAAAAAAGGTTTAAAGGTGATTTAATTTTTTATCTTTCCTTTATTTATTCCTTTATGATAACTTGATTTGATAATAGTTAACTAATTAATTTTATTAAGAATATATAAACTAAATGTCACTAATATTATAAGGAGATAATATGAAACATGTACTATTACCGCTAGCCCTATCTACACTGGCGTTTATGACTCCCGTTCATAGCAAGCAAAACTTAGCTGTTGCAGAAAATACGGCTAGTTACTCCACTAAATTTACCTCTGAAGAGTCTGGATTTGACATAATATATTTACAAGCAGATGGTACTTTTGCTTTAGGTGATAATTTTGGTATCAGTGTCGGGGCAAACAACCTGTACTTAGACAGTTCAGATTACAATGGTAATAGTGATAATATTCAAAACCTAAGATTAGGTGGATTTTATCGTCACTCAGACCATGGACGAGTAGAGCTTTCTTACCAACAATTATTCCGCGATGGCGATAATGATGGTTTATATAGTATTACTGGCGAATATTACTTTAAACATTGGACGTTAGGCACTTATGCTATGTCTTATACCCCAAACTTTGATGATACTTTAAAACGTTTTTATCGTAGCTATGGTACCAATGTTAAATCTTTCTTCTTCTTATAAATATAAGTGATTAAAAAGAGCAATGATGCACTTTAAACTTTACTGATAAAAAATATTGCCACTAGGTTAATTGGAGATTTTATAATGAATAGAATAATCTTTATCTTAAGTTTACTCCTAATGTGTTTTTCAAGCACTGCCATTAAAATAACTGCCTGTGATACTAAAGAATGCGCGGATTATTTTAGTTCATTCAAAAAGGCAGCACAGCGAGGTCACCCTCAAGCCATGTATATGTTAGGAAAGTTCTATCAAAATGGCTATGGCACTGAAATAAACTTAGAAAAGTCATTAAAATATTATAAAAAAGCAGCATTAAAAGGGATTTTTGAAGCAAAATTTAAAACCGGCTATTTATTACTAACCAATAAAAGTACTTACGATTATGATAAAGGAATAAAGTGGTTAACGAATGCTGGGAACTCTGGACATCAAAACGCCGCCTTCTTACTGGGGATAACTTATTACAATGAGGCTAATTATTCCGACGCGGACAAATGGCTAACCTTGGCTTATCAGGCAAATCAAGTGGATATCGCAGGATGGATATCACAAATAAATAAAGAGCCAAACTTCAACAAGGTAAACTTACCTTTATTGCTAACAGAAATACCTCCTCCATCTGAGGAGAGTAACGAAACCCTTATCGATAAAAACAAGATAGAACGTATTACTATTTCAACGCCATCTTTAGCAAGTATTTTTGATTATATGCTGATAGATTTTAAATCAAAAGTTAAGTCCACTGGTACTAGACTCCCTTCAGTGAGGTGTGTTGATAATGTTGCTTGCCAACAAAAGTCGCTGAATGAAATGAAAGACAGTATTTGGGTTGACCGTTAATGAATAGACACAAAAAAAGCGCCAATTGGCGCTTTTTTTCGTTTGGTACTTAAAAAGTAATCATTACTTCTTAGAAAGTGCACCAAAACGCTTGTTGAATTTATCAACACGACCACCAGTCTCAGCAGCTTTTTGCTTACCAGTGTAGAATGGGTGACAAGCTGAACATACATCTAAATGGATGTCTTTGCCTGTAGTTGAACGAGTCGTTACAACATTGCCACAAGAACAAGTTGCTTTAAATTCTACATATTTAGGGTGGATACCGTCTTTCATGGGAACCTCTATCTCTTTCGAGAACTTGGGCGCATCGCCACTTAGCCGCTTTGCCTCTTTAAAAAGCCAATAACGCCAAGCACCATACGAGTTAAAAATTAATGGGGGCGAATAATAATGCAAAGCCGATTCAACTGCAAGCGCAAAGAGTGTAAATTGCTTAAAAAATAGTAGATTTCCCACACCTTAAAGCAAATCATCAAATAATTACCGATAAAGTGTGCTTGCCACTTGGCAGCACAGGTTTCTCAGGTCAAAATGGGACGATATAAAACTAATAAAATAGCTACTTTAGTGTCAGAGCAATATATACAAGTCGCCGTACCTGTTCCTATGCGGCAACTATTCACATACCTTGTGCCAAGTGCAATGCAATCTCCCCCTTTACGCATCGGTGAGCGTATCGCCGTGCAGTTTGGCTCGAGACAAGTTATTGCGGTAATAATAGGGCTTAGCGATGACTGTGATATTGATAGCAAAAAAATTAAAGCAATTAGTAAGCGCCTCGATGATAGCTTTCATTTAAGTCAGTCTTTAGTCGATTTTTTATATTTATGCGCTAATTATTACCATCACCCCATGGGTGACGTTTTTCAGCAAGCATTACCCAAGTTGTTAAGACAGGTGAAAAAGTTAGACATTCAACCACCTATGGTTTGGCATAGTCAAACCGGTATTGATGATCAGCAACTTGAAAAAATCGCCACTAAAGCCCCAAAGCAGCATGCATTATTTTCACTGATTAATAAGCACCAAGGAATTAGCTGGCCTGAATTAAGAACCTTAAACTATAGCAAAGCACAACTTAATGCTTTGGTTGCTAAAGATTTGATTGTTGAAAAGAAACAACAGGTCAAAGAGTTCACCTGGCAAGAGCAAGCATTAAACGAAGATAACAAATTACGCTTATCAACCGAGCAAGCCGTAATTGTCGCTGCAATTAATCAAACCCATAATCAATTTGCTTGTCATTTAATTGATGGTGTCACCGGTAGCGGTAAAACTGAAGTCTACTTACAGGCGATGGAAAAAGTATTAGCTAACAATCAACAGGTACTTGTTATTGTGCCAGAGATTGGGTTAACGCCTCAAACCTTACTGCGTTTTGAGCAACGTTTTAATGTACCTATTTGCCTACACCACTCTAACCTTAATGATAGTGAGCGCTTAGATACTTGGCTAAATGCAGGACAAAATAGTGCGGCCATTGTTATTGGTACACGCTCAGCTATATTTACCCCTCTGCAGCATATGGGGATGATCATTGTTGATGAAGAGCATGATGGTTCATTAAAACAGCAAGACAGCTTTCGCTATCATGGACGTGATTTGGCTATTTTACGCGCTAAACAGCTCAACATCCCTGTTTTACTTGGCAGTGCTACCCCAAGTTTTGAATCGCTACAGAATGCATTGTCGGGTAAATATCAATATCATCAATTACATAAACGCGCTGGAAATAGCAACAAAGCCAAAATAGCTCTGATTGATGTTGCCCAACAACAAATGGAATTTGGTCTTTCTGGCACATTAAAACAGCAAATACAGCAGACAATAGCCCGTGGTGAGCAAACACTGATATTTTTAAATCGACGTGGTTATGCGCCGGCAATTAACTGTCAGGAATGCCATTGGATTGCTGATTGTCAACGTTGCGATAAGCCATATACATTTCATCAAAAGCAGCAACTGCTTATTTGCCATCATTGTGGTAGTCAAAAGCGTGTCCCTAAACAATGCCCTAGTTGTGGCAGCATCAGAATAAACCCAATTGGCCAAGGCACTGAGCAGCTAGAGCAGCGTATTGGTGAGTTATTTCCTGATGCCAGCTTAGTGAGAATTGATCGAGACAGCACTCGAAAAAAAGGTGAGTTATCTAAGTTATTACAAGAAATTAGTGATAAGAAGCATCAGCTACTAATTGGTACACAAATGCTTGCCAAAGGCCATCACTTTCCCGATGTGACTTTAGTGGCAGTACTAGACGGTGATGGCGCATTATTCAGTTTTGATTTTCGCGCTAGCGAACAAATGGCACAATTACTGGTACAAGTTGCCGGCCGTGCAGGTCGAGCAAGTAAACCGGGGAAAGTGTTAGTGCAAACGGCTTATCCTGATCATCCGTTATTACAAGAAATAGTCCATAATGGCTATCAACACTTTGCTCAACAAGCACTTAAAGAGCGCCAGCAAGCCTTATTACCTCCCTTTAGTTTTCAAGCATTAATTCGCGCCGAAGCGAACTACCCTAGCTATCCTGATAAGTTTTTACGCGCTCTCACTGAGCATAGTTTACATCAATGTGAATTTGCCGGGCCAGTACCTGCAGCTATGGAGAAAAAAGCCGGAAAGTTTCGTTATCATCTGATAATCCAATCAAAATCGAGAAAGCATTTACATCAGGCAATAAGACAACTACTGGCAAAAATCCCTGATATTGAATTACACAGTAAAGTACGCTGGAGTTTAGATATAGACCCTATTGATTTAAATTGGTGAGTGGTTAGAATAAGCCAAGTTTTCCGCTATTCTTTCCCGCTCATGTCAAATCAAGATTACATTGCTCGTAGCCCAGCTAAAAAAAAGAAAAATAACCCATATAAAAAAAAGCCTGCTCAACAACAGTCTGACAACAGTGCTAAACCTAAAATAATTATTGTCATTCTTATTCTGCTCATTGCAGCCTTTGCTTATGGCTTATGGTTACTGAAAACTAGCCCTAGCACTAAAACACCTAATAACACCCCAGCAGCAACAATTGTAGAAAAGAAAGCTGCGGCTTTACCTAAACCTCCACAAGAAAAATGGCAGTATGTTGATAACCTTAAAAACAAAGAAGTAGAAGTGGGGCAATATGAAGTAAAACAAAATGGTCCTTACAAAATGCAATGTGGCTCATTCAAAACACAAGGACAAGCGGAGTCAGTAAAAGCTAAAATGGCGTTTATTGGTATAGAAAGTCAAGTTGTTGCCGCACAAGGTAAAACACGTACATGGTATCAAGTTGTTTTGGGGCCATACGAACGAAAACGAACCGCTGAAAAAAATAAACATAAACTGAGAAACAATAATATTAATGATTGCCAAATTTGGTTATGGAAATAAACGTTTTCAGTTTATCTCGAATAAAATTAACTCTATCCTTGAAAAGTCAGTAACAACCCCAATTTAATTACCATCAAAAATGTATTTATTTAGATTGGAGTTAATGTGACTACTATCGTTTCAGTAAGACGCAATGGCAAAGTAGCCATAGGTGGTGATGGTCAAGTTTCCCTTGGCAACACAGTTATGAAAGGCAATGCTAAAAAAGTGCGCCGCCTATACAACAATAAAGTATTAGCGGGTTTTGCCGGTGGCACAGCCGATGCTTTTACCTTATTCGAACGCTTTGAAAGTAAACTTGAACAACATCAAGGTCACTTAACTAAAGCAGCTGTTGAACTTGCTAAAGATTGGCGCAGTGATAGAGCATTAAGAAAGCTTGAAGCTTTACTCGCCGTTGCTGATGAAACAGCTTCCTTAATCATTACAGGTAACGGTGATGTAGTACAACCTGAACATGATCTTATTGCTATAGGTAGTGGTGGAAATTTTGCGCAATCAGCTGCCACCGCACTATTAGAAAACACCGAGTTATCTGCTAAAGAAATCGTTGAAAAATCATTAACTATTGCCGGCAGTATTTGTGTATTTACCAACCAATCACAAACAATAGACGAACTGTAAGTTTCCTTCGACAAGTTCAGGATTAACGGTTCACCTTTGATGAGCGCGATATTACTAGTCGAAGTACTGCAAGCATGAAAAATGCTGTTCATTATTACCAATTTAATTGTCTTGTTAATAAAACCAGACAAATGAGGAATTAACTATGTCAGATATGACTCCCCGCGAAATTGTCCATGAGTTAGACAGCCACATTGTCGGCCAAAGTGACGCGAAACGTGCCGTTGCTATTGCCTTAAGAAACCGCTGGCGTCGCATGCAACTTGATGAAGCGTTGCGCAATGAAGTTACCCCAAAAAATATCCTGATGATAGGCCCTACTGGTGTAGGAAAAACAGAAATTGCCAGACGATTAGCTAAATTAGCTCGCGCCCCTTTTATCAAGGTTGAAGCAACAAAATTTACCGAAGTAGGTTATGTCGGTAAAGAAGTCGAAACTATTATTCGCGACCTTGCCGATATGGCAATAAAAATGGTTAAAGAAGACGAAATGAGTCGCGTGAAACATCTAGCTGAAGAGGCTGCAGAAGAGCGTATTTTAGATGTACTTTTACCTCCTGCCCGTGATGGTTTTGGTAATGCTGAAAAACAAGATGATGACAGTACCAATAGCACTCGACAAATATTCCGTAAAAAATTGCGTGAAGGTAAGTTAGACGATAAAGAAATTGAGTTAGACCTAGCAGCACCGCAAGTTGGTGTTGAAATTATGGCACCTCCGGGCATGGAAGACATGACATCGCAATTACAAAGCATGTTTCAGAACATGTCGAGTGATAAAACTAAAAAGCGTAAGTTGAAAATTAAAGATGCCTTTAAAGCGCTGCAAGAAGAAGAAGCTGCAAAAATAGTTAATCAAGATGATATTAAGCAAAAAGCTATAGACGCTGTTGAGCAAAATGGTATCGTTTTTATCGATGAAATTGACAAAATCTGTAAACGTGCTGATAGCAATAGTGGTGGCGATGTTTCTCGTGAAGGTGTACAACGCGATTTATTACCGTTAGTAGAAGGTTCAACGGTTAGCACCAAACACGGCATGGTTAAAACTGATCATATTTTGTTTGTCGCTTCAGGCGCTTTTCAAATGGCTAAACCTTCTGATTTAATTCCAGAGTTACAAGGGCGATTACCCATTCGTGTTGAGTTAAAAGCACTAACAACAGATGATTTTGTTAGAATTTTAACAGAGCCTTTTGCTTCACTGACAGAGCAATATATCGCACTATTAGCTACCGAAGGCGTTGATATTGCTTTTAGTGAGGATGGTATTCAAGCGATAGCTAATGCGGCGTGGCAAGTAAATGAAACAACCGAGAATATTGGTGCTAGACGTTTACACACCATGATGGAGCGCTTAACAGAAGAGTTATCTTTCCATGCAGATCAACGCTCTGGTGAAACTATTTTGATTGATAAAGAATATGTTGAATCAACGTTAAATGAAGTCGTTAAAGACGAAGATTTAAGTCGTTTCATTTTATAAAAATTTAACTGGGTAAAAATACCTTGGAGCATTGCGGTGAAAATTGAGCGTTTTACTTTAAATAAAAGTCAGAAAAAGTTACTCATTACTAATAGTAAGGGTGGTAATTTTGAATTGAGTTTTGAGTACTTACGTGTTTTTTCACCACAGCAAATGGATAATAAAAATACCGAGGTGGTAACACATAAAAAACAAGTGTTATTACTCGCGATTGAAGCGGTGGGAAAACACGGCTACCGTTTCATTTTTGATGACAATCATAGTGCGATATATTCGTTTATCTATCTTGATGCTTTAATTGCAGAGCAAGAACCCCGCTGGCAAGAGTACTTAAAGCAATTAAGTGCCTCTGGTCACTCTAGAGAAGCAATGATCAATTTTAAGCAGCTTTAATTAATTTAATTAACACACGTTTAATCATTACCTTTTCTTAATAAAAGTTGAATTAATTTACTTTCAGGGAGGGGTTTATTAATAAAGTAGCCTTGAACAGCATCACAGCCTAAGTTACGTAAAACATTGAGTTGTTCAACCGTTTCAACACCTTCAGCAAGTACACGCTTACCTAAGCCATGAGAAAGCTCAATCATAGACTTCACTATGGTCATATCAGAATCATTTGAAGCAACCTCATCAATAAAGCTTCGGTCTATCTTAATTTTATCAATGGGCAGTTTCCGCAAATAAGCCAAAGAAGAATAACCGGTTCCAAAATCATCAATAGAAACCTTGATGCCCATATTTTGAAGGCTAACAATAGTGCTCATCGCAGTATTAATATCTGTCATGACTACATTTTCAGTAATTTCCAATTCTAGATTCTTAGGCTTTAAATTATACGCTAACATTAATGATTGAATATTGGCCACTAATTGTGGATCTTGAAATTCACTTGCCGTTATATTAACGGCTATAGCTACACGTCGTTTATATTTTTTGAACCAGCGAGCACTCGCCTCACATGCTTTAGTTAAGATATAATTATCGAATTCGCTATTCATTTGCAATGCGTCGATATCATCTAAAAAGGCAGCAGGCGGTAACAAACCATCTTCAGGGTGCTGCCATCGAACTAACGCTTCAACACCTTCTAATTGGTTGGTTAATAGGTTGAGCTGTGGTTGGTAATATAAAACAAACTCATCATTGGCTAAGGCCGCTTTAAGCGCTTTCTTTACCAACAATAAGCGTCGCCCTTCTGCCTGCATACCCGCTTCGAAACTAACAGTATCAAGACCATTAGTTTCGGCGTGATGAAGAGCAAGGTTGGCATTGTGTAATAACTCTTCCGCATCGTTTCCATCTGTAGGATATAAACAATATCCTACACTTGATTGAATATATATATCTTGGTTGTTGAACCTTAACACTCGATTAATTAATTGGTGTAAATGTTCAGGAGCACGCTTTATCGTCGACGTTTGAGCTGACTCAATCACAAACATAAATGAATCACCACTGAGTCTACCAACCGCCTTAGGTAATAAAATGCTGTTATTTAATCGTTTAGCTATTTCACCTAAAATATAATCGCCTGTTTTTAATCCATAGGTATCATTCACAAATTTAAATTGTTTAATATCGATTAAAAAAATCGCCAATTGTGATTTTTTCACATCTGCAGCAATCATAGCTTCTGATAACTTAGCCATCACTTGGCCACGATTGAGTGCGCCTGTTAATGAGTCATGTTTCCCTAGATATTGTGCTTTGCTAATAGCATGAACAGCCACATTTCGCTCTGCCCCTTGCATCCAGATCAGCAAAATAAAGCCTAAAGTACTATGCGCCCCCACATCAAAGTAAAGTAAAAATATTTGTAACTGACCAAACCATGGCTCAGTCAACGCAATAATAGACACAAAAGAATGCAATAAATATCGAAGGCCTAGAAATAAACAATACCCCAAAAGCACTCGGCTGGAGAAATGAGGTTTTCTATCAACATAGAGGTAAAAACTGGCGGTGAGAAAAGCACAGGCAAAGACAAAATTTTTCAAGCTAACCGTTAAGTAAAAGCGGTTAAAAACATTTGCTTCATCAAAGGCGTACAGGGTTGTAGATGCAACACCGACAATAATAGCGGCACTACAGACAAAACTAACAACTGCACCACTGACTTGTTTTTGTTTTTTGGCACTATAAAGACCTAATAACAAAAAGACTAAATATAAGTAGAAACTTGACTGCTGTATTTGTGCATAAAGTAATTGAATATAATTGCTAAAATAATAGCTGTTAACGTAGTAACTGCTATTTTCTTGCAGCATGGTACTACTCGCATAATAACAACTTAATGCTATTAAACTGAACATCCAGTACTTGACATATTCACGACCAAAAGCGCGAAAGTACATAAAAAATACAAAAGATAAAATGGCAAAAACTATTGCTTGTGTGGCAAACAAAAAAGCGATGGAGTCTAAGTTTTCTAACATTTAGATGGCAAGTGTTTTTGTAGAAAAGTGCTATTCACTATTAGAAAGACTTTTATTATAAAATACAAGTGGCTATTTAACTTTAGCTGAAAATGGATATACTGATAACTATTATCTCTTTCAGTCAAAGGTTGCTCTTATGGAATATAATACCTCACAATTATGTAACACATACGCAGGATTAATTGATGTAATTGATCCTATTTTTAGCAACTATGGCGGACGAAGCTCTTTTGGGGGCAAAGTTGTCACCATTAAATGCTTTGAAAGCTTGGGATTGATAGAGAAAATTGTTGCCACCGACGGTACCAGCAAAGTACTAGTGATAGACGGTGGTGGCTCCCCTCGACGTGCCCTAATTGACATAAATATCGCAGAAGCGGCGGCAAGCAATGGTTGGGAAGGTATTATTTGCTATGGCAGTGTCCGTGATGTTGATGCACTAGAAGACATAGAAATAGGTATTCAAGGTTTAGTGTCTATTCCTGTTGGAGCAACCGATACCGAGTTAGGTGAAAGTGATGTTGCTATCAACTTTGGTGGCGTCACCATATTACCAGACGATCATATCTACGCAGATAATACCGGCATTATTCTTTCACCGGATGCTTTAGATATTGAATAATTAGAGTCTGGGTTTAGCTTCTGGGTGTTGACTAAACCATCTAGCTAGCCAAATTTCTATTTCATCGGGTACAACACCTTTATTGATGATATCACCTTGGATGAGTTTCCCTCCCATTGCAACAAATTGATTAACGGCTTCATGTTTATCGATATTAGTACCTATTAACGGTATTTTCATGCTCCGTGTTAATGTGATTAACGCATTAATAATCGCTTTATCCGCACTATTGCTGTCAAGTTTACCCAATTGCTGGCAGTTAATTTTAACTTGATGAATAGCCATTTTCCTAAGATAGCGTAATGACTCATAGCCACCGGAAAAATTAAAAATAGCTATGGTGACATCCAATGACTTTAATTGATCAATAGTACTTTTTGCACGCTGACATGCAGATAACATCATTGGCTCATTAAGCTCTATCATCAAATATTTACCAGATATATTGAAATTTTTCATTTGCTGTTCAATATAATCAACTAAATCTGGCTCAAGTAGGTTTTTACTGGAAAGGCTGACAGATACTCTTTGATAGACGCCCATTTTGTGTAAGGTAAACAGTGCCTTAAATGCTTGTTTAAACATCTGTTTAGTCAAACGATATACTTCGCCACTGTGTTCAGCCAAATCAACAAAATCAGGCAGTTCCATTGGCTCTTTGTCATCGTTATACCAATGTACTTTTAATTCAAAGCCTACCAATGAGTTATCATCGACATTAACTTGCGGCTGTAAATACCAGCGCAAATCTTCTGCTAAAATATCTTGGCGTAAACTCTCCATCAGCGCTAATTGCTGCTCGGTATAAAGTACTGCACTATTGTCAAAGTATTGAATAGTTCGCTCTTTAGATTCCGCTTTTAATAAAGCGTCTGTAGCATGAGCAACGATTTCATGAACACTATTACCATGCTCATCACTAATTGCGATCCCAAAGGCTAACTCAAAATTTAATGAGAAGCTTTTAAAGCTCATGGCATCAGGAACAGCATTGGCAAGCTGCATACATAAATCATCAATAACGTGATTAGCCTCATGGCTAGAAGTTGAGAGGTCAAAGACCACTAAAAAGTCTAACCCTTGTAATCTCGCTAATCGAACTGGCTCAGGGTTGCTATCAAAACTTAATAAGGCTTGATTTTCTGCTACATTTTTTTGTAAACAATACGCTAACTGCAACAGTAAAATATCTGAATTATGATGCCCTAAAACAGTATTCACCTGTTTGAAGTTTATAGGCTTAAAAACTACCGCCGCCATCCGACTATCTTTATTGGCTTTAAGTACCTGTTCAAATTGTTTTAATGCGTGCTGAGCCGTAGGTAAATTAGTCGTTAAGTCGTGGGTATAATTAAATAGCTCGTCTTTAGATATAGTGTAATCTTCTTGCTGATTAGGTTTGTTATAAAAAAAACGCCAACACATAAAAATGAGAATAGGTAAACAAATCCCTAAAATGAAGGTTAATAAACTATTATCGAAAGAAAAAATATGCTGAGCTGCATTCGCTGAGAAAGAAGGAAAAAATAGAGAGAATATTATCACAAGGGAAAGGTTAATGCTTCGAACACCTAGGACATACTTTCTTCTAAAAGCTAAGTAAAAGTTTTTATAACATTCCATATCAGACCAACATTTATGGTTACTTGGGTAGCCGAGCAGAATTTAGTAATACGACTACAATTATCTATAGCTTAATGAAATTGCCTCCCCTTGTACAGAATTATACCAATTGAAAATTAACGACGGTTACGACTAGCTTATTGAATAATATGCATTTGCCAAGACAAGTAAATGCTCACTTACCATACCTAGGTTAAGATTAGATTAAGGTTAACTATCAGTACTATTATAAAGGCGAAACTAACAAAAAAAGCACTATATCTACTTGATATAGTGCTTTAACGTAACTTTGATAAATGATTGTTGTAGACCTAATTCATCAATTTTTTAGTTTTCAAAATAAAATTTAGCTCGCTTGTTATCGTAGTTGCCAATTTCATCCATTGTTTCAGCATTATATAAGCGACCATTAATCATGGTGTACTGCACTTTATCACTTAAACGAATGTCTTGGCTCACATCACCATCAATAACAATCAAATCGGCTAATTTGCCAACTTTTATGGAGCCTAGTTGCTTATCCAAACCTAAGGTTTTTGCTGGCGCAATTGTCGCAGTACGAATAGCTTGCAACGGTGTCATTCCGCCTTGAGCCATCATCCACATTTCCCAATGCATAGCTAAGCCTTCACGCTGCCCATGGCCACCGGCATTAACTTTAATTCCTATATCTTGTAATTCTTTAGCCACCTTAGCTACTTGAATATGATTGTAATGATGCAATGGAGCTTTTGGTCTGCGCATCGATTTAGGCTGTAAAAACTCTGCAGGTACATACTGACTCAGGCGAGGGTGCAACCAAACATCTGTAGTGTCATACCAGTAATTTTCACCCCAAATACCACCATAGGCAACAACTAGTGTTGGCGTATAAGCCATATTAGATTGTGACCATAACTGTTTAACATCATCATAAATGTTTGCCACTGGAATAGAGTGCTCTAAGGTTGTATGACCATCAACCACCATAGTTAAATTATGCTGTAATAAAGAGCCCCCTTCAGGCACAACAAGCATTTCTAATTCTCGAGCTGCTTGAATGAATTGTTGCCTTTGATTTCGACGTGGTTGGTTATAACTCTTAACACTAAAGGCACCTGCTTTTTTCAAGCGCTCAACATGAAATTTAGCGTCCTCTAGATTATCCACATGTGCGGTATAACCGGCATAATTTGCACCATATAGTATTTTACCCGTAGAGAACAAACGTGCTGCGACTATGTCTCCAGCTTTTTGCATCTCACTAGCCGCAAAAAACTCATTAGTATCATTGGACGGATCATGGATACTGGTCACGCCAAGCGCTAAGCCAGCATAGTTTTTCCAGTTTTGTTGTGGGATGATTTGATTACTTCCTTGAGGGCCATGCGCATGGGCATCAATCAAACCCGGCATAATACTCTTACCTGAGATATCAAAAACTTTCGCTGAAGAAGGAATTTTCACTTCTGATTGCGTACCAATCGCTTTGATTTTATTACCTTCAACCAAAACAACACCATTTTCAATAACCTGCTCTCCTTCCATGGTAATGACTTTACCGCCAACAAATGCGATTACACCAGCAGGATTATCCACTTTTTTGCTATAACCTAGGTGAGTTTTGGTGACTGGTGACTTTTCAGCTGGCTGGTTTTTCCCATCTTTATTGCTTGCTGTAATAGCAAATAAATCAACAATACTTGCTTGATACAAATCAGCACCTAAACTCCAGTACAGTTTAGTAGAATCACCGTGCCAGTTAATGCCCTGTCCTGCACGTACTGATAATTGTTTAACTGGTAAATTGCCACCTTTAGGACCAATAGAGATAGCATCGCCTCGCTCAATAAACGGCGTTACGAATACTTTAAAACGCTCGGCAAAAGCTAAGTACTCACCACTTGGTGATACTTTATATTCTGTCGCAAATTTACCTTGATATAAAACTCTATCTTCTTTGCCATCAAGACTAACATAGGCAAGTTTTGGCTCTTCACCACCACGCATTACATAAATATTATCGTTACTAACACCAAAATGCGCTTGATAACCATTTTCCGTGATCAACACAGGCTTAGTTGTTTTTCGTTCACCTTTCGCTGAAACAGCATAAATTCCTGTATTTAAATCCCAAGTAGGGTCAGTAATATAACCACCTGAGATTTTGCGATATACCACGGTTTTTCCATCTGGTGAAAAGACTGGCTCAATGTATTTGCCTCTTTCCTTTAATAGCGTTTTCCCCTTTCCGCCACGGCTCGAGACAATACGAATTTGCCCTTGTTGTTGATCTTGCCATGTCGCATAAACAATTTGCTTGCCATCACGAGAGAAGCTCGGGTTTAATTCAAAATGAGACTTTTGCTTGGTTAGACGCTTGGCTTTCCCTTTAGCTTTACCGTCTACTATATTGCGTGTGTAGATATGTCCCATTGATTCAAAGACTACTTTTTTACCGTCAGGTGATATTTCAACATCCCTTAACATTTTCACGGTAAAGTTATCTTGTGGTAATTCTTGTTTAAACTGTAGCGCCGGTTGAATTTTTTTCGTGGTTTTGACGTGAAAATTGATCACCGATGATTTTTTTGATGCTAAATCAATACGGTTTATTTTGCCATTATTCCAAAACACTAAACTGTCACTATCGGGAGTCCAAGCAATATTAGGATAAACCCCATGGATAGCCCATGTTTCTTGCATATCACGCTCTAGATTTTCATAAATCAGCGTTTCTTCACCACTTTGTAAATTGTACAAATATAAATTAGTAGAAAAATCATCACGGCTAATAAACGCAATGGATTTACCATCAGGTGAAGGCGTTGGTCGAATTGCACCACCCTTACCACTGATGATGGTATCTATTTCACCACTGGCAAGTTCAAGACGTTTGATTTTATAAATGCCTTTAACTGAATCTTTTGAATAATGAAATGTTTTTCCAGGTGTGGCATCTTGAGAAAAGTAAACATATTTACCATCTGCAGAATATGCTGGCTCACCGAGATCTTTCTGATCGTTTGGCCTTTTAGTAAGCATGACACCACTGCCACCCGTTTTATGGTATAGCCAAACTTCTCCAGCACCTAGTGAGCGTGTGCTAGTGTAATGTTTTCGTCCAACAAGATAATTACCATCAGGTGACCAAGCTGGGCTATTTAATAAGCGAAACTCTTCTTTAGAAACCGCTTTAGCGTTATTGCCATCCCGGTCCATAATCCATAAATTATCCCCACCATCTTCATCAGATGTAAAAGCGATATATTTACCGTCGGGACTATATCTTGGCTGCATTTGCCAAGCAATATCTGTCATTAAAGGTTTAGCTGTGCCACCTTTAATCGGCATAGTATAAATATCGCCGAGCAAATCAAAAATTATCGTTTTCCCATCTGGGCTAACATCAAGGTTCATCCAAGTGCCAGAAGTCACATCAATGTTGACATCTTTAAATTCTCCTTGCGGAGAGTTTACTGACCATGGAGCTTTTTTATCTGCTTTATCCGCCTCAGCTTGTTTTGTTTCTACAGCACTTATCTCCATAGTAACAAGTAAGGTTGCACTGGCAATACATACTGACATTGCCTTTATCATCTTAGTTGGGAAAAACATATTTCAATACCTTTGAAAGATTATTATTACGGTTACATATAACCGAATTGCATACAATATAATGCATTTTCGCCAACACTAAAACATATTGATAAACAAAAGTGTAGCCGAATACGATAACTAGTATTTTTTTATCGATGGGTTAATATAGAACGAGTTTTATCTTTTAGCTTGCTCAGGTATTATTATCAAAACTTTGCTTTTTTTCAGCGTATTACTAGTAACATTTGTGGTAAATACTAAAGAAAACACGATAAAAAGAACTGAAACGCCTGCCAATATTATCACTGTGAATATCGCCGCATTAGAATTCAGTGGTGCAATACAGCAAAATTTATTAGGGGCGTTTGATATCATGATGGCGGATTTAGCTAAAGTAAGTAACGTTAATCAAATTTATCAAGTTTTCTCTCCCGCTCGCGGAGCAAAAATGCTATTTAGTCAACGTAGCGACTGTCTAATCCCTAGCAGTTTACATCCTCCCTATTTTACCGGTTTAAATGTTATTCATAGTGAGAGTTTTGCCCAAGTAAACTATCTTGCTTTTACCGCGCCAAATCAGAAAACCATTCACACTAAAGACGAACTCACTAACAAAACCATTGGTGTAATTAGAGATGAAGGCACTTGGAATTATGTGAAGCGGTTTAATATTAAGGGGGCTAAATATATACAAGTCAGTAATTTAGCTTTTTTAGTAGAAATGCTAAATCATGGTCGGATAGATGTCGCAATTCACGATCATGGTGATTTCATCAACATGACCGAGCACTTAAAATACCCTCAAGCGAATTATGACATTGGTGCTCCAATGGCAGTTGACCGCTTAGTGATCACTTGCCACGATAATGAAAATAATAGAGCCTACTTAAAAAGTATTTCACCTGTGCTAAACCATATAATTGATAACAATAAGATGTCTTATTATTTCCAAAAATCAAGCATTAACTAAGTTATACCAATCCACCTAAAGAAGTGATCACTTTCTTAGATGAAGTGTATTAATAACATTCTACAACTATTGCTGATAACCCCATCTAGGCATAATTTTTTGCTCTATTCCAAGATGATCTAACATTCGCCCCACCATAAAATCGACCAAATCATTAATGGACTCTGGTTGATGATAAAAGCCTGGCGCTGCAGGCATAATAGTAACGCCTTGCTGAGACAAACTTAACATGTTGGTTAAGTGTATGGTTGAAAAAGGGGTTTCACGTACAACTAAAATAAGCTGGCCACGCTCTTTAATCACCACATCAGCAGCGCGCTCAATTAAATTATCACTCATGCCCTGACTAATCGCTGCTAACGTTCCTGTTGAACAAGGACAAACCACCATTTGTTTCGGTGCTGCAGATCCAGAAGCAACCGGAGAAAACCACTGCTCCTTACCAAACACTTTTATTTGCTCGGCTTGCGCATTAAATTTTTTAATCAATATATCGCTAGCCGCATCTGGCGACGAGGGTAATTTAAAATTTAGCTCAGTATCCAAAACCACACGACCTGCACTTGAGCACAGCAGGTATACTTGATAATTAGCTGCGACTAAACATTCTAAAAGTCGTAACGCGTAGGCAGAGCCAGAAGCTCCCGTTATGGCTAATGTTATTTTTTTGTCAAATTGCGCCATGTTAATTTTTGCCACTTGCTTATCCATTTTGTTCATTTGTTAAATTACGATACTTACTGGTTAACGCCGATAATATTTTTTGATGAATATTGCCAAAGCCACCATTACTCATCACCACTATAGTATCACCCGCTTGGCTTTGCTCGCTAATTCTCATTACTAAGTCATCGATAGTTTGCTCTACTGTGCAGGTTTGTTGGCATTGATTAATAAGTTCACTTACTGACCACTGAATTTGTTCATCTTGAAAAATAAACACTTGATCGGCTGCTTTTAATGACTGTGGTAAAGCTTTTTTATGAATACCTGACTTCATCGTATTAGAACGAGGCTCTAACACAGCGATAAGACGACCTTTGCTATGCTGCTGTGCTTGACGAATATCAAGCTGCGCTCTAGCGCCGGCTAAAGTTTTAGCAATGGCTGTTGGGTGATGAGCAAAATCATCATAAAGACGAATATTATTCACCTCCCCTTTTAACTCGTATCGACGCTTAGTATTAACAAAACTTGCTAAGGCTTCGATAGCGATGTGGCTAGGTACCCCGGCATGACGTGCTGCAGAAATAGCCATTAAACCGTTATCAATATTAAAATCACCAATGAGTGGCCACGTTACTGTGCCCTGCTCTACACCCTTAAATGTCACGATAAACTGACTGCCATCACTAAGTAGTTTCTTTGCCTGCCAGCCTGACTGACAATCACTTTGCTCTGTTGGCGTCCAGCACCCCATCGCTATGGTGTCATTTATTGCCGGCTCATTTTTTGGTGATAATATCAAACCATTACTGGGTACCATTCTGACTAAATGATGAAATTGTCGCTGAATCGCCGCTAAGTCATCAAAAATATCACCGTGGTCAAATTCCATATTATTTATCACTAACGTTCTTGGTCGATAGTGTACAAACTTAGAACGTTTATCAAAAAATGCTGTGTCGTATTCATCTGCTTCGATAACAAAAAATGGGGCATTGCCTAATCTAGCTGAACTATCAAAATTTTGTGGCACGCCACCAATTAAAAAACCCGGTGTCAAATTGGCATATTCTAAAATCCAAGCTAGCATGCTACTGGTAGTTGTTTTGCCGTGCGTTCCAGATACAGCTAACACCCAACGATCTTTAAGTACATTCTCTAATAGCCATTGTGGACCCGATATATAAGGGATATTACGGTCCAGCATATATTCCACCATAGCATTCCCTCGTGACATGGCATTACCGACAATAATGAGATCTGGCTCATCATCAAAATGTTCGATTTTATAGCCCTGCTTTAATTCGATGCCTAACTGTTCAAGTTGTGTACTCATAGGTGGGTAAACATTAGCGTCACAACCACTGACTCGGAAACCAAGCTCTTTCGCTAAAGCTGCGATGCCGCCCATAAACGTACCGCAAATGCCAAGAATATGTATATGTTGAGTTTTATTTGCCATAAAAAAGAAAAAGAAACATTAAATAAGATGAAAGATAATGGTGGTTAATATACCTTATAAAGCAATGCTTGAGTGCAAAATCATTTTACCTGTTTAATTTTAACGCAAATCGGATAACACATGTCAAAAAGCAACGTTAGCAGCCTTTATATTTACCCTATCAAATCAACAGCAGGAATTGATATCCCGGCTGCACAAGTCACTGAATTAGGTTTGGACTTTGATCGACGTTTTGTTTTAAGTGATCCAACTGGGCAATTTATTACGGCTAGAACAGAGCCTAGATTATGTTTAGTAAAAACGGAGTTAACTGAGCAAGGTTTATTGATAACTGCAGAGAATATGCAGCCACTAACGTTATCGTATGCAGAATTTACTAACCAATATCAGCAAGTCAATGTTTGGGGAGATGATATTGACGGGCAGCTATGTTCTTCATTAGCTAGCCAGTGGTTTAGTGACTATTTACAACGACCATGCCAGTTACTATTTTTCGGCTCGAAATCACATCGAGAGAGAAAACCAGGCACAGAAAAAGCGCGAAAAGTCGCTTTTTCCGATGGTTACCCGTTATTGTTAATTTCTCAAGCTTCACTAGATGATCTAAATCAGCGTCTTGCAAACCAACAAGTTGATAGTGTTTCCATGGCGCATTTTCGCCCTAATATTGTCGTTGAGGATTGTTCAGCCTTTGAAGAGGATACTTGGCATCATATTCGAATTGGCGAGGTTGAATTTATAGTTAGTAAACCTTGTGAGCGATGTATATTTACCACGATAAATCCTAAAACAGCTGAAAAAAAACAAGAGTTTCAACCATTAAGAACATTAAAATCTTTTCGACAAACGTTACAAGGTGAAGTGATGTTTGGACAAAATTTAATTCCTCTTAACCAAGGACAAATAAAGCCAGGGGATAAAGTAGTCGTGTTAAGTAAGCAAAAGCCACTAACCTTCAAAGAATCTCAAATAAAACCAGCTACACTCATAGATAAGGCAAATAAAACCGAACAACAATTAGGGCAAGAGATGCAACTTACTTGTCAGCAAATAATACCGGAAACCCATGATGTAAAAACCTTTGTATTTTCTTGGTGTGGTGACAGCCAAGTTACACAATTTGCCGGCCAACACATTAGCTTCAAAATAAATATTTTCGGTATTGAGCAAGTGTGTTGTTACACTATATCTTCCCCACCTTCGGTAAAAAAACAACTGCAAATAACCATCAAACGTGTTCCAAATGGTAAAGTATCAAATTTCTTTCATGATCATTTCAGTGTTGGCGATACGGTAACGTCACGAGCACCAAGTGGTAACTTCCATTTGCCTGAAGTTATACCAAGAAAAGTACTCTTATTATCTGCTGGTAGCGGCATAACTCCCATGTTGTCAATGTTGCGTTTTATGACAATGCAACAAGTAAAAAATCAAATTACCTTTTTTCATAGTGCTCATAGTGAAGATGATTTAATAGCCCAACAAGAAGTATCTGAATTGGCAAAGCAACACGGTAATTGCCAAATAAACTACACATTAACTCAGCGAGTTAAACCTCAATGGCAGGGTTATCAAGGGCACTTAACGGAAAAAATGTTATCAAACATTCCTGATTTATTAAATTATGAAGTGTATGTTTGCGGCCCAGAAGGATTTCGACAATCCGCACAGCAGTATTTAATAAAACTTGGCTTGAACAAAGAGCAATATCACTATGAAATTTTTGGAAGTAAAAAGACAATGAAAAGCACTGAAAAACCGACTAATAATGAAGTTAAGATTCATTTTGAAAAATGGAATAAACACTATAAAACTAAAAACCAAAAGACGTTATTAGAGCATGGTGAAGATGCTGGCCTAATCTTGCCTTATTCATGCCGAGCTGGCATGTGTAGTAACTGCAAAGCCAAGCTCATCAAAGGAGAAGTAACACAGTTAGCCACTGATGGATTAACGGCACAAGAAGTACAAAACGGCTATATTTTATGCTGCTCTAGTATACCGAGAACCGACGTAACCATAAAACATGATTAACCCGTGAGGTTATCATACTTTATCATTAAAATTGATAACCAAAACTAACCGCTAAGCGATAATCATTTGACTCAGGAGTTTCATTTTCAATAGCGACGACAGGTTTAGCAATTCTATCGAGATAAAACATGATATCTAAATCAAGATCATCTATAAACTCAAACTCAAATCCGGTTTTAAAGTGATGGTTGCGCTCACCAGATTCTTCACTTACAAACTTCATTTGATAATCCAGTATAAAATCTATTTTACTAGATATTTCATAATCAAATAAGGTACTTAGACTTAATGCGCCGCTATTATCAGATGTTGTAGCAACCGCTGAATTATATTTAGTGGCTAGATAACTTGGTCCTACAGTAAAGTCCCATTCAATGCGTTTAGTATTAAGAATATGATAACCTAAGCTGCTACCAATACTATTGCGTACATCTATATTTTGCTGTAAATCACTGTAATTTTCATACTCGATAACTCGCCAGAAAACATCAGCACTGATAAACCAATCAAGATAAGTCGTTAATCGTCTGGTGTTGATAGAAACTTGATTGGTATCTTCAAGCGTATTTTCACTATAAGTAAAGACAAAATCAGCTTTCAAACGCGTCGTGGGTGTTCTGCGCTGAGCTTCGGCGGTGACGATATAATCAAGCTGATTTGAATTGCCTTGACTATAGTCAATACCAATACTGACTTTTGCATCCCATAAGTCTCTTCGTGTATCTGCAGCCGAAGTAATAGAAAGTAAATCAGATAACGGAAAGTTTTGCTCAGTACCGGCACTAATGAGCTTTAAGTGCCCTTCTTTAACGATGAGAAACCCTTGCACAATTCGGCCATCAGCTAGACGAATTTGTTGATCAAACCGACTGCGTAATTCGCTAACATCTTCCCAGTCGAAAAACTTAACGCCAAACTCATCACTGTCAAATTCAAGCTCATCATCATACATAGAGATGATGTCACCTTTTAGCCATTCTTCAGAAGTCAGTTTTAACCAATCAAAATCTTGACTAAAAACCGGTGTTGGTTTTTGCCAAACAGGAAAACCTTTACCTGTTGTTTGCGCTAAAACAGTTTCATTTAAACCAAATAATAAAACACAAACGACAAATTTAACCATGAACTTCAAAGACAACCTACCCTAAAAAATTAAAAATCGTAGCCTAAACTAACCACAAAGCGATAATCATTTTTCTCAGGAATGTTATTATTTTCATCAGAATGAGGGTTCTCTGTTCGATCTACTGTAAAAGCCAAATCAAGATCAAAATCATTAGCAAGCTCAATTTCTAAACTGGTTTCAAAGTGATGCAAATATTCACCTGATGTTTCATTGACAAATTGAATTTGATAAGAGGTTTCAAAATCAATATCACTAGTGATTTCGTAAGTAAAATCTGTTCCTAATACTAAACCGGGGGACGTTTCACTTTGTTTTTCATCTCCAGTTACAGTCTTAAAGTGTGTTTTTTGATAACTAGGACCAGCATTTACATCCCATGAAGTACGACTATTATCAATCATATGATAACCAACACCGACACCGTAACTTACCCGATAGTCTACATTGAGAAATTCATCACTGAAATATTCAAAATCCATTGCTCTTAAGAATATTTTTTGACTAAAAAACCAATCATAAGTCGACGTTAGCCTACTACTATCAGCGGTGGTTGACTCAACTCCGGTATCTTGGTCTTCAAAACGACTGTAATTGGCAGTGTAATCCGCTTTGAATCTGCTACTCGAACTTCTTCGTTGTACACCAGCATTGATTGTATAATCAAATTGAACGGTATTACCACGACGAAAATTAGTTCCCAGTTTAATATAACCATCCCATAAATCTATTTCATTTTTTTCCGATGATGCGATTGAAATTAATTCTGAGAGTTTATAGTTAACTGCTTGACCATTTTTCACTAAAGTTAGCTTACCCTCTTTGACGACAAGGTATCCTTCAGCAATAGTGCCATCAATCATCCGAATACTAAGAACATCTTTACTTCTTAGCTCTGCTACATCATCCCAATCAATCGTTTGCATATCGAGCTCATCACTATCAAACTCGAGCTCTTCATCGTACATTGAAACGATATCGCCTTTTAACCATTCATCGGAGCTCAATTTTAACCAGTCAAATTCTTGCTTAAAAACGGGATTGGGTTTCTGCCAATTTTTCTCATCAGTCTTGGTTTCAGCTATTGAAATACACGGTAACAAAACCAGTAAAATCAATACAGAATTCAACGAGTTATTCATTTATAGGAAGTCCTTTACATAAAATGATTATCAAAGTAATCACTTATTGTAACAGCATAAAAGTCACTACGACAAGCTTTGCACTTTAGCTGTGCAACATAGTGGAAACAGTGCAAAAAAACAGAACACATATAGACAGAAAACATATAAACATCTGATAACAATAAATAAAATTACTTTTACGTATTGGCACTTCACTTGCTCTATATCTGTTAATTTAACTTTATCATCTACGTACGACTAGAAATAGGAATTACTTATGAGTACACAAGCGGGCATTAAGCTTCTGTCATTTACCGGTAAAATGAAAGTTTTACACTTGAGCTGGATAGCGTTCTTTATCACCTTTGCAGTATGGTTTAACTTTGCACCATTAGTATCTGTTGTTGCAGACTCTCTTGGTTTGACAAAATCAGAAATTAAAACCTTAATGCTACTTAACGTTGCATTAACCATCCCAGCACGTGTTATTATCGGGATGTTAACGGATAAATACGGCCCTCGTTTAACTTACGCTGTTCTGCTTGCTGTATGTAGTATTCCTTGTTTCATGTTCGCTTTGGCTGACTCGTTTGAACAAGCGGCAATTGCTCGTTTCTTACTAGGTTTCATCGGCGCAGGTTTTGTTATCGGTATTCGTATGGTATCTGAATGGTTCCCTGCGAACGAATTAGGTACAGCTGAAGGTATCTACGGTGGTTGGGGTAATTTTGGCTCTGCCGCTGCGGCAATGACCTTACCGACTGTTGCATTAATGTTTGGTGGTGATGACGGCTGGAGATATGCAGTTGGTATCACGGGTGCGTTAAGCTTAGCATTCAGTTTTATTTGGTATGCAAACGTAACAGATACCCCTAAAGGGTCAACATACTTCAAACCTAAGCAAACAGGTGCGATGGAAGTTACTTCTAAAGGCGACTTCTGGTTACTACTAATCATGAAATTACCTATGTATGGAGCGTTAGCGTTATTAACATGGAAGCTTTCTCCAGCAGGTGTTAGCTTATTAACTGAAAGCAGTGCTTTAATTGCTTATATTTCATTGGTTGCATTATACGCGTTAGAAGTTAAGCAAACCATCAAAGTAAATGGTCACGTATTCAAAGAGCCTGTCGCTGAAATTCACCGTTACAAATTCAAGCAAGTGGCGGTATTAAATATTCTTTATTTTGCTACGTTCGGCAGTGAATTGGCTGTAGTATCTATGTTACCGTTATTCTTTGCTGAAACATTTGAAATTAGCATGGTTTACGCAGCAATGCTTGCTTCAACCTATGCATTCATGAACTTAATGTCTCGTCCTGGTGGCGGTTGGTTATCAGACAAATTTGGCCGTAAGAAAACCTTATTAATTTTAACAGCTGGTTTAGCGATAGGTTACTTCACTATGTCGGCTATCGATAACAGCTGGCCAATTGTTTTAGCTGTAATTGCAGCCATGGCATGTTCATTCTTCGTACAAGCAGGTGAAGGTGCAGTTTTTGCTGCCGTACCATTAATTAAACGTCGTTTAACGGGTCAAATTGCAGGTATGACAGGCGCTTATGGTAACGTTGGTGCTGTAGTATACTTAACAGTATTAACAATGGTTGATTACTCGACCTTCTTTACCGTGATTGCAATTACCGCAATTGTTGGCTTTATTACTTTATTGTTTATGGAAGAGCCTAGCGGTACTATTACTGAAGTGCGCGAAGACGGCACTGTTGAACTGATAAAAGTTCACTAAGTAGGTCCTATAACTTGATGACAAATAATACCAGCAATGAACGGGGAAAAGCGAAAGCATCCTGCGCGAACTTAAAACTTGGATATGGTGGATATTCTTGCGCAGGAGTTAAGGCAGAAAATCAAGATGCTTTTGCTGCGTTTATCCCTCAAAATAGTGAGTTAAGCTCAAAAGGCGCCATTGCTTGTATTGCTGATGGAGTTTCAAGCGCGACTAAAGCCGCTGAAGCTTCACAGCTAGCTGTCACTCAATTTATTGGTGATTATTATGCCACGCCCGAAACGTGGTCGACCAATAAATGTGCCGCTAAAGTCATCACTAGTTTGAATCAATGGTTATTTTCTCAAAATAGTAGCCTTGGCGGTCATCATTACTCTGAACAACAACACCAATGGCTAACCACTTTTTCAGCCATGATACTTAAATCGGCAACCGGTTATATTTTTCATGTTGGCGATACTCGAATTAGTAAATATCGACACCAGCAGTTAGAAGCTATTAGTCAAGATCACAATTGCAAACAAGGCTCGAACTCTATGGTTCTTACCCGAGCTTTAGGCGCTGATTCTCGATTACAAGTTGATGTACATCAAGTAGACTTGCAAGCAAATGACATCTACCTACTAACTTGTGATGGTGTACATGAGTTTTTATCTGCTAAACAGCTCAAAGCAGCGTTATCGACATTGTCCTCTTCTCCTGACAATAAAGAGTTGGAACAATTAAGTGAAGTTATTGTTAAACAGGCTTTAGCTGCTGGTAGTGATGATAATGTTAGTTGTTTACTGGTATTTATACATGATATCCCTAACAAACAACTAGCCGAAATTGAGCGCGATTTAAGACAAAAATCCATTCCTCCTGCCTTAGAGGTTGGCCAATCTATTGATAGTTATCAAGTCAAAAAGATTATCCATGCTAGTACTCGCTCTTATTTATATTTAGTTGAAGATACTAACACTGGTGAGCAGTTAGCGTTGAAGGCACCTTCTGAAAATTTTGTCGATGATGCAATTTATCTACAAGCATTTATGCGGGAAGCCTGGCTTGGTACACGCGTAAAACATGAAAATGTGATGATAGTAAATGGCATTAATGATGGTAGTGATTTTTTGTACCATACCAGCGAATATATTGATGGTCATACATTAAGTCAGTGGATGTATGACAACCCTAAGCCTAGCATTGCCCAAGTTAGGGACATCATCAAACAGGTTATTTCTGCCTTACGTGCATTCCAACGCCTCGATGTCGTACATCGAGATTTAAAGCCTGATAACATCATGATAGACAAATATGGACAAGTGAAATTGATTGATTATGGTGCGGTATTTGTTGCCTCACTCGATGAAAATCAAGAAACACTTACGGAAACTATCCCTCAAGGCTCAATAAATTATGTCGCTCCTGAGACTCAACTGAGTATGCAAGCAAATCATCTAAGTGATCTTTTTTCACTGGGTGTGATTTGCTATGAAATGCTAACAGGGCAATTTCCTTATAAGCCACAATCTAAATCAATAAACTATAATAGCTACCAACAATGGCACTACCGCAGTGTAAAACAGTACCGTCATGATCTCCCTTTATGGGTGGATTTAACTTTACAGCAAGCCACCCAACCTAATCCGACTATGCGTTCACAGGCATTTTCTGAATTTTATAGTAATTTAAATAAACCAAATATCGATGCAATTAAGGACTATAAAAGTCAGCCTTTATTAGAGAGAAATCCAGTACGGTTTTGGCAAGGTGTTTCTACGATATTGTTGATTTGTTTAATAGTCTCATTAATAAATTAAACGGTACTTTGTTTTTAATTGCGGGTTTTTATCGCTGAATTGTGATCTATTTCTCCATCCTCATCGATTGTGATCGCAGTATCATCCATTTGTACTACGGCTAACTTTCCGTCAGGTGTTTGCCTTACAAAAGAAAGTGTATAACCAAAATGACTAATCTCACTTAATGAACATTGTTGAGCGACACTCAATTCCTTTAGTAACTGCTTTATCTTTGCTTCTACTTTACGTCTTTCTTCTGGCATTAAACTTCTCCTAGTTGAACCACGGACAAACTACCTTTACAAAACAGTGATAATCAAGCCGAACACTCTACTTCAACAATAGCAGAGAAGTTGAAATTAACAATATTTGTCATAATGTTGTAGACTTCTCTGCGTAGAGTGATGTTGTAAAAAAAGTTTGACGTAAATCAACATACCGTTGCAAAGATGTAACTTATTGCAATCAATTGATTAAAATCAAACACTAAATTAGACAGAGTTTCTAATATGAGCTTAACGAGTACAAAAACAACAAAAATAAAGTACTGGCTTCTATTTATCAATGATTAAAACATAAACCTAGGATGAACCTTATGAACCAGAACTACATCAACACAAAACAGTTTAGTCTCTCACTTTTAACAATGGCGATGTTTTCCGCACCAATGGCGTTTGCAGCGGAGCCAGCTCATGGAAAAGGAATTACCGAAGCATTAAGTGACAGTACAGTACAATTATCATTTCGTGCTCGCTATGAAGGCGTAGATCAAGATGGTATTGACGAAAATGCGGATGCCTTAACAGTAAAAAGCCGAATAACAGTCAATACCGGTAGTTATCAAAATTTTTCTCTCGGTTTAGAAGTAGATAACGTTAGTGCCTTAGTTGATGACTACAACAGTAATAGAAATGGCCAAACTGAATACCCTGTTGTGGCCGATCCAAAAGGAACCGATGTTAACCAAGGTTACTTAAAATACGCAAACAGTGGTTTTAGCGCTATTGTAGGTCGCCAACGTATTTTACATAACAATCAACGTTTTGTTGGTGGTGTTGGCTGGCGTCAAAACGAACAAACTTATGATGGTGTTCGTGCTCAATATAATACCGGCGCATTTTCAGTAGATTATAGCTATATCCATAATGTTAATAACATTGTCGCCAAAAATGACAGTGGTGACTTTCATTTGGCTAACCTAGGCTACAAAATAAATAAAGCCCATAAAGTCTCAGCATTTGCCTACATTCTAGATTTTGATGCCGCTGCAGCTAATTCTAGTAGCACTTATGGCGCTTTATATAATGGTAAATTCGGCCCTGTATTTGTTAATGCCAGTGCAGCTAGTCAAAGTGACAATGGCGATAATCCAAATAGTTATACCGCTACTTATTTAAATGCTGAAGTGGGTTCAAAGTTCTCCGGAATCACTGTTTTAGGCGGATATGAATTACTCGGTAGTGATAATGGTGTTGGTTTTAATACGCCATTAGCAACAAAGCATAAATTCCAAGGTTGGGCAGATAAATTCTTAGGGACACCTGCTGATGGTATCCAAGATATTTATTTAACAGTTAAAGGGGCTGTATCGGGTGTGAAGCTTAGCGCAACTTATCACAACTTAACCTCTGACGTTAATAGTATTGATTACGGTAATGAACTCGATTTAGTAGCAAACTACAGCATTAACAAAACCTATGGTGTTTTGCTTAAATTCGCGAATTACAGCGCTGATGATCATGCGACAGATACCAATAAACTTTGGTTACAGGCAACGGCTAATTTTTAATTAATCACAAATTCCTAGTCAAAGCACTTGTTAACCAGCAAGTGCTTTTTTGTGTAAACTGCTTTATATATCTAACTACATATATAAATTCCGATTGTCCTGAGCTTGTTGAAGGATTAGAATAGCCGCGTTTTCATTTTGCTAGGCTATTTACTTTGTTATTAATGATCGATAATTACGACTCATTTACCTTTAATCTGATGCATTATTTTCAGGCATTGGGTCAAGAAGTGAGTGTTTTTCGTCATGATGAAATAGATATTGCTACCATTGAGCAATTAAAACCTGAGTTTATTGTTATCTCTCCTGGTCCTGGGGAACCTGACGAAGCAGGTATTTCGTTAGCTGTAGTTAAGGAGTTCTCTGGAAAAACACCTTTGCTTGGTGTTTGTTTAGGGCACCAATGTATTGCACAGCACTTTGGCGCCACGGTAAAAAAAGCACAACGATTAATGCATGGCAAAACGAGTTTAATAACCCATAACGCTAAAGGGCTATTTCATCAACTTAAACAGCCATTACAGGTTACTCGTTACCACTCTCTTATTGTCGATGAGCAGACACTCTCTGACGATTTTATTATTAGTGCTTACAGTAGTGATTGCCATCAAAGTAAAAAAGAAATTATGGCCATGGAGCATAAGTATTTACCTATTTATAGCGTACAATTTCACCCTGAAGCTATTTTGACTGAACAGGGTCATCAGTTATTACAGAACTTTTTAACTGCCAGTCGTAAACATAATGTTAAATAATTAAAATAAAACCATAAAATTAATGCTTTATTGCTATAAGACGATAAACTTAATAGACCATCTTAATATATTGACCTGACTTCTTACTATTTTCGCTAAACACTATGCAAATTTTTGACACCAATGACACTATTTCAACCATACATCAGCGCTCTTTAAGCTTATGTATTAGTAAGGACTTTGCTGGGCAACAGCACGGTAAAGTTAATATTGTCCAGTTTCAAGGTAGCGAGCAAGAGAACCGTCGTCGGGAGCTATTAGCCGTAGAAATAAAAGCTCAACAAGAAAAAATTGTCGCTGCCCATGGCGAAGAGCATTTTCGTAATCAAGTGATGGAGCTATTTTATTCACAAGTGCGTAGCCAAGTGAATGAAGAGTTTGATAACAAAACTAACCTTTATAGCAATGTACTTTGTGTTGAAGATGCTGCCCCTACAATTTTAGAGTTATTGTCGCTTAGAGCCACCTCTATTAATAGAATTAAGCCACTGGCAACGTCTTTGTCATGGTTATCAACAGATCTAGTTAGCTTGGTGAATAAGCCTCAATACAGAAAACGTGCAGATGTTCAGGTTAATGATGCTAGTTTAGCGTTGAGTTACATTGGTTTAGATAACTTAAAACTGGTTATGCCTACTTTTATATTAAAACATTGGTTACCAAAAAGTACCACGCCTTATGGCTTAATGAAGAGAAAGCTTTGGAATGACAGTCTATCTATCGCTCTTGCATCAAGTGCTTTGGCACAAGAGCAAGGGCTAGACCGCTACACAGCTTTTACCACGGGTATGTTATCTAATATTGGACAAATGGCTGTGACTCGTTGTTTTTTAACAACGTATAACGATATGTATAAAGAAGAGCTACGCCAAGCCTTTGAAGCCAAAGATAAGCGTTTACATAATGTACTCGTAAAAGTGGATAACTCACCAGAATTATTACTAGAACAACTAGTGTTGCGAAGTAGTAAATTATCTGCTGACTTAATTGAATTAATGCAATTCGATCGATTACAAATAACTGAAGCAATGTTTGATTTAGCTTATTCTGAAGATATCAGTAAAATGTGTCCAATTGCTCAATTGGTCGCTAAAGCTAAAGCGTATGTAAATTATCGCAGCTTAACCAAAGCGTCTTTAATTAATGATGACGAAACTAAAGAATTATTTGAATTGGTCAAGCTTAATAAAGATGAAATATCATTATTAAATAAAAGCGATATTAATCATATTAAGCTCAAATTTAATTAGATTTAGACAAAATACCAGCAAATAAGCTAAATTAATTTTGTGTATTTATGAAGTTTGCTGTTAATTAATTCTTAGCACCCAAACTCAACCCCATTATGAAACCATCACAACAAGTACATTTCAACCATCACCTATAAATATTCACCTTTGCTGAATAAAACCTGACAAACCGTTGATTTATATAGCCTACAGCATGATTTGACGAGACAAAGCTAATAAAATCTGACATACTTACGCTCTATTTTTAAGCGCTAAGCAATATTTTCAGCATAAATATTATATTACTTATATACTAAAATTTAGCGCTATCTAAGCAACACACAACCAGCCCATTTTGAGGAGTTTACAATGTCAGAACAGTTTTCTGTAAATCGCGAGTTATTTGATGATGTCATGGTGCCTAACTACGCACCTTCAGCGGTAATTCCAGTTCGCGGTCAAGGCTCTCGAGTATGGGATCAACAAGACAATGAGTATGTTGATTTTGCTGGCGGCATTGCAGTTAGTAGTTTAGGTCATTGTCACCCAGCATCAGTAGCCGCGCTAAAAGAGCAAGGCGAGAAAATATGGCATTTATCGAACGTGATGACTAATGAACCTGCCTTACGTTTAGCTAAAAAACTTGTCGATAGCACTTTTGCTGACAAAGTATATTTTGCCAACTCAGGTGCAGAGTCAAACGAAGCTGCACTTAAACTTGCTCGTCGTTGGGCATTAAATGAATTCGGCGCTGACAAATCGCAAATTATCGCCTTTAAACAAGGCTTTCACGGTCGTACTTTCTTCACCGTGACCGTAGGTGGTCAAGAAGCATACTCTGCTGGTTTTGGCCCTCGCCCTGCTGATATTGAACATGCTGAATATAATAACTTAGACAGTGTTAAAGCACTTATCTCTGATAACACTTGTGCCATCATGGTTGAGCCATTACAAGGCGAAGGTGGCATTGTTTCACCAACACCAGAATTCATCCAAGGGTTACGTGATTTATGTGATAAACATAATGCATTATTAATTTTTGATGAAGTACAGACGGGTGCAGGTCGTTTAGGGCCACTATATGCATACATGGATCTTGGCGTAACTCCAGATATCTTAACCTCTGCAAAAGGCTTGGGTGGCGGTATTCCAATTGGTGCCATGTTAACAACAACTGATATTGCTAAACATTTAGTGATTGGTACTCATGGTAGCACTTATGGTGGCAACCCTTTAGCTTGTGCTGTAGCTGAAGCTGTACTTGACGTTATCAATACACCAGAAGTTCAAAGTGGTGTGAAAGCTAAATCACAACTTTATATTGATGGCTTAAATGCAATTAATGCTAAGTACAATGTATTTAAAGAAATACGTGGTAAAGGTTTATTAATTGGTGCGGTTTTAAATGACAACTACCAAGGTAAAGCAAAAGACTTTTTAAATGCCTCAATGACCGAAGGTGTAATGGTATTAGTTGCCGGCGCAAGTATCGTACGTTTCGCACCATCATTAATTATTGCTGATGAAGATATAGTAGAAGGGTTAGCTCGTTTTGAAAAAGCCGTTGCTACTTTAGTTTCTTAAGTTAAAAAACAGCCTACCGATTGCTAACGTTTTACAAAGAAACGTTAGCAATATTGTCTTCTAATCATCGAGAGCTATTTATGATTATCATCCGCCCAATTAGCATGACTGATTATGACGATCTATATCGTATTGCCATAGAGTCTGGCCATGGTTTTACTTCATTACCTGTTAATGAAGATATATTAAGAGCCCGCATTAGCCATTCTGAAGAATCTTTTAAAGCACAAGTAGAACAACCTGGTGATCAAGGTTATTTATTCGTAATGGAAGATACAGAAGCGGGGCAAGTCGTTGGTACTACAGGTATTGAAGCTGCCGTTGGTTTAGATAATGCATTTTATCACTATCACCTAGGTAAAGTAGTCCATAGCTCTCGTGAGTTAGGTATTCATAATACGGTTGCAACTTTGTCGTTATGTAATGACTACACTGGAGCAACCGAAATATGCACTTTGTTTTTACAACAAAGTCATCGTAAAAACAGTAATGGTCGATTTTTATCTCGTTGTCGTTTTTTATTTATGGCTGAGCACAAACAACGCTTTTCAGAGTGCGTTATCGCAGAAATGCGTGGTGTCAGTGATGAAGAAGGAAGATCACCTTTTTATGACTGGTTAGAAGAACACTTTCTTTCCATTCAGTTTACTAAGGCCGATTACTTAACAGGTATTGGTAATAAAGACTTTATCGCAGATTTAATGCCTAAGTATCCTGTTTATGTCAACCTGCTGAGTGAAGAAGCACAGCAAGTTATTAATAATGTTCATAGCAATACTGTTCCTGCATTACGATTACTTGAAGCTGAAGGTTTTTCTCGTCGTGGTTATGTTGATATTTTTGATGCTGGCCCAACCGTTGAAGCTGAGTTAAGTCAAATAAAAGCAGTACGCAAGAGTAGTAGATATCAAGTATTAATCGATGATACTTGTGCTGAAGAAGGCACTCAAAAATACATAGTTACCAACACTAAGGTAGAGAGTTTTAGGGCGACACAAGTCAAATTAACACCTCGAGAAACCGCTAAACAAGTGGTTTTGAAAAGTGATGTTGCCAATGCCTTACAAGTACAGCAAGGTGATTGGGTTCGCCTACTAAGTAATTAATCGCCTAATTAAATAGGAAAATATATGTCAAACGTTCAATTTATAAATGGTCAATGGCTTGCAGGCCAAGGACATGAAATCACCTCATTAAACCCTGCTCGAAATGAAGTTATCTGGAAAGGTAAAACAGCTTCTCCTGAACAAGTGGCAGAAGCCATTACTTGTGCTCGCTCGGCCTTTGAGTCATGGTCAACGATCAGCTTTGATGAGCGCGTTAACATAGTGACCAAATTTGTTGAACTACTTGGTGAAAACAAAGATGCTTTAGCAAATACCATTGCACTTGAAACCGGAAAGCCTCGCTGGGAAACATTGGGTGAAGTAGGCGCAATGATAGGTAAAATTAATATTTCATTAAACGCTTACAAAGAACGTACGGGTACCGTTGAAAATCCGATGCCAGGTGCTAAAGCATTTATCCGTCATAAACCACACGGTGTTGTAGCGGTATTTGGTCCGTATAATTTCCCTGGCCACCTTCCTAATGGCCATATTGTGCCAGCACTTATCGCCGGTAATACCATTGTATTTAAACCAAGTGAGCTAACTCCGAAAGTTTCTGAAGAAGTGCTAAAACTTTGGCAAGCGGCAGGTTTACCTGCAGGTGTTATAAACCTAGTACAAGGTGAAGTAGAGACAGGCAAAGCATTAGCAAGTAATAAAATGATTGATGGCTTATTCTTCACAGGTAGTTCAGCTACAGGGCATTTATTACACGAACAGTTTGGCGGCGAACCGGGGAAAATCCTTGCTCTTGAAATGGGTGGAAATAACCCTCTCATCGTTAAAGATATCAGTGATGTTAAGGCTGTGGTACACGATATTATCCAATCTGCTTTTGTAACAACTGGCCAACGTTGTACTTGTGCCCGTCGCTTATTCATCGAAAATGGTGAACAAGGCGATGCAATTATGAGTAAATTGATTAGTGCGACTAAAGAGCTTGCTATTGGTTATTATGATGATGAAGAGCAACCATTTATGGGCTCTATGATTTCTGAAAAAGCAGCGTTAGGCTTAGTTGCTGCTCAACAGAAACTACTTGATTTAGGTGCAACGTCTTTACTAGAGTTGAAACACTTAGAAGAAAATACCGGCTTTGTTTCACCAGGGATAATTGATGTCACTGACATTGTTGCTGACGTTCCTGATGAAGAATATTTTGGCCCCTTATTAAAAGTATATCGTTATACAGATTTTGATGACGCAATAGATGAAGGCAATAACACTGGCTTTGGTTTATCTGCTGGTTTACTTAGTGACAGTGAAGCATTATATAATCACTTCTTTACACGCATACGCGCAGGTATTGTTAACTGGAACAAACCTATCACTGGTGCCAGTAGTGCCGCACCATTTGGTGGCATAGGAGCAAGTGGAAACCATAGAGCAAGTGCATTTTATGCTGCTGACTACTGTGCATACCCTATCGCTTCTGTAGAAGCTGAAAAAGTAAGCTTACCAGCAACATTAAGCCCAGGTATTAAGCTTTAATAATGCGTCTTAAAGATACTTATATATTTGCACATAAAAGAGAAGAAGGGTTTCGTCCCTGCTTCTTTAAAAGTATCGATCAAATCTAAACTTTGGCGGTAGCGGATACTGTCGCCAAAAATTTCTTTGTTATATAAACTGTAAAACCATAGTTATTTTTCACTGTTATTCGTTGCAACAAAAATTTTAACACTTTAATTTTTATTAGATTTAACATCAGAGGACAACTTATGACAGCTCAAGTTACAGAATTATTTAATCACATATGGCAGCAGTATCTTGCCGTCACTCCATCAGCAGATAAAATTCATCAATTACTAGGTAATGGTAATGATGTCATCAACGACCATGTTGCTTACCGTACTTTTAACATCGATAAGGTTAACTTAAATAAACTAGCTAATCATTTGCTAGCAATTGGCTACACCGAATGTGGGCAATATGATTTTGCTGCGAAAAAACTTACCGCTAAACATTTTGAGCACAGTGATGACACAATGCCAAAGGTATTCATCAGTGAGCTACGCGTTGAGGAGTTTTCTTCAGAGATCCAACAAATCATCCATAAATTAGTTGATTCTTTACCTGAAAACATAAGTCAGCAACCAAACTTTCTTTACTCAGGTCGACCATGGGCTATTAGCTCATCTGACTATCAAACGCTACTTGCCGAAAGTGAATATGCAGCTTGGCTTGCAGCATGGGGATATCGTGCTAACCACTTTACCGTGAGTATTAACCACTTAGATGGTTTCGACTCTATCACTGAAGTTAATAGTCGCCTTAAAGATGCGGGTCATAAACTAAATACTAGTGGTGGAGAAATTAAAGGTGATGAAAATGTTAAATTAGAACAATCATCAACTCTAGCTGATAAAGCAATCGTAGAATTTAGTGATAAACAGCTTGAAATTCCAAGTTGTTTTTATGAGTTTGCTAAACGATACCCATTAGCAAACGGCGAATTATATACAGGTTTTGTTGCCGCTTCTGCGGATAAGATATTTGAAAGCACAAACAGTACCGATTAATTAATTCTGCAAAAATGAGGCTGAATTTACGATAACAGCCTCATTTAATTACCTTAATATCTTTTTTTAAAAAACTCCACAACGGTAATAAAATACCGCTATACTGAAAACAAGTTCAAACAAAAGAGCGCTGCCACCTTTTATGGTCATAGATACTGAGGGTTATATTCACATTATTGAATATTTAACTGAGCATTTAAGTTTTTTTGAAAATTCAACAAGCTCTGATGACAGTGCAGATAGTATTATAGTGTTAATTGAGCAAGAGCTTAGTGAGCAAGTCATCTCAGTTTGTAACCAAAACGAAAACCTTACCTTTAATCAACGTAATGCTATTATCCGCGAAATAGATGCCATTGTTTACGATCTCGAAGAAATATTATCAGGCGTAATTAATAACCCTGCAACAACACAACAAAGTCGATTTATTAAAGAATTTTCTGGTTTAATTAAAAATTTATTCGACTCTGAAATTAACAACCAACTCATCGAAGCCCCATAATTACATTGCCAACTGTCAAAGCTTATTGACAAGTATCAACAATATTTATTCTACTGCCCTCTAGTGATGCAATTGTATTTTAGCTACTATATTCCTTTAAATTTCTCACGAGTTAACATAATGAAAGCACAAGTAGAATGGGTAGGAGAAGAGTTATTTCTAGGTACTTCAGAAAGTGGCCATACACTGGTATTAGATGCTAATGGCGGTAACTTGGCACCTAGCCCTCTAGAAAATATTCTAATGTCATTAGGCGGTTGTTCATCGGTTGATGTAGTGGGTATTCTCCAAAAAGCTCGTCAAGAAATAAGTCACTGTAAAGTTGAAATTAGCGGTACGCGTGTCGAAACAGTTCCTAAACTTTTTTCAGATATACACTTACATTTTGTTATCACGGGCAAAAATATTAAAGAGAAACATGTTGAGCGCGCAGTTGCCTTGTCTGCAGATAAATATTGCTCGGTGGCGTTGATGCTAAACGGCAAAGTAAGTATTAGTCACGACTTTTCTATTATCAATAGTGAAATATCTTAGTGATAGCTCAGAAGCTATTTTAAAAGATTATTAGTATTAACGAGTAGTATGGTCGTACTATTGCCTTAAGAAGTTCTATATAAGCTTTCAGAGGCCTTGAAATAAACATTCTATAGATAAGCTATCTTAATATAAGTAAGTATGCTTACTAGCAAATAAGTGGGCATAGCACTCATAAATAATATGGTTAAGAGATCAACATATTACAGGTCACTCATCCAATCTAATTGTTTATTAGCCTGCGTTTTGCGCTCAATCAAATCTCGAATTAACGGTGTTAAAATAAGCTCCATAGCTAAGCCCATTTTACCACCCGGCACTACTAACGTGCTAACTCGCGACATGAACGAGCCGTCAATCATGCGCAAATAATATTGGAAATCTACATTTTTAACTTCACGAAAGCGAATAACCACAAAGCTCTCATCTAAACTGGGTATCGCTTTTGCGCTAAACGGGTTGGAGGTATCAACGGTTGGAACTCTCTGGAAGTTGATGTGAGTTCGCGAAAACTGTGGTGTGATAAAAGATATATAGTCTTCCATACTGCGCACTATGCTCGCCGTTACAGCTTCTCTACTATGACCCCTTTTGTTAGTATCGCGGATTATCTTTTGTATCCACTCCAAATTAACAATTGGAACCATACCTATCAATAAATCAACATGTTTAGCGACATCATTATCTTCGGTGACTACACCACCATGTAAACCTTCATAATATAATAGATCTGTACCTTCACCCAATTCTTCCCATGGTGTAAATGTACCAGGCATTTGGTTATAAGGAACAGCTTCATCAAAAGTATGAAGATAACGTCGCATCATACCTTTTCCTGTTTCACCGTAATTACTAAATAACTTTTCTAAGGCACCAAAATCATTTGCCAAATCACCAAAATAACTAATATTTGTATGTGTCTCTTTAGCCTTACGTTTCTCAACATCCATCTCTTGTCTTGAAAAACGATGGAAACTATCCCCTTCAACATTAACCGATGTTATTCCTAATGAACGAAAGATGTGTTCAAAGGCCGCTGTAGTAGTGGAAGTCCCTGCACCAGATGAACCAGTAATAGCAATAATAGGGTTTCGAGAAGACATGGCAACTAACTCTGACTAGGAATACCAATTATTATAAATCAGTATAAGGAAATGATAGCTATTTTATACGGGGAATTAAGCCGAAGATCAAGTACAGCTATAGACTTGTTTTCGTTAATTATAAACAAGCTAAGGTTTATTCCACAAAAAACAAAAAACCCAGCCAAGGCTGGGTTTTTAAGTAAGTTAAGCTATCGCTTAAGCTTCTGCTGACTCTTCAACTTCTTCAACAGCTTCTTCAACTGCTGGACGGTCTACTAATTCAACATAAGCCATAGGAGCTTTATCACCAGTACGGAAACCACATTTTAAAATGCGAGTGTAACCACCTGGGCGTTCTTGGTAACGTTCACCAAGTTCGCTGAATAAAATACCTACTACTTCTTTATCTTGTGTACGAGCAAATGCTAAACGACGATTTGCAACACTGTCGGTTTTAGCCAATGTAATCAAAGGCTCTACAACGCGACGTAGTTCTTTAGCTTTAGCTACAGTCGTTTTGATAACGCCGTGCTTAACTAAAGAGCTTGCCATATTGCGGAACATCGCTTGGCGATGACTGCTATTACGGTTTAACTGGCGACCACTTTGACGATGACGCATGTGTTAATCCTTCTTAAAAAACTATTAAAAAAACGATGATCGAACTAGTCGTTGTCAACGATGCTTTCAGGTGGCCAGTTTTCTAGGCGCATACCTAGAGACAAACCACGAGACGCTAACACGTCTTTGATTTCAGTTAATGACTTCTTACCTAAATTAGGCGTTTTAAGAAGCTCAACTTCAGCACGTTGTACTAAATCACCAATATATTGAATTGCTTCTGCTTTTAAACAGTTAGCTGAACGGACAGTTAGCTCTAGATCATCAACAGGACGAAGCAAGATTGGGTCAAACAATGGTTTTTCTTCCACTTGTTCAACTTCTTTAATATCACGTAACTCAACAAACGCATCTAGCTGTTCAGCTAAAATAGTTGAAGCGCGACGGATAGCTTCTTCCGGATCCAATGTACCATTGGTTTCCATATCTAAAACTAATTTGTCTAAATCTGTACGTTGTTCAACACGTGCAGAGTCAACATCATAAGCAATTCTTACTACTGGGCTGAATGAAGCATCAACTAACAAACGACCAATAGCACGATCTTCTTCCTCGGCATCACGGCGCGCTGAAGCAGGTACGTAACCACGACCCATTTCAATTTTAATGCGCATACTGATAGAACCTTCACCTGTTAAAGTACAGATTACATGATCTGGGTTTGCAATTTCTACATCACCATCATGTTGGATATCAGCTGCCGTTACAGGGCCTTCACCTGACTTAGTTAATGTTAGAACGGCTTCATTTTTACCTTCTAAATTAACTGCAAGCCCTTTAAGGTTTAGCAATATTTCGATGATGTCCTCTTGAACACCTTCTTTACTACTGTACTCGTGTAATACGCCATCAATTTCTACTTCAGTTACAGCACAACCTGGCATTGAAGATAAAAGGATGCGACGTAAAGCATTACCTAAAGTGTGACCAAAACCACGCTCTAATGGCTCTAAAGTTACCTTAGCGCGACGAGGGCTAACGTTTTCAATACCAACCATTCGTGGTCTAAGGAATTCGGTTACAGAACCCTGCATATATGTCCTCTCTTAAAGTGCAACTTTACTACTTAGAGTAAAGTTCAACAATCAACTGTTCATTAATTTCGGCAGATAAATCAGCTCTATCAGGAATACGCTTGAACGTACCTTCAAGTTTTTTGTTATCTACTTCAACCCAAAGTGGTTTTTCACGTTGGTCGGCTAACTCTAATGCAGCAACAATACGTGCTTGAGTTTTAGACTTTTCACGAACAGAAACCACATCTTCAGCTTTAACAGTGAAAGATGGAATATTAACTACACCGCCATTTACCACGATAGCCTTATGGCTAACTAATTGACGAGCTTCAGCACGAGTGCTGGCATAACCCATACGGTAAACTACGTTATCCAAACGAGTTTCTAAAAGTTGTAACAAGTTCTCACCTGTATTACCTTTTAAACGTGCCGCTTCTTTGTAGTAATTACTGAATTGTTTTTCTAGTACGCCATAAATACGACGAACTTTTTGTTTTTCACGAAGTTGAACACCGTAGTCTGACAAACGACCGCGACGGGCGCCGTGTTGACCTGGTATTGTTTCGATTTTACATTTAGTGTCAATTGCTCTTACACCGCTTTTAAGGAACAAATCTGTACCTTCGCGACGACTAAGCTTTAACTTAGGACCTAAATATCTAGCCATTTTCTTTCTCCAACTATCCTAAAAAAAGCGATTAAACGCGACGTTTCTTAGGAGGACGACAACCATTATGAGGAATAGGTGTAACGTCAGTAATGTTGGTGATTTTAAAACCAGCAGCATTTAAGGCACGGATAGCAGATTCACGACCTGGACCTGGACCTTTAACGAACACTTCAATATTCTTCAAGCCAAACTCTTTTGCAGTAGCGCCTGCGCGGTCTGCAGCTACTTGCGCAGCAAAAGGGGTAGATTTACGTGAACCACGGAAACCTGAACCACCTGCAGTCGCCCAAGATAAAGCATTACCTTGACGGTCTGTAAGAGTCACGATTGTGTTGTTGAAAGAAGCATGGATATGAGCCATGCCATCAGCAACTTGTTTTTTTACGCGTTTACGCGAACGAACTGGTGTTTTAGCCATTGTCTAGTTCCTCTTACTTCTTAATTGGCTTACGAGGACCTTTACGGGTACGCGCATTTGTTTTAGTGCGTTGACCACGTAGAGGAAGACTGCGACGGTGACGAATGCCACGGAAACAACCTAAATCCATAAGACGTTTAATGTTCATTGAAACTTCACGGCGCAAATCACCTTCTACGGTAAATTTGTCCACTTCAGCGCGAAGCAAATCAATTTTTGCTTCGTCTAATTCACTGATCTTCGTTGATTCTGCGATACCGGTTGCTGCACAGATTGCTTTCGCACGTGTAGCTCCAATACCGTAAATCGCAGTAATGGCGATTACTGCATGCTTACGATCAGGGATGTTAATGCCAGCGATACGGGCCACTAACACATCTCCTATAGTTATTTAAAATTACTTTGGTTGGAAAGCCCGTTAGGATACCCAACCATTCTCTTTTTTCGCAAATCGAAGCGGCATTATACAGAAAAATCTGCATAATGCCAGTTCAAAAAGATTTGGGTTATTTTCAAGCTTGACGCTTAAAATTAACCTTGTCTTTGTTTGTGCTTTGGCTCTGAGCAAAGAACGCGAATAACGCCTTTACGCTTAACCACTTTACAATTACGACAAATCTTTTTTACGGATGCACGTACTTTCATTTTATACTCCGTTAACTCTTTGGGCTCGGTCTAACGACCGCCGCCTTTTAAGTTCGCTTTTTTAAGTACATTGTCATATTGATGAGACATCATATGCGTTTGTACTTGTGCCATAAAGTCCATAATCACAACCACGATAATCAATAATGATGTACCGCCGAAATAGAACTGAACGTCCCATGCCATGATCATAAACTGTGGAACCAAACAGACAAAGGTAATATACATCGCACCAGCTAAGGTTAAACGCGTCATTACTTTATCTATATATTTGGATGTTTGTTCACCCGGACGAATCCCTGGAATGAACGCACCTGACTTTTTCAAGTTATCTGCTGTTTCACGCGGATTGAAAACAAGCGCCGTGTAAAAGAAACAGAAAAATATAATTGCTGCTGCAAGCATCAATACATACAAAGGTTGCCCTGGCGACATCGCCTGAGAAACACCTTGTAAGAAATCAGCCATTGGCCCTTCACCTTGTCCAAACCAGCTCGCAAGCGTGCCAGGGAACAAGATAAGGCTAGAGGCAAAGATTGGTGGGATAACACCCGCCATATTCACTTTCAGTGGCAAATGTGTGCTTTGCGCAGCAAAAACCTTACGGCCTTGTTGGCGCTTAGCATAGTTAACAACAATACGTCGTTGACCACGTTCCACAAAGACTACTAAGAAAGTTACTGCAAATACCACAACGCCAATTAGCAATAATACTAATAAGTGCAATTCACCTTGACGCGCCATCTCAGCTGTTTGACCAACTGCTGATGGCATGCCAGCAACAATACCCGCGAAGATAATTATAGATATACCATTACCAATACCACGTTCAGTAATTTGCTCACCTAACCACATTAAAAACATGGTACCAGTAACCAAACTCACTACTGCCGTGAAATAGAAACCAAAGCCAGCATTTATAACTAAGCCTTGCATCATATCCGGTAAACTTCTGGCAATCGCTATCGATTGTACTGTTGCTAGAACTAATGTGCCGTAGCGTGTGTATTGACTGATTTTACGTCGTCCAGCTTCACCTTCTTTCTTAAGCTCTGCAAACTTAGGACTTACCACAGTTAACAGTTGCATAATAATTGAAGCTGAGATGTACGGCATAATACCTAATGCCAATACCGAGGCTCGCTCAAGTGCACCACCGGAGAACATGTTAAACATTTCTACAATGGTGCCCTTTTGTTGTTCAAAGAACTGAGCTAATACAGCGGCGTCAATACCAGGGATTGGTACAAATGATCCTAAACGAAGCACAACTAAGGCAACGAATACAAACCATAATCTTTGTTTAAGCTCAGACAAACCGCCTGCGCCCTTATTATCCATTCCTGGTGTAGCCATAATCTGTATTATTCCTCGATGTTACCACCGGCAGCTTCAATAGCTGCACGAGCACCTTTAGTTACGCCTAAACCGCGAACAGTGATCTTGCGAGTAATTTCGCCAGACAGCATGATTTTTGCTGTTTCAATGTTACGGCTGATTAGACCAGCATCTTTTAACGCGTGAATATCAACAACATCACCTTTGATAAGGTTTAATTCATGTAAACGTACTTCAGCGCGAACTAAAGATTTACGTGAAGTAAAACCAAATTTAGGTAAACGTTGTTTCAATGGCATTTGACCACCTTCAAAACCAGGACGTACACTACCACCAGAACGTGACTTCTGACCTTTGTGACCACGACCACCAGTTTTTCCGATGCCTGAACCAATACCACGACCACAGCGCTTCTTAGCTTTGTGAGATCCCGGTGCAGGGGATAAAGTATTTAAATGCATTATTAATCCTCCACCTTAACCATGTAATAAACCTTGTTAATCATACCACGTACAGATGGAGTGTCTTCTAACTCAACTGTATGATTGATACGACGTAAGCCAAGGCCTTTCAATGTAGCTCTATGTTTCGGTAAACGACCAATAGAACTTTTAACTTGTGTTACTTTAACTGTTTTAGACATGCTGAATTATCCCAGTATTTCATCAACGCTAAGACCACGTTTAGCTGCCATGCCTTCTGGCGAATGCATATTCGCTAGGGCAGAAACAGTAGCGCGAACTACGTTGATTGGGTTAGTAGAACCGTATGCTTTTGACAATACGTTCTGAACGCCTGCAACTTCAAGTACTGCACGCATCGCGCCACCGGCGATGATACCTGTACCTTCAGAGGCTGGTTGCATGTAAACTTTAGAACCTGAATGACGGCCTTTAATGGCATGTTGAAGAGTAGTACCCTTCAAGTCAACAGTTACTATGTTACGACGTGCTTTTTCCATTGCTTTTTGGATTGCAGCAGGCACTTCACGTGCTTTACCGTAACCAAAACCAACACGACCATTTCCGTCACCAACTACTGTTAATGCGGTGAAACTGAAAATACGACCACCTTTAACCACTTTTGATACGCGGTTAACGGCGATTAGCTTTTCAGCCATATCACTTTGTTGTGAGTTTTCTTGATTATGATTAGCCATTATCAACCCCTAGAATTGAAGACCAGCTTCACGAGCTGCTTCTGCTAACGCTTTTACGCGACCGTGGTAAAGGAAACCAGAGCGATCAAAAGCAACTTTAGAGATGCCTTTGGCTACAGCACGTTCAGCAATTGCTGTACCTACTGCAGTTGCTGCTGCAACATTACCTGTTTTTTCAACTTTAGCTGCAACTTCTTTGTCTAAAGTAGACGCTGATGCGATTACTTCAGAACCCGTAGGAGCAATAAGTTGAGCGTAAATGTGACGAGGAGTACGGAATATAACTAAACGATTCGCACCCAACTCGCTAATTTTTGCACGAGCGCGTTTAGCGCGGCGCAAACGAGATGTTTTCTTATCCATAGTATTACCCTACTTCTTCTTAGCTTCTTTACGACGAACGTATTCATCAGCGTAACGTACACCTTTACCTTTATAAGGCTCTGGTTTACGGTAAGCGCGAATGTTCGCTGCGGTTTGACCAACTAAATGCTTATCAGCACCGGTAAGTGTGATTTCAGTTTGGCTAGGAGTTTCACATTTAATTCCTTCAGGAATAGCGTGCTTGATAGGGTGTGAAAAACCTAAAGATAAATCAAGAGATTTACCTGCAGCTTTTGCACGGTAACCAACACCTTGTAAAACCAATTTCTTTTCAAAACCTTTACTTACACCTTCAACCATATTATTGATTAAAGCACGTGCAGTACCGGCTTGTGCCCAGGCATTTTTATCATCTGAAGAAACACCAGTAATGATTGCATTTTCTTCTTGAGAAATTGCTACAAAACTGTGAATCGTACGTGATAATTCACCTACTGGACCTTTAACTTTTATGTCTTGACCTGATAACGTAACGGTAACGCCAGCAGGGATAACGACAGGTGCTTTTGCAACACGAGACATAGTATTCTCCTTACTCTACGAAACCAAGAACTTCACCGCCAATACCCGCAGAGCGAGCGGCACGATCCGTCATCAAACCTTTAGAAGTAGAAACAATCGCAATACCCATGCCAGCAAGAACTTTAGGAAGTTCATCACAGCTTTTGTATATACGAAGACCAGGACGTGAAACACGCTTGATCACTTCAATTACTTCTTTACCTTCAAAATATTTCAATTCTACAGATAGCTCAGGCTTTACATCGCCCGCTACTGAATAATCTGAAATATAACCTTCTTCTTTAAGTAAGTTAGCAATTGCAACTTTTAACTTTGAAGACGGCATTGTTACTGCAACTTTTGCTGCAGATTGACCGTTGCGGATGCGTGTAAACATGTCCGCGATAGGATCAGTCATCATAACCATTTACTCCCGTGAATTACCAACTAGCTTTCTTAAGACCTGGAACTTCACCACGCATAGTTGCTTCACGCAACTTAATACGGCTTAAGCCGAATTTACGTAAGTAACCATGTGGACGACCAGTAACGTTACAACGATTACGTTGACGGCTACTTGATGAATCACGAGGTAAACTTTGAAGTTTCAATACAGCATCCCAGCGTTCTTCTTCAGAAGAATCTACACCAGAGATGATTGCTTTTAACGCAGCACGCTTTTCAGCATATTGTGCTACTAACTTGGTTCTTTTAGCTTCACGAGCTTTCATTGACGTTTTAGCCATAACTCTACACCTTCTTCTTGAACGGGAAGTTGAAGGCAGACAATAAAGCATGTCCTTCTTCGTTATCTTTCGCGCTAGTAGTAATAGTGATATCCATTCCGCGAATTTTATCGATTTTATCGTAATCGATTTCAGGGAAGATAATTTGCTCACGAACGCCCATGCTGTAGTTACCACGACCATCGAATGACTTAGGATTTAAGCCACGGAAGTCACGGATACGAGGAATTGAAATAGAGATTAAACGCTCTAAAAATTCCCACATACGCTCGCCGCGTAGAGTTACTTTCGTACCAATAGGATAGCCTTCACGAATTTTGAAGCCCGCAACTGATTTGCGTGCTACTGTCGTGACCGGCTTTTGACCTGAGATTGCAGTAAGATCATTTGTGGCGTGTTCTAACACTTTCTTATCAGAAATTGCTTCACCAACACCCATGTTAAGGGTGATCTTTTCAATCCGAGGGACTTGCATGACACTTTTGTAACCGAACTCTTTAGCAAGTTCAGCAACAACTGTATCTTTGTAAAAATCATGCAGTTTCGCCATCGTTTACTCCAATTAAATTAATTCGTTATCAGATTTGAAGAAACGAACTTTTTTGCCGTCTTCAATTCTAAAACCAACGCGGTCAGCCTTGCCCGATTTCGGGTTAAGGATAGCTACGTTAGAAACATGCAAAGGTGCTTCTTTTTCAATGATGCCACCAGGCTGCTGTAACTGAGGTACAGGCTTAGTGTGCTTTTTGATTAAGTTAACGCCTTCTACGTATACTTTGCTGTCTTCAACAAGAACTTTAGTAACTTTACCAGTTTTGCCCTTGTCTTTACCTGCAAGTACGATTACTTCATCATCACGACGAATCTTAGATGCCATTATCGTGACTCCTTATAGTACTTCTGGTGCTAATGATACGATCTTCATAAATTTCTCATTACGAAGTTCACGTGTCACAGGCCCGAAAATACGAGTACCAATTGGTTGTAAGTTAGCATTTAACATTACAGCCGCGTTTTCATCAAAACGGATGGCAGAACCATCTGTACGACGAACACCTTTCTTAGTGCGCACCACTACCGCAGTGTGAACATCACCTTTTTTTACTTTACCGCGAGGACTTGCTTCCTTTACGGCAACTTTGATGATATCACCAATGCGTGCATAGCGACGGTGCGAGCCACCAAGAACCTTTATACATTGAACACGCTTAGCGCCACTGTTATCAGCAACATTCAGCTGTGATTGCATTTGGATCATTGATTTTTTGCTCCATTAGTTACCTTTTATCCACATGAAAACCATGAGAAAATTTCAAAAGGTAAGTTAAAATTCAAGGCCAGAAATTTGACCCGTCACTGCCTTAAAAAGACCACCCATTCGCTCAAAAAACCGACTAATAGTCGGGCACTCAAAGTTAGCGGGCGCGAGATTATAACACCACTTATGTGAAAGTGGTAGTTTAATGTACTAATAAATAGATAGGCTATTAATTGAGGTTACCGGCAATGTTAAACATCTTCTTCTCTGAAGGATTCTGCATTCAGGAAATGTCGTTTCAATAATTTGTAGAAATCAGTTCTATTTCGTTGCGCTATTTTTGCCGCTTGAGAAACGTTTCCTGCTGTCAACTTAAGTAAATTGGCCAAATAGTCTCGCTCGAACTGTTCTTTGGCCTGTTGAAATGAGGGTAACTGTGTATCTTCTTCCTTTATTGCATTTCTTATTAAACTGGCGTTAATTAAAGAATCTGTGGATAAAGCGACACCTTGCTCAACAACATTTTGTAATTGTCGTATATTACCAGGCCACGGTGCACTTATTAGTAGCTCCATTGCCTCAACAGAGAAGTCATTAATTTCTATTGCCGCTTTTGTCGCTGCTTTATCTAGGAAATGTCGTGCTAACAGAGGTATATCTTCGCGACGCTTTGATAGAGGAGGTAACTCTAACTCAACGACATTCAATCGATAATATAAGTCTTCCCTAAAGGTTTTATCGGCAATAGCTTGTTGTAAGTTTTTATGAGTAGCAGATATAACCCGTACATCCACCTTTACTGATGTAGTACTACCAATGGGTCGTACTTCCTTTTCCTGTATAGCTCTGAGTAATTTCACTTGAAAGTTCATTGGCATATCGCCAATCTCATCAAGAAAGAGCGTTCCTCCTTGCGTTGCTTGAAATAACCCTAGATGTTTCTTTTCAGCTCCTGTAAAGGCTCCTTTCACATGACCAAATAATTCTGACTCTAATAACTGCTCAGGTATTGCAGCACAGTTAATGGCAGTAAAAGGCTTATCTTTCCGTCTGCTTACTTGGTGTATCGCCTGTGCAAGTAATTCCTTTCCTGTTCCACTTTCACTATGTATTAATAGGCTAAAGTCACTTTGTGCAACTTGCTTGCTTTGAAGTAACAATGATTCCATTATTGCACTTCTGCTGATAATTTTTGCACGCCACGCCGATTCTTTAGTTTTACTTCGCGTGATTGTTGGTTGTAATTTAATCGCCTTCTTTACAGTATCTAACAACTCTTGGCTTTCGAATGGTTTGGTAAGAAAACCAAATACCCCCTCTTTAGTTGCATTAATGGCATCTGGTATCGTGCCATGCGCGGTCATGATAACTACTGGCATATTAGGGTACTGTTTCCTAATTTGTGCAAATAATGCCATGCCATCCATCCCTTCCATGCGTAAATCGCTGATAACCATATGTGGATGAAAACTTTTTAATATTCCCAAGGCCACTTTCGCGTTTTCTGCCGATTCAACACTATAACCTTGGGCTGACAATCTTATAGTTAGTAAACGTAATAAACTTGGATCATCGTCAACAACCAAGATTTTTTTAACTAAGTCATTCTCTGTATTATGCATGTGTGTTTATTGGCCACGTTCATTGATATTTTTTTCAATATTTTTAAGCTGTACAATTTGTTTATTCAATGTCGAAATTGTTTGTTGCTGTGCATTAATAGTCTGTTTGCTCTGTTTATACGCACCTTTATAGTTATTCATTTGCTCTAATTGCAACAACTGTTGGTTTAACTGATCTTTTAACATAGTAATAAAAGCTAAATCTGCTTCGCTGAAAGAAGAGTCTTGAGGTGCGCTTAAATCCAGAAGATTTAATTTAGCTTTAGCTGTATAAGGGTTGTATATCAGTGAGTTAGGTAAGCTATATAGTACAACTAATTGTATATTTACTTTATTATTCGCTATTACACCTTTATTTTTTATGCTATTTATTTCCTGTGTAAGCTCGACATTGTTAAGTGTTGTTAGCCATAAATAATAATCACTAACTTCATTATTTTGAGAAGTAGACTCAGGTATAGATTGACAAGCAAACAACATTGAAGCCATCAATAGATATACGCTCCATTGTTTAAATTTTCTTTTAAATTCGTTATCCCCTTTACGGGTAAAGTTAGTTTCAAATAAACTCATGCTGTATCTACTAATCGTTCAGCTTTTGGTAACGTTATTTGTATTTTGGTGCCCGAGACTTCTTTAGTTTGACTAATTAATTGAATGTCACCATTTAAACGCATTATCAACTCCTTCACTATCGTAAGCCCAAGCCCACTGCTTTTAATATGATCACTTTTGGGCTCAGGCCCCTGATAAAAAGCATCAAATACGTTACCTTGAATATTTTCATTTATGCCTACCCCATTATCTTCTATTGATAATTGCAATTGTTCGTTTTTAAGTAAACAGTCAATAGATATTCTACCTTTTTCTTTAGAGTACTTAATTGCATTAGAGATAATATTATCAAGTATGACCTTCAATTGTTTGTAATTAGAATAAACAGTGATTTTTCCCAAACTGGGTATTATTTGAAGGTTTTTCTTTTTAATATCTAATATATGATCACTAATAACCTCTTCAACCAATGCGTGTATAAATATCGCTTCTCTATCTTGTAAACTAGTGGAGTCTAATACAATATTAAAATTTAATAACTCTTCAATTAAAAGCTGTAATCGACTGACACTGGTTTTAATTATTTCACACACTTCTTGTTGGGCATCATTAAGCTCTCCAACACTATTATCATAAAGCAGCTCTGTTCCTTCTCGCATAGCAGCGAGAGGTGTTTTCAATTCATGTGATATATGTCGTATAAAACTCGATTTTTGTAATTCTAATGCTTGTAAACGAAGACGCATCATCTCAAGAGCATTGGCAATTTCTCTTACTTCTATCGTTCCATTCAACTTTATCTGATTATCAAATTCTCCTCGTTCTAAATTTTCAATCTTTGATATTAATAGTTTTAACGGAGTTGTAATTAGATAAACAAATATACCTGCAATAAGTAACGTAATTGGAATGATTAACAAGCTAAGTAAAATTGTATTACTGACTTGCTGTGTCATTAAGTTAATCTTAACCGCTTGTTCTTTGATTAACTCCCGACCTCGTTGATCAATACTCTGACTGATTTTACTTACAATAATAAAGTCATTTTCAATAAGTCTTAACCTGTCATTGGTAGTAGCCTCTTTATCGAATTGAAGATGAATTACATTAATAACCCTTTTTAATTCATTTGCTAGTCTGGTCAGTTTTTCATCTTGATATACAGATATTTCAGAATCAATAAGTACAAGTACCTGACGTTCAAGACTCAAATAACTTTCTTTGAGTTCTTCATCGTTAAGGATGATATATTGACTAGCAAACCGCTCAAGTTTTAACTGACTTTCAATTAACTCACTCGTTATTGTTGTTAGATTTACAACTGAGAATATTGTTTGGCTTGCTTGCTTAGATATTTGACTCACTTTCACCGCACTGTAGATAAGTGCAAACACTAGAGGTACAACGGCTAACGTAAATCCTAATAAAGTTAACTTTTTAATTGATAAAGTTCGGCTACTGATTTTATTTAGTAGCCCAGACAGTTTATGTGCTTTTGTTGAATGCAATTGCTTTAAGCTTCCAGCTTTAAATTAGGTCATTATCGCATTTTTAATTCAATTCTAGTTAAAGCACAATACTGTCGCTAAATAGAGACACAGATATAAACCTACACTGAATAGAATTATTCCCAATTTATCAATACATTATAAATAATTAACAGCGGTTAAATTTAAAGAAAAATATTTAAATAATTATAACTGTCTCTATTTGCTGACAATCAAACCAATAAATATTAACAACAACCCCATCAACCAACCTAAAAACAATAACTTAGAAAGTTGGCGCAAGTTGTGCTATCTCATGTTGAACACTACAACTACCAACTCTAGGAATATAACATGAAGAATATTAGTTTAATCAAAGTTACTTTAGCTGTATATATAACAACTTTAGCGTCAACTTACGTAAGCGCAGAAAATAACACTCCAGATATAGCTCCATCCATTACGTCACTACCTAGTGAACAAATTTCATTCGCTGCACTTGATACAGATAAAGATGGCTTGCTGAGTATCTCAGAAACAAAAGGGAATGAGCTTTTACATAATGATTTCGCAAATGTTGATATTAATGGTGACGCCAGTATCAGCCAAGATGAACTATCTACATATATCAATAAAGTTAAATAAACACCTTACCTTTCACTTTACAAATTAAAACGGGATATTTTTACTGAATATTCCGTTTTCTCTTTGCTATTTTTTGCCGGCTGCTCCCAACACATTTTATCAGTCGGCCTTTTTAAAGGTTATTTATGAGTGATATTCCACTGCGTATTATGAAAATGAATGATTGGATTTTTGAAATAAAATCTATCCGTGCCATCAAAGTAGATAATTACGGTGAACCCTATAGCGCTATTGCTAATTTAAATTTCTATGGGGATACCGCGCACATAGATGGTTTCATGTGTCGAGACGATGAAGGTCTGAGTGAAAAGGACTATCAGGTGTTTTACAGAATTTGCCAAAAGCTTAATATTACGACAGCCGAGATTAATCGCTTTAAAGAAGGCAAGCTAATACAAGAATCAATTAATCTTAAAACCCTCCCTGCTAAGTCTCCTACCCTAAAATTAGCTCTGTAAAGTTATAGAGTTTTATTTAAGTGTCTAACGCTCCAGCCAATGAAAAATGACTTTTGCTAACGGCATTAGTTAGTCAATAATTTAAATAATACACAATAAAAAAACCCTTACCAAATTAATGATAAGGGTTTTTAACGGTCACTTTGAAAAAGTTAAATTAAGTATAAATACTAATTAAGCTTTAACTAGAACGTCTACTAATTTCCAGTTTTTAGACTTAGAAATTGGTGCACATTCAGTGATAGTTACTACATCACCTTCGTTACATACGTTAGCTTCATCATGTGCTTTCAACTTAGTTGAACGCGTAATGAATTTACCGTATATAGGGTGCTTAACGCGACGTTCGATCATTACAACAATAGACTTATCCATTTTGTTACTGATAACAACGCCTTGTAGTGTGCGGATTTTGGCTTCGCTCATTACTTACCTGCCTTTTCAGTGATGATAGTCTTAACACGTGCAATGTTGCGACGTACAGTTCTTAGCAAGTGAGTTTGTGCTAATTGACCAGTGCTTGCTTGCATGCGGTAGTTAAACTGCTCGCGTAGAAGCTCTAGTAATTCAGCGTTAAGCTCTTCAATGCTTTTTGCTTTAAGTTCGCTAGCTTTCATTACATTACCGTCCTAGTTACGAAGGTTGTTTTGAAAGGAAGTTTAGCAGCTGCTAAAGCAAAAGCTTCGCGTGCTAATTCTTCTGAAACACCTTCCATTTCATAAAGAACACGACCAGGAAGAATTTGGCAAACCCAATATTCTACTGAACCTTTACCTTTACCCATACGAACCTCAAGAGGCTTTTTGGTAATTGGCTTATCAGGGAATACGCGAATCCAGATTTTACCTTGACGCTTAACGTGACGAGTCATAGCTCGACGTGCGGCTTCAATTTGGCGAGCAGTCATACGACCACGCTCAACCGATTTTAAACCGTAAGTACCGAAGCTTACTGAGCTACCTGTGTGCGATAAGCCACGGTTGCGCAGTTTCATCTGCTTGCGGAATTTAGTACGTTTTGGTTGTAACATTACTTATTCCTCTTACTTACTGTTTTTGCGGTTGTTTTTTCTTTTAGGCTTAGCAGCTGGTTGCTCTGCTTGCAATGGCATTTTACCAATGATTTCGCCTTTAAAGATCCAAACTTTAATACCAATAACACCGTAAGTAGTGTCACCACGCGCAATTGCGTAGTCGATATCAGCACGTAATGTATGTAGAGGTACACGACCTTCACGATACCATTCTGCACGTGCAATATCAGCGCCGCCTAAACGACCACTAACTTGTACTTTGATGCCTTTGGCGCCTAAACGCATTGCGTTTTGTACGGCACGCTTCATAGCGCGACGGAACATAACACGACGTTCTAATTGACTAGCAATACTGTCAGCAACAAGCTGCGCATCCATTTCTGGCTTACGTACTTCAGCAATGTTGATTTGAGCAGGAACACCAGCAATTTTAGAAACCGCTAAACGTAACTTCTCAACATCTTCGCCTTTCTTACCGATAACAACACCTGGACGAGCCGTGTGAATTGTTACGCGGATAGATTTAGCTGGACGTTCAATAACTACTTTAGATAATGATGCACGCTTAAGCTTTTCAGTTAGATATTCACGAACTTTATGATCGCCATCTAAGTTGTTAGCAAAATCAGCGCTGCTTGCAAACCAAGTAGACGCATAAGGTTTTGTGATACCTAAGCGAATACCGGTAGGATTAACTTTTTGACCCATACTAATATACTCCTAGTTATCAGACACAATCACAGTGATGTGACTTGTGCGCTTTATGATGCGATCGGCACGACCTTTCGCACGTGGCATAATACGTTTCATTGTTGGACCATCGTCAACCATAATGGTTTTAACGAATAATTCATCAATGTCTGCACCTTCGTTGTGCTCTGCATTAGCAATCGCTGAGTTAAGTACTTTTTTAACTAAATCAGCAGCTGATTTGTTGCTGTAAGTTAAAATTTCAAGTGCTTTCTCAACGTGTACGCCACGGATTTGATCCGCAACTAAACGTGCTTTTTGAGCAGAACCGCGGGCAAATTTATGTATAGCAATTGCTTCCATTTAACTTCCCCTTACTTCTTAGCTTTCTTATCAGCGACATGACCGCGATAAGTACGAGTTGGTGCAAATTCTCCTAATTTGTGACCGATCATTTCTTCGGTTACAAATACAGGAACGTGTTGACGGCCATTATGGACAGCTATGGTCAATCCGATCATCGTAGGGATGATCATTGAACGACGGGACCAAGTTTTAATTGGCTTTTTATTCCCGCTTTCCACCGCTTTCTCTACCTTCGTCAACAAGTGTAGGTCAATAAAAGGACCTTTCTTGAGGGAACGTGGCATGGTGATTCCTTAATTATCATTACTCTAATTACCGACCTAATGCCGATAATTGAGAGTATTTAGTTTAATGCACTAATTACTTAGTACGACGACGCACGATAAATTTATCAGTACGCTTATTCTTACGAGTCTTGTAACCCTTAGTTGGTACACCCCAAGGTGATACCGGGTGACGACCGCCAGATGTTTTACCTTCACCACCACCGTGTGGATGGTCAACTGGGTTCATGGCAACACCACGAACAGTTGGGCGAACACCGCGCCAGCGTGAAGCACCAGCTTTACCCAGAGAGCGAAGCATGTGTTCAGCATTGCCGATTTCACCTAAAGTAGCACGACAATCTGCTTCGATTTTACGCATTTCGCCAGAGCGAAGACGTAAAGTAACGTAAGCACCATCTTTCGCAACTAATTGTGCGTAAGTACCAGCAGCACGAGCAATTTGCGCGCCCTTACCTGGTTTAAGTTCGATTGCGTGAACAACACTACCTAATGGAGCATTGCGAAGTGGCATGGTATTACCCGCTTTGATTGGAGCGTCTACACCAGACTGGATTGTATCACCAGCTGTTAAGCCTTTAGGGGCTAGGATGTAACGACGTTCGCCATCTGCGTATAATACTAAAGCGATGTTAGCACTGCGGTTTGGATCGTATTCTAAACGCTCAACTTTGGCTGGAATGCCATCTTTGTTACGTTTAAAGTCAACGATACGATAATGATGCTTATGACCACCGCCAATATGACGAACAGTAATACGACCATTATTGTTACGACCACCAGACTTAGACTTAGTGTCTAATAGTGGTGCATAAGGCTTACCTTTATGAAGCTCTTTGTTTACCACTTTAACTAGGTGACGACGACCCGGAGAAGTAGGTTTACATTTTACTATAGCCATTTTCTATCTCCTATTGCTCTGCGCCAACGAAATCGATGTCAGAACCTTCTGCAAGAGTAACGTAGGCTTTTTTCCAGTCGTTACGACGACCAAAACGAGCACCTGTACGTTTTGTTTTACCCTTAACATTAAGTGTATTAACACCAACAACAGAAACTTCAAAAAGCTTCTCAACTGCCGCTTTGATTTCAGCTTTAGTTGCATCAGTAGTTACTTTGAAAACAACAGTGTTGTTTGCTTCAGCAGCTACAGTTGCTTTTTCAGAAATATTTGGTGCCAAAAGCACTTTTAACAAACGTTCTTCGTTTATCATGCTAGTATCCCCTCAATTTCTTTAACTGCATCAGCAGTAATTAAAACTTTTTCGAAACCAACTAAACTTACAGGGTCGATTGCTTGTACATCTACTGCGTCAACTTTATATAAGTTGCGTGCTGATAAGAACAAGTTCTCGTCAACTTCTTTAGTTACAATCAATACGTCTTTAAGTTCTAAACCTTTCAACTTAGCAACTAAGTCTTTAGTTTTAGGTGTTTCTACCGCGAAATCGTTAACTACTACTAAACGTTCTTGACGAACTAATTCAGATAGGATGCTAGCGATAGCACCACGATACATTTTACGGTTAACTTTTTGGCTGTGATCTTGAGGTTTAGCAGCGAATGTTACGCCACCTGAACGCCAAATTGGACCACGAGTAGTACCAGCACGTGCACGGCCAGTACCTTTTTGACGCCATGGCTTCTTGCCACCGCCGCTAACTTCTGAGCGAGTTTTCTGAGCACGAGTACCTTGACGAGCACCAGCTGCATAAGCAACTACTACTTGGTGTACTAAAGCTTCATTAAACTCACGTCCAAAAGTTGCTTCAGAAACTTCAAGAGCACCTGATGCGTCTTTTAATGATAATTCCATCACAAAATCTCCTGGACTAAGCTTTAACAGCTGGTTTGATGATTACGTTGCCATTGATTGCGCCCGGAACTGCACCTTTAACAAGTAGCAAGTTACGTTCAGCATCAACGCGAACCAATTCAAGGTTTTGTGTAGTAACGCGCACAGCACCCATGTGACCAGACATTTTTTTGCCTTTGAAAACGCGACCTGGTGTTTGACACTGACCTAACGAACCGTTAGAGCGGTGAGAAATCGAGTTACCATGCGTTGCATCTTGCATGCTGAAATTCCAGCGCTTGATACCACCTTGGAAACCTTTACCTTTAGAGGTACCAGTTACGTCTACTAATTTAGTGTCATTGAAAAGCTCAACAGTGATTTCACTGCCCGCTTCAATGTCGCTGCCTTCATTTTCGTTTAAGCGGAATTCCCACAGGCCACGACCTGCTTCAACGCCTGCTTTAGCGAAATGACCAGCTGCTGGTTTTGTTACACGGCTTGCTTTACGCTTGCCCGTAGTAACTTGAAGCGCTGAATAACCATCGTTGTCTACAGTTTTAACCTGAGCAACACGGTTCGCTTCAACTTCTAGAACGGTAACAGGTGTTGATACGCCATCTTCAGTGAAGATACGTGTCATGCCTACTTTACGTCCAACTAGACCTATAGTCATTGTTAAAACTCCTCTTAGCCCAAGCTGATTTGAACATCAACACCAGCTGCAAGATCTAAACGCATTAGAGCGTCTACAGTCTTTTCAGTTGGTTCAACGATATCAATCATGCGTTTGTGAGTACGAATTTCGTACTGGTCACGCGCATCTTTGTTAACGTGTGGAGAAATCAAGATAGTGAAACGTTCTTTGCGAGTAGGAAGTGGAATAGGACCACGAACCTGTGCGCCAGTACGCTTTGCAGTATCAACGATTTCTGCTGTAGATTGATCAATCAAACGATGATCGAACGCTTTCAAACGATGATCGAACGCTTTCAAACGAATGCGAATTCTTTGATTTGACATTTATCAAATCCCCTTTTAAAAGAACAAAAAAATACATCCCTCTGCTTCCTTATGTACCGGAAGGGGGTGTATTACAAAATAAACATTCAACGCAAAATTAGCGTTGCTGTAAAAAAGCCAAAACAATTAATTTTAGGCTTTCGCACACTCAGTTACCTGAATGTGGTCGCGTATTATACCTAATTTTGTTAATTGAGCAAGCGCTTATTTTCATTACTCGTTTTCTGTCTGAGCGCGCTTTCTTATAGGTAGCCAATAACCAAATCCCCACAACATAGTTTGTATAAAATTCATTGTCGTTGTGGTTTCTCTCTCAAATTTAACTCTCAAGTAATAATATTCAATTAAGTGTATTAACAGCACTCCTGTTGCAATTATGAAAAGATAAAATTGAATTAGTTGTGGTAACGGAGAGATATCTAACAAACCTGCGATGGTCAATGTCCACACAACTGTTAAAGAAGCTTTAAGTATTTTTATTGTTATGTTCATCAACTTCACTCTATTCTCTTCAGTATATTGGAAGTTATATTACAACACGTTTTTAACTTGTGTTATCAAAACCCCTATTTAACTAAATTCCACTATTAACATGTAAGTCAATTTATAAGGGTCTATGACTATGGCCTATGGGCACACTTCCAATTACTGATATGTGCCATTATTTTATATACCTTCACGCTTGTGTTGGCGTTGTTCGCTTCATATGCAGTAAACTTAAAATAGTCATTAATAAAACAGCAACAACAGCTCCTATATATTGGCTAAATTGTACAGGAAGATTAAAGCCAATACCTGCAGTCATGATATAAGATACCGTGACGCTTGTTCCGATAACAGCAGGAACACTTACTATCCAATGGAATGTTCCACGGTCAAATAAGTACTTAGTCGCCAACCAAAGTACGCTAGTAGAAAGTAGCATATTTGAAAAAGCAAAATATCGCCAAATTAATGAAAAATCTATTTTCGTCATGAAATAGGCAATGATTAAAATAGGTACTGCTAAGAAGATACGATTACGCATGCTTTGTGGAATATTAAAAGCATCTACTATCGTTAAGCGCAATGATCTGAATGCTGTATCACCTGAGGTAATCGGAAATACTGCCACGGCAATAATGGCCATAATACCGCCAAAAGCACCTAAATAACTAGTCGCAATATGGTTTACTACTAATCCAGGGCCACCTTGATCTAACATGGCTTTTAATTCTGTATAACCTTCGGGGAAAGCGGCTATTCCAGCAAGTGCCCATACACAGCCAACAATACCTTCAGACATCATTGCGCCATAATAAACCGGACGGACATATTTCTCATTAGTTAAACAACGCGCCATTATAGGTGCTTGTGTTGAGTGGAATCCGCTAATAGCACCACAAGTTATGGTGACAAATAATAAAGGCCACACAGGCAAACCATCCGGATTAGGCTCTAAGAAGTCATGACTAAAATGATCATGGTTAAAGTAACCGAGAAAATCTCCCATTTCAGGGAGATTTGGTGCACTCATCAGTAATGTTATCGCTATAAGTGTTGTCATCACTATCATGAGTAGACCAAACAATGGATATAGCTTAGTGATAATTTTATCGATGGGCAGTAATGTCGCCAGAAAGTAATAACCTAAAATAACAAGCACCCAAAAAGTATTGCCTGCCAGAAAAGTCCCTTCAAAATAACTCAAACTGCCAAGCAGTCCTGCTGGGCTCATGATAAATACCACACCAACAAAAAACAGTAACATGGCAGTAAAAATCAACATGATGGCTTTATAAAAAACATTAAAGTAATGGCCTGCTATTTCAGGAAGACTTTTACCATCTTCCTTGATGCTCATTACACCGGAAAAATAATCATGGACAGCACCACCTAGAATATTACCCAGTACAATCCAAACTAAAGCAATAGGACCATATAGTGCACCAAGTATTGGGCCGAAAATGGGACCTACTCCCGCTATATTTAAAAACTGTATAAGAAAAGCTTTTACAGGGTGAATGGCGACATAATCAACTCCTTCATCAAAACGAACTTGCGGCGTTTTAATCGTTGAGTCTATGCCAGCTTGTTTTTCTACAAAGGGGCTATAAAACTTATAGCCTAAAATGAGTAATGTTAAACATATGAAAAAAATAATCATATTAAATTATATCCTTTTACGTTAATCCCTATCACATCAATTATAAAAACATGATTCGCGGGCTATTTGATGTTCATACTACCTTGTTGACGGAACACCTATGTTAGTAATTGTTTTCAATAATATTCGTTTAAGATTAGTCGCCTTAACAAACTGAATTTAAATTACAATTTTATACTGCTTTGTTTCATCGCTTATTCTAATATAGCAATTATCAAGCAAAAACAAATCTGACTAGTGAAGGAAAGTATGACTAAATCTTGGTTTAATAATTATCCGGCTAATGTCGCACATGACATTGATTTAAATCGACACAGCTCCTTGATTGATTTATTTCAACATTCAACCACTAAATATCAGCAACAAACAGCTTACAGTAATTTCGGTACTGAACTAACGTTTGAGCAAGTTGATGAGCTATCTCAATATTTTGCTGCTTTTCTTCAGTCAAATTTACAGATAAAAAAAGGCGACCATGTTGCTTTAATGTGCCCTAACACCTTGAGTTTCCCTATCGCTATGTGGGGTATTGTTCGTGTTGGAGCTGTACAAGTTAATGTTAATCCTATGTACACATCACGTGAATTACAGCATCAACTTAACGACGCTCAGGTTGAAACTATTGTTATATTTTCTCCCTCAACGAAAATGTTAGCTGACATTATTGATAATACAAATATTAAAAATATTATTACGGTTACTTTGGACGACTTAGTCAATAAAGGCTTACCTTGTGCTCCCGTTGACGAACGACTCATTGATACAATCAGTTTCTCCGAGTCATTAGAGCAAGGTAAAAAACTTGCATTTACTGAACCGACACTGCGCCAAGATGATTTACTTTTCTTACAATATACAGGTGGTACAACGGGATTATCAAAAGGAGCAATGCTCAGTCATGGCAATTTAATTGCCAACATTCTGCAATACCAAGAGTTCTCTAAAAACCATATTAATTACGGTGAAGACGTTGTTATAACAGCTATACCTATGTACCACATCTTTGCTTTAATGGCGAATACCCTAGCTTACTTCTATTTCGGGGCAAAAAATGTCTTAGTAACTAACCCACGAGATATGCCAAGCTTTGTTGAAATTTGGAAGAATACACCTGCTACCATGTTCACAGGTGTTAATACTTTATTTAATGGTTTATTACATACGCCTGGTTTTGATCAAGTTGACTTCTCTGCGTTGAAACTTGCTATTGGTGGTGGCGCTGCTGTACAACAGGCTGTAGCAGATAAATGGCAAGAGGTTACGGGTGTACGTTTACAAGAAGGTTATGGTTTATCTGAAACGTCACCAATTTTAACGCTAAATTTTGGTAACAGTGATCAAACTGATTATATCGCTGGTATTGGTATTCCTATACCCGGTACCGATATTTCAATTCGTGATGATCACGGTAATATTGTCGCCGGGACAGAATCCGGTGAATTATGCGCTAAAGGCCCACAAGTCATGTCCGGCTATTGGAATAATGAAGAGGCAACGAGCAACTGCATGACCGCTGATGGGTACTTCAAAACTGGCGATATTGCCATGCTTGATGATAAAGGTTTTTTTCATATCGTTGATCGTAAAAAAGATATGATTAATGTCTCCGGCTTTAATGTCTTCCCTAATGAAATAGAAGCTGAAGTGGCAAACATGCCGGGTATATTAGAATCGGCTTGTATTGGTGTAGATGATGCTAATTCAGGTGAAGCAGTCAAGTTATTCGTAGTCAAAGAAGATTCAGGTATTACCGAAAATGATGTGATAAGTTTCTGTCGCCAAAAGCTCACTGCTTATAAGGTTCCTAAACATGTGGTATTTATCGATGAGATCCCTAAATCCACTGTCGGTAAATTATTACGTAGAGCATTAAGATAAACTCTATTAATACAATAAACAGAGTTAGTTCTCATATCCTCCTATATATAAGCAGCACTTCGCTGCTTTTTTATACTATTTACAATTTAATTGTCAATCTTCTACCGATCTTTGTCGAGTAATGGTATACTCGCGCGCAAATTTTCAACAGTTCTGCTTTCTTATACTTATATAGATATTTTTATTTTATAACTATAAGAAAGCAGAATAGACATTAACTAAGTAGAGTAAAAGTAATGGCAGATTTATCCAAATACAGAAATATTGGTATTTTCGCTCACGTTGATGCGGGTAAAACCACAACAACTGAACGTATCCTAAAATTAACAGGTCAGATCCATAAAACTGGTGAAGTACATGACGGTGAGTCAACAACAGATTTCATGGAGCAAGAAGCTGAGCGCGGTATTACCATCCAGTCTGCTGCGGTAAGCTGTTTTTGGAACGATCACCGTTTCAACGTTATCGATACTCCTGGTCACGTTGACTTCACTGTTGAAGTTTACCGTTCATTAAAAGTACTTGATGGTGGTGTTGGTGTATTCTGTGGTTCTGGTGGTGTTGAACCACAATCAGAAACTAACTGGCGTTATGCGAATGACTCAGAAGTTGCCCGTATTATCTTTGTAAACAAATTAGACCGTTTAGGTGCTGATTTTTACCGTGTTGTTAAACAAACTCAAGACGTATTAGGTGCTAACCCACTTGTTATGGTATTGCCAATTGGTGAAGAAGATGAGTTTGTTGGTGTTGTTGATCTACTTACCCGTAAAGCATGGGTATGGGATGACACAGGTCTTCCTGAAAACTACAAAATCGAAGATGTTCCAGCGGACATGGTTGAAAAAGTAGAAGAATACCGCGAAATGCTTATCGAAACTGCTCTTGAGCAAGACGATGACCTTTTCGAAGCATACCTAGAAGAAGGTGTTGAGCCTTCTATGGAAGATATCAAACGTTGTATCCGTAAAGGTACACGTACTATGGACTTCTTCCCTACTTACTGTGGTTCTGCTTTCAAAAACAAGGGTGTTCAAAACATTCTTGACGCTGTTGTTGATTACTTACCATCACCTACAGAGGTTGATCCACAACCACTTACTGATGAAGAAGGTGAGCCTACTGGCGCACATGCACTTGTTTCTGCAGATGAAACATTCAAAGCATTAGCATTCAAAATCACAGATGACCGTTTTGGTACATTAACTTTCGTACGTATCTATTCAGGTACATTAAAGAAAGGCGATACCATTCTTAATGCCGCAACAGGTAAAACTGAGCGTGTTGGCCGTATGTGTGAAATGCAAGCCGATGATCGTAACGAACTAACTTCAGCACAAGCCGGTGATATTATCGCGATTGTTGGTATGAAGAGTAACGTTCAAACAGGTCACACATTATGTGATCCTAAAGATCCAATCATCCTAGAAGCTATGGTATTCCCTAAGCCGGTAATCTCTATCTCTGTTAAGCCTAAAGATAAAGGTTCAACTGAGAAAATGGGTATTGCTATCGGTAAAATGGTTGCAGAAGATCCTACTTTCCAAGTTGAAACTGATGTTGATTCAGGTGAAACAATTCTATCTGGTATGGGTGAGCTTCACTTAGATATCAAAGTAGATATTCTAAAACGTACTTACGGTGTTGAATTAGAAGTTGGCAAACCTCAAGTTGCTTACCGTGAAACAATTACTGCAGAAATTGAAGATTCTTACACGCATAAGAAACAATCTGGTGGTTCTGGTCAATTCGGTAAAATTGATTACCGTATTAAGCCTGGCGAACCTGGTTCTGGTTTCGTATTCAGCTCTGTTGTTGTTGGTGGTAATGTTCCTAAAGAATTCTTCCCAGCAATCGAGAAAGGCTTCAAAGGCATGATGGATACTGGTGTTCTTGCTGGTTTCCCTGTACTTGACGTTGAAATTGAACTATATGATGGTGGCTTCCATGCTGTCGATTCATCTGCTGTTGCATTTGAACTTGCTGCTCGTGGTGCTTTCCGTCAATCAATTCCAAAAGCTGGTGCTCAGTTAATTGAACCTATCATGAAAGTTGATGTGTTTACGCCTGATGATCACGTTGGTGATGTTATTGGTGATTTAAACCGTCGTCGTGGCATGATCGGTGGTCAAGACGCTGGTGTTTCTGGTGTTCGTATTAAAGCTGACGTACCACTTTCAGAAATGTTCGGTTACATCGGATCTTTACGTACAATGACATCAGGTCGTGGTCAATTCTCTATGGAATTCTCTCACTACATGCCTTGTCCAAACAACGTAGCTGAAGAAGTAATTGCTGAAGCCAAAGCGGCTAAAGAAGCTAAAGAAGCTGCTAGAAAATAATTAACCTATTTCATTAGAAATATAAGTTAATATAAAAGCCTACTTCGGTAGGCTTTTTTGTGCCTGAAGTTTAATTGTCATTTATTACTACGTTTAGTCCCATCAAACTTAAACAATATTAAGAGCTTAAAAAATTAGCTCTAGCTCTCTGTTTTATCTTTAGTTTCTGCTAACTTGTCTAGCTTAAGTTTTTCGAGAATCTTATCAGGAATAGGTATCGTTGCACCTTTGGTCAAATATTGGTTTGACGCAGCTAAAGCGCTCACTAACTCATTACGTACTTTAATTTCAGGGTGGGATTGAAGGAATTGAACACTATGAAAGCCAGTTGCTAGACTTTCTTGCTTCAACACATTAAACAATTCAAATGCCCCTTGCATATGGTTATATAGTCGGTAATTTGCGATAGCCGCCTCATAGTCAGCATCTTGCTCTTGACTACGGCTAAAACTCAACAAAGTTATAAGGGAGGTATCAGAAAGCAAACTCGTCACATCAGAGCTTGCTTGACCACCAATCATGGCAATAAGTAAATTAATGATTAATCCCTTATTAAGAGACTTTAATGGATGGCGAAGTTTTACATGCGCTATTTCGTGAGCTAAAAGCATCATCAAAGCATTCTCACTGGGTAGTTTTTCTAAAAGCCCACGATAGACAAATATATTTCCTCCTAACGTTGCCATCGCATTAACAACATCCTGATTTACATACTGAACTTGAATAGTCATCTCTTCAGGTAAATCCATCTTAGTAGCGACTTCATCAACTAAAGTTTGTAAATAGTCATCAACAATACCCTTCTCACCAGAAAACTCCTGAATAATAGGCGTAGCAAGGTGTTGCTCATAACTAAAAGGGATAAAGCGAGTGGCCCAATCTAACATTGCGCCTATCAGCATCACTAAAACAATAATAAAGACGAGTATACCGGTCGATAATAGCGCAAACTCTTTTAAGGGATGTTCTTCCGTGGTATTTATCCCTTCCGGAATTTTAGGGTTGGAATACTTCATCAAATCAATTTAATTCACTTAACACTAGATTTCATTACTCTGGTGAATTTATTAAGGCGGTACCGTAAGCGAAAACTTCTACCGAGCCAATATTACCAGCTGCGTTTTTTGAAATGGATGCCGTTTCAATTTTTATATTAAAAACTCTATCTGCATTAAACGAGAGCGCTTCTTGCTTCAAGCGAAGTATTGCTTCACGCCTTGCACGATCTAATAACGTTTCGTACGCGGTAACTCTGCCGCCTACAATTGATCTTAACAAGGCTAAAAAACGCTTAAAGTAATCTACTGACACTACCACGCTACCTGTCACCATCTGTCCAGGTTTAGTCGCATCGTTCGACGTTAGCTTTCTTGCTGCAACAACCACAACATGAGCTAATTCAGCTTCACGTTTAATAATTGATTCAAAATGTCTTCTTTCAGCGTATCGGCCAAAAAAATAACCGAGAATGAGTAAAAGAAATACGATACCTAAATGAAATAATTCCATGGCATTACTCCACTACCACTGCACTACCATAGGCAAAGAGTTCAGCTGCTCCTTGTGTCACCGAAGAGGTTGAAAAACGAACATTAACAACCGCATTTGCACCAATAGATTGTGCTTGTTGTTTCATACGTTCAACGGCTTCTTCTCTGGCTTCTTGTAATAATTCGGTGTAACCGACCAGTTCGCCACCAAATATGTTTTTAATACCTGCCATCAAGTCACGGCCAACATGCTTGCTACGCACAGTGCTACCTTGAACCAGACCTAAATGCTCATTAATGGTTACGCCTGGAATAACTTCTAAGTTGCTAATTAACATCAATACTTCCTGTAGTTTCCTTTTAAGATGGAGGTTACGTTAACTTAGCGGCATGAATTTAGCAAATGATAGTCAATTATTCGCAATTCGTTGCTTTTCACCTTGATGAAATAAAAAAGGCCGATAATAGTCATTATCGGCCTTTTCAAAGTTATAAAATTACTAAACACTAAGCATTATTTTGCTCACGTTCTATAGCGCGGTATGCAATATCCGTTCTGAATTCAACACCTTGCCAAGTAATTTGTTTTAATAACTCATAAGCAGACTGCTGCGCTTCAGTCACGGTATGACCTAAAGCAGTGGCACAAAGTACACGACCACCATTGGTAACAACATCACCTTGCTCATTTAGCTTAGTGCCTGCATGAAAGGTTTTAGCTGCATCATTAGTATTAGTCTCAAGACCAGAAATTACATCACCTTTAGGGTAACTCGCAGGGTAACCATTCGCAGCGAGTACAACACCTACTGCTGCACGGCTATCAAAATCAATTGTCGTTTGATTTAACTCACCACGAGTGGCCGCTAAACATAATTCAACAATATCTGATTGTAAACGCATCATAATAGGTTGTGTTTCAGGATCACCAAAACGACAGTTATACTCAATAACGTTAGGTGTGCCATCGGCAGCAATCATTAAGCCAGCATATAAAAAGCCAGAATAAGGAGCACCTTCTGCCGCCATACCTTCAACTGTAGGCATAATAACTTCAGCCATAATACGGTCATGAATTTCAGGCGTTACTACCGGAGCAGGAGAATAAGCTCCCATACCACCAGTATTAGGACCTAAATCACCATTAAGTGCACGTTTATGATCTTGACTGGTTGCCATCGGCAGTACATTCTTGCCGTCAACCATTACAATGAAGCTTGCTTCTTCACCTTCAAGAAATTCTTCAATTACCACACGGTGGCCAGCATCGCCAAAAGCATTACCCGCTAACATGTCTTTAATCGCGTCTTCTGCTTCCGTCAATGTTAGCGCAACAATAACGCCCTTACCTGCTGCTAAACCGTCCGCTTTAACGACAATAGGCGCGCCTTGTTCGCGTACATAAGCAAGCGCTGGCTCAACTTCAGTAAAGTTCGCATAACTACCCGTAGGGATTTTATTGCGAGCTAAGAAGTCCTTAGTGAAAGATTTAGATCCTTCAAGTTGCGCTGCTTTAGCACTTGGGCCAAAAATAGCTAAACCACGTGCTTGAAAAGCATCAACAACACCGTCAACTAATGGCTGCTCAGGTCCAACAATCGTTAGTGCAATATCTTCACTCTGTGCAAAGGCAACTAATGCATTGTTATCACTTGGGTCTACAGCGACATTTTCTAACTTATTTTCAATTGCTGTGCCGGCATTTCCCGGCGCTACAAATACTTTAGTAACTTGACTAGATTGCGCAGCTTTCCATGCTAAAGCATGTTCACGGCCACCTGAGCCTATAACTAAAATTTTCATTTATTTTTCCTATTATTTTATTTGCTTTTTAAAGTCATCAAAACTGGTATTTTCAGGTTTAACAAACTTTAAAGTCATACGATCACTTTCGCCAATCGCTAAATACTTTTCTTTATCGGTATCACCTAATGCTAAAACTGGCGGTAGTGTCCACACACCTTTTTCATATACTGTCATATCATTTGGATTTGCATTGACTTCACTCGCCCCTGCAAAACGAAAACCAGCTGCTTTTGCCTGGTTAATGGTATGAGCTTCAGAAACATAGCCTTTAGATTTTTTAAGATCTCCACCTGCTGGTAATCTATGCTCTACAACACCAAGTACACCACCGGGTTTTAATGCGTTAAACGCATCTTTAAATACTTGTTCAACACCCGCATCTTTCCAGTTGTGTAAGTTACGAAATGTCAGCACTAAATCGGCACTACCTTGAGGTGCTAATTCACTTTCTTTACGTGGAACAAAATCCGTTAAGACTACTTCACTAAACACAACATCTGACGCTAATTTTTTCTCTAACTTTTTACGTGATTTAGAAAAATAATTATCTTCGCCAGTATCAGGGTAATGAGCGCCGTAAAGTTTACCTTGTCCTTTTAACGCAGGAGCTAAAATTTCTGTATACCATCCACCACCTGGCGTTATTTCAACAACGGTCATCGTTGGCTGAAAACCAAAAAAACTTAACGTTTCAACTGGATGACGATATTGATCTCGTGCTTTGTTTTTAGCTGAACGATGTTCACCAGTAACCGCTTTTTTCAATGCTGCACTACTGTGATCATGATCAACATGCGCATATAAGTGACTACTTGATAGAGCACTTAGGCCAAGTGTTGCTGTAATTAACAGTGATTTTAAAGTTTTAAATTGCGTCATGATATATCCATTAAGTGATTTAAGTTATTCAAAGAACTCTAGTTATACCAGATTTAAAATAAACAAGCAGCGATGAATTTGTTTCTAACTATGAACAAACCAATACTGCCAGATATATTGTTACTATCACTGCTTAACTTCAGCAACGGTTAATAGATAATATTTAAGCTAGCTGACTCAAAATCAATTGATAAACACGGAGCGTATGACTATACGTGAGTACTTATCAAGAAGAGTTTGCTTCAACTAGCAACAAGATTATTTATTAATGGCGGAAGTGGCGCATTCCTGTAAATACCATAGCAATGCCATGCTCATCTGCAGCGGCAATAACTTCATCGTCACGCATTGAACCGCCCGGTTGAATTACGGCAGTAATACCAGCTTCTGCTGCTGCGTCTAAACCATCACGGAATGGGAAGAATGCGTCAGAGGCCATTACTGAACCTTTAACTTCAAGATTCTCATCAGCAGCTTTAATTCCGGCAACTTTAGCAGAATAAACTCGACTCATTTGGCCGGCACCAACACCTATGGTCATGCTATTTTTAACATAAACAATGGCGTTCGATTTAACGTATTTGGCGACTTTCCAACAAAACTGCAGATCACGCATCTCATCAGCACTTGGCTGACGCTTAGTTACTACCTTTAAGTCATCACTAGCAACTTTGCCTTGGTCTCTGTCTTGAACTAATAAACCACCATTAACGCGTTTAAAGTCGAAGCCTGACGTTGAAGTATCCCATTGGCCACACTCTAACAAACGTAAGTTTGGCTTAGCGGCAACGATTTGCGCTGCAGCATCAGATACTGATGGAGCAATAATTACTTCCACGAACTGACGAGATACTATCGCTTCAGCAGTATCGGCATCTAATTCTCGGTTAAAAGCAATAATTCCGCCAAATGCTGATGTTGGATCAGTTTTATAAGCACCTTCATAAGCTGCAAGGATGTTTTCACCAATAGAAACACCACACGGATTAGCGTGCTTAACAATGACACATGCCGGCTCATCAAATTCTTTAACACATTCTAAGGCTGCGTCGGTATCTGCAATGTTATTGTAAGATAATGCTTTACCTTGGATCTGATTCGCAGTAGAAATTGACGCTTCTTCTGGATTAGCTTCTTTATAAAAAGCCGCATCTTGATGAGAATTCTCACCATAACGTAAGTCTTGTGTTTTAACGAACTGGCTATTGAAGGTACGTGGGAATTTAGCTTTCTCTTCGAAAGAAGGAGTCGCTTCTTTATCGCCATATGCTGATAACATTTTACCGAAGTAGTTAGCAATCATGCCATCGTAGCTAGCTGTGTGCTCATAAGCTGCAATCGCTAAATCAAAACGTGTTTGATACGTTAATGAATCATCATTGTTATTCATTTCCGCTAATACGCGATCATAATCGCTAGCGTTAACAACAATAGTTACATCTTTATGATTTTTTGCTGCGGCACGAACCATAGTTGGTCCACCGATATCAATATTTTCAATGGCATTTTCTAAGGTACAATTTTCATCGCTAACTGCATTAGCAAATGGATACAAGTTAACTACTACCATATCAATTGCACTGATATTGTTTTCATCCATTACTGCTTCATCAGTACCACGACGAGCTAAAATGCCACCGTGTACCTTAGGGTGTAATGTTTTAACACGACCGTCCATAATCTCTGGGTGACCGGTGTAATCAGAAACTTCAGTAACAGCAATACCGTTATCAGCTAGTAATTTAGCAGTACCACCTGTTGAAAGTAGATCAACACCTTTGTCTGCTAGAGTTCGAGCAAATTCAACAATACCAGTTTTATCAGAAACACTTAATAGTGCGCGTTTAATTGGACGAGGAGTATCCATTATGTATTTGTACCTTTATTAAATTAAATTCTTGACCAAATGGCCAAATTTCTTGGGCGCTAAAAACATAAAAGCACCCGAAGGTGCTTTTATTTGGCAGGATAAACCTGCCCTAGTATTAGTTCATACCGTATTTTTTTAATTTCTTACGTAATGTACCACGGTTGATACCTAGTAAGTTGGCGGCTCTTGTTTGGTTACCGCGCGTATACATCATCACTTCTTCTAACATTGGCGCTTCTATTTCACTTAGTACAAGGTCGTACATATCATCAACGTCGTTACCATTTAATTGCTTTAAGTAATTATTGATAGCTATTTTAGCTTGTGTACGTAACGGAGACGTTTTAGTTTGCGTTTGAATATCACCAGTGATAAATGGAGAAGAAATATTTTGTTCGAACATAATGTACAACTCTTTCTATAATAAGTATAAATTAAACAACCAACCGCTCATTAATGAGCGAGTTGATCAAAACATAAGTTTAACGTCTCAAGCTGTTCACTTGTCGACGATAAGCCATTAAAAGTAGCTCTAAAAGCTTTGCCTTGGTCGCCTGCAAAATGCACAGAAAACCTTTCACCATAAGTAGCAAGCGATTGGATATACCAAGACACATGTTTACGGGCAATCCTTACCCCCATAAAGTCACCATAAAACTGATGTAAATCCTTTACATGTCCAAGTAAAATTGAACGTACCTCATTCATTGAGGGAGCAGGTAGTTTAGTGCCTGTTTTCAAAAAGTGATTAATTTCTCGAAAAATCCAAGGTCTCCCTTGGGCACCTCGGCCAATCATAATTGCATCGGCTCCGGTATAGCTTAATACATGCTCAGCTTTTTCAACTGAGGTTATATCGCCATTTGCCACAACAGGAATTGAAACCGCCTGTTTAATTGCTTTAATAGTGTCGTATTCCGCATTGCCTTTATAAAAGTCATTACGTGTTCGACCATGTACTGCAAGCGAAGCAATACCGTTATCTTGAGCAATTTTTGCTATTTCAATACCATTACGGCTGTTTTCACACCAACCAGTGCGAATTTTTAACGTCACCGGAATATCAACAGAGTTCACTACAGATTTTACTATTTGTTCAACCTGAGCTGGTTCTTTTAATAATGCCGATCCTGCTAATTTTTTATTTACCTTTTTTGCCGGGCAACCCATATTAATATCAATAATTTGAGCGCCTTTATCGCGGTTGATTTGAGCAGCAAACGCTAGCTCATCAGGACAACTTCCCGCAATTTGCACACTTCTAATACCAGCTTCTTCACTGTGAATCATTCTTAGCTTAGATTTTTCGGTATTCCATACTTTAGGATTCGACGATACCATTTCTGACACAGCCAAACCCGCACCTAAACGACAACACAACTCTCGAAAAGGTTGATCCGTAATTCCCGCCATTGGGGCAAGAAAAACATTACTATCGAATTGATATGAACCGATTACCAAACCATCACCACATTGACAACAAAAAAGCTGACTATTTTTTAAGCATCACTGCAAAAGGGCGCTAAGTTTACGTGTTTTTCTCTCCCTTGAAAAGCATAGTTTTTAAACAAATTAAGCTTTTTTTTATGTTTTATATATTGACTTTTGACAAAGTATTGATGCGAACATAATTCGTACAATTCATTAACAACAAAGTCAAAGAAACTGTTTATTTAACTCTCGAAAATTTCACTTATATGTGCCACAGTAAAGTTACTGAAAAATATCATAATTAAACTAAAATGCTTTCATTTTTAAAACTCCCTATTACCAATGTCTATGCTAAAGGCGACTATTGCGCGACTTTTAATCTTGGTAGCAACCAAACACCTGTGAATCTAATTCTTGATAGTGGTAGTAGTACACTCGTTGTAAAAGATGAAAAATATCAAGCACACTTGGATAAAAGCCTCACTCCTACGGCTATTGCTCAAGAAGTAAACTATGGCATTGGCGGTTGGAATGGTTCAGTGGTACATACCAGTATTTCAATTGAAGATGAGCACTTGCAAAATATTACTTTAGAAAACGCAACACTGGCGCTCGTTTCAAATAAAGCTCAATATGCCACTTTCGGTAAAGCAGATGGCATGGTAGGGCTTGCTTACCATCACCTGAATAAAGGTTTCGATGTTAGTGAGTATTTAAAAGCACAACAAATTAATCCTGCTCACACTTATCCTTGGCCCTTCTCACAAGCCCCTCTAGAAGATAGTGGCAACCTAAAACAGTTTAAAAAATTTTTGTGGCAATACCCTGAAGATGATATTACCCCCTACTTTACCGATTTAGCGCTACATAACCTCTGTGCCAATAAACTCAGTTTTTACAGCAAACGCTCTGCCATACATATAAATGAAAATTGTGATAAACAATCTACTACTGAGCAATTAAAACAAGACCCTCTGAATCAAGGCTGGTTGATTTTTGGTGGTGGAGAAGAACAAACAGACTTATATAGTGGCGATTTCAGTTACATTAAAGTAGAGCATGATATTTACTACAATGTTGAATTAGTCTCGATGCAAATAGGTGATAAAACGCCAATTGCCGCCGCACCTTTGCAAACAGATAAAATTAATAGCTATTTTACCAATGCCATTATTGATACAGGCGCTGGTGGAATCGTATTAACAGCCGACATTTACCAACAAATGATTAGCGATTTAATCAGCATAAATAACAGCTTTGCTTCTCTGCTCAGTTTATTTAAAGACATAAGTGCACAGGAAGTAGGTATTGATGTAAATAAACTAAACCTTGAGCAATGGCCTGATATCACTTTTACTTTTGTTAGTGACATCATTGACCAACAAAAACAAACCGTACAATTAACCTGTACGCCGCAAAACTACTGGCAAGTTAATACACCAAGTTATGGTAAAGCCTGTTTTCGTTTTCTTAGCCAGTTACCTCAATGGCCAAATCAATCAATAATCGGGTTACCACTATTAAATAATTACTACGTGATTTTCGACCGTTCGGTAAACACCACTGGCGTTATCAAGTTCGCACAGCAAAAATAACAAGGACATAAATCATTGCACGCTTTCACTACTGAACGATTATTAATAAGGCCGTTAGCAGCACAAGATAAAATGCTATATATCAGCCTTTATACCGATGCAAAAATAATGCGCCATATAGGTAAACCATTATCGAAAATTGCTGCTGAAAAAGCCTTTAACAATACTTTAAAAGCCATACAGACTGAAAAGACTAAAGTGATGACTTGGGCGATAGTGACTCTGGATGATGAACAAGCTGTTGGAATTCAAGCACTAAATTTCAAAACATCTAGTAATGCTGAGATAGGAATTATGCTTCTGAGAAATAGTAATGGAAAATTAGTCCCCGAAGAAGCTATGGGTGCGTTAATGGAGTTTGCGTTTAATTCTCTAAAGGTTAAAGTTATTATGGCAAATTATGTTAAAGAAAACCTTGCAACCAAGCGCTTTGTTAAGAAACTGGGGTTCATTCAAAAACAAAAACATCCGTCAGATGATACTGATACATTCTCAGATCAGTTCTTTAATGAAGATTGGAAAAAAAGGTTCATTAAACAATCCTTTTGTTGATCGCATTGTAATATATTTATTTTAAACAAAACTATTTACTGGTATTTTATCTCCTTTATAAAAATACAAGGTTTTTAATGAATGTCAGGTAGTTTAGTCTGTGTCGGTACAGGCATGACTATTGGAGCTCATCTCACTCCAATAGCTCAAAGCCATATCAATAACGCTGATGTCGTTTTTTCATTAATGTCGACGGGTATTACTGAACGTTGGCTTGATGAAATGCATCCTGATGTGCGAAGCCTACAATACTGTTACCAAGAAGGAAAAAACCGCAACACCACGTACAACGAAATGGTGGAAGTCATATTAACAGAAGTACGAGCAGCTAAAAAAGTCGTTGCAGCATTTTATGGACATCCAGGTGTTTTTGCCTGTGTTGCTCATCGTGCTATAAGCAAAGCAACTAAAGAAAACTTCTTTGCACACATGGAACCAGGAATATCTGCTGAAGGCTGCTTATATGCAGACCTTGCTATTGATCCAGGTAAAACAGGCTGTATCCATTTTGAAACCAGTCAATTTATGTTTTATCAACGTAATATTGACCCTGCTGCTTATTTGGTGCTTTGGCAAGTAGGCTTAGCAGGTGATAAAACACTAGCCAAATATTCCACTGGCAGTGCCTATCGCCAAATACTTGTGGATTTATTATTAGAAACTTACCCAAGCGACCACCAAGTGATTTTATATCAAGCGAAAGTACTTCCTATTGATACTGTAAGAGCCGAATACATTACCTTAACAGAGTTAGTAACTGCAGAGTTATTTATGCACACGACCTTAGTTATTCCTCCCTGTGCAAAAATGCAGCCTAACCAAGTTATTTTAGATAAGTTAGCCGAAATTGATCATAACGAAGCACAAAGTAAACATAGACCTAAACTAAGGCTAGTGTTATAAAGCTAGATAGAAAAATACTAATTTCACAACAATAACAATGGAGTAAACCAATGACAGCAGTAATCGATACCCTAGTACAATTGGCTAGCGATGCTAGTTTACAAAGCTCAAGCGCCACTGAGCAATTACTGAAAGATAATAACATTGAAGATACGTTTGCAGATGCAATATCTAATAAAGATGTAATTTCACTTGAACAACAATTAGATGTTTGCCCTGATATTGTTTGTTTTCTTTTACCTGCTGAAGATGAGGAAGCTGAAAGTGATGCAGAAGACGAATCAAGTGAAGAAAAAGCAGTTGTAAATAGGTAATATGCTTTCTATCAGATGTAATATGAATATCATTAGGCAGAACTTTATTGTCTTCTGCCTAATGCAATGCTTTCTTTTATTTTCATCAAACAGTATGGCTGCTCAAAATACAACAGATTTTGCCATAAAATTAGAAGCGATAGATAAGATTAGAAGTAGCAAGCCTGTAGAGTTTTCATTGCAATTAGAAGCTATAAGCGCTCATTCGCTTCATATGACTCAGCAGCAACAAAATTATTTAAAATACTTAAAAGCATATCAGCTTACTTACAGTGGCAACTCTAATAAAGCGATCCCTCTATTCCAAAGCATTATCAACTCTAACGAAGCTGATAATCTTATAAAATTCAGATCAAGATTAACTATTATCAATATTTTTGCTATAGAGCAAAACTGGACTAAAGGCCTATCACACTTATTTTTTATTTTAAAAGACTTACCTAATATTCAACAACCTGAGTTTTACTTAAATGGTTTAGCTATAGCTGCAATTTTTTATAACCAATTAGGTCAATACAGCTCAGGGTTAAAATATGCCGAAAAAATAATACAATCAACGCCAGATAAAAGGCTTGAATGCGTGGCAGAAAGTTTAATTATAGAATCTAAGCTTCATTTAAGACTATTAAAGAAAAGTGATATTGAGAGTAACCAGTTAATATTGAAGTGTGCCGATGAAGCGATTGCAATTAACTTTATCCGCTCCTACAAAGCCAAGTATTATTTAGAAAATAATAAATATAATAAAGTAATCAACTTTTTATCTCCGCATTTACCAGCGATAGAATCAACTAAATACCCAAGGCTTATTGTTGAAATTTATACTTCACTCGCAAAAGCTTATTGGTTACAAAACGATTTATATAACGCATCATTATACGCTGAAAAATCAATACAAACAGGTCAGAACTTTAAAACGACTCAAGCTGTTGTTGCCGCTTATAAGTTACTTTACCAAGTAGCAAAAGCTCAAAATGAGCATCAAAAAGCACTCAACTTACATGAAACTCACGCAGAGCTTGATAAAACTTATATTAATGAAACCCAAGCCAAACACCTAGCCTTTCAACTTGCTCAACACAAAGCTATCGAGCAAAAAAATCAAATAGATTTACTAAATAAAAAAAATTCACTCTTAACAGCTGAGCAAGCTTTGGCTAGTGCCAATGCAGCTAACAACCGCCTGATCATTCTTGTATTAGCGCTGACCTTATCTGTACTTACTTTTTGGGGGCTTAGATTACTAAAAGCTCACAAGCGAATTAAAGAGCTGGCGGAGTACGATTCATTAACAGGTATTTTTAATCGTGGGCACTTTGTGCAGGTTGCTAACAACGCACTTAAATATTGTCAAAGTGCAGAGCAAGATTTAAGCCTGATCATGTTTGATTTGGATCACTTCAAAAAAATCAATGACACCTTTGGCCATGCATGTGGTGATTGGGCGTTACAAAAAGCCGTTGAAGTTTGTAAAGATATTGGTCGCCAGAATGATATCTTTGCACGTTTAGGTGGCGAAGAGTTTTGTATATTGCTAAACAGTTGTGACAGTAAGATAGCTTTTGAACGAGCAGAAGCGTGTCGAAAAGCCATTGCTGCTATTAATACTGCTGATTCGGGCTTTGACTTCACCATCACCGCAAGCTTTGGTGTTACCGATGCAAACACCAGTGGTTATGATTTAGAAAAATTACTTGCTGATGCTGATAGTGCAGCTTACAGTTCAAAACACGCAGGGCGTGACCGAACAACTATTTTTGAAATAAAGCCTGTACAACAAACCATGCAATTAGACGATTCAAGAAATATCTTTTAATACCAAAATAACTTGGGTTCAGGTTATTCAACCTGAACTCGGTTTAAGAGACATTTAACTCATTGAAATAAAGTGACAAATTACTTTATAAATATCTCGAGCTAGATAAACAGGTATTAAGCCGAGCTCAGGTTATTTACGTTGACCGTTTAATCGAACCCATTCTTCTTGCACGCTAACCGGCTCCATATCACACCACTGACCGTAAATTGTTTGTAAGTTTTGGGCTTGCTCTTCTAAAACGCCTGATAAGGCTAGCAAACCTTTATCGCCAACAAATTCGATAATAGTAGGCGCTAACTCACGTAGTGGGCCAGCTAAAATATTTGCTACAACCACATCAGCTTTAAGTGTTGGCTGATCTTTAGGTAAGTACAATTCAAGTCTGTCATCAACATGGTTACGCTTGGCATTCGCAAGGCTGGCCTGTAGAGCTTGTGGGTCAATATCAACGCCAATAACCTTTTTAGCGCCAAGTTTTAAGGCTGCTAATGATAAAATGCCTGAGCCACAACCAAAGTCCACCACAGTTTTATCTTGTAAATCTAAACCATCTAACCAAGTTAAACATAGTGCTGTTGTAGGGTGTGTACCGGTACCAAACGCCAAGCCTGGATCAAGCATAACATTAACGGCATCTGGCTCTGGTACTTCACGCCAACTAGGACAAATCCATAAACGCTCACCAAACTTCATTGGGTGGAAATTGTCCATCCATTCTCGTTCCCAGTCTTTATCTTCCAATTGCTCTAACTTGTATTGCATTTGGTCTTTATCTGGGTGAATACTTTGCAAATAACCAATTACTTTATCCATATCATGACTTGCTTCAAATAACCCCATCACGACGGTATTCGACCAGTAAATAACTTCATCTCCTGGTAAAGGCTCATAAATTGGTGTATCTTGGGCATCAATAAAAGTCACAGCTTGCGAGCCCGCTGCAGAGAGCCAGTTACTATACTTTTCTGCAGTTTCTTCATTGGCGTTTAATCTAAGTTGAATCCAAGGCATTTTCTATTTCCGATTTGATTTATGATCACAATAACTGTGGTTGATGATAGTTTATCATTCATTGGTGCTAGAGTAGGAACAAATTCACCTATTACTGAGTATAAATATTATGCTTGATTTACTTCCTGACTTATTCGATAACTTTGAATCACAACTACAACTGGCCGAGCCATTATTCAATGACTATGGTGGAAAGATCATATTTAGTGGCGAAATTGTTACCGTTTCCTGTGTAAATGATAATTCAAAAGTAAAAGAATTAGTTGCAACCGATGGTACTGGCAAAGTGATGGTAGTTGATGGTCAAGCAAGTTTAATCAGGGCATTACTCGGTGATATGCTCGCTGAGAAAGCAGTAAAAAATGGCTGGCAAGGAATAGTAATCAACGGCTGTATCAGAGATGCCGGCACAATTAACACTTTACCACTTGGAGTGAAAGCACTTGGCTGTAATCCAATTAAAACTGAAAAACTTGGTGTTGGTGAAGTGAATATAGCTGTCAACTTTGCTGGTGTTGACTTCCTACCTGGCCAATACATTTATGGTGATGCAAACGGCTTGGCAATCAGTCAACAACAATTATCTTTAAGCTAGATCAAGCAAACACCTTTACGGCTATACAGGCTTTATTCTACGTAGTAGGATAGATTTATAAGTATAGTTAAAAGGGAAGAATTATATGAGCGGCATTAAAGTCATATTATTAACGTGTTTAATATTATTTCCTTCCTTTATACAAGCTCAATCAGTTCGCATCGTTACTGAAAAACTCCCTCCATTACAAATACGCCTAGGTGATGGCTTAATCACTGGTGCCATGGCTGATATTGTTCACCTGCTGTTAGATAAAGCAGGTATTGATAGCAATATTGAAATGTTACCGTGGGCACGTAGTTATCAAATAGCGCTAGAACAAAAGAACACCTTGATATTTTCGATGTTAAGGGGTGAAGACAGAGAAGATAAATTTATTTGGGTAGGTAAATTATTCGCTATAAACTCCTATTTAGTGGCATTAAAAGGTCGCGGTACTTATAATATCCAATCAATTGACGACGCCAAAAAATATAGCGTTGGTAGTATTCGACAAGATTTAGCAGAATCTTACCTGCGTAAGCATGGTTTTATTGAAAACCAAAATTTATATTTAAGTAGTGATTACCAAGTACTTTGGCAAATGCTCTATAGTGAAAGAACAGAGCTTGCCTTTACCAATAATATAGTCTGGAGATATGAAATTGCAGATTCGATGTTAGATCCTAGCCAGATTGATATTATTTATAAAATCCCGAATATTGCCTCTGATTTATATCTAGCAGCAAGTAAAGGTACTGATGAGAAAATTATTAGTCAATTACGAGCCGGATTAGCAGAAATTAAAGCCAACGGCCAATACCAACAAATACTGCATAAATGGCGTTTAACTACCCCATAAAATAACACAAATTTATTATGAAATATTTTCCTGTTTTCCTCGATGCAAACAATATCTCAGCCATGGTTATCGGTGGCGGAGAAGTCGCTTCTCGAAAAATTGAATTGCTATTAAAGTCCACCAATAATATTACTATCATGAGTGAGACTGTCTGCTCAGGTGTCGAGCGTTTAATTAACTTGCACCAATTAACTTGGTTAAAGCACAACTATCAAGCCGGACATCTTGCCAAGATAAACTTGGTTATCGCTGCCACAGATGACTTATCTGTCAACCAAGCTATTTATCATGAAGCAACACCATTAAATATTTTAACCAATGTTGTCGACCAGCCAGAGTTATGCACTTATATTACCCCGGCAATTATTGACAGAAGTCCGATGATTATTGCTCTTTCAAGTTCGGGTAGTTCACCTATTTTAATACGTATGTTACGTGAACAAATTGAAAAAACTTTACCACAGGCTTACGGCAAGCTAGCTGACTTTTCTTTTAAGTTTCGTGATCATGTTAAAGCAAGAGTGAAAGGATTACGTAATCGTCGTAGTTTTTGGGAAAATACTCTGCGAGGCCCCATTGGCCAAGCTGTGCTTGATGGTAACCAACAGCAAGCTGAGCAACAATTAATTGCCAGTATCAAACAAGAAATTGCACCACCATCAGGTGAGATTATTTTTATTCACACTAAAGAAGGTAACCCTGACAATTTAACCTTAAGCGCCCATCGAGCGATGCAGTTTGCTGATGCGGTATTTTATGATGATGACGTCAATATTGAACTTATTGAATATGTTCGTCGCGATGCTGAAAAGTTTCCTCAAGTCATTACCTCGAGTATATTAATAAACTTCCAGCATGCACTCGAATTAGCATTGCAAGGGCAAAAAGTTATCTATTTATTATCGGGTCATGAGCCCTTACCTGACAATGAAGCGCTGATCATGAGCGATATCACCACTCAAGAAATAGTTATTGGTGGCTAACTATTCTAATTAGCCTGATATCAAAAGTTAATTATCAATATACACTATTGAAAAACGCTCGCTGCAACAAAGGGTTTTACTCCTAACACCTTATACAATTCAGCAGGTTTATAAAAATTATCCCCTTTGACGACGAGTGATATTTTACGAATATCACTCATGTTAGTTAAAGGGTCACCATCAATTAAAATAACATCAGCATACTTTCCTTCACTAATAGAGCCTAACTCATACGCTGCACCGACGATTTTTGCTGAATTTATCGTGGCAATTTTAAGTACCTCCATGTTAGGAATACCTGCCTCAGCGTAGAGCTCTAATTCACGATGTAGTGTAAAACCAGCAATGTTATCTGTGCCCGCCACAAGTGGAATGCCATTGTCATATAGTTTCTTCACTAAATTAGACATGGCCTTAGCTCCAGCTTGATAATTGTCTATAAGATCAGGGGCGACATCCATTTCCGCCCCTTTTAATTGTCTTAGTACATTGGGTGGTAGATGCGCTGCAACAGCAGTAAATTCAGGGTCAATTTTTTTGCGCTCTTTTAGCAGTAAGCTTCTAAAAGTGGACACTGTCGGGTCAATAACAATCTGCTTATCCGCTAATAGTTTAATTAAGCGATTGAACTCATTACTATTAATATCTAAATCACCGGCGTGTTCACCAATTAAGGTAAACCGTAATTGTTGACGAGTATCTAATTTTGTTCCGGCAAGAAAGTTTAAGAACAACATATTAATATGCTGTATTTCATCATAACCGGCTTCTACTGCTTGCTCTGCTGTCATAAATGCAGGGATATGACCACTTAATCTCATGCCTCGACGATGAACATGCTCTGCAATTGACGGCACCCAAAGAGGGTCAATAGAGCTATATAATTTAATTTGCAGATATCCATTATCCGCAAACCAATCTATTTTTTCGTGGGCTTCTTCAAGAGACTCTACTGACAAACCAGCCGAGTATTCACTCATTTGATCAAAAAATCCGGCGCGAAACACTCGATTTCCAATTAGAGTATTGCTGTTGAATAGCTTTTCAATTTCCATGATATTTTCATGATTGTTACCGATATCTCTGACGCTTGTCACACCGGCAGCAATATTGAGTAAACCATCACCTTTACTTAGGTGACCGTGCATATCCCATAACCCCGGAATTAACGTTTTACCTTTGCCATCAATAGTTGGAGTGGATTTTTTAACATCAATGTTTTTGGCTACTTTAGCAATTTTGCCATTTCTTAATAAAACATCAGTATTAACAAGTGCTTCACCCGCAAGTACATCCACCAACTGAACATTTTTTATAAGCAAGCTCGTATAAGCATGACTTAATGACGTATTCACTCCTTCTAAATAATCTTGCTCTGCTTTATTTTGAATGGTTCTTAACTGAGTAAAGTTATCTAACGTGTAACCTTGTCGAATAATACTCAGAAAGCCAGAAATATCTTTTGCGAAAAAATTACCTTCACTGTCATACCAGCTAAAATCAGGCGAAAATCCTAAACCGTTAATTGCGTATAAGTATACTTTTTCGGTTTTTGTACCATTACTTATCTCTACGCTTGTCAATTTACTTAGCTGTGCATTACCAGAAGGTAATAGTTGAACTGAGTTGTCTATCGACTTGAGCATGGCTTGAACCATCAAATTATCAACGACTACAGCACTATTCGCTGGCAAATAAAAAGCCTGCTGACTAAGTTTAACTTGACCATCATCTTTGTTACTTTCCCACGTCGCGATACCATCTTGCCATGTATAGCTTTCCTTTATTGGTGCTCCAAAAGGCGATAAACCTGTTGATTCATAGCTTATAGGCGCGCCTTTATCGTTAACCGTAATCTTTTCATCTATTTTAAACACGCGGTTATTCCAACGAACATCCAACATACCTTGATACTGGGTAGCTGAAATCTTGGTCATCACCTGCTTACCTGCAAGGCCTTTTTCTGTATATATAAGATTAGTAACCTCTTGCTGATCAGCAAAAACGATTTGAGATATTATTAGCGAACCAACTAATGCAGATAAAAACTTTAAACTTTTCATGTGTATAGCTTCCTTTTTATTTTTTATGAAAATAAGTGTAGTTGAAGTGAGCACAAACGCGAATTAAAAGGCTTTGCGAAGTAATTCTGCTAGCTATTTATTAGATAATCATTTCTCCTCGGGTAAGCATCATCCCCAACAAACTAAACACAAATAAAAACAGTTCTCATTTAGCTTGCTATTAAAGTTACGATTGATTACAATTTTGCGCAAATCTAAACAAGAATAATTTTTATTAACCTTTTATTTGTGGAATTTATGATGAATTTGAATCTTAAAAAAGTATCAGTTGCCTTACTTGTTGCCTGTACTTTAACAGCATGTGTAGACGACGGTGATGATGGAATAGCAGGTACAGATGGTGCGACGGGCGCTAATGGTACTGATGGTGTTAGCACTTTTGTAACTGTTGATGATGTATTAAAAACCAATGCGAATATTGCGTATGCTGCTTATTCTGATTCATTAATTTCTGCACAAGATTTAGCAACAGCTATTGACACTTTTGTTGCTGAGCCAACAGATGAAAACATGCTTGCTGCTAAAGAAGCTTGGTTAGATGCTCGCGAACCTTACGGTCAAACTGAAGTTTATCGTTTTCGTGAAGGTCCAATTGAAGATCGTGAAGGCAATATCAACGCATGGCCTTTAGGTGAAGCGGTAATTGATTACGTTGCAGTAGAAGTAGACGGTGAAGCAAACTCTGGTGATGCAGCTAATATTTCAGCGGGTAATATCATCGCTAACACGGCTGACTACCCTACTATCACATCAGATGCTATTGATGCCGTTTTCGAATTAGAAGGCGATGAGAGTTTTGTTACCACAGGTTATCACGCTATTGAGTTTTTATTATGGGGTCAAGATTTAAATAATGACTTATCTGGTAGTGGTGTACGTGACAGCAGCGCTGGTCAACGCCCAGTATCTGATTACTCAAATGTAGCAAGCGCATGTACTTCAGGTGAAAATATGGCTGCTGATGAAATTTGTGTTCGACGTGGACAATACTTACAAGCCGTAGCCTCATTATTAGTAACTGATTTAACGGATATCGTTGAAGCTTGGGAGCCAAGTGGTACTGACAATCACTACCAAAAATTCATTGCCGGCGGTGATGACTCTTTAGCCACTATTTTAGAAGGTATGGGCCGTTTAAGCTTCGGTGAACTAGCTGGTGAACGTATCAATATTGCGCTAGTAAATAACTCTCAAGAAGATGAGCACTCATGTTTTAGTGATAACACCCACAGAGATATTTTCTTAAATGCTAAAGGTGTACAAAATAGCTACAACGCTCAATACACTCGTATAGATGGCGAAGTAGTTTCTGGTGCGTCAATTTACGATTTACTTGTGGTAAATGGTGATCATGAATTAGCCAACACTCTACGTGCCTCGCTAGAAGCAACTATGGCAGCCGCTACGGTTATTGATACTAAAGCGAAAACAGGCATGCCATTTGATTTGTTAATTCAAGATGGTTTCAATCAAGCCAATGTTGTTGCCGTTATTGCAGCTCTTTCTGCACAAACAGATGTTATTGAACAAGCTATTGATGCCTTAGGCGTAACGACTGAAGATCTAAGACAAGATACAGAAGAAGATATTTAATCTAATAAAACAACAACTTCTATATCGAATTTAAAAAATAGGCTTTTGAGCCTATTTTTTAGTTTCTGAACTACCACTAATAATAATCATTATCTTTTAGATTTGCGATTTAGATCAAGTTTTAACATTTGATAAACGATTACCCTGTAAGTTATCACACTTTTTAGAGCGAAACTGGAAACCATACATGAAAAAAATGTCCTATTTTTCAAACATTAAAGCTAATATCTATGTCGGTATACTCACTATCGTTTTAGTAGGGTGTGGCGGTGGTGGATCTGGTGAAGTTGAACCACCCGTCACGCCAGAGCCAGAGCCACCTACTCCTATTGTTGATCATAGTGGTTTAACACCGCTTAGTAGTGAACTTATCGATGAAAACGAGCACTTACCTGGCGGTGATGCTACCGTTTTTGTAGCCGATGAAGATGCCTTTAGTACTCGCCCAGACATGATAGCGGATGACTTTCAAGCTGATGGTTTCTTTACGTCAGGAGATCATTTATTTCGTACGGCTGAGCAAGACATAGGTCCACTGCTAAGTACCGGAAATTGCCAAGGTTGCCACATCAATGATGGTCGTGGCAGTGTTCCTGACTCACCAACATCGCCAATGCTAAGCATGTTGTTTAAGTTAGGTGATGATAGTGGTGCAGCCGATCCTATATACGGCGATCAATTACAGCCTTTTGCTGTACAAAGTTTTTCTAGCTCCGATTTTAATTCCGGCGTTTCTGTTCACGATGGTTCAATTAACGGTACCGAGTTATACGGTGAAGCATTTCCCTTTATTGAGTATGAAATCATTAACGGCACCTACCCTGATGGCACTAGCTATGAGTTAAGAAACCCCGTTTATAAAGTAAAAGATTTAAGTTTCGGCCCCTTCATGGCGAATATTAATTTTTCTGCACGCATTGCTCCACAAGCGTTTGGTGTTGGTTTATTAGATGCTATTCCCGCCGATAATATTATCTCACTTGCTGATGAAAACGATGATGATAATGATGGTATTTCGGGTCGTGCTTCAATGGCACTGGATGCTTTTAGCGGTGAAACTAAATTAGGTCGTTTTGCTTATAAAGCCCAAAACACTTCAGTATTACAGCAAGTCGCCGGCGCCTATGGTGGTGATATCGGCATTTCAACCAGCATATTCCCTGATGAAGCCTGTACCGAACAACAAGTTGCCTGTCAGATGGTGGCAGAGCAAGAGAATAAAGTCGGTACTGACTTTGACTTTCCTGATAGAAATTTAGCTTTGGTAGAGTTTTATAACCGTGTGTTAGGTGCTCCAGCCCGTCGTGGTTATGATGAAAATACAAACACTTGGGATGAAGATATCGCCGCTGGACGTACGCTATTTTTTGATACCCAATGCGTTGATTGTCATACACCCAGACATGTAACAGGTGAAGCGCAAGGGAGCGTGTTAGGTAAATTAACCTTACTTGGTTTAGAAGAAAACGCTGAGCCGATCGCTATGTTGTCTGAGCAAACTATTTTTCCATACACTGATCTTTTACTCCATGACATGGGGGGCTCTTGTGCTGTTACGCGTGAAACATCTTTAGGCGATTCATGTACTAATGGCGCTGAGTGCATGTATGTGCAGCGCTGTGAAGGTCTTGCTGATGGCTTAATTCAAGGTGATGCTTCTGGCACTGAATGGAAAACACCGGCGCTGTGGGGTATAGGTTTAGTACAAACCGTCAACCCGAACGCTAGTTTTTTACATGATGGTAGAGCCAGAACGATTGAAGAAGCTATTTTATGGCACGGCGGAGAAGCGACTTCTCGAAAAGAAGCTTTTATGGCACTGAGTCAAGTTCAACGTCAACAGTTAATCGCTTTTGTTGAGTCGCTATAAATGAGCGCTAGAATCACACTTAGGTTAGGTCTAGGGCTAGCGCTTATGTTCTTGGCAAATGTAGTCACTTCATGTGTCTATGCCAGTGATGCTAACTTAACGCCAAAGAGTTTAGCCGAGCAAAAAAGCGCCGGTGGTGGCATGACTGTGAAGCGGTTATCCAAGCGCAGTTATATCTACCCCGGACAATCTGCAACGCGTAGGCAACAGCTAGATTTTTGGAGTGGTTTTTCTTTTTTTAGAGACCCTTGGGTTACTGCGCCAAGTGTGACCAAAGCACGAGACGGTTTAGGGCCACTATTTAATGCCAGATCTTGTGTTGCTTGTCACCAAGACGGCTCACGCGCGCCTATGCCTGAAAGTGGTGAAAGTATACCAACCGCATTATTAATACGTGTGGGCTTTACTAAACCTGGCCTTACTCATGAAAACAATAACTACGGTGGGCAAATTCAACACCGTGCTATTAAGTACATCAATAATAACCTCAATCAAACCTTGCAAAACGAAGCTTGGTTGAATTTAAGCTATTCAGTCATTGATGGTAAGTTCGCTGATGGTGAAGCTTATCAACTACAAAAGCCTCATTATCAATTAACTAAACTTGCTTATGGCGAATTACCAGAGCATGCAGCGCTTTCCCCAAGGTATTCTCCCAACGTATTTGGTAGTGGATTATTAGATGCTATTAAAGAGCAAGACTTACTAGCGCAAGAAGATATTCAAGATAAAAATAATGATGGTATTTCAGCTAAATATAACCGCGTTATTGATGTTAAAACAGGTCAAGAATCCATAGGGCGCTTTGGTATGAAAGCCAAGCACCCTAGTCTAGCACAGCAAGTGGCTGCAGCTTTTAGAGATGATATAGGCATAACCAACAGTTTCTTTCATGCTGAAGCTTGTTCTAAAAGCCAGTTATTTTGCCAACAAGCAAGTGCACTTGGTGAGCATGACACTGTTGAAATTGAAGATAAAAACCTTGATTTGGTCATCACTTTTAACCGTTTACTGGGAGTACCACCGGCAAGAGGTTTAACTAAACCTAAGCAAAAACAAGGTCAGTTATTGTTTCATCAAATAGGCTGCGCCCAGTGTCATACCCCAAGTTATATCACCGATGAAAACTACGCAGATCCCGCCTTAGCCAATCAAAAGATTTGGCCATATACCGATCTCGCCCTACATGATATGGGGGCAGAGTTAGCAGATGGTGTATATGAAGCAAATGCCACAGGCACTGAGTGGCGAACTCCACCGCTTTGGGGCATAGGTTTACAAAAAAGAGTTACTGGCCAACAACACTTTTTACACGATGGTCGAGCAAGGACAATTACCGAAGCCATATTATGGCACGGTGGTGAAGCCAAACTCGCCCAAGCACAGTTTATACAATTATCCAAAGATGAGCGCCAAGCATTGCTCACCTTCATAAAATCAATTTAGGAATATTATGACTAATTTATTACCATTAAAGGCGACTACCCCGATAGTATTGGCATTAACTTTAGCATTAACTGCCTGTGGTGGTGGCGGAAGCTCAGAAAGCACAACACCAGATACCACGCCTGATACAACAACACCGACAACGCCCACTTCTACAGATGAGGAGCAATTTGGTTTATGGCTTACCGATTTAGCCAATAATGTTATCTTGCCTGGTTATCAAGATTTACAAACTAAAGCACAAGCGTTATCAAATCAAAGTGCTAGTTTTTGTGCGCTTAGTAGCCCAAGCAATAGTGACTTACAAACTTTGCAACAAAACTGGGCAGACTTTAATAACAGTTGGCAAAGTATTCAATGGTTAAAAGTGGGCCCAGTACTAGAAGAAAGCCGTATTTTTAGACTAGAGCTATGGCCAGACGATAACGGCTCTGTGGCAAGTGATATTGCGTTAATACTTGATGAACCAGAAATTACCGCCGATCTGTTTGCCGCTAAGTATGTCGGAGGCCAAGGGATACCTGCTTTAGAAATCTTTTTATTTGGTAGTGACTCTTTATTATCCGCAAGTGATAAAACAAAGCGCTGTGAAGCCGTTGTCGCCATCAGCGAGAATTTAGTCAATATTTCTACCGCAATAAACAGTGAATGGCAAAGCACAGGCGATAATTATGCCGCTTCTTTAACGTCAGGTACCGGTGATTTCACCAGTAAGAAAGATGCCGTTGAAGAATTGATCACAAACTGGCTAGAGCAAGTTGAAAAAGTAAAAGATGAAAAGCTTTTACAGCCGCTTGCCATCAATGCGCCAGGTATTCTTAATATTGCAGAATTTACTCTCACCAATGAAGTTATCTCAAGTGTTAAATTGAATAATTTGGCGTTTAGTCAGTTATACACTGCCGGTGATGGTCATGGTTTTGATGACATTCTAACCGACCATTTTGACCAACAAACGATTAGTGATGATATAACCGCAAAAATTGCAGCTATCGAGACGTCATTAAATGCCTTAGACACGAATATGACTTTTGAACAATTACTTAATGATGACGCTAGCCGAACACAGCTTACTGAAGTAATACAGAAAATTCGTGAATTAAGAGATGTGATTACCGCTGATTTTGTACAAGCCACAGATATCAACATCGGCTTTAACTCCAACGACGGCGACTAATAAGCACGTTAATGTTAGCGAACGACAACGATCACAATTAAAGATTTTATTGGACACTGAATAGAATGAAAGTAAGTAAAATAGCAATAGCATTAATGTTAACTGGCTCTAGTGCAGTATTTGCTCAAGAGCAAAATGTTGAACATGATGAAAAGGCTAAAGAAACCACTAACAAACAAGTGGAAGTCATCAGTATTTTTGGCCAACGAAATGCACTAGAAACCGCCATTGGCTCTGCCTTTGTATTAGATGAAGCGCAGCTAGAGTTAAATGAATTCGACGATATTCACCGTGTTTTACAATCAGTACCTGGGGTTTATATTCGCGAAGAAGATGGTTACGGTTTACGGCCTAATATTGGTTTACGCGGCGCTACATCTGAGCGTAGTAGTAAAATAGCGTTGATGGAAGACGGCGTATTAATTGCCCCTGCAGCCTATGCCGCTCCGGCCGCTTATTACTTTCCGCTTATTTCAAGAATGACTCAGGTAGAAGTATTTAAAGGGCCGGCTGCAATAAAATACGGGCCTAATACGGTTGGCGGTGCAATAAACATGGTTTCTCGCTCTGTTGCTACGTTAGATGAAGGTCGTCAGGCCGAAATTGACTTGGCCTACGGTGAAACTAATTACCAAAAGGCACATGGCTTTTATAGTGAAAGTTACGACATTGATGATTTTGGTGAGCTCGGTTTTTTACTTGAAGGGATTACCGTATCTTCCGATGGCTTTAAAGATTTAGATACTAATGATGATGCCAATCAAAACTCTAATACAGATACTGGTTTTGATAAAAGCGAAGTGATCTTTAAAGCTAACTTCACACCAGCTAATAGTGACTATTATCAATTCTGGCAATTTAAAATGGGCTATGGTGAAGAAGTGTCTCATGAAACCTATTTAGGTTTAACCGATGACGACTTTGCCCAGTCCCCCACTCGCCGCTATGTTGCCAGTGAAAATGATAAAATGGATTGGGAACATTACCAGTTTCAATTATCTCACTACATTGAACTCAGTGGCGATACCAGTATTTACACACAAGCCTATCGTCGTGACTTTGACCGAGACTGGGACAGATTTAACAGCTTTAATACTAACCGTAGTATGGCCACCATTTTAACCTCACCAGATACGGGTATTAATGCCTTGTACATGCAAGTACTCAAAGGTGAGCGCGATACATTAACCAGCCAAGAACGGTTATTATTTACCTTAAATGACAGAAAGTTTTATTCTCAAGGTATTGAATCAAAGCTATTTTGGGATACTCGTTGGTTAGATGCAGATCTCGCTATGGATTTTGGTGTCAGACTCCATCAAGACCAAGTAGCTAGAAACCACCGCCAAGATGAATATGCCATGCAAGACGGTCATTTAACCCTACTAGGTAACAGAGAAACAATTACTTTAAACGAAGATACCGCTACCGCACTGGCAACTTATGCTAATGCTAACTTAGATTTTGGTCAACTTAACCTAACTGCTGGCTTAAGAGTTGAATATATCGAAGGCGAAGCCATCAATTTTGACCTAGAAACTGGTGTAGAAGAAAGTACTTCAACAAATGACACCACGGTAGTTATGCCAGGGTTTGGCGCTTTTTATAAAATTTCTGACAACCTAGGTGCTCTATTTGGGGTCAACAAAGGCTATGTACCAAACAGCCCTGGTCAAGATGACAGTATTGACCCAGAGGAAAGTTGGAATTATGAGTTTGGTCTGCGCTATGGGAATAACATCACTAAAGCCGAGCTAATTGGTTTTTATAATGATTACAGTAATCTTAAAGGCAACTGTACTTTTTCTAATGGTTGTGAAGAAGATCTTGGCCAAGAATTTAACGGTGGTGAAGTTGATATTTATGGCGTAGAAGCCAGTGTTAATACAAGCTTTACTGTCAGTGATAGTATCGAACTTCCGATAAATATTGCTTATACCTTTACTCAATCTGAGTTTCAAAACAGTTTTCAATCTGATTTTTCTCAATGGGGCACAGTAAGCGAAGGAGATGAACTCCCCTACTTACCTGAAAATCAGTTGAGTGTTGAAGTTGCTTTAGCTCATGAGAATTGGCAAGTGTCATTATTATTTAAATATGTTGATGAGATGTTGGAGGCGGCAGGTACCTCCACTGAACTTGAAGGTTATTACACTGACAATATTCAACAAGTGGACTTTGCTGCTTGGTATCAACTTAATGATGCTATCAAGCTTTACGGTAAAGTTGACAATGTAACCGATGAAACCGTCATAGTGTCACGCCGACCTTTTGGGGCAAGATCTGGTAAGCCTCGCCAAGCGATTGTTGGCATTAAGTATACATTTTAACTAAACGAATAAGTCTGAATTTATGATCACACGTCGTCAATTACTACTCGGTGCTGCTGCAGCGGGATCTGCTGCAGCATTAGGATTTATGCCTTTTGCTCAAGGTAACAAACACTGGTTAGTGAGTGCTTGTAGTAATAATCATAACGAGCACTTTGTTGCTGCATTTGATTTAAACGGAAATGTTGTCAATCAAGTTAAATTGCCCGCACGTGGTCATGATGCGATTGCGATACCTGATAAACCAGGGCACGCGTTAATTTTTGCTCGCCGCCCCGGTACTTTTATTCTCGAAGTTGATTTTAATACCGGCACCATAACTAATGAAATCACGTCACAGAGTCATTCACATTTTTATGGTCATGGTGTGGTCTCTACAAAGCATAACTTACTGTTAACCAGTGAAAATGATTTCGCTAAAGGTCAAGGCTTAATCGTGTTACGAGATGCGCAAAACTATCAAGTTGTTGAGCAGTTTTCTTCCGGCGGCATTGGCCCACATCAACTAAGTTTAATGCCAGATGGAAAATCCATTGTTATCGCTAATGGTGGAATTCAAACACACCCAGAGATACCACGTAAAAAGCTTAATATAGAAACCATGGAACCCAACCTTGCCTATTTAAATATAACTTCAGGTAAAGTAACCGATTCATTCACGTTAGATAATCATAAGCTCAGTATTCGACATTTAGCAGTAAGTAAACAAGGTAAAGTTATCGCTGGTTTGCAGTATCAGGGATCAAAAAATGATTTAGTACCTTTGGCAGTCTCGCATCATGGTGAAGGGGCATTGCAATATTTAACCGCCAACAACAATACTTGGCGTCGAATGAACCAATATACCGCCAGTGTTTGCATCGATGATAGTATAGATATGATTGCGATTAGCTGCCCAAGAGCTGACTTAATTACCTATTGGTCTTTAAGTAAAGGAGAATACTTAAGCCATGAGAAATTTGCTGATGGCGCCGGTTTAACTCACCTAGACAAGATATACGCCACGAGTGGTAAGGGACGTTTAATTTCAACAAAAGCTGACTCTAACCCGTCAGCCGAAAAACTTGCCTTAACTTTTTCGACACTAAAATGGGATAATCATTTAACGCATATAAGTGCCTGAAGGTTTCGTAACGCCATTGTAGTCTCTCTGTCAGTATTATTTACAACTTTTACCTTTTTTAATTACAAAACAAATAAAAACACTAAAAATCAATCAGTTAAATTATTGGCACACTCCATGCTTATAGATATATATATACAAATTCATCAACCGTGAGCTCATACATGAAAAATTTACTATTTATTCTTTGCACATTATTACTTACTCAACTTACATCTTTAAAAGCTAATGCTGCTCTAATAGAAGCAGAGGTTCCTGATGAGTTATTTATTACTATTGGTGAGTACGATTGGGCATGGGCAGCTGCTGTTACAGATGATGCATCAACTGGCCTAGACAATTATAAACTAGATATTCTTTTTCAGTCTCAATATGGATGGGCTCTAGCGGAAACTGCTGACTTTCTTCGTGATTTACCTACCGCTGCTGACTTTGGTACCTCTTCAAGCTTCAAATGTGCTGCATCATATTTTTCAAATATGAATCAATGTGATTATAGTGATGGAACAGGCCGTTATATAGTTAATTATGCGCCAAACCCTTCAATTCACAATAACTCAGATGTATGGGTAGTTAGAAGTAATGTAAGTAACGATATTCCTGAACCAACAACTCTTGCTATATTTGCTTTAGGTATTTTAGGTTTAACTGCACGTCGCGCTAGAAAATAATGAGTTAAAATAGATTCAAAAGAGCCCCCACTCTTTTAAAAAGCACCATGCCTTTGGCTGGTGCTTTTTTTTCATACTTGCAAGCTGGTTTGACCACTGCTATTTTATTAACTCCCCCAATGATGAGTTAATCCTATGACACTTTATTCCGCTAAAGATGTAACTATAACATGTAGTGATCAAGTTGAGCTGGCCGCCACTTGCTATTCCCCGAGTGAAGCCCCTAAGGCAGCCATATTAATTGGCCCTGCAACGGGTATAAAGAGACAATTCTATGCCAATTTTGCGTCCTACTTTGCAGAGCAAGGTTATGGTGTTATTACTTTTGATAATAGAGGCATTGGTGGCTCTTTAAATGGGAATATAAAAGACTGCGAAGCATCGCTGCAATGTTGGGGGGAGCAAGATATGCCAGCCGCCTTAGAAGCATTAAAGAGCTCATTTCCAGATTCAAGTTATCATTTAATTGGTCATAGCGCTGGCGGTCAACTTATTGGTTTAATGCATAACGCCAAAGAGTTAAGCTCAATCTATAATTTTGCCTGTTCTTCAGGACGATTAAAAAACATGAAAAAACGTCACTGGCTAAAAGCAAACTTTTTTATGAATTTTTTCATACCGATATCAAATGCTCTGTTTGGTTATGTAAAATCTGATTGGGTAGGCATGGGAGAGCCACTTCCTAAGGAAGTAGCGAAGCAGTGGCAAGAATGGTGTAACGGCCAAGGCTATGTGAAGACAGCATTTGGTAAAACCATTAATAGACACTTATACTATGAATTAGTAACGCCTTCAATGTGGGTTAATGCGGTTGATGACTTCATAGCCATCGATGAAAATGTCGATGACATGATATCAGTATTTACCAAATTTAGCGCTGAACGACTTACCTTAACAGCACAAGATCATAATCTAAATGAAATTGGTCATATGAAGTTTTTTAGTCGAACGTCGCAAGTACTTTGGTCTCATACTTTAGACTGGTTAGCTAAGTATCAATAAAAAATCTCTATAAATACGCCCTGCATCAAATTGGTGCTTTATGCAATTAATGTGTTCTTTTATTATCTGAGTTTTAATGCTACTTTAGAATAACTAATCTATATACAAGGAATTGTTATGCCATATAAAACAGTGCTAAAAGTAGCTAGCATTGCGTGCTTATTAGCAAGCAGCCAACAGGTTTTAGCTTCAAAGGTATCCGAGCAAGATAAAAAGTACTCACCTTACGCAAATAGTACTCAGCCAAATAATGTTTATTGGGGAGATTCTCACCTTCATACAGGCTTGTCACTTGATGCCGGTTTATTTGGTAACACAGTTAGTATTGATGATGCCTACAGACTAGCCCGCGGCGAACAAGTAAACTCCGCCAAAGGTATTCCCGTAAAACTTGCTCGTCCTTTAGACTGGTTAATCGTTACCGATCATTCCGATTTGATGGGTGTCGCAACGGATATTCAAGCAGGTACTGATAACATCTTAGCAGTCCCTAAAGGCAAAGAATGGCACGAAGGGTTTAAAAAAGGTGGTAAAGCCGCCGGTGAGGCCGCTTTTGACTTAATCAGTAATTTTTCTCAAATGACACTACCAAAGCAACTTGTTAAAGATTATAGCCCTGGCTCTGAGGTTTTTGGCCGTATTTGGAAAACAATAGTCAATGCCGCAGAAGAGCACAATGAACCGGGGTTATTCACCGCTTTTATTGGTTTTGAATGGACATCAGTCCCTAAGGGGTTCAACTTACACCGTAATGTAATTTTACGTGACAATGCCGATAAAGCGCTACAAGTTGAACCATTAACCACTCAACCGCCACTGGGCAGTACAGATCCATTAGCCCTTTATCAGTGGTTAGAAACCTATGAAAATAAACATGGTGGTCAAGCATTTTCATTTGCACACAATGGTAATTTATCAAATGGTTGGATGTTCCCAACTGAAGGCACTTATGCAGGTGGCGTGGTTGACAAAAACTACGTAAAACTTAGAGCTAAATGGGAACCCCATTACGAAATTACTCAAATAAAAGGTGATGGTGAAGCTCACCCTTATTTATCACCTAAAGATGAGTTTGCTGATTACGAAACTTGGGATGTTGGTAACTTAGATATATCTGAACTTAAAAAACCTGACATGCTAAAAGGCGAATATGCGCGTGAAGCCCTTAAGCAAGGTTTGTTGTTAGAGAAGAAACTAGGAGTTAATCCGTATAAGTTTGGCTTTGGTGGCGCGACAGACAGTCATACCTCATTAGCTACGGCCGATGAAGATAACTTTTTTGGTAAATCAACCAGTGTGGAGCCTTCTCAAGATCGCATTAATCACCCATTTGTATCCTCTAAGCTAGGTACCTTTGAAGGCTATAAATTAGTTGCTTCAGGTTATACCGGTATATGGGCGCATGAGAATACTCGAGGTGCTTTATTTGATGCCATGAAGCGTAAAGAAACATACGGAACAACAGGGCCACGTATGACGGTACGTTTTTTTGGTGGTTGGGATTATAACCAAAAAGATTTACTGGCAAACGATCCTGCTAAAGTCGGCTACGCAAAAGGAGTTCCTATGGGGGGCGATCTTGTTAAGCAAAAATCGAATAAATCCCCTTCATTTATGGTTTATGCAATGCGCGACCCTAAAAGCGCCTATCTTGATCGCATCCAAATTGTCAAAGGTTGGTTAGATGCCAAAGGTAAATTACATGAACGTGTTTATGATGTTGCTGTATCAGATGGTCGTAAAATTGATAAGTCTGGTCGAGTGAAAAAAGCAGTTGGCAATACTGTCGATCTTAAAACCGCAACGTGGAGCAACAGCATAGGCGATGCACAATTATCAACCGTGTGGACTGACCCTGATTTTGATAAAAATGAGTCGTCGTTCTACTACACCCGTGTTATTGAAATACCAACACCGCGCTGGGTACTTTACGATAAAGTAAGACTAGGTGCAGTATTACCTAAAGAAGCAGAATTAGTTGGTCAAGAGCGAGCTTATAGCTCTCCAATTTGGTATTCAGCTAAATAAGTATTAACTAAGATATTTCCCCTGACAACCAATGACTGTCAGGGGTTTTATTTTCTACCCGCTATAGCGTACATTCGTATTTTTCGTCTCTAATATATTACTCGTCATACTATGCTTAAAAAATTTATCACCGAGCCACTGGTTCACTTTTTAGTTATCGCCATTATTTTATTTTTTCTCTTTAAACAATTTAACGCTGAAGAGTCAAACCCCAACACAATTTTCGTTAGCCAAGGGCGTATAGAACAAATAAAGCAAAGCTTTATTACCCGTTGGAGCCGATCGCCTTTAGCTAAAGAGTTAGAAAATGCCACACGTCATTACGCCATTAATGAAATGTATATTCGTGAAGCTCGCGCACTCAATATGGACTTAGGCGATAAAGTGATTGATAGGCGCTTACGACAAAAAATAGAATTTTTGATTGAAGATCACGCCACCACGAAAGAGCCTGACACCCGTGAATTAAAGCAATATTATCTACAGCATATTGATAAATACAAAAATCAACCCGTGTTTAGTTTTCAACAAATCCATTTATCTACTGATGGCGCTGAAGATGAATTACAACAAAAGATATCTCAGCAACAGGCACTTATTGCACAAGGAAAAGCACCACAGGGTGAGGTAAAGTTACTGCCTTACCAGCTTAGCCAAAAAAGCACGATACAAATTGATCGAGCTTTCGGTGCAAATTTTAGTGAACAATTATCCATTGCGCCATTATCACAATGGTCAGGCCCAATAAAATCATCCTATGGTGTTCACTTTGTATTGGTAGAGCAAAAAATACCCGCGAGCAGTAAAACGTTTGAGTCCGTAAAGCCAAAAGTATTAACGGATTGGCAATATGATAATTTACAACGTGCGAAAGCCAACTTTGAAGAAGAGCTACTCAAAATTTATACCATAGAGCAAGAGCCTGCATCGGTAGGCGACGTAGTACAATGATCACATTGACTAAGCTAAAAGTACTACCACCACTAACCTTGTTGTTAGCTTTTTTCACTCTTTTTTGTAGTGCTGTTTTTGCTGATGACATGAGACCGGCTTCTTTAACCGTTACCGCTACCAGTGATACCGCTTTTGATGTTGTTTGGAAAGTACCGTTAAAAAATGGCAAGAAAGAAGAAATCAGCTTTGTTTTACCTGAGCAAAGTAAACAAGTGGGGTTAACAAGAAAGCACATTATCAATAATGCTTATATAGAATATAGTCACTTCCAGCGAGCTGCAGGTTTGTCTGGCATGACACTGGCCATTGATAATATCGAACGTTCATCGGGCGATGTACTTGTTCGAGTTATTGGCAGCAATCAAGAAACTTTAACCACGGTACTTAACGCGGATAAACCCAGTTACGAAATACAAAAAATAATTCCCTTAACCACTTTCAGTACTATGATGACTTATATCGAGCTGGGCATAGAGCATATTCTCATCGGTTTAGATCACTTATTATTTGTCGCTTGTTTGGTTTATATTTCAGGTACTCGTAAAAAGCTATTTTATACTATCACTGGTTTTACGGTTGCTCACTCAATCACTCTGTTTCTTTCAGCAAGTAATATTATCGTTATTGCAATTGAGCCCGTTGAAGCGGTGATCGCGCTAAGTATAATATTTTTAGCTTGGGAGATAGCCAAGCATAGGAAAAACAGCTTGAGTTTACGTTATCCAGTGTTGGTGTCATCAAGTTTTGGTTTGCTGCATGGTTTTGGTTTTGCCGCGGTACTAAGTGATATAGGCTTGCCTGAAACTGAAAAGCTCTTTGCTTTATTAAGCTTTAATATTGGTGTTGAATTAGGGCAATTACTGTTTGTTTTAGCCTTGTTCATCACCGTTAAACTCGTGTCATATCTCTACACATGGCTGTTTAGGAAACCGCTAACTTTGCCAATGCTACGCTTACCCATGAGTTATCTTTGCGGCGTTGTGGCTACACTATGGTTTATTGAACGATTGACAGCATTTTAATGTTTACCTTAATTAAGTTTATTGAGAGTACTGACTTACCGACTCATCATCAAGCCTAATATCCTTCAATACTTTCAGGTATCTTGGCTCAGTGCGTAATTGCTTGAGCCTCGGATCATTACGAGTAAAGATCAAACAATTCGACTGATACTCAACCGCTTTATCTAATAGTGGAAATACTTTATCCCTTTCGTCCATAAGCTCATGGATTATCGCTGTTTCATAAGGACACATATATTGATTGCTCAATTCAGCCTCTTGAATTAGTGCAGGCACAAAATCAAACTTACCTGCTGCGGCATATGACTGAGCAAGAATAATTAATCCAAAAGGGTCTCGTTTAGCTAAGCTGACACCTTTTTTAGCCAGCGCAATACTTCGCTGATGATTACCTTGCATATACTCTACAATTGCTAACCCCAACGGTAAATTAGCAATATTGGGGTGTTGCTGCATTTTTTCTTGCCCCCAAATTACAGCTTCATCGAACTCACCAACCATCATCAAAGCCCATAAACCCCAATCAGCTATCTCAATGTTTAGTGGGTCAAGTTTGTCAGCAGTTAATAGAGCACTCTTTACTCCTAAAGCATTTCCCATAGCTGAATAGTAAAGAGCGAACCCCAATTCGGTAAGCGCTATATCAGGATCACTTTTTCTCGCTTCAATAAGCATTTTCCAAGCATCATCCCAAAGCCAAGCGTGCACATAAGCCAAACCTAATGACGATTTTATTTGTGCTGAATTGGGGTTTATTGTTAATAGCTCTATGGCCGATGAAATTACTTTCGGTAAAACATCTTTCGGCTTATCAAATAACACCATAATGACCCGGTAAGCATTAGATTTGGCAATATAGGCCGCTTCAAAATGTGGGTCTAACCTTATCGCCTGATCAAAACTATTTATCGACGTTAATACCGATTCATGTGTCATTAGTGAAAACTGATGTTGGCCCTTAATATAGTATTCATAGGCTTGTAGATTTGCTGTTGGCGATTGGGCTATCTGTAGTTTTTCTTCCTCAAGCATGACTACTTTCAGCGACTTTGAAACCGAGGCAGCAATATCACCTTGTATGGTAAAAAGGTTATTGTTATCACGCTGAATATCAAAATCACCATTCCACAACAATACACCAGTGGCTAGATCTTCCACTTCAATAGTAATTCTAATATTGCCATTAACTCCTTCACTGACTACACCGTCTAATACATGGCTTACTTGTGGCAGCTGAGCTTTAATATGCTCTCGAAACTTATTTCCTTTAAAGGTAAATGCAGATGGGGGTGGTACGATAGTTAAACCAGAAATTTTACGTAAATCTTGAATTAACTCTCTGGTCATTTGATCGGCAAATGCCCCCCAATTTTCAGCATTATTACTAGCAATCGAAAAAGGCACAACGAGAACATGCGGATTTTGTTTGGGAGCAGATAACTTAGGATATAATTGCCACAACACAGCTAATAATGTAAACAATAAAACAGTTAGCAATACTATGTTAACTTGCCTTTTTTTCGTCTGACTCTTTAGTGGCTCTGCAATAGGAATATTAAGTTGGTTATCAATAGCGTTTTTTCGAGAATCATTCATATACTCATCAACATGAGCAATGAATTGATAACCTCTAGAACGTACCGTTTTAATAACGCTTTGTAGGTCTCCGTTATCCCCCAATACTTTACGAGCACTCTTAATATGGTTACTTAATGTTGTGTCAGATACTTCGCGGCCGTCCCATACCTGTTCTAGCAATTCATTCCTAGACACTAGCCGTGTACGGTGACTTATCAGATAAATAATGAGATCAAATACTTTTGGCTCAACGGGTAATAGCTGACCATGCTCTCGAATCTCGTATTGATTCATATCTATTTCGATATTTTTTAACCGGTAGTGCACCGTAAACTCCGTTTTATAGAATAATTAAAACATTATCGATTAATTAGCTAAATATTACCTAACCATCATGTTAATTCTCGCCATTTAATAATAATTAACAAGATTTTAATTATTAAAAAGGACGCAATGATGCCAACACCACTTGAAATATTACTCGATCCCATTTCCTTAATTTTACTCGCTATTTACAGCGCGCTTATGCTACTGGAAGCCGTTGCTCCAGCGACGCAGCTTAAACCAGTGAAAAACTGGGTACCTAAATCACTGTTAGTATTTATAATCTATTTTTACTTATCAACTTATTTGCCATTGATATGGGATCAATATTTACTACCCTATCAGTTATTCGACTTACAAAATACTAATCCTTATCTTAGTACGTTTATCGCCCTACTAGTATTTGAGCTATTTATTTATGTTTGGCATCGTACTATGCATCAGCATAACTTTTTGTGGCGTACTTTTCACCAGATGCACCATAGTGCTGAACGGGTAGATACTTTTGGCGCTTTTTATTTTAGTCCTTTGGACATGATAGGTTTCACTTTCTTATCAAGTTTGGCATTAAGCGTCGTTATTGGTTTGTCGCCTGATGCTATTACTTGGTTTTTATATATCAATATGTTTTTGGTGGTTTTTCAACATACCCATATCAAAACACCACAGTGGCTAGGCTATATAATTCAGCGTCCAGAAAGCCACTCAGTGCATCACCAAAAAGGTGTTCATGCCTATAATTATTCTGACCTGCCCATTTTTGATATTATTTTTGGCACTTTTAATAACCCAAAAGAGTTTGCTGATGAGGTGGGTTTATATAATGGGGCTTCACATAAATTGAAAGACTTATTACTTTGTCGAGATATTTCACAATAATATCAAGTACATTAATTAGAGCGCTCACTAGCCAAGTTAATTTTCATATTTGAACGTTGACTTGGCTAAAAATTAGGCATAGAATCCGCTTCAGGTTGCAGAGACGCCTTTTCCGCCAAAGATGAATTCACTCTGATATCAAATATTAATCAGTTCAATACGAACTAAGTAGGCTTTGCGGAATGCCACATATACTTAGAGGAAATTGAATTGTGACTATTCAACAAAAACCTCAGCGCTATGCTGATTATAATACCAATCTATTTATTAAAACTACCAAGCGGATTTTTCTTAATAAGTTGGTTTTGTTCTTTATCGCTATCATCATCATTACTCAATGCCAGCCTTTAGTTGCCATTAATTTCATTGCTAGCTGTAATTTATCATTGGGTGACTCCATCGCCTTTAATGCTTTAATAGAGCTGAATTAGGAGAGCATCATGGAACTTGCATTAAATGAAGTGAAAACTCAGGCTAAGAAGTTATTAAAAGTACTAAGAGCAGGTAAAGAGACTGATAAAAATACGCTACTCGCGTTGAAAAGGTTAGCCTTAAACTCAACAGAAAATATACAACTCAAGCACTGTTTATCAATAGTTTCTCAAGCATTAGGGTTTGATAATTGGCACCATGCTCAATATATTTTATCGGGTAATAAAAAGCCTGAAGAGAATATAGAAATGGGTAGCTTTTTTTATACCAAAGGTTGTAACGGCTTTATCAATGAATGGTTTGCAGATTATCAACAAGCCGAGGAAGTCTTCTCGGGACAGATAAAAAATAAATGGCTGTTGCCTTATAAAAGTCAATTTATTGTGGTGAAACAAGATTATATTCAAGTCTTCAAACTTGATAATGCCACTACATCGTTATGGACTAAGGTAAATAACAACATGGTTGAAAGCTATAACAGTAAGGCATGGGATAAGTTAGCCTGTGAAATAATTAAAAATAGAGTGAGAAATTACTAGGGACTGTTGAACTTTCGCGGTTAAATTTTGTTCGAGATAAAAGCGTTTTAATCGCGGCGAGTAGTTTTTAGCCTAGTCATTCTAAGCAAATACTACTCAACAATGAGTAAAGCGCTTTTAGCCGAATCCTTCGGACAGCGTTTGTTGGTCATTTTTACGGCGTTGTCGCCTTTTTATGTGGAACAACCACATGGCAAAGGCTCTACCTTGTATAAATACCCAACAATTCGCTGCAAAAACAATCTCGAAAGATCAACAGCCCCTACACTATTGTATTAATGCTCTAAGTGAAACGGTAAATTTTTCTTAGAGCTTTTTCCCACTATAATACTGAGCCGACAATCAATTCAAGACAATCTAAACATCAATTTATCGATTTAACCAGAAAAAGTTGAACCGGTTAACTTTTTCTGTAACTATACAAAAATTAAGTTTAACCAATGCTTAAGCTGTTTTATTTACAACAGCTAGTTTTAATAACAAACATACTGAAGAGCAAGTTAATGAAGCAATGTATAATATTAGTAATAATGCTATTAACCACACAGAATATGCTAAATAAATTAGGCGCAGAGCCTATAAGTAAATCCCCAAACCCCAGTAATGAATTAATTTTACCGGTTATTTTTTCTGATCATATGATCATGCAACGTGATCAAAAAATTACTCTGTGGGGCTGGGCCAAGATAAATAGTCTTGTGGAAATAACGCTTTTATCAGGTAGTAAAAAACTATCAATCACTGCGCAAACAAACAGTCAGGGTAAATGGCTTACGAGCTTACCTGCCCAAAAAAGCGGTAATGAGTACCAATTAATTGTTAACAGCAACGAAGAAACCATCACTATCGATAATATTTTATTTGGTGATGTTTGGTTAGCCTCGGGGCAATCAAATATGGAGTGGAAGCTAGGCTGGAAAGTTAATAATGCAGCCTCTGAAATTGCTAATAGCCGCAATGATGACATTCGTTTTTTTGAAGTGACTAATGCTTTACATGCCAGTGAGCAAGAACAACTAGCCGGCGGAAAATGGCAGATAGCGAGCCCAGAAACAGCAGCTAACTTCTCCGCTGTCGCTTGGCACTTTGCTAAGCGGTATCAAGCTGAAAAGAAAGTTCCGGTTGCTATTATCGATAGTACTTGGGGAGGCACACCAGCTGAGGCTTGGTTATCTCTACCCTCATTAATTGAAGTGCCTGGTTATGAAAAACAAGCTAAAAACATGCAGAATAACCGCCAAGAATGGCAAGATAAATTTGCTCAAAACATTATAAATGAAACTAAAAAATGGCAGATGATTGAGGATGATAGTTACTACGCCGATGGTAAAGTATTATCACCTGACTTTGATGATAGCCACTGGCAAACTATTTCGTTACCTACTGATCCAAACAAACCACTTAGCGATATCGTATGGCTACGTAAATCTTTTACTTTAAATGCTCTTCCTAATAAAGCTGAGATTAATATCGGTGAAATGAATCAAATCGGAAAAGTTTTCCTCAATGGTGAAATCATTTATCAAGAAGGTTGGCAAGATACCACCAAGGCAGTAAAAGTTCCGGTATCTTCACTCAAGTTAGGAAAGAACATTCTTGCAATGAGAGTAATTAATGACTGGGATAATAAAGTCATCGTTGGTAAGACAGAGCAATTATGGCTTAAGTTAGATAACAATATCCAAAACTTACAAGGACAATGGAATTACACTAATAGCCTTGAGCCTAAACTGCCTGTAGTTAAAAAATATAATTGGCAATCTGCGGTATTGTACAACGCAATGATCAAACCTTTAACCAATTATGCCCTAACAGGCGTTATTTGGTATCAGGGTGAAAGTAACGCTGACAAACCACAATATTATGCAAAGTTATTCAAATCACTTATTCAAGATTGGCGTATACAATTTCAGCAACCTGAGCTCCCTTTCTTGTTTGTACAACTTGCCAGTTTTATGAAAGAGCAGTCAGACCCAAGGGAAAGCCAGTGGGCGGAGTTAAGGCAAGCGCAAACAGAAGCGTTAGCACTACCTTATACCGGCATGGCTGTCACGATTGATATAGGTGACGCCGACGATATACATCCAAGAAATAAAGCAGACGTTGGGAAACGTTTGTGGTTAGCAGCAAAACATCTGGTATTTAATGATGAGGTTAACTATTCCGGCCCTGTTTTAGCCGCGATGACTTCTAGTGAAGTCGATGGTAAATCTGGTTTACTCATTACTTTTCAAGGTAAAGAAACTAAAATTCAACATACAGGAAATGAAATTCAAGGTTTTGCCATAGCAGGACAAGATCAACACTATGTTAACGGGCAAGCAAAAATTATTGGCAGTAAAGTATTTGTTTATAGTGATAAAATAACTCAGCCTAAATCGGTGCGTTATGGCTGGGCAGATAACAGCCCTGCCAACCTATACGATATGTCCTTGCTACCAGCAATTCCGTTTCAGCACAGCCTTCCCTAAAAAAACGACTCAACAATTCTAAATTGGTGAGTCGAATAGGTTACTGGTTAAGTTGTTTCTCTAATAAGCGACTTAACCTTAACAAGCCTTTGCCCTTATTGGTTATTTTCCATGCCATCAACAACTCTTGCTTAGGACGCTCTTGAAGTAATTCAATGCTTTTTAATGTGCCATCTGCTAATAAATGCTGAATACTTTGTCTTGGTAGGTAGCCAATACCTGCTCCTGCGACAATAGCAGCAATTTTTTGCTGAATTGAGCTAACATAAATATGACGGCTGCCCGTGATAATGTTAACCGATCTTGGTATTGCCTGCCTTGCTGAATCATGAACGACAACCGATCTATACTGACTTAACGCTGCGGCATCTATTGGCGACTTTGCCTTTATTAACTCATGTGATTTATGCACCACGAGTACATTCTCAAGCTCCACAACTTTGATGGCTCGTATGCCCTTTTGCGGCGGAACAGGAGCCGGCGCACCAATCACTAAATCAACTCTATCTTCAATTAATGCCTCCCAAGAACCGTTTAATACTTCTTCTTGCACATCAATTTCAATATTTTCATGCTCAGCTAAAAATTCGGCCAAGGTATTAAAAACAGGTTGAATATCAATAATGGTATCGCACACTATACGAATTCTTGTTTCCCAACCGTTGGCTATTGTTTGGGTTTGCTCAGATAAAGTATTCATTGCGCTAAGTACTTTTCTTCCTTCTGCAAGCAAGTGCTTACCTGCTGGTGTCAATACCGAACGCCGTCCTTGTCGCTCAAATATAGTGACATTAAGCTGCTCTTCTAACTTTTGCACTATATAGGATAAAGCTGAAGGAACTTTATTAAGTTGCTCTGCAGCTGCCGCATAACTGCCACGACTTTCTATGGCATCTAATACCAACAATGCTTCAACAGTAATAGGTGGCACTAACATGTTTCTCTCCAAAACAACTTATTGTTCAAATTATTTGAACAAACTAAACAAATAATAGGACTTATTCAATTTCATCTCAAGGTTCATAATAGCTTCACATTAAAAAAACAGGCCTTCAAGGGGTTAACATGAATATTAGAAACATTATTAAAACTGAACAATCACTAGCTACTCTGCCGTTACGTCTTATTGCAGGTATTATATTTACGGCACATGGTGCACAAAAACTTTTTGCTTGGTTTGGTGGTTACGGATTAAGCGGCACTGGTCAATGGATGGATTCTATCGGTCTTTCCCCGGGTGTATATATGGCTTTTCTAGCTGGTAGTGCTGAATTTTTTGGCGGCTTATTACTTATCGCTGGTTTATTAATTAGACCGACAAGCTTTGTGCTGGCTATCACTATGATAGTGGCTATTTTTTCAGTGCATATCTCAAACGGATTATTTATGGCTAACAATGGTTATGAGTTTGGTCTAGCACTTATAGCCATAACCCTAACATTATTAGTACAAGGAGCAGGTAAGTATTCTATTGATAATCTTATATTTAAAAAATTGAACACAGCAGCTTAACAAACAAATTACGTTATTTCCTGATACTTACTTGTGTAGGCATCAAAAATTTATAGGTGGATTTTATTATGGGTTTATTAGTAAACGGTCAATGGGTAGATAAGTGGTACGATACAGAAAATAATGATGGAAAGTTTATCCGTCAAGACAGTCTTTTTAAGCAACAAATATCTTCACAAGAAGGTAGTCAATTTACACCGGAGGCTGGGCGTTATCACTTATACGTTTCATTAGCCTGCCCTTGGGCACATCGCACATTAATTTTTCGACAATTAAAACAACTTGAAGAGGTTATTTCTGTCAGCGTTGTTGAAGCGAAAATGATGGAAAACGGTTGGGAGTTTGGTGAAAATGGCGATCCTTTATACCAATTAGATTATGCTTATCAACTGTATTTAAAAGCTAACCCTGATTATCAAGGCCGAGTTACTGTACCTATTTTATGGGATAAGAAAACACAAACCATAGTCAATAATGAATCGGTTGATATTATCCGCTTATTTAATTTCGCATTTAATGAGTTAACAGGAAACCACGATAATTACTTTCCTGTTGAACTAAGAGATGAGATCGAAACAGTAAATACTCGCATATATGACACCATTAACAATGGTGTTTACAAGGCTGGATTTGCCACCTCTCAAACAGCATACAATCAAGCTTATAACGAGTTATTTGCGGGTCTTGACTGGTTAGAGGCAAGGTTAGCTAACCAGCGCTATTTAGTTGGCGAGCAGATTACGGAAGCGGATTGGCGCTTATTTACCACATTAGTTCGCTTTGATGCTGTTTATCATGGTCACTTTAAATGTAATCGCCAAAGGTTAAATGAATTTCATAACATAAGCAATTATGTCAATGAGTTATATCAAGTCGAAGGTGTAGCAGAAACAGTAGATTTGGAATATTCAAAAATTCATTACTATGCTAGCCATACCTCAATTAACCCAACGAAAATTGTACCTTTAGGGCCAGTACCTCAGTTTAATGCTCCGCATGATAGAGAGCGACAATATTAACGAAAACCCAATTACGACGAATAGGAGAGCAATCATGATTAAACATTTTCCATTTAAGCAGTTAGGCAAAGCTAACCATGGTTGGCTAAAATCTTCACACCATTTTAGTTTTGCTAACTACTACAACCCAAGACGCATGGGGTTTGGCACTCTTCGTGTTATAAATGACGACTGGGTAGAAGCTGGCACAGGATTCTCGGCTCACCCACACCGTAACATGGAAATTATCAGTGTTATTAGAACCGGAGCTATTACGCACCAAGATAATACTGGCAATAAAGGTGTAATCAAAACGGGTGAAGTTCAAGTGATGAGTGCCGGTACTGGTATTGTTCACTCAGAATATAACCTGACGAAGCAACCTTTAACTTTTTATCAAATTTGGATAGAAACAAATAAGCAAAATGTAACGCCGAGATGGGAAAGTAAAAAATCCCCAACTAAAGTAAGCCCCTCATTAAACTTATTAGTTTCAGGTTACCTCGAAGATAAAAATAAGGCATTGTTTATAAATCAAGAAGCAAGAATTTATGGTGCGAAACTAACTAAAGGTATGGTTATCGACTATGAGATTGACCACCAAGCGTATTTATTAGCTTCGCATGGCATGTTCAAAGTGACGGATAATACCACTACTGTGACGGTGAATAAGGGTGATGGTGCTGAAATAACCAACTCTAAATCTATTACAATAACTGCCACAACAGATTGTGAAATTATTCTTATTGATACAGTCGCATAGTTAACACTCACCTCTTCAAATATAGAGAGTTACGCTGATGCCAGTAAACATTCGCGTAGGCTCTCTGCTCTTCTCAATAATTATGACTTGCTAAAAATATCATCGCCTGCTTTGCCCAAACCAAATTGTCCACGTTAAATGCTTATATTGTGAGCACAGCTATGATCGCGTTTATATTACAGCGCTATAACTTATCAGCTATCTATTTCAATACCGTGATTTTTTGCTCTTTTCTTCCATAATTTACGGGCTTCATGCTGCATATCTATCGCGCGATCTTTTTCATCAACTATCTCTAACCCCAGTGCAGTTTCAATCACATCTTCTAAGGTAATAATTCCATCGACACTACCGTATTCATTCACCGCTAACATAATATGAGTGCGTTTATTTAATAGCTTATTAAAAACACTTTGTATTGGTGTTTTTTCTAACACAGCTTCAATAGGACGAAGATAGTTTTTCAGTTCATTTTGACCATTACCGCGCGCTTGAGCTAATAACAGATCACTTCGAAATACATAACCGGTAATATTTTCTGAATCCCCTTGATATACAGGTATTCTTGAAAAAAATACTTGGTCGTATTTATGATAATACTCTTCTACTAATAAGGTTTCAGGTACGCTAAAAATTACCGTTCTCGGAGTCATAGCATCTTTAACTCGCATGCTACGTAGTGATAGCAAGTTTTTTAAAAAATGACTTTCTTGCGCCTCAAGCTGTCCCTCTTCAGAGCTTAATTCCGCCATAGCCGCAAACTCTTCACGACTAAAGCCGGACAAGCTATTTTCATTTTTAAAGCGACGAGTTATAACGTCAGTCATTTTAATAAACGGGTATAGAAACCAGATCATATATTTTAACGTAATCGCAGCAAAAACGGATAAGGTACGCCAATACCGTGCGCCTAACATTTTAGGAATGATTTCAGAAAAGAATAAAATAAGTAAGGTTAAAATGGCAGAAAATATACCTAGAGAAGCACTACCAAATACAGCTGCCGCTTGTGCACCGGCGCCAGCAGCACCTGCAGTATGGGCAATCGTATTTAAGGTAAGAATAGCCACTAAAGGTTTATCTATATCCTTCTGCCACTGCTTGAATAAAGTACCCGCTTCTTTTCCCTCTTTTGTTAACATGGCGATATGCGCAGAGTTAACGCTTAATAATACGGCTTCAAGAATGGAACAAAGAAAAGAAAAAGCAATAGCAGCAAAAACATACACAAAAAGTAAACTCATAAACCTCTTACCAAAATATAAAGTGTTCTCTTATATTCAATGCTAGCAGGAAATGATTAAAGTTTCTTTAGGAAAATAGCTAGGCGCAACTATAGAAAGCAGCCTAGCTATATTATTTAACCGTTTAATTGCTTCTTGCGTTGTGCAAGCACAAGTAAAGCGATGGCTAATAAAATAATTGATGTTGGCTCTGGCACTGCGGTGACTTCAAAAGCGTCAATTTTAAAACCGTCTGAATCACCATCAGCCCAAAAAAGGAATTCTGTACCTACCACATTATGAAAATCAAATTCAGAGCTATCACCTAGAGCCGCTTGATTAGCGTAAACAGAAAAATCTCCTGCATAAAAATCAACTAAATATAAAGTGCCATCAACGGTTAAGTTAAAATCATCATCGCCACCAAAGCGGTCAAAATCAACAAAATCAAGACTTACTTGTTGATCAAAGCTAAAAAGTAAACCTTCATCTTTGTCGTAGTCGATATTGGTAATAGGGTCAAAAAAACCATCGCCACCATCTAAATAACTACCATCATCCGGATGGCTTCTCACACCTAGGTTGTCACTAGAGCTAACATAAACACCTGTACCAACTTCATCAAGCAGAGTTAATGAAGTAATAGCGCCATTACCATCATTAATTATAGTGTAAGCCGTAACTGTGACATCAATATCATCCACGACTAAACCAACAGAGTTGTATGCCGTGCTAGCAACCTCATTTAGTGTCGCAGCCGAAAAGTCTATGCGTGTAGCTGATGCAGTGTTAGCAACTAAAAAAGAAAATAAAACAACTAATAAATTTTTACGCGTATTTTTAAACATTTAAATAGATCAATGAGAGTAAAGTTGCTTCGCTAAAAGCAGAAAGTGTGCCAAAAAATAATAACTATATTTTTCAGCACATTAATAAGACCATTGTTCAAGTTCTCTTTAAAGTTGTAAAAAAACAGGACAGTTATTGCTAGTGAATTAATCCAACGTGGAGTAACTAATTCAGTATTTTCATAGTAATAGGCATAACTACATAAGAAATAATTGGCACAATAATAGCCACTATAATCAGCACTTGGAAAAATGGATTGCCAGGTAAATACGGCATTAACCATTGAGGTATGAGATATACTAAAGGAACGAGTGCTATATAATTTATCAAAGCGATTAAATGCTTATTAGGTACTTTCATCATATTTCTCCACAAATTGAGCATAAGCTAGGTATATCTAAGTGTTGGTAACGACAACAACTTCAACGTTATTCTGGGCTAAAATTTCAGTATCGACACTAACAATCAAATCACCCTCTTCTGATTGAAAATGACTATTCGCATCAGATAATTCAGCTTTACCTCGACTCAAATATACCAAGGACTCTCCCTCAATGTTAAAACGCTCCCCAGAAGATAAACGCACTATGTCTATATTGGTATGACTATTAAAAGTAGCATCTTGGTTCTTATTACCGCCATAAATGCGTGTTACCCCTTTATCCTTTAACACATAATGTTTATATCCAGCAGCTTGTCCCAATTCATCAGGTAATACCCACAATTGTAATAATCGGTTTTTACTATTATCTGGATTTATCTCATTATGGGAAAAGCCTTCTCCACCAGCGCGCTGAACCTGTACTTCGCCAGCATGTAAATTTTGACCATGCTCCAGTGAGCCTTCATGGCTAACTCGCCCATCCATCATCACAGTAATGACATCAATTTCTTTATGAGGATGCATATGCGTTTCGCCGTGAGGATTAAACTTTGCGTCTGCTAGGTAAACAAAATTACCAATGCCGTTAAACGTTTCAGGTGATTTTCTAGCACCAAAGATACGTTTATCTGTCACTAATCGATGTTCAGTTAGTCCGGCAAAACCGCCTAAAGGTAACGACTTTCTTGTTAATATTTTCATGATCTACTCCGTTGACATAATGTAGTTATTTACTTCAGTAGGGTAATAATAAAGCTAAGCATTTGTTTGATATATACACTTATGTTGATATGATAATTTCATTTATAACAACAATCAGTTCAGAGTGAATATTCTATGGATCACGATTTAAACGACATGATGGTTTTTCTTGCAGTAGTAGAAACAGGTAGTTTCACTCTAGCAGCAGACAGGCTAGGTATACCTAAAGCCAATGTTAGTCGTAAAGTATCTAGACTAGAGCAAAAGTTGAAAGTCACCTTATTAGAGCGTTCAACGCGCTCTCAACATCTAACCGAAGTGGGTAGTCGATATTTACAACATTGTAAGCGTATTCATGAAGAGCTTGATTTAGCAACGGATTCGGTATCACAACTTTTACAAAACTTCCAAGGCGATCTTAAAGTTGGTGCATCAATATCCACAGGTCATCAAATATTAAAGCCGGCTTTATCAAAGTACTTACACCAATATCCCGAAATAAGAGTGCAGTTAAATCTTGTTAACCGCCGAGTAGACTTTATTGAAGAAGGTTATGATGTTGTTATTCGCATCGGACAATTAGATGACTCTTCATTAATCGCCAAAAATTTAGGCACTGTGATACGAAGGTTGTATGCGAGCCCTGAATATTTAGCAAAAAATGGTGTGCCTAACTCCGTATATCAACTGTTAGAGCATCAATTATTAATTATGAATCCGATAAATAATGATCTTCGACTCGATTTAGTCTCCACGCAAAATGAGCAAGTTCAAATAAAGTGTAAACCTCGTTTACTGGTTGATGATTTTGCCATGTTAAAACAAGCCATGATAGATAGTGTCGGTATTGCGGTTTTACCTGAGTATATGGCGCGTGATGAAATACAATCAGGAAAACTCGTTAAAATACTGCCTGATTGGGGCATGAAAGATCTAGATGTTTGTGCTCTCTACCCTCGTAATAGAGCTAATATCCCCAAAGTAAAAGCATTTATTGAATTTGTCACTGCTCTTTACCGGAATACATTGCAGTAAATCAGCGGCTTTTATCAGTAAAACTAATAGGATTACGTAACTAGTAAAAAATATGTAACTGTTCACTAAACTTTCACATTTTATTGCCATTGCTTTGATTTTACTTGTTTAAAAATATCAGTAGATTTTTTAACAAGGAAATATAATGAAAATTAAGCCACAACCGATATTAATCTCTTGCTGTTTGCTTAGCCATTTCAACGCACAGGCTATTGAAGAAAAACCTCAACAAGAACTCAGTAATAATGAAGCTATAGAAATAATAGAAGTAGTTGCGATAAAGTCAGACAGTATAACCATTTCGTCAAAACAAATGGCAACTATGCCGGGTAGCTTAGGAGATCCATTAAAAGCACTAAACGCGTTACCGGGTGTGATACTTGCCACTCCTAGCAGTGGCGGACCTGTAGCGCAACCAGCTATTCGCGGTAGCTCACCACAAGACAACCAATATTTGAGTGACTTTTTACCTGTCGGTTATGTTTTTCATCAAGACAGTTTAAGTACCTTTAATCCTGAGTTAATTGAAAACTTTCAGTTAAAAACCTCGGGATGGTCTGGTGAATATAATGATGCTATTGGCGGTGTTATTACCACACAATTAAGAGACCCTTCGTTTGAAAAAGCACAGTTATTTGTTGACTTAAGTATGATCAGATCTGGTGTGCTTTTTGAAACGCCATTAACGGATAACACCGCTTTTTATGTTTCTTACCGAGAATCACTCATTCATAACTTTGTTGACGATATCGTTGAAGACGAAGATTTTACCTTTTCACAACCACCCCGAAATCATGACTATCAAGCTAAATTTGTCTGGGATATAAACCTCGATAATACATTAAAGCTAGTCGCTACAGGTGCAGAAGATAAAGTAAGGCAAGCCTATAAAGAAGGGGCTAGCGAAGTTGCTCGCAACCCAGATTTAGCAAGTGGTGAGGGGTTTGAAGGAGATTATAATAATCTTGGTATACTTTGGTTAAATGACTCTAGTTTAGGTGAAACTACCGCTGCACTTAATTTTTTGTCCACTCATTTAAATATTAGCGAAGGTATAGCTGAACAAAGCACCTCAGATGTTGACGAAATTTTATTAAAATCAACAACAAAAACGTCCTTATCAGATGGTTATCTGCTGTGGGGCGGAGAGCTTAAACAACAAAAGATAGAACAAACCAACAAAAGCAGGTTGCAACCTTGTAATAGTGAATTCTCTACTTGCCCACCATCAAGCTTTGCTCCCATCGTCGAAGACTTTACTAAAGAAGACGTGCGTTTTATTTCTGGATTCGTACATTGGCAGCACAATGTTACGAGTGACTGGCAAACAGAAGTAGGGGCTTTGATTAACAACAATGATTTTACTGACGAAACCTTATTTGAACCCCGCTTGTCTGCGCGCTATAACATCAACGAGAGCAGTAACATAAGCTTATCTTTAGGCCGTCATCACCAATGGTTTCGCAATTACAATTATTTAAGCCCTGTGTTTGGTAACCCAGACCTTATACAAAACAAAGCGAATATGCTGGGAATAAGTTTTGCTCAACAATTAAATGACGGTTGGCAATGGAAGTTTGACGTTTATTATAAACAGCTAATCGATTTGATTATAGCTAACCCGGAGGCACAAATAGCGTCTACCATGAGTGATAGTGCAGATACCCCGCCACAATATGTAAATGACGGTGAAGGTACAGCTTGGGGGACAGAATTTATCATAAATAAAGCCCTAACTGACAATTGGTATGGCTGGTTTTCACTCGCTTATGCTAATAGTGAGCGGAAAAATACCAAAACAAACGAGAGCTTCGAGTATGAGTTCGATATTCCTATCATTGCTAACCTTGTTGCACAGTATCAATTTAATGAGCATTGGCATTTAGGAATAAAATGGCTTTATCGAAGTGGTAGACGTTACACTGAAGTATTGGGCTCCACTCCTATCTACGCTGAAGATGAAAATATTAATGAACCCGTTTTTTATCAACCAATATACGGGGACTTCAATGGCTCTGAACGTGATGCTAGCCATAGGTTAGATATCAGGCTTGATTATTTCACTGATATTGCTCAGTATCCTATCAATGTTTATGTCGATATTTTAAACATTTATGGACATCAAAAAATTCAGGAAGATGAATGGAATGCCGATTACACCGAATCAGTTGCCGATTATGAATTTCCTGATGAACCTTTTGTGGGTTTAGGTGTTTCAGTCCGTTTTTAAAAGGTATTGGTAATGGCGAGTATATTAATCGTAGAAGATCAAAGGGATATTGCAGAAAGTATCGGCGATTTTCTGACTTTACATGGACATGTTGTCGATTTTGCAGGTGATGGCATTACTGCCTCACATATTGCCACTCAGCAATATTTTGATTTGTTTATAATTGATATTGGCTTGCCAGGGTTAAATGGCTTATCACTGTGTAAATTACTGCGCCAAAATCCGCTCTCCACCACCCCAATATTGTTTTTAACCGCGCGAGATAGTTTAGAAGATAAATTAGCGGGCTTTGAAGCAGGTGGAGATGACTATTTAGTCAAGCCATTTCAAATTGCCGAGCTATTGGCCAGAATCAATGCCTTATTAAAACGCTGTAAACAGCATAGTGAATCGCGCATCACTATTGCTGGGCTAAGTATAGACACGCAACAATGCCAAGTGACACGTGATAATGAAACTATTCACTTATCTCCTATTGGTTATCAAATTCTATTGATACTCGCTAAAGCCTCGCCCAATGTTGTCTCTCGTCAACAGTTAGAGACTGAGATTTGGCAAGATATTGTCCCTGACAGTGATGCCATCAGAAGCCATTTATACACACTTCGTAAAAAGCTAGACAAACCTTTTGCCCAACCTTTGATACATACCGTCTCCAAAAGAGGTTTCCGTTTATGCGAATAAGTAAATACCGACGTAGTTTACGGCTTCGCATCACGTTAGCTATAACCTCACTAGCCTTAATAAGCGCACTAATTTACTCGGTTTTTTCATGGTTCATCTATGAAATATCGGATGACCGCCTATTTAATTGGCATATCATGTCAATCAATAAACAAGCGCTCAAAGAAAATATGCTCCCTCAAAATAATCTACATAGCTTTTCTGTTGTCGGTAATGAAGAAACATTAACTAAGTCATTGATAGATAAATATTCCTTAGGTATTAATGACCATCAATCCTTGAGGCTTGAGGACATATTTGAAGTTACTCATACCTCAATTTATCCGGATCAGCATAAGATTATTGATCTTGAATTAATCGACAACATACTTGAACTCCAAATAGTAGTAAGCCCATGGCAATCCGAATGGCTTTATGTCATTTATGATATTTCCAACTACGAAACTGCCGTCGAACCTAATAACTTATGGAGTGATAGCTTCGTATTATTAGTTTTAATTCCGTTAGCAGTGTTAGTCGGCTTATTAGCGCTACTTTTGAGTATCGGTCTTACACATACAATTTTAAAACCCTTAACCACGCTTGCCTCTGAAGTTACATCAGTGTCTCCGGAGCAACTTTCAACACCACTTACCGAACATTATTACCCTGACGAAGTAGGCGAATTAGCTAATACCTTCAATTTATTTATCGCCCGTATTGAAAAGTATGTTGAAAACGAAAAACGCTTTTCTCGAGAAGTCAGTCATGAATTAAGAACCCCAACAACCAGCTTAACTATGGCGATAGAGCTATTTGAAACTACCGCACTTGATAAGCGTCAAGAACAATTACTGGGGCGAATGAAAAGAGCAAATATTGATATGACTCGTCTTATTAACACATTTTTGTGGTTAGCCAAAAGTAAGCCTGAAAGTGCACCAACAAAAGATATAGAGCTATATAACTATGTAAATCAAGTTATTAATAAGCTTAGTCATCTACGAAGTAAAAAAACTATTAGTATTTTTAACAAAATAGACACACATCAAATTCTCACGGTTAATCCGGCATTACTTGAAATTGTATTGATGAACTTACTTGCTAATTCAATGCAATACACTAACGAAGGTAAGATCAATATTAGTTATTTTAACCACTCAATCTCTATTACGGATACAGGATTAGGTGTCCCTAAAGAAGAAATCAATAACATTAAGCAAGCCTTTTATAGCTTACAACCGGACGGTATTGGTTTGGGATTATCTATAGTGCAACGTATTATTAAAAAGCTTAATTGGCGTTTAAAAATAGTGAGTGAAGAGTTACAAGGAACGAGTGTCACCATTACTTTTAACACGGCCAATGAATAAAATATTACTCCAAACAAATTGATGTATTGATTTTGAACAAATGCACAATGTCGGAATATTTTACACTTGTACAATTTTGTTACATTTAAACACGGCAAACCTTTGATTATTATCAAATTAATTTAATGGCACTGTATTTGCTCTAATTCAATCATTAACAATAATGAGAGCAAACAATGCGACGACCTCTACTTTCCTTCGTAAAACCTAGATTAAAATACGTAACTCAAACTTTAGTTAGAATCTCAGCCATTATGCTATTTGCAAGTAGCGTACAGGCGGGCGTGATTTATAACTATACAGGAGAATATTTTCATAACTTTACTGACCCCTCTAGTTATGACAATACTAACCGAGTCACTTTATCAATGAGCTTTGATGAGCTATTACCTGCTAATTTCGGCCCATCAAATGGTGCTTGGTTCAGTCTAGATGAGGTAAGTGGCTTTGCTGGTTTTGCGTTAACCATGAGCGATGGCGAACAAACGCTAACGTTTGGCGATCTTGGTGTCAATTTAGGAGATTCAGGAGTAACCACTGATACTGATGGTAACATCACCTTTTGGGATATAAATCTTAACTCTGATAACGCGGGTATTAGTACTATTCACGCCCAAGCTGCTGCTGCCTGTTTTAGTCGTGGTAATGGTTATCAATCAGGAAACGACTTCAATCAAGGGCGTTATCACGAACAAATTTCAGGTAATTGCTCTGGACTTGCGCCCCAAGGAAGTTGGCAGATAGTATCAACACAAGTTCCTGAGCCAAGCTCATTACTTTTATTAAGTTTAGCTATAATTGGGCTTAGAGTTTCTCGACCTCACGATTCAAAATAAATATTCATTATCAAAGCGGCTCATTTAAGAGCCGTTTTTTTATGTCTAACTATCTTTTTCTTACCATGGCATTCAAATTTCAAACTAGGCTTTATTTACGAAGTAAGCAGTTAAAGTTCAGGCTAAGCACACCTTCAGAGCCAATAGCCAAACAATTATGGAATTTACTATAGTGGTTCATTTATCAAGCTAGCATAAAAATAATATATGTCATATTTCACTTGGATTTCACTTTATCTGCAGTATGCTAATTAAAATAGTTAAATTGACGGCTTACTTTGAAAATACTTTTAATAGAAGATAACCACACTATAGCGCTGCAAATAGTTGAATTTTTATCTAGTCACCAATGGCAAGTAGATCACGCCAGCAACGCGGAATTAGGCTCTCAGCTAGCATTGGCTGAAATCTATGATGTCATTCTTCTGGATTTAAATTTACCTGATAAAGATGGCCTAGAAGTTTGCCGAATAATTAAAGATAATGCCCAGATCACCCCGCCGATATTAATGTTAACGGCAAGAGATAGTTTTGAAGATAAGTCAGCAGGATTTAAGCAAGGTGCTGATGACTACTTAACCAAACCATTCGATTTACGTGAATTAGTGCTTCGCTGCCAAGCACTTACACGTCGACACAATTTACATCAATCTAAAACGATCACCTTGAAACAGCTCACATTAGATCTTAGTAATAATAGTGCCTCCATTGAGGGTAAAAACTTAGCGCTAACCAGTATTGGATTTAAAATTTTAGCGTTATTAGTAAAAGCTTATCCAGAGCCAGTAAGCCGCTCTTTTATCACCCATAAACTGTGGTCAGATTCACCGCCAGACAGCGATGCGCTAAAATCGCATATTTATACTTTACGCAAAGCTCTCGATACACCTTTGAGCAATGTTACTGTTAAAACCGTGATGAATGTCGGCTACAAGTTGGAGTGTTAACATGAAAATCATCTCAAGTATTAAACATCAAACTCTAGCCTTGTTGGTTGGGCTAACCACTGGCTTGACCTTATTATACTTGGCATCAACCGTGGTGATCGCTTTTATTGTCGAAGATGAATTGATTAATAATTTATTAAAAACGCAAGCTTATTACAATGAAAACCAATATCAAAAAACAGGTCAACTGCCTTTATCAAACCTACAATTTATCAAGACTTATGAAGATGCTAGCCAGCTACCAGCATGGGCTAAAGACAGTATATTACATGTCACTCAAGACAATGAAATATTCACCAACGACGAAAAGCATTACCATTATATCCCCCTTAGATTAACTGAAGATAAAACCGGATATTTATTAGCAGAAGTATCTGATTTACTCGTGGTGACTAATCACCCTAAAATTTTTCAAATATTCTTAATAAGCTTATTTATTACACTTGGCTTAGCGGTTTATTTATCACTAAAATTTTCAACACGAATCGTTAAACCCGTTATTTTATTAGCTGATACCGTAAAATCTAAACAATTACTGGGTGAAGACAAACCTTTTCCGCAATTAGAATACGAATTAGGCTACTTATCAAACGCCTTAGAAGAGACCTTTAAAGAATTGACACTGATGTTTGAGCGAGAAAAAGCTTTCACCACTGATGTGGGCCATGAATTACGCACGCCACTAACCGTATTCAACAATGCGCTTACACTAATCGAACAACGAGGATTTAAAGATAATGATCTCGCTCAGTTAAATAAAGTCAGTAAACAAATGGATAACACAGTATCAGTGCTACTGGCTTTAGCACGTTCTGAGTCCCTGGAAAAAGAGCCATGTAATGTAAAAATGATATTGGAACAAATTATACTCAGCAATTTATCTACAAGCCAAGATAGTTTACAGGTAAAATTAGAGATCAGCGAAGGGTTTCAAGTTAGTGCCAACCCAACGTTATTTCATTTAATGCTTAGAAATTTATTAGATAATGCCCGTGAGCATGCAAGCTCAAAAGCATTGATCATTCGTGAGCAAAATAATAGCTTAATTTTTGAAAATGCAGCTCAGGAAAGTCTGCCAAACGACATCACACTTCAGGGTAATAAAAGCAAAGCCAGTCATGGCGTTGGCCAAGGCTTATATTTGGTCACTCGAATTGTTGAGTGCTTTGATTGGCAATATCAACTACAACAGGTAAATAATACTTTTTCATTTGCCATCACACCTAAAACATAAACTAAATAAAGTTAAAATAATCGGTGAATTTCACCTTATTTTCACCTAACCCTAATTAAAGTATTCCTAACCAAACGAGGAATACATTATGTTAAAGAAAATACTCATTACCAGTGCTGTTATTATCACCCTAGTTGTAAGTATCGGTGGAGCTGGTATTTATTGGCTTTTCAGTTTAGTGCCTGAAGACACTAACATGAGTCAATTAGAAGCGACCACCGCAGATCAGCTGCCATACCTTGAACAAGCCTTACCTCAAAACAGAGGTAAAATTTTAGCGGTGATCACTAGCACGGACAAAATGGGGGATAGTGGTAAAAGTACAGGTTACGAGCTAACAGAGTTAGCACGTGCATACTGGGTATTTACTGCTAATGGCTTTGAAGTAGACATTGCCAGTCCGCAAGGAGGTAAATCTCCCGTGGTGCTTGACGATGATGATATGGCTCACTATGACTATGCCTTCTTGAACGATGCCGCAACACAAGCAAAAGTAAATAACACTTTAAAAATAGCTGATGTTGATGCTTACGCCTATCAGGCGGTTTATTTTGTCGGCGGTAAAGGCGCTATGTTTGATTTCCCAGATAATATTGCCATTCAAGAGTTAGTGAAAGTAATGCACAGTAATAACAAGGTTATTTCAGCGGTGTGTCACGGGCCTGCGGCCTTAGTTAATGTAAAACTCGATAATGGTGAATGGCTGGTAAATAATGCCAATGTTAGTGCTTTTACCAACGATGAAGAGCTGTTTCTAATTCCTGATGCTGAACAAGTGTTTCCTTTTTTATTGCAAGATAAACTCACCGAGCGTGGCGCAAATTTTGTCTCTGGTACAACCTATTTAGACCAAGTAAGCCAAGATAAAAATTTAATTACCGGCCAAAACCCATGGTCAGTATGGACTCTTTCTGAAAATGTTATCCAAGCTTTAGGCTATACGCCCATTGCACGAACAATAACCCCAGAAGAGCATAGCGTCGCCCTACTTTTAGCTTACGAGCAACAAGGTTACTCTTATGCAAAAAATATCGCCGCCAAGCATAAAGCTGAATATCAAACCCTACTAATCGTAATGCATGGGGTAATATCGTTTATGAAAATGGAGTTAGTTAAGGGCTTTGAATTATTGTTATTAGCCGACTCTGTTGTGCCAACCAAATAGAGTCAATACTTATTCACTTATATGATCAAGAAAGATCGTCTTTTTTGATTTCTAAAATACTAAACCTCATAGCTAAGATTGCTCATCACAGCTTAGTTTTAAGAGCAGAGTAGAAAAAGTACATATAACGATGAATAAACAACATACTATTGTTTATTAATGCACCGTTTCAAAACATAGAACTGATTTGGTGCAGTGAGATTATGATATATAAAGCAATCATTGATTTACAGTTCATTAACAAACCTTATTCTATAAAGGATTGAGCCAGCTAACACGGTGATTTTCTGAAATGGCATAATACTTGAAAAGCTAAAGACACCAATACTTAACGCTAATGGTTGTATTTATGCTTGAAAAATTCATTGCAGAACAACAATTGCCACAAGAGTTTATTGTTACAGCTAACAATTTTTATCAACCCATTGCAGAAAGCGTGTTTGATGAATTTCATCATCATGGCTCCCCATACTTTGTTGGAATTAATGGCTGTCAAGGTAGTGGAAAGTCAACATTCACTGAGTTTATTGCTGAATATTTAACAACAAATCACCATCTTAATGTGGCAGTTTTGTCGCTTGATGATTTTTACTTACCAAGTAAAGAACGGCAAAAATTAGCAACAGCCATTCACCCTTTATTAGCAACACGAGGGGTCCCTGGCACACACGATACAAATTTACTTCAACAAACATTAACTGATTTGGCTGTTCAAAAAACAGGCTTGCTAATACCACGATTCAACAAAGCTACTGACAACCCATATTCTGAAGCAGATTGGAGCCGTATAACTAAGCCGGTTGATATCATTTTATTTGAAGGGTGGTGCTGGGGTGTACCTGCACAAACAACGCAGGAACTTGTTAACCCAATTAATGCTTTAGAAGCAGAGCATGATCCACAATCAATTTGGCGAGATTATGTTAATACGCAATTAAGCCAATATTACCAACCACTATACAACATGATGAACTATTGGGTGACATTACAACCCCCTTCATTTGACTGTGTTTATCAATGGCGTTTAGAACAAGAGCAAAAACTCGCGGGTAAGACACAAAATATTAAACAATCAGCAATAATGAATCCTGCTGAAGTAAATAACTTTATACAGTACTTTCAACGGCTCACGGAATATTCAATCCAAACATTAGCAACCACCGCAGATGTAACATTACGACTAGATGATAACCGTAAAATAACCAAAATGATTATAAAGGAGAAATGATGGAACGCACTTGCGATCTTATATTTTCAGATTTAGATGGAACATTACTTGATCATTACACCTATCAGTGGAGTGATGCGCAAGAAACAATTGAACAATTAAAAGCACGTCAAATACCGATTATTCTCAATACCAGTAAAACAAGAGCAGAATTAGAACTAATTCAACAGGAATTAGCACTAGACGCACCTTTTATTATTGAAAATGGATCAGCGGTCTTTATTCCAAAATCTACTTTTGAGCAACAACCTGTAGGAACTGAAGACGATGGCGAATATTGGGTAAAAACCTTTTCATTGCCACGGACATATTGGCTAAAAATGCTAGATACCCAGTTAGCTGAATTTAAAGGTTTTTACCAAGGGTTTTCATCATTTTCAGTAGATGAGTTGTGCAACCATACAGGATTAACTCCTGAGAAAGCGAAGCAAGCTAAACAAAGAGAATACGGTGAACCTATTCATTGGACAGGTGACGAAGAGAATAAAATACGCTTTGTTGCCACCTTAAAAAGATTAGGAGCTAATGTCATGCACGGTGGACGATTTATGCACATTAGTGATCATTGTGACAAAGGGTTGGCTTTACAGTGGCTCACTAGCCAATACGCTGAACAATTTAAGAGCACAACCTTTAGAACCATTGCATTAGGTGATGGAGGCAATGATACTCCGATGCTAGATGCTGCAGATATTGCTGTCCAAGTTAAATCTCCAACACACGACTTTCCACTATTAACACGCCAACTAGGTATTATTAAAACCGACCTTCATGGACCAGCAGGATGGTCTTCAAGTATTCAAACATTAATATTTAACGACCACTCATCTAACTAAGAGGTAAATCATGGCTGATTTTTATCAAAACGGAACCGTTACAACATTACATAATTTAGCGCAGCGTGCGCCTGAAGATATGGCGGCAGAACTCGCTTCTTTTTCTAAGGTAAGGCCGCTAGGTCTTATCCTACCATCACTTTTTTCTGAGCTAGAAGGCAAGGCCCTGCCTGATATTATTAATAAAATAAAAGATGTAAATTATTTATCTGAGATTGTTATTGGTTTAGACCGAGCAGATTTAGAGCAATATAAAAAAGCATTATCTTTTTTTGGACAATTACCACAACATCACCGCGTTTTATGGAATGATGGCCCACGTTTACAGGCGATTGATCAAAAGCTCCAAGCACTCGGTTTAGCGCCTAAAGAGCTAGGTAAAGGCCGCAATGTTTGGTACTGCATGGGTTACATATTGGCTTCAGGAAAAACTGAATCTATTGCACTGCATGATTGTGACATTCTAACTTACGAACGTTCATTGTTAGACCGATTACTTTACCCTGTTGCCAACCCATTATTTAACTATGAGTTCTCCAAAGGTTTTTATGCACGTGTTGCCGGTGGCAAAATTAATGGCCGTGTATCTCGCTTACTCGTTACACCATTAATTAAAGCGTTAAAGAAAACTGTTGGTCATTGTGATTATCTAGAGTACATGGATAGTTTCTTATACCCATTAGCAGGTGAGTTTTCATTCCGTCGCGATGTTTTAACAGATATACGTATTCCAAGTGATTGGGGGTTAGAAATAGGTGTGCTTTCTGAAATGCACCGTAACTATTCATCTAATCGCTTGTGTCAAGTTGATATTGCCGCCACCTATGATCATAAACATCAAGATTTATCATTAGACAATACCGAAGGTGGCTTATCAAAAATGTCAATTGACATCAGTAAAGCCTTCATTCGTAAACTAGCTACACAGGGCGAAACTTTTACTGCCGAGAAGTTTAGAACTTTAAAAGCAACATACTATCGAATTGCTCTTGATTACGTTGAAACATATCGTAATGACGCCATTATGAATGGCTTATCATTAGATATTCACAATGAAGAAAAAGCGGTAGAAATGTTTGCTGAAAACATTTTAACAGCAGGTAACACTTTCTTAGAAAGACCCATGGATACACCTTTTATTCCTTCATGGAGCAGGGTGATTAGTGCAATTCCGGATATTTTATCTCAACTAAAAGAGGCAGTTGAGTTAGATAATCAAGAATTCAGTCAATTGTTTGAGGAAAAATAGCCTATGACAGCGCAACTTAATTCATTAAAACAAAAATTAATTCAGCAGCTTACGTTTATTTACAAAGGTATCCCTCTTGAGCAATCAATAGATAATATCGCTCAACATTTGCTCGACATAATGAGATTAAAGGAACAAGTCGCTGACACACAACCTTATACGAATCACTGGTCAGAAAAAGATATTGTATTGATCACCTATGGTGACAGCATTATCTGTAAAGATGAAGCACCATTAAGCACATTAAAGTGGTTTATCGATAGTAAACTCGATAATACTATTAATAGTGTACATATATTACCTTTTTTCCCGTACAGCTCTGATGATGGTTTCTCTGTCATCGACTACTCATCAGTAAATGAGTCATTAGGCTCTTGGCAAAATGTAGAACAAATAAGTAAAGAGCGCCGCTTAATGGCTGATTTAGTCATTAATCATTGCTCTAGTCGTAGTGCTTGGTTTCAAAACTTTATTCAAGGGGAAGGAATAGGTCATGATTTTTTCTTTACTGCACTACCCAGTGATGATCTATCACCTGTCGTAAGACCACGAACAAGCCCATTGTTAAAAGAGGTAGAAACAAAGCAAGGTACTAAATATGTTTGGTGTACGTTTAGCCATGATCAAGTCGACTTTGATTTTCGTAACCCTGAGGTATTAAAAGCCTTTACTAGCATTATAAGGCAATACCTTGATAGCGGCGTTACAATATTTAGATTAGATGCTGTTGCATTTTTATGGAAAATAGTGGCCAACAAGAGCATTAACTTACCACAAACACATGAAGTGGTGAGGTTACTCAGAACCTTAATGGAAGCTGCAGAGCCAGAAGCGGTAATAATTACAGAAACCAATATACCTAATACGCAAAATTTAACTTATTTTGGCAATGCTAATGAAGCTCACGGTATTTATAATTTTTCATTGCCACCATTATTATTAAACACCTTATTAACCGGTAATTGTTTATATTTAAAACGCTGGTTAATGAGTATGCCACCGGCGCAAAATGGTACTATGTACTTTAACTTTATTGCTTCACATGACGGCATTGGCTTACGCCCTGCTGAGGGGCTATTAAGTGACGAAGAAATAGCAACACTCACTACTACCGTACAAAAATTTGGCGGAGAAGTATCCTGGCGTACCAGTGATAATGGTGAACAAAAAGCATACGAATTAAATATTTCACTCTATGATGCCTTACAAGGTACCGCCGATGGTACAGACCAATGGAACTTTGAGCGTTTTATTTGTGCACATACCATCATGTTTGCATTAGAAGGTATCCCTGGTATTTATATTCACAGCACTTTAGGCACGAAAAATGATTACCAAAAGTTAGCACATACCCAGCATAACCGGTCTATTAATCGCCACCGTTGGGAGAAAAACGCTTTAGAAACAGCACTAGCTGATGACTCTTTACATCATGCCAAGGTACTTTCAAACCTCAACACTTTATTGAGTATTCGAATTGAACAACCAGCATTTCACCCAAATGCAACACAATTTACCCTGCATTTAGGGCTTGAACTCTTCGGTTTTTGGCGTCAAAGCCAAAATAGGCAACAAAGTATCTTTTGTATTAGTAACATTACCAATAAAGCAATAACGTTACCTTTAAATGAGCTTAACTTAATTGTAACTGAAGATTGGTTTGAGCTTATCTCTGGAGAAAAGATTAGCGAAATAACAGCAAGCATTGAATTGAGTCCGTATCAAACAGTATGGATTACTAACAAAAAATAAAGACTCAAGTTAACTCGATTAATGTCAAAAAATATATTAAACGTGACATTAGAGCAATAAAAATATAGCTGTAAGCCTTATGAGATAATAGCTCTGAACCTTATACAGTCATCGACTGGATTTCAGAATTGATTATTTTACTGGCATTGCTCAGTATCCTACCAATGTTCATTGGCGGTATTGTAAAGGTACAACGCCAACAATTAAGGTGTAAAAAACAATTGTTAACAAATAAACCATATTTAATTTATGGTTATTATTGATATTAACCTATAATTGCTTGCTAATGTTCTTTATTAAATAGAAATTGTTGCACATGAAAAAAAATCGCCGTACAGGATCATCAACCGACGAAGAAGTATTAGTACATGAAAATGATGAGCTGGTTTCAACCACAGATTTACGTGGAATAACAACCTATGCTAACGCTAAATTTTGCCAAATCGCAGGATATGAAGAGCAAGAATTAGTGGGTAAAAACCATAACCTAGTTAGACATCCTGATATGCCCGCAGCCGCGTTTAAAGATTTATGGCATCACTTGAAGCTTGGTAATTCATGGCGAGGTGTAGTAAAAAATCGTTGTAAAGATGGTCGCTACTACTGGGTTGATGCTTACGTTACTCCTATCATGGAAAAGAACCAAGTCATTGGTTATCAATCGGTGAGAGTACGACCTAGTAATGAAATGAAGCAAAGAGCTCAACAACTATACGGCGATATAAATAACGGAAAGGCTAAAACAACTCGTGAAATTAATCACCAGCAAAAGTTAATCTTTGCCATGATTAATTCGGTCATATTTTTTGCTTTACTTGCTTTCTTCGCTGATATTACTGCTGCTTTTCTCTTTGCCTTATCCTTGATTGCTTTTTTATTTATTTTCAAAGAAGAGCTCCTTTCTGCCCCTAAACTAAGTACCAGCTTGAAGGAAGATTTTGACAGTGTCAGTCGCTTTGTTTATTCAGGTAAAGGCTTACATTCAGTGTTTGATTTTCACATTGGTTTAGCCAAGGCAAAGGGACGAACAATTTTAGGTCGGTTTGTTGATTTGAGTGAGCAATTACAAACCATAGGTGAAGAATTATTAGGTAAATCATCTCAGGGGATAGATAACACTGAGCAACAAAAATCTGAATTAACTCAAGTTGCTACAGCCATGAATGAAATGGCGACGACGTCTTTAGATATCGCTAAAAATGCTAATGAAAGTTTATCGGTAGTCGAGCAAACATCTGAAAAATGCCGGGAGGTGAACGAACATATTGATGTGAATGATCTTGGCATAGAAAAACTTGTTGAGAATATTTCATCCACAGCCTCATCTGCCGAGCAATTAAAGCAAGAAATAAATAAAGTAAACGGCATGATGCAAGAAATTAACGGCATTGCTGAGCAAACCAATTTACTGGCTTTAAATGCTGCCATTGAAGCGGCGAGAGCTGGTGAACAAGGCAGAGGGTTTGCTGTGGTAGCCGATGAAGTCCGCTCATTATCGACACGAACACAAAGTTCAAGTGAAGACATTCAGGCTTCGATTTCCACCATAGTAAATACCATAGAAGATTGGCATGACATTATAGAACAAAATATATCCCAAGCGGCTGATTGTAAGGAGACAACATTAGCCTCAAAAGAGTTAATGCAAAACTTAACTGAAATGATGTTGGTAGTTAACGATCACTCCGCACAAATAGCCACAGCTGCTGAAGAGCAAGGCGTTGTTGCTGAAGAAATTAACAGAAACATTCAAGCTTCTAACGATCTTGCAGAGCAAAGTTATAATAATGCTAAGTCTGTTGGTGAAGATGCACAAGAGATTAAGTTATCGCTAGATTACGTAAAAAAAATATCTCAAGCATTTAAATAATCACTACCAAGGCATATATACTTTTATTTAAGTAGTTTTGCGATAGCGAGCATTGTAGGTGTATAAAATTAGCGATCTTGTTATTTAGATTACTTATAAAAAGCAATATTGACTATAGGGATTGATACCAGAGTATCAATCCCTATAAGTACTTATTTATATGTAACTAAAATACAGCTAAATATTCTTTAGCCTTTTTATGTGCCACCTCTAAGCTCAAATTTGCCTTACTATGTAAATCCGGAATTACGCCACTATGGGCCCAATTACTTTTGGTTTTGGGGTGAATAGGGATAGCGACTGGTATATTGATACTGATATGTGAATTTATTTCCAGCGTTTGCTGCACATAGGCAACTCCCATTGTTTCTTCACCGATCACAACTGCTTTTCCCAAATGTTTAAGGGTGTAACTTAAAAACTCGCCAGCATTAGCAGTAAACGATGACGTCAGTATGTACACAGGAAAGTTACGCTTGAATCTATCATTGCCATGATTATTACCTGCTCTTATCAACTTACGTTTATTTTGCTGTTCAAAGAGTATCTCGCTTAAAATAGTGCCCTCTTCCAGAAAATAACTCATGACATATTGCGCAAGCGATAGTGATTTCCCTTCTGCATTACGTACATCGATAATCAATGCATCAACCGTAGAGAGCGTTTCAAAAGCACGGGAAATATCGACTACGGCTTCAGAATTTTGATAAAAGTATTTCAACTTAACATAACCAACATTCCCTGAAAGTATGTTGATATTATAATGCTCTAAACCTTCCTTATGGTTTAAGGTATTTTGCGGTTTTTCAAGCGTAAACCTAGGGGTAGTTTCAACAATATCTAAGTACATATCACCGCTTACCTGCCTTATAACTTGATTTACTTGCCTGATAAATGAATACCAATCGCTAATATCATCAAACTTCTTAGTCGCTAATTTATGCTGTAATTCATTTTCTATCAGTAACACTTTTTCAGGAAAAATATATTTATTCTCTAAAACCTTTATTACGCCATCGAGCCCTTGTTTTAGCTGATGCTTGGTTAATTTTTCATTTAAATTTTCTGCACCTAACATTGATGCATAGGAAGTAAGAGTGCTTAATAAAAGCATTCCTAGTAATAATAATTTTTTCATTGTTATCGAATCTCACTGTAAGGAAATATTCTCACTAAGGGTGACTTAGCGAGTATGACAGGATAAAAATGAAACTCAGCTCGAGTGCTATAAGCACCATTCGTTATATAGACTCAATTTCTTTGCACTGCTCAACCAGTAATTCAATCAGCACTTTTATTTTTGCTGGCACATGATCACGATGCGGATAAACCGCAAATATCCCCATTTTATTAAGATTATAGTCAGGCAATATTTGTGTTAACGCTTGATTTTCAAATTCATCCTCAATGTTATATTTTGCAATAGCGGAAAGCCCTTGCCCACTTTTCACTAGTGATATAACACTTTCAACACTATTAGTTTTTAATTTACTTTTTAGCTGAATAACCTCGGTTGTTCCTTCTTTTTCAAAGGACCAACGTAACGGCGATTTAAATAAAGAAAGACTCACCCATTGATGACGCTGAAGATCTTTTGGCTTTTTAGGAATACCATGCTCAGAAAGATAACTTGGCGCAGCAAAAATAACCACTGAGGTTTCACATAGCTTTCTTGCCACTAAGTTAGACTCCTCCATCCATCCAACTCTTATCGCCAAATCAATACCTTCTTCAACCATATTAATGATACGGTCTTCAAACATAAGTTCAATATTGAGCAAAGGGTACTGATCTGTAATTTGCTTTATGACAGGGACAAGATACTTAGCACCAAAAGACGAAGGACAAGAAACACGCAATGTACCCGTTGGTTGCTTTTGATATTGGCTTAATTCGCCTAAAGCGGTATTAGTTAGTTTTGCAATATCCGTACTATGTTTATATAGAATATCTCCTGCTTCTGTCAGGCTTAAACGCCTTGTTGTTCGATGAAAAAGTCGTACTCCCACCTCTTTTTCTAACAAGCTTATTTGTTTGCTTACTGCCGACTTGGCTACACCTATTTGTCTTGCTGCTGCAGAGAAGCTCTTTGCTTCAGCTACTTTTTTAAAAGTACCTATTCTTTTTAATTCATCCATAGCAATGTCTTATTAACCGCTTTTATTGTTCTCTTTTTTAGAACGAAGAAATGTAAAAATAGCATCTACTCATAACAATAGATAGCTCTATAATATTGTTCATACACTTGTAGCAACCATAGGAAAGCAAGCATGAAAGACAATCCATTGTTCGAAGCATTTACGTTAAATACTGAGCTCCAATTAAAAAATAGAATAGTTATGGCGCCATTAACGCGCTCTATGGCAGACGAACAACTTGCACCTACAGAGTTAATGGCAGCTTATTACGCTCGCAGAGCAGATGCCGGCTTGATTATTTCTGAAGCAATACTCATTGCTCAAGAGGGACAAGGTTACCCTAGAGGGCCGGGGTTATATACTAAAGAGCAAATTAGCGCTTGGCAAAAAGTCACTGAAGCGGTTCACAATAATGGTGGTAAAATTTTTGCGCAAATATGGCACACAGGCCGAGTGTCACACTCTATTTATCATCAAGGCAATGTACCTATAGCTCCCTCTGCCATAGCCTTAGAAGGAAGAGTATTTCAAACGGATAACTTGTCATATGAAACTCCACAAGCAATGACGCAACAAGATATTGATAGAGTTGTTCAGCTATATGCTACGGCAGCTGAAAATGCCATATTAGCGGGATTTGATGGTATCGAGCTTCATGGTGCTAACGGTTATCTTATTGATCAATTTTTACACTTTTCAAGTAATCAACGCACTGATAATTATGGTGGTAGTGTTGAAAACATGAGCCGTTTCCTTTTTGAAGTACTCGAGGCAGTAACGGCTAAGGTTCCGGCGAATAAAGTAGGTATTCGCATACTCCCCTACCATTTAGAGCCTTTATTTATGGTCTCGCAAGAAGAAGATATTGCCGTTTTTGAGTACCTATTAAGCCAGTTAAACAACTATGATTTAGCCTATATTCACAAAGGTCAGTTTGATGATGACTATATTGAACAGCTTAAATGTACCGCCACGCAATTTATTCGCAAGCATTATCATGGCACCGTTATTGCCAGTGGCGGCTACGATACCAAGAAAGGTAATCAAGTCATTAAAGAGGAGCATGCTGACTTAGTTGCCATAGGTAGGCCCTTTATTGCTAATGCTGATTTGGTCAAACGATTAACCAATAACCTTCCATTACGTGCTTACGATGACAGTCAACTTGCAACACTCTATTAGTTAATATACCCGTTACCATAATGTAATTAAGGAACACCATGATCAAAAAGCTTACCGAGCTCCCTGTTGAAGCTATAAAAAACCTACACGAGGGAGTAGGTACAGTACAACAACAAGTCATTTTTTCTGCTGAAGATTTTCAAAGCTCATTTGATTTTGCAGTCAAGCTGGTGATGCCCCCTAACACCTCTATTGGTGAGCACCAACATGGTAATAATGAAGAGTTATATTTTATCTTAAAGGGTGACGCCGAAATGCACCTAAACAATGAAAAAATTCCCGTTACCACTGGGGATTTTATTCTTAATCCTCCTTTTGGTTGTCATGGCTTATTTAACAATTCTAATAAGCCCGTTGATATACTTGTTATTCAAGCAAGTACTCAGAAAAAACCATGAAAAACCTTGTTTTTTGTGGTGATGATTGGCATAAGCCATCTTTGGTTTTTGATGCGCTAAAACAGTTTGCATCGGATAAATTAAGCTTTGAATTAGCGACAGCAGTTGAAGGGATTAACAGAGAATATTTAAGTACGTTTGATTGTTTAATCTTAGCAAAATCAAATTGTCTTGATGATAATACATCACAGCCATGGATGAATGAGCCACTTGCCCAGCTATTTGTCAGCTTTGTGCAAGAAGGAAAAAGCTTATTAGTGCTGCATTCAGGTTTAGCCGATTATGAAAATATAACCATTATCAGCCGCCTTATTGGCGGACGATTTATCGAGCATCCTCCCCAATGTGAAGTGCACATTAACGCTAACAGTCAACACGAGATAACTCAGGGTCTAGCTGACTTTTCTTTTAAAGATGAGCATTACGTTGTTGAATTAAATGATCCAAATGCTGCAATATCCCTCACCTCAACCTCAACCTCAAAATATGGTCAAAGCATTGCTGGCTGGACAAGAGTAGAAGAATCAGGCCGAGTTTGTGTACTCACTCCTTGCCATAATTCCGAAGGCTGGCAGCACCCAACAGTAAAGCAACTCATACTCAATGCTTTAAAATGGTGTTATAGCAAGCAAGTTAACTAATTGTATAATTACTGTTTATCCTTAACCACAAGCTCTAACAATAGTTGACATAACATATCTTTTTAGCACTCAACTCGTTTATTCAGATTGTCAGGATTTTATACATAAAATAAAAACAATAAAAAATAGCACCTAAAATACAACAACTTACACCATGGCTTAATAATTGCCTTCAAAGGATGATTTTTAATAATTATTCTAGGATAGAGAGATTAATGAGAAGTTTAGCTTTAGGTTTATTAATAGGTTTAGGTTTTGTTTTTAATGCTAATGCGGGGGTGATTTATTCCGCAGATGAAGTTGCTAGTAATTTAAGAGATATAAGTACTACAGGTACACAAATTAATTTGTCAGATGATCAGCTTTCTTCAAGTTTCAACATCGGATTTGATTTCAATTTCTTTGATAATATGTATAGCTCTATACAAGTCTCATCAAATGGCTTTATAGACTTTGATGGGAGTCCTGCTAGCGGTTGTTGTTCTGGTAGAGAATTACTTGTCAATGATGCTTATAACAACTTATTCGCTGGCTTGTGGGAAGATTTAGATTCTAATGAAAACACAACAGGCACCATGTACTTTCAAACATTAGGGGCAGTTGGAAGCCGTGAATTTGTTGTAGGTTTTTATGATGTTGCACATTGGCCTTCAGGCAACAATGTTACTTTTGAAATGATTTTGCATGAAACATCTAATAACTTAGAAATTCAGTACGGAGCACTATTAACTGACAGCGGTATTCATACAATAGGTATTGAAAATGCAGATGCTTCTCAAGGTATAGAATATTATAGAGGCTCTAATATCAGCCAATTTAGTAACTCAGGTGTAATGTTCACCACGGCAGTGCCAGAGCCATCAACATTGGCAGTTTTTGCATTAGGCTTATTAGGTCTAGCTGCACGCAGAATGGAAAAGAATTAAAAGGTAAAGTTGTGTGAAAAAAGCACCACATATAGTGGTGCTTTTTATCAAAACCACAATCTACTTTTCAAAAATTCATTAAGATCAGTGACTGATCTTTCATAGTCAATTTACTTACTATTAATTTGAACGAATTATCTATCATGCGCTCAATTATATAACCTTTCACGCTGCTTTTAAGCCTATACTTTATAACCGTATTTTTCTTTATTGTTAAAGCCACGATGTATTTAAACAAATGAAATATAGAGCTACGCTTGGTTAAGCTAGCGTACTGAAGAGGTGAAATAATATTTATAAATTACAAATACTGCGCAACCGCCTAAACAAAGCCAAGATAATGCATCAAGCCAACCATGCCCAATAAGTGCGACAATAATGCCAATAAGCGCAACAATATTTATCAATATTGGTAAACGCCAAGTATATTGATTTAGTGACTTTTTTTTATCTTTGTCTTTCATTTCATTTCTCCAACTAACTCATTAGTGGCTATCTCAGTCTTATCTTGCTGCTTTATTTTTTGGTGCTTTTTAAGCCACAACATCAGCCCTGTCCACAACACGACGATTGCCATTATGTTCAAAATAGCCCAAATTATTTTAAGAGGTAAGCCACCGTAATCGCCAAAGTGCAATGGCACTGAAATATTGATCATATCTAAATACCAAGGCGTGTTTCTTATCGATGAAATATCTCCCGTTCTTGCATCAACTAATGCCACTTTTAACAAGTGTTCAGTCAAAGGCGTATTGCCTTTCCAGCCAACGGTATAATGATATGGTGTTGCATAAGGGCTCTCTGGCCATGACATAAATGAAATGTTAGCGTCAGGGATTTTCGCTAATACAGAAGCAAGTACAATATCTGGTGATACATATTCTTTTATCGGTGCTGAATTTTGATATTGTGCTTTGATGTTTGCGAGTTCGCCATTTTGCCATATTGCCGTAAGCGGTGTTACTAGCGTTAAAATGATGCCGGTGATAGTGACTACACTAACCCAAGCGGCGGTAATAATTCCCACCATGTTATGGGTATCTAAGCGTTCAATGTTAGGATCTCTATCTTTTCTTACAGTCGCAAAAGGTAAACGTTTGATATATGGCGCATAAACCACAATACCTGAAATAATAGCGATAAAGAAAATTAAACCCATTAACCCTAAAAACAAAGTACCGGGCAAACCCATTAGCATACTGGCATGTAAGTCTAATATAAATGCCATAACGCCTTCATTTTGAGGAGGAGCTAATAATCGTTCTCCGGTACGACTATCAAATGGCACTATTAATACTTCTCCTTCTCCGGCTGACATAGACTCACCTATCACAGCACTCACCATAGGTTTACTGTCATCCCAAAACAAAAACATTAAAAAATCATCAGGCTTTTCAGCTCTCGCTAATACCTCAATATCAGCCAATTTAGCTTGTTGCTGTGATTGTACTTCAACAAATTCAGGCAATGATAATTCATTTATTTCAGCATGAAATATGAGTGGCAAACCTGTAACGCACAGCATTAATAAAAACACCGTGCAAATTAAGCTACTCCACTTATGAATAGCATGCCAATACTTCATTGCCTTGCGTGATATCGCCATAGTAATTCTCAAACATTTGGTTGATAATTATTAAAAAGTCTCCTTAACTAATAATTAAGGAGACTTTATTTACTATTTATTACATTCTTATTTAGAATGAATAAGTGACAGAAGCACCAATATTTCTAGGATCAACTATCGATGAATAGCCGTTAGGGTAAGATCTATCTGCAGGAGAATTTAACGTTAATGCCTCTTCATCAAGTGCATTATTAACAAAAACTGCGACTAACCAATTTTCTGTTTCATAATTAACATTAAGTCGTGTCAGTACATAACCACCTGCGACACGCTCTTCAGTATTGGCTAAATCACCAAAATACTCATCAACATAATTAGCTGAAATACCAACGTTTAGTTCTTCAGTTAGCCAATATTTACCACCAACATTAGCGGTAATTGCAGGTGCTGAGTTTAGCTCGTTACCGGTAGCATCAGCATAATCTTCACCCGCATCGGTGATTTCAGTTTTCAAGAAACCTAAACCAGCATTCACTTGAAAATCATCTGTAAGCATTGCTGATATTTCAAATTCAACACCGTAAGTTTCAGCTTCATCCATGTTAACAATTGCACGTAATGAATTTACTGCTTGGTAGCCATCAAAACTATTAAAGAAAGCATTGGCACTGATGTTTATATCGTTTGATAAAGCACTACGTACAGTAAATTCATAGGTATTTACTGATTCTTCATCATAAAAATAATATTCTTGTGTAGTAAAGTTTAGTGCACCACCAGCAGCGTTATAACCTTTACGGCCACTTAAAGATAAGGTAGTTTCATCGGTAATTTGATATTGCAAAACTAGCTTAGGCAAGGTGATTGTTTTGCTGTTATCCAACTCGGCTAGTTCAACACCAAAGGCTGGCATTTTAAAAAAACGATTTTGAGCTTCTCGCTCAATTCGACCACCGGCAATAACTGTCCATGCGTCTGTAAATGCATAGCTAACTTCACCATAAACCGCAGTTGAGTCACTACTATCTTCTCCACTATATGGGAAGCCACCGCCGGCACTGAATTCTTGCTCTCGTTCATAATAGGCGAAACCAATAAAACCATTCAGCGTTGGGTTATTATTGCCAAAATTAACTTTAGCATCAATGGTTGTACTATCTTCATCCATTACTACATGTTGATCTCTCGCTTCAAGCGCAGTATAAGTTTCCATACTCCATTTATAACCCATGACAGCTGCTAGGAAATCAATCGAGATGGAGTCGTTGACAGCGTAATCAAGTTTTAAGTTAATATTTTGAGAGTCAGTATCTGTATGAGTTGGGTTAATAGGCACATAGGCGTATGGATCATCTCCAGAGTAATACTTACGGCCTGCATTACCTTCTTCGTTATTACTTGAATAGGTTAGTAAAGCAGAAAAATCTTCAATTGCTTTTGGCTTCCATAATAATTTGGTTTTAAAACGATTAGTTTCTACCGATTTAAAGTCATGATCTGGTGTATTAGTGTCAAAAAAGATCGGATTATCCACAGTCTCACCATCAAGGCGTTGAAATGACGCTCTAAAGGCTAATTCATCATCAATAAGTGGCCCTGAAATTACCGCAGAAGTATCTATATAACTGTCTTGATTTCTATAACCTAAACGAGCCGCACCTTCCCAATCAAATGTTGGATCTTTAGTTTTAATATATACCGCACCACCAATACTGTTACGACCATTGTTTGTTGATTGCGGGCCACGGAACACTTCAATTTGTTCAATATCCCAAATCCCTGAATCACCTGTCACATAAGCAACAAAGGGTTCAACAACACCATCAATTAAGGTAGATACACGAGTTTTAGCACCACCACTAAATGCATTAAAGCCAGAGGCACCGCCGTTGCCTGAAACACCGCGAATATCTGGTGCCGCACTAGATAAAACAACAACGTTGGGAATATCAGAAATAGCTTCACTCATACTGAGACTTTGCATGGTCTTTAACGTTTCTTCAGTGATCACCGATACAGAAGAGCTAGTATCTTTTAGAGAGCGTTCAGTTTTTTCACCCCGAACGGTAATTTTTTCAATTGATTGTAATTGCTGCTCGTCGTCAGCAAATGCGTTTGATATTGTGCATGCGCTTAGTAAAGCCACTGTAATTGCACTGAATTTCATTGTTGTGTTTTTCATGTGTAACCTAATTTTTGTTAAAAGAAAACGGTACTTATTTTTATAGGCAATAATTTAATGCAACCAAGACACAAACGCAAATAAAAACCATTATCATTTACACCTTATTGATATATGTCATATTGTCTGGCAACAACTTTTGAATTGAAAATGATTCTTATTTACAATAATATGCAAGAGTTCTATTTTACATTTAAGAGGGGTTGTTTAATGTGGCAAATTTTTGCATTAGTACTAACGATTCTTAGCTCAACATTTATTTATCTAAGTAATAAACATCAAGGCTTTATTAAAAAACCTATTGCTAAGATTTGGCGAGTAATCGGCTACTTATGCGCTTTATGTTCATTAGCCGTTTGGTTACAAATACTTGTAGTTAGTTCTGCTGTATTTATATGGCTTTTTACTAGTGTTGTCGCTTTAATAATTATTCCATTAATTAGCTTGAATACGAGCTTAACCAAACCGAAAAAGAAGCTTTCATGACACGATTAACCTCTGATGAAAAGATCCAACCTCATTGGTGGTCTAAAACATTCTCCGGGCTATTCCTTGGCTTATTACTCGCTTATGCTTTAGTGGCTATTTTTGCGTGGTATGGCCCAGGTGGTATTGATGCGCCAGTTAAGGTTCAGTTTAATATGTGGATGATTACACCTATTTGGTTATTAGTATTAAGCTTTACTTATCTCTTTAAAACAGGCTTCAAAGCTTTTATTTATTTAGGCTCAGCAAATATATTCTTTTATAGCCTCTTTTTTTTATTGAGGTGGTTTTCATGAAAATTCGTGGCGATATTCTCCGTACTTACCAGTCTATACATACGTGGACGGGTATTATTGCAGGTTTAGTTTTATTTATTGGCTTTTATGCTGGCTCTTTGAGTATGTTTGAAGATGAAATATCTCACTGGGCAACCCCTTCTAGTCATCATTTACCACAAATACAAACAGAGCTATTCGATGATTTGATTGTCAAATCTTCATCAAGTTTTGATAAAGCCCAAGATGGCTTTACGGTTAATTTCGATGAAAAGTCATCTCCGTTAACATGGTCTGAAGAAGGCGGAGGTCGTGGGCTTAAGTTAAACTATGTTGTAAGGCATGCAACCCTGTCCGAACAAGGGGAGTTAATCACTCAAGTTAACTTAAGTAATGAATTAGGCGACTTAACTGATACATTACACCGTACCGCTGGGATAACAGGGAAAGTAGGCCATGAAGACATTGGGGTCTTAGTTTTAGGTGTTGCCTCAATACTATATTTCTTGGCTATAGTCTCCGGCATTATATTTTTATTGCCAACACTGGTGAAAAGCTTTTTTGCTTTAAGAAGAAACAAAGGCGTAAATCGTTTTTGGCTTGATAGTCACAATCTTGTCGGCATTATCAGCTTACCATTCCATATAATAATCTCTATTACTGTGGTTGTTTTTGCCTTTCATGATGTGTTTTATGGTGGTTTAAGTGTGGCCTATGGCGATAAACCATTGTTTGAACGTGGCGAAAAAACCAAAATTGAATACACGATTAAAGATTTACCCTCTATTGCTAGTTATATTAAAAAAGTTGACGAGTTAACTGATGATTATCAAGTTCAATCAATGACATTTTCAGAGCTATCTTCACCCCGCGCTTCCGTAGGTATTACTCTGGTAAATAACAAAGAAATGATGCGACACAGTAGTGGTGATGTTATTTATATGAACCCCTATACTTACAAAGTTAACTTTAGCAGTATTCCGGTCACGAATAATGATCTGTATACGCCATTAGTGGCGAGTTTTTTCTCACTACATTTTGGCGGCTTTGCTGGTGATTTAGGACGCTGGATTTATTTTATTATGGGATTACTAGGTGCATTTTTGTTCTATAGTGGTAACTTAATATGGTTAGAAAAACGCCGAAAAAAACAACTTGTACAAAGTACATCTAACCGGTTTATGGCATCACTAACCATTGGTATGTGCTTGGGATCAATGCTGGCTGTTGCTTGTACTGTCCTTGTGAGTAAATGGTTGTATATAATTGATGCTCAAATTAATCAAAGCTACATCGCTTGTTATTACATCGTCTTTTTTGCCGCGGTACTTTATAGCTTTATTAGAGGGGCAGCAATAAGTGCCATTCATATACAGCAAGCTTTATTTGTCGTCTGCATATTCATTCCATTAACAACAATGTTAACTAATACAGTTCCAAGTTTATCCCTATGGGCGGTCGATAATTATTCGGGCTATATTGTTGAATTAATTGCATTAGTGTTTGCCGGAGTATTTTATTATGGTGCTTTTAAGACTAAACAACGGGCTTTCCATGGTGAAACTAATAGTATTTGGAGCCTACCACTTGATGCTACTAACCTTATAGCAACCAAAGAAGTAACTGTAGAACAAAGCTAATATCCTTCGTTTCAATAATGCACCAAGGTTGATTGCTGATTTTTCTTGGTCATTTTGCAGAGTAGCAACTAAATAAATTTTCTGACATGCGTTCAATCCCAATTTTCGGGATTGAACCATCGAGAATGATGATGTTCCATAAACACTTATTTATACACTTCAATATACTCACAACAAAATCAACCTTTACCTCTCTTTCTTAAAGAAGTTATTTTCCAAATGGGTTTAAGTCCATACTTAAGATCATTTTCCACATTAAATATTGACTTTATAGGACGGTCGACCTAACCTAAATAGGTCAACCGTCCTAAAAATCAAATTTAGTCTTTAATTTATGAATAAAAACTTAACACGTGAAAAAATTATTAATGCAGCAGACACACTCTTTTATCAACAAGGTTTTGAACATACCTCGTTTTCACAAATAGCGACGCAAGTAAAAATATCGAGGGGAAATTTCTATTATCACTTTAAAACCAAAGACGACATATTAATAGCAGTGATAAACCAAAGGCTTCAAAACACTTCAACTATGTTGGAACAATGGCAAATTGAAGGAGAGACTCCCGATATGAGAATCAAAAGCTTCATTAATATTCTGTTGGTCAATGGTGAAAAAATTAAAAAATTTGGTTGCCCCGTCGGCACACTTAGTAGTGAATTAATTAAACTAAATCATCCCGCGAAAGAGAATGCTAAAGCGGTTTTTACTTTATTCCGTATTTGGTTAAATCGCCAATTTACCGAGCTTAATCATCATGATAATGCTGATATGTTAGCTATGCATTTATTGGCTCGTAGCCAAGGGATAGCAACATTAGCCAGTGCATTTGATGATAAAGATTATATCAAACAAGAAGTAGACAGTTTGCATGCATGGTTAACCCCTTATATCAATTCTATTCACCCTTAAACAGAGAGAATTTATGTTCATCGTATTATTAACATTTTCAGACAACAAACATATGGCAAGTGACTTTATGGCTGGTCATAATCAATGGCTAAAACAGGGCTTTGACGATGGTGTATTTATTCTTGCTGGAAGCCTTAAGCCCAATTTAGGCGGTTCAGTCATCGCAACGAGTCGTTTATTGAGTGAATTAGAAAGTAGAGTAAATGAAGATCCTTTTGTAGTTCACAATGTTGTCAGCGCAGAAATACTTGAGATTGAAGCAAAAAAAGTTGACCCACGTTTACAGTTTCTACTCGATTAATATCAAGCAGGAATAACAATAAGATGCAAAAAATGATTTCAAATTATGGTCCACAACCGTATACGTCTTTAAGCAAGTAATTGAACTTATCAATGATCATGTCAACAATTGTATGAGTCGTAAAAAGTTGAATTAGCACATAATAGCTTTATTCGTCCTTAACATATTTAAAGTATTAGTAATCAAATATGAACCAAGATCGACTGCTGGTCTTTCTTGGTCATTTTACTTACTACTAGTTTGAACGAATTATCTATCATGCATTCAATCCCAATTTGCGGAATTGAATCATCAAGAATTACGGTGTTCCATAATCGCTTAATATTGAGAGATATTGTACTTACTTGAAGTCAATTGAATTTTAATGAATATACAAGGTTATGATTCATTATATAAATTTTATAGGTATGCTGATTTATGCGAGAATTATTTTAGATAACTCATCGTTTGGTGGTAATTTTTCCCCAATAACTTTGCCCGTCACACTATGATACGCTAAACCTGTCATTACTTTCTTAAATATGGCTTTCATTACAGATCTCATTATCAATTGCCCCATTACCCAACCAAGTGGCCCTCCTTTGACAACAAAGTCCGCTGACATATAAATTTCACTGGTGTTTTCATCAATAGCCGTCACTTTCATTTCTGATTGCATACTTTTTAATGGCATTGAATGATTTGAAATATCCATCTTATAGCCTTGCCCTGTATGGTATTCAATAATTTCTTCTACAAGACTTGAACCGTCATTAAAAGTACAAGTTCTTTTTGCGCCTAAACCTGAGCTAATTTCATTTGCACTAGCTGATGATTTAATCGTCATCGCAAACTTTTCAATATTGTTATAGTCCTCAAGTACCTGCCAAATTTTTTCTGCTGGTACATTTACCTTTAATGTCCTTTCACTATGATGCGCCATGATATCTACCTTTTATTTAATTTCTACAAACTAGCTAATTAATGATTAGCTAGCTCAATGAATATGCCTGTTGTTGTTTACTTGTTGTGTTGTTTACTTGCTTTTAAGCCGTGAATAATTATTTCTATTGATGTGGTTAAATCAGTTTCGAAGTCTGGCTTCAATGCTTGAAATTCATCAAGTTGATAAAGTTGTTTTAGTTCGTCACTTTGCATGGCAGCTGTCCAAGAATTTGTCGTGGCTGCATAACTTAAGTTTAAAAGCTTAAAGGCCTTTTCACCTTCAATGTCAGGGTAAACTCTCGTGATATCCAATGTGAGGCGATAGAGTAAATTCATCGACAGACGCTTAAACTTTATTAACTGTTCAAATGAACTATTTCTTTCTAAAGAAGTAAAAAGAATGGGCATTAAATCTAACAATTTGGGATGCGACAACATTGAGTTTAGCCATATATCAGCAAATGACTTTGCCGCAGCCTCTTGTTCAAGTGTTTGCAACTGCAGACTAAAGTCACCTGCCCAGTGTTCAAATAAATCGGCAAATATATTCAAAAATATTTCACCTTTTGAACTAAAGTAACGATACATATTGGACTTGGTAAACCCTGCTTCAACAGCAATTGCGTTAAAACTCACTTTATCGTAGCCATTGTTTTTGAATAGCGTAAAAGCAGCTTTATAAATTGCTTCTTTGCGCGCATTTTTATTTTCGTCTGTTCTCGCTCGTTGCCAATTCATACGAATCACTTTAGTGTCTACCGGTCTCTTAATGACAAATGTAGAAGACCAGCAGTCTCTTGTCAATAGTAAATGTGCTTGAAATGAAATTTATTATGATATGGTGTAGTTACTCTGAAGAAGTATCAATCAAGGTGGGGACGGAATTAAATAGCTCTTTGTTATTACTCCAATACCATTAAGAGGCTAAGGGCCGATATTAAGATATTCATGGTTACTTAAATATCGATTAATATTACTAGTAATCGACAGAGTTACAGTAGATAGATATTTATAAAATATGGAGTAATAACGACTGCTGATCTTTCTTGGTCATTTTACTCACCACCAATTTAAACGAATTATCTATCATGCGTTCAACCTCTCCTTGTGGGATTGAGCCATCAAGAATAATGGTGTTCCATAATCGCTTATTCATGTGATAACCTGGGATTACCGAAGGGAAAATATCTCGCAGCATAATAGCTTCATCGGGATCACACTTTAAATTCATCCACCAATCTTTTTTCTCTCCATCACCTTTACCCATTTTCCCTAATGCTAACGTGGCGAACATTTTATTTTTCACTTTAAAAACTTTAACATCATCACCAAAAGGATAATCGAGCCTAACCTCAGGTTTCTTAAGCAGGTATTTCTCAGCTTGTAACTCAGCGAAACTGGCCACCATAACATGTCCCTCTATTAACATATGAAAATTCATTTTAGCTGCAAGCTAAAATGAACGAAATACTTTATTACTCTAGCCATATGATAACTCACAAATAGTATTGTTTTAATCAACAGCTAGCTCTCTGATTAGAATAAAGAACACTCTCATTGGCCATTTTAGTTAATTACTCCTAACATATAATTAACCATCTAACTATGAAAAGGTAGTAGGTAGCTATGTTTAATAAGAAAATTAAAGACGAATTAAAGAGCTCCCAAGCACAAGTAGCTGAGTATTTATCAGTTATCAACGCTATAAAAGGAAATGTAGCAACAATAGAGTTTACGCCAGATGGAAGAATTACCGATGTAAATGAGCTGTTTCTTGAAATAGCGGGGTACCAAAAAAGTGAGGTCATTGGACAGCATCACTCTGCAATGTGCCTCACAGATTATGTAAAAACGCTAAAATATAAAAAATTTTGGGACGACTTAAAAGCCGGCAAAGCACAAAAAGGAAGGTTTAAGCGTCAAAATAAAAGTGGCGATATCATTTGGCTTGAAGCAACTTACTTTCCTATCTTACTTGATAATATTGTTATAAAAGTAATGAAAATTGCTTCAGATGTGACTACCGAAGTTATCGACTCTCAAGCGCAAGAGCAAATTCTTAATGCTTTAAATCGCTCTCAAGCAATTATAGAGTTTACGCCCGACGGCGAAATACTTACTGCCAATGAGAACTTTGTTAATACGGTTAAATATGATTTAAATAGCATTATTGGTAAACACCATAGAATTTTCTGTGAAAATAAATTTTACGAGGAAAATCCAAACTTCTGGAGTAGCTTAAAGGGCGGGGAGTTTAATAGCGGACAATTTTTACGCAAAGACAAACATGGAACAACAATATGGCTTGAAGCAACTTATAACCCAATTTTTAATGACGAGGGAAACGTCACTAAAGTCATAAAATTTGCTAGTGATATCACTGAAAATATAGAGAAAGAGGCATTAGTTAGAGATGCTTCAGAAATGGCAAGTAGCACTTCATTAGAAACAGTAAAAATAACCGAACATGCATCAGCATTATTAACCTCATCGGTAGAGTTATCCTGTGATATTTCCGAAAAAGCAAAAAGCACAACAGAGCAAATAGATAAACTGAGTGAGCAATCTGAGAGTATACAAGCGATTGTTTCAACAATTAGAGGGATAGCCGATCAAACAAATTTACTTGCCCTCAACGCAGCTATAGAAGCAGCTAGAGCTGGAGAACAAGGGAGAGGGTTTGCAGTAGTAGCTGATGAAGTGCGACAACTTGCCTCTAGAACAAGTCAGTCAACTAATGAAATAGAGAGTGTCGTCTCTAATAATCAAAAGATTACCAGCGGCGTACAAGAAGGAATGGCTATTGTTACTGAATTTGTTGAAAAAGGAACTGTACAAATATCTGAAGTGGTTAAAGTAATGGATGATATTAAAAGTGGCGCGGCCAATATATCTGAAACCGTCACATCTTTATCTCAACATTAATTGAATATAGAAATAGGGCTATTACTCTTTCATGTGTAAACTTTGTTCGAATAGACTGTAGTATAAATATTCAGCAAAGTTTCCCCCTAAAGAGCCAAATTTATATTATTTATGGGGTGGCAAGGAAAGAGTATAAATGTGATAGAAATTTAGCTAAGAATAAACGCTTTATAACGCTAGCCACTTTTTGATTAATACCTCATTCACTAAACCACTTTTGCCAATTGACTCACCGCTAGCTTTAAAGAAATAACTCCGGGGTAGTTCACCGTACCATTGAGGATCAATGGCATAACGACTTTGATCTCCTTGGCCATCCACAAAGTGATAATTTGCTAATGACTGCAGGTCAAACTGTTTAACAATGGTTTCTCGCTCCAAATAACTTTCTTCATCAGCATCCGTGTTCACTAGCATGACTTTAAGATTTGCCGAGCTTGCTTTAAGCTTTTGGATTATAGCTAACTCTTTAAAACAAGGAGGACAATCTACCGACCAAAGCAGCATTAACCACTGCTGACCTTGGTATTGCTTTTTCACTAGCTCAAGTTCAGCCTTGGTAAACACACTCGAACTGGCGTAAACGTTTGAGGCAGCTAACGCCAGTATTGTTGCCAATAATATATTAATTATATTTTTCATAAGGCCTGCAATATATGTCCCTGTTTAAGGCGTTGCCAAGAAACATAATTAGTGTTGCCTTTGTTGATGATGAATGGACGATCTGCACCTGAGCTTGCTGTAGCAATAACTTTGGCACTAGCAAAACTTTGACCATTATCATTTGATTGTTGCCACCAAAGCTCATGGATTTTTCCATTAAACTGTGTCCAAACTATATCAATATTATTACCATTTACAATTAAATGGGGGTGAGCTGCCTGTGCTTTATTATCACCAACGGCAATCGGTGTTGAGAGTGTTTTTCCTTGATCATCACTACTGCCATAGAAAATGCCTTTACCTAATTCTCCTTGGTTAAACCACACCATATGGTAGCGGTTATTCGCGTCAACACTGATGCCACCACCTTGATGCGGACAGCCATTTATTTGCCAACGATCATAACTAATTTGATAAGGTTCAAGTGGTGCTGTATTGGCCTTACTCAGTGTTAATAGTGCAAACTCACGGATATTATCACCATAAATATGTCGCCAAAATATCGATAATTCACCTTCTTGGTTATAGTCCATGGCAATGCGACAACAAACACAAGTATTATTAGCTAGCGCCTGATTGGTAAAAGTACCCTCTCCTTTACTAAAGTTAGCCTTAGCAAGATATAAAGCGGAGCCATTAGCTTCTTTACCTGCCTTTTTCAATTGATATTTTAAGCGGCCATCAAGCCAAACAATGCTTATGTCCCCTTCAGGCGTTACTAACATTTCATTAAAGCTATGGCCGGTTAGCAGATTATCGTTATTCACCGTTATTGGCTGACTAAAGGTTTTTCCATCGTCATTAGAATAGGCAAACCTGACATCGGCAGTATATTTTTTCTCTCGAGGCATCGCCCATGAGAGGTAAACACCTTGGTGATTATCAAAGGCGATTTTCGGGCGATTCTCATTTCGTGCTGAAATGTTTTCTTTTATCGTATTAACTCGCTTAACTTCACTAAAGGTTTTGCCATTATCAGCGGATATTTGATAGTAGATAGCAGCATCTTTCGCCCAAACTCGCCATAAATCACCGTTAGGTGCAAAAGCAGAAGTCACAGTTTTAGCACATTGTATGTTACTGCTATCACAAAGATTTTTCTGTTTATGTTCTTCCTTAGAGTGTCCTTTACTTGAGTGCTGATGGGCATTCGCATTCACCCACGCATGACTAAAAACCAAGGCGCACAATAAGCCGAGCTTTGCTAACAATTTAAACTTAGTCATTACATTTACCATTGATAATTAACACCTACATAAGCGGTTCTTGGCGCGCCTGGAGAAATACTTACCGAGCCATAACGATAGGAGGCTTCTTGAATATATTTCTCATCACTGATGTTTAGCACTCTCGCATTTATCGACAAAGCACCGTTTACTTGATAACGCATTTTTAAATTAGCAATAGTATAGCCGTCTTCAATACGATCATTACCTTCATCGTCTTGGCTATTGGCATCATCTAGCCAGTATTCACCAATCGATTGCACTTCAAGCATGGCGGTTAATCCAGTTAAGAAGTTAGGATTGTAACGAAAACGAACATTAGCAATGTAATCAGGTGCTGCTGCCATTTCATTACCTGAATAGTCATCATGTTCATCATACTCATGCTCTGAGTGGCTGTAAGCCGTACTGATATTAAATTGCTCATTAATTTGCCACATCAGTGACACTTCAACACCTTTATGAGTAACGCGTGAGGCATTGGTTAAATAACGTTGACCATTATCGTTATAGGCGTGAACGATACCATCATCAACATCCATATAATAAAGTGCCGTGTCAAAAGTAACAGATTGCCAGTTCGCTTTATAACCAAGCTCGTAAGTATCTGACACTTCTGGGTCAACCGCTTTGGCATTGCCGTCATCTTTTGTGGTTAAATGATACAAACTGCCAGCAGTAGGTAAACGGAAACTATTGGCATATCTTGCGTAAACACTAGAGTCTTGCGTTAAGTGATAGTTCAAACTGGCCTTCGGGCTAAAATGATTAAAATCATCACTACGATTCTCGACACTTATCTTGCCATGGCCAATATCACCATAGACACCAAGATGATTGTCAAAATCATATTTAGCGTAATCATAGCGAGCACCTAAGGTTAAATCTAAGTTTTGGGTTAATTTGCGTTGATGCTGAACATAAGGTGAAATACCAATATATTGGGTGGTGTCATCGTAAAATTTTTCACCTTTTACAAAGGTATCTGCTCCCCAACCGGTAGTAGTGAAATCAAGCGGCTGATAGGACAACTGATCACCTTCGGTAAGCTCAATATCTAAACCTACCGTGGTATTACTGTCACCTTGATGGTCAAAGTTAGCTAATGCTAACAACCCTAAAGTATTCACTTCCGACTCTACTTTAGGCATGTTTTGATTCCATGTTGCCGTATAATCGTTAGTGCGGTGGCGAAGGTATGGTATTAATGAGTAATAATCATCACCTGAAGTTTTATCCCACTGTGTTGATAATCTTATATATTGAGTTTTCCTCAATGGATCACTCGCCAACACTTCATCAGAAAGTCCTGAGTTAGTGATATCGTTTTCATATTGCTCCTCTGATAAGCTGCCAGCCATTTCTTGCTCGAGATCTGACATCACTAATGATGTTACTAAGCGCTCATTTGCACCTAATTCTAGCTCATGACGAAAGGTTAATTCAGCTCTTTCAGAGCCTGTATGATCACGCCAGCCATCATTTTTTAAATAAGAGCCTGAAACACGAAAGCCTTGTGTATCTGAAATATTATTACTGTGGCTTAGCTGCACTTTGCCATAGCCATCTTCACCTAACATCACATCCGCGGTTGTCTCAGGAGAATCGCTAACATCAGCGGATAAAATATTTACCGTAGCAGCAACAGCGCCAGAGCCATATAAAGCAGTACCTGCACCTTTTAGTACTTCCATGCGAGCAACATTAGAATTAAAGCTAGACCACCACAAGGCATTATGATTAAAAAAGGCCGGTGATTGCAGTGGGATATTATCTTGTAAATATAAGTAGTAACCACTAGTGTTCATTGGCATTCTGATGGCCGCTTTATGACCTTGACCACCTGAAAGTTGGTCGATTAACACCCCTGAAATACTATTAAGTGACTCAGCCACATGTTGGCCGTTATCTAATGCTAGCTCTTCTTTGCCAATACCTTGTACTGACATCGCTAAATCGGTATCCAGTTTTTCTTGTCTTGAAGAGGTAACGGTAATGCGCTCAAAACTATTGTCATCATAACGTGGTGCATCATCGTCAGCTAAGGCGACAGAGCAAGATTGGCTTATTAGGGTAGCAAGTAAGGAGATTTTAAGACTTTTATTCATAACAACAGAATTTCTTTGATTAGTTAAACTGTTGTTATAGTAAAGTATTTATTGATTTTTGAGGTGTGACATAATGTCGCGATTATTGAATTACCTCGATAATATTATTGATATGTATCAATAGGGGCTGTTGATCTTTCGAGATTGTTTTTGCAGCGAATTGTTGGGTATTTATACAAGGTAGAGCCTTTGCCATGTGGTTGTTCCACATAAAAAGGCGATGACGCCGTAAAAATGACCAACAAACGCTGTCCGAAGGATTCGGCTAAAAGCGCTTTACTCATTGTTGAGTAGTATTTGCTTAGAATGACTAGGCTAAAAACTACTCGCCGCGATTAAAACGCTTTTATCTCGAACAAAATTTAATCGCGAAAGATCAACAGCCCCTAATATTATCGTTTCAATCTACTAGGGCTAAAGTTACTCTGGGAAAACTTCTAAGGTTAAATATAAGCTGTAGTGTTTAATATCAAATTCCGCAGGTTGAGGCACTTTTACTGACGTTTCAGCGGCTAAAAAGTAAAAACCTGCTTCTGTCGGCGTGAAGGTAAATTCTCCTGACTGATTAGCAGTAAGAGAGACTTCATTACGATTATTACGATGACGTGTACCTGCTTTAATAACCTTGATATTGGTTGGTATCGTTAAAGGTTTACCATCAAAAAGTAATTGAACATTAGCTTCTTCGCCAACAAAGAGATCATTAGGGTGAGTTTCACCTGCCAGCTCTACGCCTTTTCCAATGGCTTTCACCGCGGCGGTACTTGGTGAGTTAAGACTCACAAACGTTTCAACACGAGATGATGTGGTTCGCCTAACAATATTAGTAGCACCTTTAGGTAGCGCCGGATTTTTACCAAAGACTCGCCCTGGCGTCCCATCACTTTTCTTAAAGGTTGTCATGGGAACTTCTGGCTGAATCAAGCCAATTCGGTACGTACCCGAGTCTTTCAACCAGACATCAGCCACTGACAAACGTGCAAAGGCTTGCCAGCGAGTATTATTTGATATTGAACCATCAGGTGCTATCACCCTATGTTGCAATACCTTAAAAAGGTTCTTCAAGTCCCCAACATCAGCACCGGTATTACTATCCCCAAGTGGTCTGTCCGGATGAAAAATATCATTGGAAATACTCGCCATCAGAGTGATAGCTTGCGCTTTATCTCCCGATAATAAGGTATGAGTAGGCACAATAAATCGCTCGTGAGCGATAGAGTTAAAAGTCGTTGTGCTCGCTAGTAAACAAAAACTAGCTAAGGTTGAAATTCGTTTTATCAATGTCATAACATTTCCCTAATTTATTGAAATTAATATTTTGCCAAGCTCAGTTTGGCCCTGTAATTCAAATTGCTGCTTTTGGTTTTCACCTAAGCGAATACGTTGGCGTAAATATTCTCTACTGCCCTGCTCTCGTACGGCCTCTATATGCAGTACATACTCTCCAGAAACCACTTGCTTACCGGACTCAAGCTTGCCATCCCAGCTGAGTTTATAAATCCCAGGTTTGCGCGTAGCGCCAGAAACCGCGTCATAATTAGGTGACTTTTTACGGCCTATTTTTCGCCACCATTGGCGTAGGTCTTTATACCAATCCGACTGCTCTTTCCAAAAAGCTAAGGTATGTATCCCTTTGCGCTTTGGCGTTTCAATCCAAACGGCAACATAAGGTTTGTGATAGGGGTTAGCGTTAATCACTGGCACTTCGACCGAAACATCAAGAGATTCTGCCGCGCAAATAGAGGTAACTAACAAGGTTGAAATGACAAGGGTTAGTAATAGTAAATGTTTCATAAACGTCCTTTATAAAAGTAATCTAGGTACTGCAAATAAATACAATAAAACCGGTGTTAAACAGCCAATAAATAAAATATATAAAGCTTGTCGGCGGTGTTTGGCATTTTGCAATAAAATGATAATGCCGGTTAAGGTAAATAGCACCATTAGTGCTGCTGATAGGTCGATTAACCACGACCAAACAGCGCCACTATGTCGGCCCTTATGTAAATCGTTAAACAAGGCTAGCCAGCCACCTTGGCTATATTCAATATCAACTAGTTGCTCCTCAAGTATGACAGTTACAAAGGCATAACCTGACGGCAGTGGATAATCATAAGTTATCTCGCCAATATCTAGGGCTAAATCGACACTGCGCGGCTGTGTTAAGCCGGTTTGCTCTTCAACAAAACGTTGAATTTGTTTCAGTGGAACTTCTTCATCGGCACTTGTTTGGCTTAACGCTGCAGGTAGTGCAATTGAATAATCATCTGTAGAACTACCACTTGCCCAATCAGGGTGATTTAAGGTAATGCCCGTGACACAGAAAAATAGTAACAAGGAGAACAGCGCCGATGAAATATAGATATGTAGCCAACGACAAAGGCTAAACAAACGTTTAGCCTTAGGGTTTCGAAATTTTGCACTAATTTTTACTTTTTTAGCCGGAGGAGAAGTAGCCCCACTCCGAGCAAATTTAGTGCGTATTTGAGGTCTAATTATCGACATTAAAATTGATACGAGACAGTCGCTTTAATATTTCGACCAGGCTCATAATCGACCAGATAAAGTTCACCAAATAACGGATGGAAAGTACTGCCGGTTCTTGATGACTGGTTCACGTAAAATTCATCAAATACGTTATCAATACCAAAAATAACGGACAAACCTTCGGCTTGCTGTGGCTGCCAACTTACCGAAAGGTTATGTAGAGTATAACCATCTTTGGCTGTTACTGATGAAGAAGCATCAAGTGCTAACGCATCTTCAACATCATCCACAATTTGCATATCCCAATGTAGGGCTAAATCAGCTGCCGGAATAGTATAATCGGCTGATAACGTTAAGGTGTCTCCTTGTTGACGATCTAATCTAGCGCCATCAAAATCACTATAATCATCAAAAGCATTTAATTCACTTTCTGCTGATGCATAGGTTAACTGTAGGGCGAGTTCGCTAATGGCATAGCCGGTGTAAAATTCAAAACCGTCTACATCCATATCACCAATATTATCTTTCCAAGTATCTCTTGGACCGCCACCGGGTACTGCCGCATAATCATAGATATAATCATTAATGTTAGTTTTGAAAAAAGTCACACCAACAGTAAATGAGTCGGCACCTAAGACATCATCATCGTAAGCAAAAGCAATTTCATGGTTAAAACCAGTTTCTGCCTTCATGTCTGCATTTTCAACATCACCCAGTCCTGCGCCAATGAAAACTTCACCTATTTCAGGGCCTTTAAATAATTGCGTACTACTTGCTTTAATGATGAAATTTTCATTAAAAGAATACTCAGCCGCTAAGGCTGCGGTAAAATCACTAAAAGTATCGTCCACCACTGTAGACTCTAAATCGTAGCTGTCGTACCGCACACCCGGAATAATGAAAAATCCGTTGCCAAAATCTATACGATCTTCAATGAAAACAGCTGAGTTTATAGCTTTCTCACCGGAGCTAGCATCCTCTACATTGATGTAATCTGCATAATAACTGGTTTTATATTTAACGATATCCAGACCGTAAGTTAGTTCATGTTCAATACCTTTACCTAGTACTGAATTAGCCAAAACATTAACGCCAGTGTTTTCAGCCGTGCCGGTAATATAACCCGCCGCATCAACATACCAAGGACTTTCAGCCATACCCGTTTCATCACGATGCAATTCACTTTCATTATTAAATAGCGCCACTTTTACAGAAGAGCTATCTCCAAAGTTGGCATCATAATTTACTGTTAAGGTGTCACGGCTAAACTCTGTTGGCCACACTAGCGGTAAACCTAAAGCGCCACCAATAGCAATATCAGTAGCTAAGCCCATATCCGGTCGATAGCTATAATCACCTTTATCTGTGTAACTTTCATAACCAAGCTCGATACGTTGTTCGTTAGTAATATCCCAACCAAATTTAATTAAAGCATCATTTACTTCGCCCTCAAGACCAACAACTTCACCATTAGTGCCGTCAATTTCATTGCCTTGTGAGTCTAATATTTTTTCGCCACCAACTTTATAGTTTTCACGATCAACATAGTTATAATAAGCAAGAAAATCGATGTTATCGGTTAATAACCCGTAGCCTGTTAACGAGTAACCTTTAGAGGCGTTATCTGCATAGCTTACTTGAGCTCTTGCCCCAAACTTTTCATCTTTTGCCAACAGCTCTTTCGCTTCTTTCGTTTCAAAACGTACCGAGCCACCTAAACCACCATTAATAACCGAGTTACTACCCACTTCGATATCAACAGATTTTAAAATATCAGCATGAATTTGTAAGTTACCCATATGGTGATACATATAAGTATTTTGATTAGCACCATCAATGGTAATTTTTAGATCTTTATCATCCATGCTACGTATAGTGATACGCTGATTTAATGAATGAGCACCACCGACATCAACGCCTGGAATAGTACGGAGTAAATCGCTAATGTGGTCAGCTTGCTTAGTTGCTATAGCCACATTGCCCATGTAGACTGAAGATGATTTAACTTGCGTACTCCACACTGAAATACGCTCTACTTCATCGCTATCTTGTACTTGTTCAGCAAGTAAAGAGGATGAAAAAATGGCACTGGTAACAGCTAATGCAACGGCACTTTGACCAAGATGCTTAGTAAGCATGATATTTCCTTTATAAATAAGTTAATTCTTAGAACAATGATGTTAATGATAATAATTCGTATTATATCAGTGTTGTTGTGCACCTATTTAGTGTAATTTATATGCTAAATCGTCAACTTCTTATGCTAAATCGCCACTTGGATAAAAATTAGAATTGAGATGAAAAAAACACAAGAGCATTCTAAAATTGGTCTAACTCGCACCCTCAAGGATGCCGGTTATCAACAAGTTGTTGTTGATCTCTCAGCTAACGCTAAATTACAAAAAAACACTTCAACAATAGTGAAAGGAGAGCTGTGCTTTAACACTCTTCCTTCTGGCATGAAATTACATTGTACTGATGTTGTTGAAGAGCAATCGGGCCGAACAACCTCTGAAATAGATGAATGTATTAGCATCAATTTTTTACTGGAAGGAAGTGTCGAATATTGTTTAGATAATAACCGCTTTAGCTTTTCTGTTGATGATAAACCACTTATTTTGATTAGCTGTATTGGCGAACAGCAACTGTTCACCCGCTATTTTAGTCGCGGTAAACATATTAGAAAGTTGAATATTTCAGTGGATAAACACTGGTTACTCTCACGGTGTAGAAACGAGCAAGATAAACTGATTGCAACTAAAGTCTTTGCTGAAAAACAAGCCGTTTATCAATGGTCATGCGATAAAGAATTACTTCCTTTTGTGGCTAAATTATTCAATTTTCATCATGAAGATTCATTGTTAGCTAATTTACAAGCCGAGCAAATAGCCTTTCAGTTATTTAGCTACTGTTATCAACAACTCGCACTAGTAACTAGCGATCATGCAACGTCGCCAGTCAGTTCAGTTAGAGGGCGTATTAATGAAGATGATTACTTTGAGAAACATCTTGAAGAGATCATCTATCAATCGCTGTCTTTAACAGACATTTCTCTGCATTTAGGCGCAAGCATAAGTAGTTTACAACGCTACTTTAAAACCAAACATCAACTCACCATAAAAGAATATATTCGCAATCAAAAACTAGAACATGCTAGAAGATCATTAATTTTCGATAAAAAAACTATTGGTGAAGTCGCTTATATTGCTGGCTATAAGCATGTATCAAATTTTTCTACGGCGTTTAAGAAATACTTTACTGTGACGCCTGCGGAAATTCAAAGTCAATATAGTTAAAGCTTTTTAATTAGACGGTGATCATTTGAATGTTAAAACTTAAAAAGCCAAGGCTAAGTGCCTTGGCTTTTTATGTTATTCACGATTAAATTAAAAGCTATAAGTCGCTTCTACCCAAGCACTTAACCCTTCACTTGGTAGTCTTGACATTACAGGCGTACCAGTACCCTTCACCCGATTATAACCTCCTAAATGGTTTTGGTACTCTCTATCGAGTAAATTATCTACACCTGCTCTTAAGGTTAGGTTGTTACCGACAAAGTAACTAGCATCAAGATTAACGACACCGTAGCCAGCTGTTTTCTGCTCCTGATTAGTTTGTGATACATCATTTTGCGCTGCTGTTGCCACTAAGCTTAAGTTAGTAATTAGGTTTTCAAAAGCATAACTAACACTAATTTGACCATTTAATGGGGCGATACGATACAAATTATCATCAATATCTCTACGCTCACCTTTGACGTAACTGGCAAGACCTGAAATTGAAAGGGAATCCGAAATAGCATAAGAAAAATTAACATCTGCGCCATAAAGCTTGGCGTCGACATTGTTAAATTGTAATGGTGAGTCATCACCTGCCATCATTGAAGCCATCATAGAGGCAGACATTGCTTCCATAGGTAGGGGCGTTCCTTGAATATAATCATCAATTGATTGATAGAAGATATGCGGTGCGACACTAAAAGCTTTAGATTGATAGTTTAAGCCCAGATCAATTTGATAGGCTGTTTCTGATTTTAAATTTATATTACCTATATAAGTGCGACCATCACCTAAGCCACCTGTTGCTTCCATAGGCGTCCATAAGTAACGCTCTTGATACGACGGGGCTCTATTTTTAACACCTAAACCAAAGTATAACGAAGCGTGTGTTGATAACTGAGTTTCAGTGCTCAAGGCAATATCAACATTAGTGTCATTCACTTTTCGATCGGCGTTATTAAAATCATCCCTTAGATCGCTCGCTAACTCCGCCATCGATGGCATAGTACTCATGCCTGAATCCATATTCATACCTGAATCCATATTCATACCTGAATCCATATTCATACCTGAATCCATGTCCATGCCCGAATCCATGTCCATACCTGAGTCCATATTCATACCTGACATAATGGCCATTGATGTTGACACTACATCAGCATTGGCATCAGCACGTTTTACTCTACCCCCCAAATTAACGGTTGTATCAGCAAATTTTTCCTGCCACTCGCCATAGATGCCGTAACGTCTATCAAGGACATTGTTAAAATTAACCACTTCAAACATGGCATTATTGGGGTTGGTAATCACTGAATCGTGTGTCGCCGAATAGCCATCAATACCAAACATTAATTCACCAAAGCTAAAGCCTTTAGATAATTCAATTTTGAAATCTGTGGTATCAGCTAACGCAGTATTTCTTCTATGCTTGTCCATATCATCATTACTACGCATAAGAAAATTCGTCATACCATGATCTGCATCTAAATAACCGACTAACCATTCACCTTGCCAACCTGAAAGCACAAATTTACCATCAATATTGACTCGATGACTTTCAATGTACTCAATATCCATGGGTAAGGCTGGTGTCCCTGAATCTTTTGTGTCGGTATAGTGATAACTCACGCCAACTTCATTGTCACCCTTGCTGTAACGAATATCTGTACCTGCTTGCGTCTTGTTGAAATCTGTTGGGGAGATAAGCGTTCCGTCACCTGACTCCATGCTGTCACCTTTTTGTTGGTTAGCATAAGCCATTAAAGCAAAATCATTTTGCGCGATGTTTACCACGCCAGAAAAAGTATTGGCGCTGTTATTACTGCGATAACCCGCTTGAACGTCGCCGCTCACTTGAGTCGTTTGGGCATTACTTACTTCTGCTTTACGCATTTTAACGTCGATGGCACCACCTAACGTATTAATGCCCGCAGACACAGGGGCGACTCCTCGGTAAACACTCATTGACTCAACAATTAACGGTGTTGAATAACTTAGTGGAGTATCCATCGCGTTTGGCCCAGCACCAATGAGTATGTGTCCATCTAAATTTGCAGCAATACGATCGCCATATAAACCACGATATTGCGCGATGCCTGTTACCGGCCCATTTCTATTAATATTGGCACCTGGAACCGTTGCCAACCAATTTGCTAAATCAGGTGCGCTAGTTTTACCTTGAGCAAAACTTTCATTTCTTTCGATACCATGATGCCTTTGGTTGGTAATGGTTATAACCTCTAAATCCTCAATGGCATCAGGTGCTTCATCTGCTAATGTTTGCGCTGAAAATGAGATAGCTGATGAGGTTATTGTCGAAAACAACACTAATTTCACAGCCATCGCTGCAGGAGTAAGAAAAGCTCGCATAGTATTTCACTTTATATATTGGTTCTAATTGAGCTTATTCTCACGGCTTAACTTATTTAAAACAAAGGGAAATGCGCAATGCGCGACAATTTGTCGCAGGTAAAATGTCATATATTTGCACTAGATCAATAAAGAAGACTTTTCGGCTAAAACGTTATTCATCATTTCATCAATCTCCCCTCATTTTATGCCTTGAATAATGCCTATATTGAGCTGAAACTGAGGTTAAGTCGTTTCATCACTTGCCAGTGTCTAGTTACTGTAATAACCTAATTATGATCTCATTATTAATAGTTTGATAACTCTGAGAAAATCATCCTGTCTATATATTTTGTCAACTTCACCACTCGGAAATAATAATTCACAAAATATTGAGTGACTAATGCCCAGACGATGGCACAATAGAAAAGTAATTATTTAGTAGGAACATTAATGAAAGTTTTTTTTACCTTGGTATTTATTGTACTAAGCGCTAGTAGTTTCGCTACCGAGCAGGCAGAGCAATTATTCAATCAGTTAAAGCCATCGCTTTATCAAATAAAGTTAATTGATAAAGCCAGTGGCGAGAAATCCTCCATAGGCTCAGGCTTTCAAATCAGTAAAGATGGTATTATTGCCACTAATTACCATGTTATTTCTAGCTATGCTCTGCACCCAAAAAAATATCGCATTGAGTATTTAGATAACTTGGGTAACAAAGGCAATTTAACTTTGCAAAGTGTTGATGTTATTAACGACCTTGCATTAGTACGACGCGATATTGAACAAGAAATGGCTTTTTTCGAGCTCTCAAAAACAGCTCCTCATAAAGGTGAGCAGTTATTCTCATTAGGTAATCCACATGATTTGGGAATGATTGTTGTACCCGGCACATACAATGGCTTGAAAAAAGAATCCTTTAACGAAAAAATTCATTTCACCGGTTCAATTAACTCAGGCATGAGTGGCGGCCCTGTCGTAAATAAGGCTGCTGAAGTGGTTGGTGTTAACGTAGCAACCTCAGGTAATTCGATTGGATTTTTGGTACCACATGATAAATTAGTGACGTTATACCAAGCTTTTTTACAAGCTCCACCTAGTTCGATAGAAGAGCAAATGGCTCAGCAATTAACAGCCAATCAAGACAAGATGATGACTGAAATTCTCAATAGCCCTTGGCAAGCTAAACAATTGGGTAAACAAGCAGCAATCCCTATTATTGATGTTCCTTTTATCCGGTGTTGGGGTGACTCAAACGCAGATAAAGTCGATGCGCTTATTTTAACCGCCGTTGCTAACTGTTCACTAGATGAAAACACTTATCTATCTTCACATTTTTTTACCGGCTCAATGGAGATTGAATTTCGCACCATGCAAGCGAAAGAGATTGGCGCCAATAAGTTTTATCATTTATACCAACAACAAATATCTCGTGCAGGCGCAGGTAACAGAGCTGGTAAAGATAATGTTACCGAATACCAGTGTCACCACGACTTAGTTATGCCTGATAATAAAGCTATAAATAACAAAAGCATTTTTTGTACTCGAGCCTATAAAAAATTTCCTAGCTTATATGATGTCCTTTACTTAAGTGCTTCTGTAGACAAAGACAAGCAAGCACTAGTGAGTCACTTCACTATTGCCGGTGTTAACCAAGCCAATGCTTTAGCCTTTACACGTAAATTTATGGAGGCTGTGTCATGGAAATAGATAGCATAGAATTAAACGACTTAGAGGTGGAAAGCTCAAATACTAAAGCCATACCAACTGACATCATAATTGAAGAAGTCAGTAAAGGTCACAAACTCTTACATCGGCATAAATTAAACAAAGATAAAATTCACATAGGTCGTGATTATCACAACGATATTATTATCTCTGATCCGCATCTTTGCCCAAGTCATATTAGTATCGAGTTTATTGATGGTGATTGGCGTATTATCGATCACCAAACCATTAATGGCTCTTTCGTTGAAAATCCCAAGCAGAAAAAGCATGATGCTAATCAACATATAGTGAACGATGGCGATATTATCAGTATAGGTAAGAGCCAGTTACGTATCTTATTTACCGATCATAAAGTCGCTCCAACGCTGGCTTTTAGTCCATTTGAAAGCTTTATTGAATTAATGCGACATCCAATAGCATTGTTTTTAAGTATTAGTTTATTTGCACTTATTGCCGGAGGCATGTTTTATTTAAATAAGCCAATCGAAGTCAATTTCAGTCAGTTATTAGTGCCCGCTATTGGTATGGCACTTGGGTTTGCTTTGTGGCCTGCTGGCGTATCTTTGGTATCACATTTAAGTAAACACGATGCCAGAATAATGGCTCAACTTGGAGTAAGCTTCGCGTTCTTTAACATTATGTGGTTTAGCGATGTTTTAGAAAGTGTTGCAACTTTTAATAGTGCCAGTAATTCTTTATTGCCCTTGGTCACTACGCTTATCTCTGTTGCACTCGCTTTTAGCCTATTTTGGTTAAATGGTTATATCGGTTTTCATATGAGTGCTAGACGCCGAATAATAGTAGCTGCCAGTATCACTACCTTACTCTTTGGCGGAAGCTACTTAGTTCAATACTCTAATAAACCTGAGTTTAATCCAAGACCAAAATACGACGCCACAATTATGATGCCAAGCTTTTTACTTGCACCTAGCAGTAGTGTTGATGACTTTATTGAAGATACTAGTAAGCTGTTTGATAAAACCAGTAAAAAGGCACTAGAAGAATAAGAGGCAAATCATCCAATAAAAAAGGCGGTAGATGTTATCTACCGCCTTTTTTATTAATAATATCAACTCAATGCATACTGCTTATGGGCGAGGAATAAAACCTACCGCATCATAAACAGACGTTAACACTTTGCTTGCTCTTTCAGAGGCTTTTTCTGCGCCACTTCTCATCACTTGCTCAAGAAAGGCCTGATCTTCACGATATTGATGATATTTAGTTTGAATAGGCTCAAGCATTGCAACAACTGCATTCGCAACATCACCTTTTAAATGCCCATACATTTTATCTTCATATTCAGGTACCAAGCTCTCAATAGATTTACCTGTAGTACATGACAATAAAGAAAGTAAGTTAGATACACCTGGCTTTTCTTCCAAGTTATAGTAGATACGCGCTTGCTCGTCTGAATCTGTCACTGCACGTTTGATTTTTTTAGCCACTTTTTTCGGATCTTCAAGCAAGCCAATAAAGTTACCTGGATTGGTATCAGACTTCGACATTTTTTTAGTCGGTTCAAGTAAGCTCATCACTCGAGCGCCATGCTGTGGAATAAATGGATCTGGCACGGTAAAAATATCACCATAAAGATTGTTAAAGCGTGTGGCAATATCGCGAGATAACTCTAAGTGTTGCTTTTGATCATCACCAACGGGCACGCTATCAGCGCGGTATAACAAAATATCAGCCGCCATTAACACCGGATAAGTAAACAAGCCTGAGTTCATATTGGCTTCAGATTTTTGTGACTTATCTTTATATTGAGTCATGCGATTTAACTCACCCATTTGGGTATAACAATTTAGCACCCAGCTTAATTGCGCATGCTCTGGCACATGAGATTGAATAAAAATAGTGCTTTGCTCTGGGTCAACTCCACAGGCTAAGTACAGGGCTAATCCATCTAATGTCGCTTTACGTAAATCTTCCGCTTTCGGACGTACAGTAATCGCATGTTGGTCTACCAGCATGTAATAACATTCATGGCTAGACTGCATATTGACCCATTGTTTTAATGCGCCTAAATAATTACCAATGGTTAACTCGCCTGATGGCTGGCAGCCACTTAATACAATAGGTTTACTCATAACTTTCCTTTAAACGGTATGTCTTATCTAAAACTTTAAAATGTGCGATTAACTATTTAGCAACAGTGGCTAATTGTGCGCGCATTTCATCAATGGCGGCTTTATAATCGGCTTGAGAAAAAATTGCACTACCGGCAACAAACATATCTGCACCCGCGGCCGCAATTTCAGCAATATTACTGGCTTTCACGCCACCATCTACTTCTAAGCGTATATCTCGACCACTTTGATTAATTTTTTCTTTTACTAAGCGTAATTTATCTAGCGTGGTGGGTATAAAAGATTGCCCACCAAAACCTGGGTTCACTGACATCAACAAAATAACGTCGAGTTTATCCATAACAAAATCTAAACAGTGCAAAGGTGTTGCCGGGTTTAATACTAAACCCGCTTTACAACCATGATCCTTAATCAACTGTAAAGTGCGATCAATATGATCACTCGCTTCTGGATGAAAAGTAATAATATCAGCCCCTGCTTTAGCAAATTCAGGGATCAGACTATCAACAGGCTTCACCATCAAATGAACATCAATGGGGGCGGTTATGCCATAGTCACGTAATGACTTACAGATCATTGGCCCAAATGTTAAGTTAGGTACAAAGTGATTATCCATAACGTCAAAATGGACAACATCTGCGCCAGCAGATAATACCTTAGCGACATCATCGCCCAATCGAGCAAAATCTGCAGATAAAATAGAAGGTGCAATTAAAAAAGAAGACATCACTTTTGCTCAATAAGAAAATATGCGCGTATTATACCCAAGACCTCACTAAATGCGAGCATGGCATAATACAAATAAATAACCGACGCGATGCACCAAGTTCGTACAAACCACTTTTCATTGCACCAGCATGGCGTGCAAAAAATAACCTGCGCTTTAGTAGTGCAAAAAGCAGAAACAATAAACAACTGAAAATAAACAACTATTTCAACATATGATATTCAGCATTCATACAGGCACTATCTTTGCTAAATAATAATCAGGATTAAAATTAATAATAAAATAAAGAGAGACTTATGAAAAAATCATTACTAAGCATCGCACTAACTTCACTTTTAGCCACTAGTGCTTTTGTTTCTACTTCTGCTTCTGCAGTTGAAGGACTTAGCGCTAACGCAGCTGTAACTTCTAACTACTTATGGCGTGGTCTAGAACAAACTAATGGTAAAGCCGCTGTTTCTGGTGGTATCGATTATGCTGCTGATTCAGGTTTTTATGTGGGTACTTGGGCATCAAATGCTGACTGGGCTGACGGTATGACTTACGAGTTAGACTTCTACGGTGGTTTTGGTGGCGACATCAATGATGACCTTTCTTACGATGTTGGCTTTATTTATTACGCATACCCTGATGAAACATCTGGTGATGCTGACTTTTCAGAAGTATACGGTAGCTTAACATTCAAATCTTTAACCTTTGGTGTAGCAGTATTAACATCAGGTGAAGGCGCCGATGCTGGTGATACTATTTATGCTAATGTTGATTATGCTATCGATTTAGGTAACGACACAGAAGTAAACTTACACCTTGGTTCATATTCTGGTGACTGGTTAGCTGAAGATTCAATTGATTACGGTGTAAGCATTTCAAAATCAGGCTTTACCTTTGGTGCATCAGCAACTGATTTAGACGACGCAGCTGGCGACGTTAAAGTTTATGTATCATACTCTGTAGATATTGATTTATAAGTAATACAGTTCAATAAACTGTAAAACTAAAACAGGTACAGACATTAAAACGTTAATTGGCTATAATAACGCCGATTAACGTTTTTTTATTTTCTACACCACGAGGCTAACATGTCAAAACGGATGATGACAAAATTGACCACATTTACGCTAGCATTAAGTATTACTTTAGCGGTATCCATTAATATAAGTAACGCTACAGCTAATAAACAAAGCAATTTACTTGCTTCGTGTATGGCTGTCGAATCAAATCTTCCAGTAAATCATAGTAGTCACCCATGTAATGCTACTTACATGCAAAATAAGAGTTGGTTATCTTGGGTTAGCAACGATAAAAAATCTGCTCATTTACATTTCTTAGATTTAGTTGAGCTTTTGCATTATAGTTTTCATTAACAACTTTATAATCATTTGATGATTAGGTGAAACACAATGTCTGAAAATTCTTCTTCAATAACTCGCACTATTAAAAGCGTTGCAGCTGCTTTTTTTGGCGTTCAAAGTAATAAAAATAGAGAGCAAGACTTCTCTCAAGGTAAGTTAAGCCACTTTATTATTGTTGGAATTTTATCGGTTATCGTTTTTATTTGTTGCTTAATAGCTGTGGTTAGTCTGGTTATGCCTGAGGGTTAAGATATAACTCGTTATTACAATCAATGAAAAACTCGCTTTCTTTTCCAAAGTATTAAATTGAATATAAGGCCATCACTTCATCAACTTTAACCCGCTGATGCCCTTTTTGACTAATTGAACGTTGTACTTTTAATACATCAATTTTATCTGCGCTCTTATATAGCTCTTTAGTGAAAGTTACATAATGATTAGAGATAAGTGTAGCTACGCCTTTATTTCGTGCTTTTTTTGCCTCATTTACTAACCTAACTTGCTCAACATCGCCAAATGAATTTCCTGAATATGACGTAAAATTAGAGGTTCGGTTTATTGGTGAGTACGGAGGATCACAGTAGATAACATCGCCTAATTTAGCTTCATCAAAAGCCAGCTTGAAGTCACCTTGTCGAAACTGAGCTTTTTGCGCCTTTTCAGCAAAATGCTCTAACTCTGCTTTCGGAAAATATGGTTTTTTATAGCGGCCAAAAGGTACATTATATCCACCACTTTTGTTGTAACGGCATAAGCCATTATAACCATGCCGATTCATATAAAGAAAAATAAGAGAACGATAAAGTGGATCGGTAGAGCCATTAAACTCTTTTCTTAGTTCATAATAACGTTCTGGGGTATTTTGCTGAGCGGTGAAGTATTTTTCTGCTTCGACAATAAATGAGGAATGTTCTGTTTTTAAAAGGTTAAATAAATTAATTAAATCTGCATTCATATCAATAAGCAGATACTCATCAAAATCCAGATTAAGAAATACAGAACCACCACCAACAAAAGGTTCAATTAACCTTTGTTTACCTTCCATAGGCAAATTTCGGCTAATATGATCAATAAGCTTTTTCTTTCCTCCTGCCCACTTAAGCGCAGAACGCATGTTATTTTTATTCGAACGTTCAGTCACAGCTTATCCCGAAATTTCCATACAACTAAAAAGCACTACATCGATTGACACGGACTGTGCGTTTTGAAGAGGTAGAGTTTTGTTCTTATCGCTGGTATATCTAGGACAATTTAACAATGTATACTGAATTATGTTCATACTACCGCGTTATATTAGTTTTAATATGTAAATGAACAAAACCTTTCTGCTAACTATTTTGTTCATTTATTTCTAACTGCGGATTGTAGCTTGATTTAACGCGCAACGGTATTGATTTCATGCTTAATTATAGATACCGACTTCAAAAAAGCGCCAAGACCTTTTAACTCTTGTGGAAGTTCATTCAATGCAGCCTTAGCTGCTGCTTTATCTGGGAATATTTCAGTGGTTATCACGATAAAGCTATGTTCATTTAATTTTCTTTGATAAGTGTATAATTTCATCGCGCCATGTTGTGCGATAAACTCTTTTTGCCTAGCTAAATGGCTAAAACCAGTTATTTGAACTGCGTAACCTTGCTCTAAATTCAAGTAATAGTCTTTATCAAAAGGTAAGTTAAGTAGATTTATTTCACTAGGCTTTATATTACTTTTCGCCTCAGGAGTAACTTGCGGTACTACTGCCACATCGTCAGTTTTCGTTACAACACTGTCACTATTTTCAAGAGCCTGTTTTTCGATACTGCTTTCGTTTATAGCGAGTGCTTTTAAAATATCTTCATTTTCAGCTTTCAAATTAGGTAACACTTGACTGATATTACTTGCTAAAAGAGCAGTATGAATTTCAGCAACATTAGCTATTTGATTTGGGGTTGAGTCAAGTTCATTGTTTTGCACCGTAAGCTGAGTTGTTTTTATTTCAGGTGCTTTTTCCGGTAAGTTAGAGAGACCAAAACTTTCGTGTTCAACAAGTATTAAAACAATAAAACTAAAAAGGATTACGCTTAGCAAGCTAATAATGCTGATTTTAACCCATGAGTCATTCTTGAATAATTCGGTCTTATTTTTAAAACGTGTGTGATCAAGTGCAAGAACTTGCCCTGTATTCGCATCAACAATACTAGTTTTCTTATCAAAAATACTTTTATTCTTTGCTATTTCTTGGGCTGCTTGCTCTAAACCAAATAACACCACATGGATGTTATGTTGTGTTTTTTTTGCTACATCAACTAACTGGCACAATTCATATTTTATCTGTAGAGATAATGATTGAGCATGCTCTACAATAATGATGATGGTGTCATTAGTTTGTTTGGCTAGACGTGAAAGACTTACCGCCAATGATTGCTCTGGGTCGAATAGGGTATTAGCAAACAACTGTTCGATTAATCGACAGCGCATTTGAATGTCATTTAATTTAGCGGATGCTGCTACGAATGCGACATTATTTTCTTGCTTGCCAGATTCTTGACTTATATTAGCTAAATACTGACGAGATAGTTGTGAATATACCGCAGGTGTATTATCCACCACTAGGGTTAATTGTTTTGAAAATCGTTGTATATAATCAATACGAGCCGTAACACTAATAGCCGCCGTTGGTTTATCAATAGCTGCTACTTTATCACGACTGTTTGTCGGTACACTGAAGATATTTTGATTTGCTCGCGTATTTTCTAGTGCGGACATATTCAACCCTTTCTATAATATTTACTGCTAGATAAATTAGCAGTTAAAAACACTTATAGAATTTGCTGAAGCATCTCCACAGTTACATCATCGCGAATTTCTGATTGGCCAATACTGGTAGGTATTATAAAGCGTAATTTACCACCAATATTTTTCTTATCCCGCTGCATGTGACGAACAAAATCGTCTAAACTCATGCTTTCTGGCGCTAATAATGGTAAATCAAATGCTTTTATAAGTGACTCAATTCGACAAAGTTCTGACACTTCGAGCAAATTCATTGCTACTGCTAACTTAGCAGCAAGTACCATGCCAGTGGCAACTGCTTCACCATGAAGCCAATTACCGTAGCCCTGCTCGGCTTCAATAGCATGTCCGAATGTATGACCTAGATTAAGTAAAGCGCGAACACCAGCTTCGGTTTCATCACAAGCGACGATATCAGCTTTACATTGGCAACACTTTTCAATCATTGTTGATAAAATGTTTTTATCATTTGATTTTATCGCATCAATATTCTCTTCAAGCCAAACAAAGAAGTCTTTGTCACCTAGAATACCGTATTTTATTACTTCAGCCATACCTGCGTTAAATTCTCGTACAGGTAAAGTGGATAAGCTATCTATATCTATAATAACTGCTTTTGGCTGATAAAAAGCACCTATCATGTTTTTACCTAAAGCATGGTTTACTGCCGTTTTGCCGCCTACTGAGGAGTCCACTTGTGATAGCACTGTCGTTGGCACTTGAATAAAATCAATGCCACGCTGATAACAAGCAGCAGCAAAACCAGTAATATCACCAATTACTCCACCACCAAGCGCAATTAATGTGGTATCACGGCCATGTCCATTCGCTAGTAAATGCGACATGATTACTTCAAAATTTGCTAAGCTTTTCTCTGCTTCGCCATCAGGTAGAATTACCTCATCAAGAGTAAATTCAGAAAGTTGATTTTTGATAGCATCAAGATATAAAGGTGCAATAATAGTATTAGTTACAATACAAACGCGTTTACTGCGGATATGCTTAGCGAATAAGGCTGCATTTTCAAACAGCCCTGAATCAATATAGATGGGATAACTACGGGTGCCTAGATCAAGCTGAAGTGTTGGCATAATTATGTACTGCTAGGTAATATGGTAATGGCTAAAAGTCTAAACGCTCAATAATTTTATGCGCTACAACTTTTGCACTTTGATCATCTGTTTTGATTACAACATCGGCAATCTCTTCATAAAGAGGATTACGCTCTAGTGCTAAGTTTTCTAGCACTGTACGTGGTTCTTCTTTAGTTTGTAATAACGGACGACGACGATCACGTTGTGTACGTGCGACTTGTTTATCGATAGTTGTTTCAAGATAAACCACTATACCGCGTGCTGATAATCGATTACGAACTTGATCGCTAATTACAGAGCCGCCACCAGTCGCTAAAACAATACCTTGTTTCTCGCTCAGATCTTCAATAACAGTCTCTTCTCTTTTACGAAATCCTTCTTCGCCTTCAAGATCAAATACCCAAGCAATATCTGCTCCTGTACGACGCTCAATTTCTTGATCAGAATCAAAAAATTCAAGATGTAGCCTGTCAGCAAGCTCACGACCAATAGTACTTTTACCTGCGCCCATAGGGCCAACTAGGAAGATATTTCTTTTTTCTGCCATTAGATTTATTTAATACTCGTTTGTTACGGATCCTATCAAAGATGCTTGTTACAGTGGCTGCCTACAGCTCTTTGACGTTTTAGAGGTCTCCCTCGGGAATTTCAAGGGCGTAATTATCGCAATTGTTGGGGTAAGATTGCAAGTAACATTGTCAGTAAGTAAGGGAAAATCCCCACTTACTGACTAACATATTAATAATTAATACTAAAAATGTTCAGTTACAACTCGCGGAGTTACAAAAATAAGTAACTCTTTTTTCTCATTGTACTGGTTGGTATTTCTAAATAACCAGCCAAAATAAGGAATATCACCAATTACTGGAACTTTAGAAACACTACTAATTATTGACTGTTGATAGATACCACCTAGTACAATAGTTTCACCATTATTCACTAGTACTTGTGTGCCAATTCGCTGTGTATCAATTGCTGGAGCTGTACCGTTTGAAACTTCTGATATGGTATCTTGTGTAACTACTAAGTCTAAGATAATTTTATTGTCAGGAGTTATATGCGGTGTAACCGTCATACTTAATACCGCTTTTTTGAATTGTGTTGCTGTTGCACCACTTGAAGCAGCTTCTTGGTATGGAATTTCTACACCTTGTTCAATATAGGCTTCTTTCTGGTTTGCAGTTGTAATACGCGGGCTAGCAATTATCTCACCTTTATTTTCATTTTCTAAAGCGGTCAACTCAAGATCAAGAATAGTACCGTCAGCTAAGCGAGCAACTTGGAACGCTATTGAACCAGCAGGGTTAGCCACTGGCAAGTTCACATTTAGACGATCTGCAATTGCAGGAAGAATACCTGCTGCTGCAGAATCAGCTCCTTCTAGTGTACCCGAAGTTGCATAATCTCCATCAGTATCGGTTATTCCCCAACGAATCCCCAATTCTTCGCCAATATTATCGCTTACTGTAACCATTCTGGCTTCAATAACCACTTGTCGAACAGGGACATCCAAGATATTAATCATACGCTTAATATCTTCAATACTTTTCGCCGTATCACGTATTAATAATGTATTAGTACGTTCATCAACTGATACCGTACCTCGTGCAGATAAAATACTGGTATCTTCATTTTTAATTAATTCAGCAAACTCGCTAGCTTTTGCATAATTGATCTGTACGTATTCAGAATATAGTGGTGCTAACTCTTCCACTTGCTGCTGAGCTTGTAAATTTTTAGCTTCTCGTGCCGCTAATTCATCACTAGGCGCAACCATTAAAATATTGCCCTGCATGCGTTTATCAAGGCCTTTTACTTTTAAGATGATATCAAGCGCTTGATCCCAAGGTACACCATCTAACCTTAAAGTTATATTACCCGTTACTGTATCACTGGTAATTAAGTTAAATTCATTATAATCCGCGATTATTTGTAAAACAGTTCTGACAGGAATATCTTGGAAGTTAAGTGAAATAGTTCTACCAGTAAAATCTTCACTGTCACCTAAGTAACCCGGCGCTTGTTTTTCTTTTTCTCTAACGGTTAATACAAATAAATTATCTTGTTGCTTATGAGAAAACTCAAAATGGGAATTTACATCAATAACTAATCTAGCATTACGACCATCTTTAAAAGTTTCAATGCCTGTTACTATGGTACCAAAATCAGTAACGTCTAATTTATAGAGTAAGTCTTCAATTATTTCAGTGTTGTGAAACTCAACATTCACCTTACCTAATTTGTCGTTCACATCAACAGCCACCATATTGTCTTCTAGGTAGACTAAAACTTCAGCTGCATTATGCTCTCCTAAACGGAAATCTAAGGATTTGACATTATTAATAAATTGCTCGCCTGCAGGGCTTAAAGATTCAACAATTTGAGCCGAATCTCCATAATTAAAAGTGATTGAAAATTCTTTTTCATTTAAAGCGACATCAAATACGGCAAGCTTTTCAAGATTAATTAATGCAACAACTTTACCTGAGGTATCATCTACCGCGATTGTGGTGATACCAGCGTGATTAACTAAAGTTTCTTTAACATTTTCATTATAAGAGTTTGCGTTAAAGCTAACTTCAACATAAGCAGGATCCATTGACGTTTGTACGGCTGGTAAGGCAGATATATTTTCGGAAAACTCAAAGACCAATTCAATTTGATCATCTTGAATCGTGTTGTATGAAATTCCTAAAAGCTTACTATTTTCTGCCTGCTCGGCTTTAACACTATATGATGTAGAAACCAGAGCTAACAGGATTAAACCAAACAACAAAAATAATTGATTGTAAGCAACTCCAGTAAAGTTTTTATAATTTTTCATTTTATTAAATAGCATTATTATTTCCTTTACCCTTGAGAATCTGTTTGAGCAATTTTCATCGTGGTTTCTCTTTCCACCCAACAACCAGCACCATCAGGTGTTAATTCTTTTACTTTCACGCTTCTGGCACTCACTTCTGTAATCTCACCATTAAATAAACCAAGATAACTTCCTTTTGACACTCGATGTAGTGTCTGATCTGATGCTTCAACTAAGGCCCAAAGCACACCATCATCACCCATAGTTCCACGCATAGTTAAATCACCTAAAGCAAATTTTTCTAGTGGTTGTTTTCGGCGACGTGGGTCTGGACTTAAACATCCTGACATTTGTTGTATTTTTTGTTGAATAACTTCTGGCTTAGGTAGCACAAACGGGCTACGTAGCTCATGAGCCGAATAATCAAAATGGTTAAAAGGGTGAACTTCTGGCATAGGATCAATTTGACTCGTTGTGGTCGACTTCACCTGCTCCATATGAGCAACGAGATCACTCGTATCGTCAAAACAACCACTAATAAAAACTAGAACAAATAAAACTACTATTCTCATTTTATTTCAGCTCCCTGATATCGATATGTTTTAGCTTCAAGCTTCAAGTTTAGCACTTCTGCGCCAACTGCAGTAATATCGATAGTGAAGTCATGCAAGGTAACAATACGAGGTAAACCCGCTATTTTACTCACAAAATTACCAAACGAATGATATGAGCCATTCACTTCTATATCAATGGGCAACTCAATATATATTTCTTTGCTTATTTCTGGTTGCCATTCGAGTTTAACGAAATCTAAACCGCTTGTGGTACCGATAAAGGTAATATCATCAAGTAAACCTGGAGTTTCATGGCTATTGGGTAAACTTCGTAATTGGTTTGCAAAAATATCTTCCGCTTCAATCATTTGCGCTCTAAACAATTCTAAATTTGCCGCTACATGATATTTAGAACGATAAGATGTTTTTAATGTTTGTTCTTCACCTTCAACACGTTCAAGTTGATCTATTTTACCACTCACTAAACCTACGTAACCTAACCCCATAACCACAATGGCAAGAAATATAGTAAGGACAAGTTTTGCTGCCGGTGGCCATTGACCAATATTATCTAACTCAAGGTTTTCAAATTGCGAAGCATCAAATTTCATTTTCCAGCTCCTTTTGGTACATTAGCAAGTGCCGCATCAGGATCGTTTACTAAGCCTTTAATTTTCACTTTCATCTTGAAGTTACTCAGTAGCTTAGGGGAGCCATCATCTGAAGTAATCGACTCTGGTGTTGCGTCAGTGAACAAATCTGATAATTCTATTGCCCTGATCATATTTGCTAAATGGTTATTTGATTCGCTTTTACCCATAATCTCAATAGTATTACCCTGTTTATTTAATTGGGTAATGTAAATGCCATTAGGTATAATTTTTGCTATTTCATCGAGAACCTGTGTACCGACATTTCGACTACGTTGTAACTGTTCAACAACATCGATACGCTTCTGTAGCTCTTCTTTTTTCTTATTTAAGGTTTTTATTTCAGCGATTTGAATGTCGAGTTTTTGAATTTCATTTTTCAAAAATTGATTACGAGCTACTTGACCATCAACCCGAGCTTGAAAATATAAGTTAACAGTAAATACTAGGGCGAATGCACATAAACAAACAGCAGCTAATATAGTAAAAAATTCTTTTTGTTTGGCTTTGAGTGCTTCTTCGCGCCAAGGAAGCAGGTTTATATATGCCATGGCGTAAAACTCCTTAATGCTAAGCCTGTTGCAACCATGAGTTGTGAAGCAACTTTAACAAGCTCTTCTTCATCAACCGTCTTAGCTATTTCCATGTCATTAAATGGGTTAGCTATTATAGTGTGTATGCCGAGTTCATCTGTTAGTAGTTTTTCTATACCTTCAATTGCCGCAGAGCCACCTGAAATGACTAAATAGTCGACTTTATCGACACCACTTGAAGTCAAAAACATTTGAATTGCGCGGCGTATTTGTTGCATTAATATGGTATGAAAAGGAGCTAAAACTTCAAAGGTATAGTTGGGTGGCAAGTCATTGTTTATTTTTGCGACTTCAGCATCTTCAAAAGATTTATTGTAATAAGATACGATTGAGCGAGTATACTGCTCGCCACCAAACATTTGATCTCGACTATAGACATGTTTTCCAGCTTTCGTGGCTGAAAACAGTGTCATCGTCGCACCAATATCAACAATGGCAACCATTTTGTCAGCTGCATCATCAGGTAATTGTGATAAACACAGATCATGTGATCTACTGACAGCATATGATTCAACATCGATAACTTTGGCATGAAAATCGCCAGATTCTAATGCAGCTACTCTAGCCTCTATTGATTCAGTACGGGCAGCACTTAAAAGAACATTAACTTTACTCGGATCCGATTCATTTACATCAAGGGTTTCAAAGTCTAGACTAACTTCATCCAAAGGGTAGGGAATTAAACTATCGGCTTCAATTTCAATCTGGCTGGCGAGCTCATCTTCACTTAACGCGACATCCATATAAATTATTTTGGTTATAACCGTTTGGCCTGATACTGCAGCTGCAGCCTCTTTGGCTTTCATTGAAATATTTTGGCGAATCTTAGCAATAACATTACCGACAGCTTCAATATCTTGAATTTCACGGTCAATAACAGCACCACGAGTCATTGGTTCAATAGCATAGTCTTCTAAAATATAGCCATTACTGCCCTGGCTGAGTAAAACCGCTTTAACAGCATGGGAGCCAATATCAATCCCTACCATCATGGTGGTTTTCTTTTTCCATAGATTATCTAGCATAACAACCCACTAAATTATATTGTTATAATTATTTTAGACATGTTTTTCACATAAATACATTTATTACATGGTTTTACAAGATATACTAGTATTATCTGACAATTTTATCCATAAATAGAGTTATTGTTGTGTTTTCAGTTAAAAAAATTTTCAAATTCGCCCTAGCTGTACTTTTTATAACCTTAATCGGTACATTTGTACTATATTTAAGCTTACGAAGTGAATTGCCAAATATTGAATCTTTACAAGATGTAAAGTGGCAAACTCCAATGCAAATTTACAGCAATGATGGGTTATTGATCTCTCAATTTGGTGAAAAGAAACGAATACCTTTAATCTTTGAAGAAATTCCTCAACAATTAATTGATGCACTTTTAGCCACTGAAGATGATCGTTTTTATTTTCATTTTGGTGTCGACCCTATTGGTATGACCCGCGCTGTTTTAGGTCAAATTACTGGAAATCATAGCGGCGGAGCTAGTACCATTACTATGCAGGTAGCCCGTAACTTCTTTCTTACTCGAGAAGTCACTTATATCAGGAAGGTGAGAGAGATATTTTTATCTTTCCACATAGAAAGCTTATTAACTAAAGATGAAATATTAGCCCTTTATATCAATAAAATTCCACTAGGCCATAGAGCTTTTGGTTTCGGCGCAGCGGCGCAAGTATATTACGGTAAAAATATTAATGAACTTAACCTCGCACAAATAGCAGTACTTGCTGGCTTACCTAAAGCACCTTCAACTTATAACCCTATCAGCCGTCCAGATCGTGCAAAAATTCGCCGCACTACAGTTTTACAACGTATGTTAGTCAGTGGCTATATTACCGAGCAAGAATATCAAACCGCTAAGAATGCTCCTATAACGGGAAAACGTCATGGTGCGAAAATAGCACTAAATGCTCCTTATGTTGCAGAAATGGCTCATCAAAAAATGGTGGAAATGTATGGAACAGAAATAGCTTATACGGGCGGTTATAAGGTATTTACTACGGTAAATAGCAAACTACAAAACTCTGCGAACTTATCTGTTACTAACAATTTACTTCGATATGATCAACGCCATGGTTATCGTGGTGCGGTATTAAGCCTACGCCCCGAATTCAATGAAGATGAATTAGCTAACAATATAGATACTCCACCTCAAGAGATTCCTCCTTTAAGTGATGAAGAAATAGCAGACGCCCTTAAGGAAGTTAATTCTTATCAATCTCTTGAGCCAGCAGTAGTAACACAAGTTGATGAACGTTCAGTCAATATAACACTTCGCAACAATAAAAAAGCGGTAATACCTTGGTCAGGTTTAGCTTGGGCACGCGAATTTATTAATGATAGAAAACAAGGCCCTGCCCCAAAACTTGCCAGTGAAATATTAAACCTTGCTGATGTCATCTTGGTAAGCCAAGAAGAAAATGGAGATTATCGTCTTAGTCAATTACCTTCAGCCAGTGCCGCTATGGTATCTATTTCACCTGACGATGGTGCGATAAAAGCAGCGGTTGGTGGTTTTAGTTTTAAACAAAGTCAATTTAATCGAGTTACTCAAGCAAAGCGACAAGTGGGCTCTAATATCAAACCATTTATATATTCTGCAGCTTTAGAGAATGGTTATACGTTAGCATCACTTGTAAATGATGCACCGATTAATCAGTGGGATAGAAGTACGGGCCAAGTGTGGCGACCGAAAAACTCCCCTGATAAATATGTTGGGCCGATCCGTGTACGTTTAGCGCTAGCTCAGTCTAAAAATGTTATCGCGGTGAGATTACTCAAAAGTATAGGCCTAGATAAAGCGATTGATTATTTATCTAATTTTGGCTTTGCCCCAGATGAATTGCCACGTAATGAATCATTGGCGCTAGGCTCTGCTTCTTTAACTCCCATGGAGGTTGTTACGGGTTTTGCTACTTTTGCAAATGGCGGTTTTTTGATAGAGCCATATTTAATTGAACGTATTGAAAGTGCTAAAGGTGAAACCCTCTATCAAGCAGCACCTGTTTTAGCATGTGACCCTTGCGAAATAGCCGAATCATTTAACGATAATGAGCAAACAAACCTTGATGACAGTGCTCAAAATAAATCGGAAGAAGTCGCTACTACAATCCAGCCAGTTTCAGCGCCTAGGGTTATTTCAGAGCAAAATGCTTTTTTAATCACTCAGGCTTTAAATAGTGCAATTTGGGGAGCTGACTGGTCTGCAGAAAATGGTTGGCAAGGTACTGGCTGGCGCGCTAGAGCATTGAAACGTCGCGATATTGCGGGTAAAACAGGTACAACTAATGAAGGAAAAGATGCGTGGTTCTCAGGTTACTCTCGTCATTTAGTGACTACTTCTTGGATAGGCTTTGATGACCACAGTCGTAATTTAGGGAAGTCAGTGTACAACAACAATTTAAGCAAGAATCAAATAACCGGTACTGAAGCTGGAGCAAAATCGGCACAGCCAGCTTGGGTTGATTTTATGAAAGTTGCCTTAGCCGATTTACCGGTTGAAACCTTTGATCCTCCCACAGACATAGTCTCGGTGAGAATTGATAAGGTTACTGGCAAGCTAAGTACAAATACCAATAAAAGTAGTGAGTTTGAATATTTTCAAATTAATACTGCTCCTACGGAATACGTCAGACAAGATAATAGTGTTGATATATTTCAAAGTGAAGAAGGTCTACAAAATGAAGAAGAGGAGCTTTTCTAGACTAATATTATTTGGTGTCGCTTGAGTTAATTAATAGCAATGATTTAAGCGACATTAACCCAGCGGTAATTTTTTCTTCACTTTGCCCTGCAAAACCTAATCTTATATATTTATTTTCGTTATTTTTCTGGTCTAAATGAAAAGCCTCTTCTCCCAGCAAAAATATACCTTTAGCTTTTGCTAGCTCAGCAACTTCTTGTGCGTTCCTACCAATGCTAATCCACAATGCCATGCCACCTTTAGGTACGGTAAATTCTATATTTATGCCCTCATCAATAAACGAATTAAGTATATCAACCATACACTTTCTACGCTTTTGATAACGCCGAGTTGATTTACGTAAATGACGTTCGAAGCCACCATCTTTCATCCACCTGGCAACAGCATCTTGTAATAACACATTCGCTTTATGATTCATCAAGGTGCGATAACTAACAAGATGAGGGGCTAAGTCTTTACTGACAGCTATAACGCCTAGGCGAGCACTAGGGAACATAATTTTAGAAAAACTAGAAATGTAAATAACCAAACCTGCTGGGTCATTCGCAGCCATGGGCGGTAAAGGTTGGCTGTTATAATGGAATTCATGATCATAATCATCTTCGATGATGGGAATGTTATATCTATGGGCAAGTTGATACACTCGTACACGATTAGCTGCCGATAGCGTAGTGGTAGTTGGATATTGATGTAATGGTGTCAGATACAATAAACGAATTTTGTCCGTTTTTATCGCTACTTCAAGATCGTCAACATCAATGCCTTGCTCAGTCTGCTTAATACCAATCAATTGTGCACCAACATTTTGCAATGCTGTCCATGCAGGGCGATACCCTAAATTTTCCACGGCAACTTTATCACCCGCTTCGAGCAATACTTGTGAAATAATATATAGAGCTTCTTGGGTACCATTAACAACGATAATTTCTTTATTGGTAATCGCTCTAACTCTGCGTAAATAGGTACTTACTTCTTCAATAAAAGCATGAAAACCGTTATTTTCGCCATAGTTCAACTCATTGATCGCGGGTCTTCTTAGCGCGTCATTAACAAAACCTCTAAATTCATCAAACGGGAAAAGTGCAACATCAGGATTACCGCCGGCAAAATTATACTTGTAGTCATGAGCAGGCCTTACAAAAGAGTTCTTAAATGGCTTTAAAATTCGCCATTGATGATTGTTTATTTTTTCATCTTGTTTGCTATCACTCGTTAATGAAGAATATATTGGCAGCACCTTCGCCACTGAGTAGCCTTTTCTTTGCTCGGTTTCAACCCAACCTTGTGCAATAAGCTCACTATAAGCCGCCATAACCGTATGTCTATTAACAGATAACTTCTCTGCTAACGCTCGTGCAGAAGGTAATCTCTCTTCACAAACAACAGCCCCTACTCTAATTGCTTTTATTATCGCTTTGGCAATTTTTAAGTATAATTTCTCTTGAGAGTTTTCAATGTCGAGGGTTAAGTTTTTCATAACTGGTCTAAGTAAAAGATAAAATCTGGTTGTTTTGTTTATATCATAACTAGGCAAAATATAGTGATATTTTTTAATGAGGTCTAACTATGTTTCCACCAAAAACGACAACACTAAGCACTGATAAAATTTCGCTTCGCCCGTTAACTCTTGACCATGTAAATGAGTTTTATCGTGCTGGCTCTTTTCCAGAAATCTGGACTTGGTCACTCCCGGATAAATGCACTTCAATATCAGCCACCAAAGATTGGTTAATATATTCTGAGCAAATGACAGAGCAAGGGCAACATGTGCCATTTGCTATCTATGATAATCAATCTAACCAATTTGTCGGCAGCACTCGTTATTGTTCAATAAATTCAGCAGATAGAAGCGTTGAAATTGGCTTTACTTTTATCACACCAAAATTTCAGCGAAGCTATATAAATACCCATGCTAAATACTGCTTGTTAAAACATGCTTTCGAAACATTGGGCGCAATTAGAGTTGAATTTAAAACCCACGAAAAAAATGACAAATCACGTAACGCTATCACAAGGCTAGGGGCAAAATTTGAAGGTATATTGAGAAACCAACGAATTTTGTCAGATGGAAGTTACCGAAATACCGCGATATTTTCAGTCCTTGAAAATGAATGGCCTGTTGTTAAAGAAAATTTAAAAGCAAAAATGGAGTGTGTTTATGACTAATTTATCTGAGCCAGAGCTTGAGGTTATGCGCAAGAACCCCTTTGCACAAATACTCTCTTCAGCAATTGGAGAAAGAGGTTTTGCCGAGCTAGTTTATTGTCCTTTACAACACCTTGGAGAGGGTAAATTTCTAGGTCATTTACCCAACAATAATCCACTTATTAAGGCAACAAAAGAGAATAACTTAGTTAGCGTCATTTTTAATGGCCCACACGGGTATATTTCACCGAGGTGGCACAGTGAACAACCGGTGCCAACATGGAATTATGCTAGTGTTTCATTAACTTGTCGGTTAAACGTAATTGAATCTAGCCAAGAAAAATTGATAGCAATGGAGCAGCTAAGTCATTACTTTGACCCTAAATGGGAGTTTAGTGAATTTAATAATCAAGCCAATACAAAAATGGTTCAACAGATGTTATCTGCAATTACAGTATTCACCCTTGAAATCAAGAATGTTAAAAGTAAATTTAAATTATCACAAAACCGCTCTGTCGCATGTCGAACAGCATTCCAAGAAAATTTATATCTAACAGGTTATAAAGAGTTAGCAGACATCCAGCTAGACTAGTAATATTTTAGCTATTATTTCGCCGACTACTTGCTTTCAAGATTATTTATACAATACTTAGCGATACAAATCAGCACGGTGAAATGGAAGCTAAAATGAGCAACAAAGGATTGGATTGGCTGAATGTTTTATTGATTGATGACAGTGTTACCATCTTAAGTCTCGTCAAAAAAATACTCGAAGAAAATTATAATATTGATAATATATATTCTGCGTCTTCGGCACTAGAAGCATTGCAAATTCTCCGTCAGCCTAATCAAATTAACTTACTCTTTCTTGATCTCAACATGCCAAACTTTGATGGTATTCAATTATTAGAGCAATTAAAGGAATTTAAATACAAAGGCTATATTGTCATTATGAGCGGGGTATCTACCCAGATACTATCATCCGTCGAGCTGTTAGCAAAAAAATATGGTTTAAACTATATAGGGACATTATTAAAACCTATCCATGAAATAGACTTTGAGATCATCATTGACAAAATTGGAGTCTCTAGAGGTAAATATCAAAAAGCTGAGCCTCTTAAAAATTATGAAATTATCCGAGCCATTAAAAATGACGACATTGAGGTATTATATCAACCACAAGTAGATTTAATTTCACGAAAATTTATTGGTGTTGAAGCACTATGTCGAATCCAACACCCTAGATTTGGTATGGTTTCACCTGATCGATTTATTGATAAAGCAGAAGAAAGCGATCTCATTATTCATATTACATTAGCGGTGTTAAAAAGATCTCTTAAAGACTGTCAAAAGTTATCTCAACATGGATTAGATATCAAATTCTCAGTTAACGCTTCCCCAATTGCACTACAACAACCCGAATTTACAGATACCCTGTTCTTGTTATTAGAACAGTTTAATTTATCCGCCGATAAACTATGTATTGAGGTTACAGAGGGAATTTTGGCAGAAGACCAATTACAAGAATTAATGAATTTAAACAGAATGAATATGCGCGGCATCCAGCTAGCTTTAGACGATTTTGGACAAAGTCATTCAACCGTAGAGCGACTACAAAAGTTGCCATTAACTTATTTAAAGCTAGATAAAAGTTACTTCATCGAACATAAAGACAGTATTCAACAACTATCGCTTATAAATAGTAGTATTGCTTTAGCAAATAAGTTGAACCTGAAAACTATTGCTGAAGGTATTGAAAGTGCGAGTGTTTTAAGTTTAGCAACAGAGATGGGCTGTAATATTGGGCAAGGGTATTACATAGGTCACCCTATGCCAGCTAAAGATATTATTTCTTGGTCTAGAAACTGGCAAGCGATGACCTAGCTATTAAATTTCTTTGACAAAAACCTTAGATTTGCGCTGAAAGTTATACATTTCTTGTTTTCCTTTAGGCAATTTGTTCATGGCTTGCTCAACAAATCCACGCTCTTGAAACCAATGCCCACTAACGGTGGTTAATACAAAGATTGAAGCAAGTTGCTGTTTTTTTGCTTCGGTTTCCAATGCTGCCATTAACCGTCCACCACGATTTCCTTTACGATAATCTGGATGAATAGCGACACAAGCGACTTCGCCCATTTTTGCATCTGGGTAGGGGTAAAGTGCCGCACAGGCAATTATCACATCCTCTTTTTTCAAGACAATAAACTGGTCTATTTCTACTTCCAGTAATTCTCTCGAGCGCTTAACTAAAATGCCTTCCGCCTCTAACGGTGCAAGTAACTCTAAAATACCTGCGACATCATCAATAGTGGCTATTGATAATTGCTCTTTATGATCTTTAGCGATCAAAGTACCTGCACCATCACGGGTAAATAGCTCTTGTAATAAGGCCGTTTCACTTTGATAGCTAACACAGTGACAACGCTCTACACCATTCTCACCACTTTGTATAATAGCGCGAAGTAGTAACTGACGAACATGACAATCTTTTTCATCAAGCAAAGTTTTAACGGTGCGGACACTACAGCTTTTAATCAGCTCACCGGCATTATCTAATAAACCTTCATCTTCCGTTAAGGTGATTAATTTATCTGCTTTTAAGGCGATAGCCGTTTGTGCTGCAACATCTTCAAGCGCTAAGTTAAACACTTCCCCTGTAGGAGAATAGCCAATAGGTGAAAGCAATACGATGGAGCCATAATCGAGCTGCATGTTAATGCCTTCAGAGTCTATTCTACGTACAGTGCCTGTATACTTAAAATCAACGCCATCACGTACGCCCATAGGTTTAGCGATGACAAAATTTCCGGTGCTGACTCTAATTTGAGAGCCGTGCATAGGAGAGTTAGCTAAACCAGTTGAGAGCAAAGCTTCAATATGTAAACGCAACGAGCCCGTTGCATCTTTAACCGCACCTAAAGTTTTAGGCCCGGTAACACGAATGTTATTCTCAACATGCGTGCTAATACCGCGTTGAGCAATACGATCTTCTATTTGAGGACGAGCACCGTGCACAACAACAAGCTTGACACCTAAGCTGCGCAGTAAAGAAATATCATGAATAATATTGGCAAAATTAGGGTGTAAAACGGCTTCTCCACCAAACATTAATACCACGGTTTTACCACGGTGAGCATTAATGTACGGGGCGGCATTTCTAAACCATTTAACGTAATTTTGATCGTTATTATTCATGTTTTCCATACTTTATAAAACGCTTATCATTTTCGAATTAGCTTTATATTGCTACTTCGTTTGCCCAACAATGTATTCCATTGCTACTTCATCAGCCGGATCTTTATGTGGGCTAGGCTCACTATCTTCAATAATATTTTCAGCTAAAGAGTTTTTATCAATGCCGTTAAAACCTAACTTAGTGAAATATTCAGGAATATAAGTTAAAACGATAATTTGCTCTAACTCCATCTGGTGAGCAAATTCAAGCAAGTATTGTACTAATGCTTGTCCTTGTCCTTGACGTTGAGCTTTTTCATCAACAACCACTGAACGAATTTCAGCTAGGCCCGTTTGATAAATATAAAGCGATGCACAACCTACTACGTTACCGTCAAGCTCCGCGACAACAAAGTTTTGAACATCGTGAATAATATTGTCCAGCGTACGTGGCAATATCTCACCTTTATCCGCCTGTAAATTAACTAGATGATGTATTTTTTCAACATCCGACATACGTGCTCTACGTACTGACATTGCTGCTGCACGTTGGGCATTTAAACGCTGCTTGACCTGCTTTAAGGCAATTTGTGTTTGCTGTTTACCTGGTGCACCGACAACTTGTTCATTTAAGATATCTTCATTACCAGATTGAATATTAGCAATGGCTTGCTCTACTTGCGTACGCGAAGTGCCGCCAAGTGCTTCACGTTTATCTAAAGTCGATTCAATAGATAAATGTTGATACACATCTTGTTCAATTTGATCGCTAAACTCTTTTAATTGCGTGATGGTTAAATCTTCTAATGGACAACCTTTTTCTATTGCCGCTAACACTACTTCACCGACAATGTGGTGAGCTTCACGAAACGGGATATTTTTACCCACTAAGTAATCAGCCAATTCTGTTGCATTAGAATAACCTTGCTGAGCAGCAGCTAAGGTACGGCTACGGTTAACTTTTAAACCGTCTGCAACTAATACCGCCATTTCCATACATTCTTGCCAAGTATCTAAAGCATCAAAAAGACCTTCTTTGTCTTCTTGCATATCTTTATTATAAGCTAGTGCAAGCGCCTTCATGGTGGTTAACATACCTGTTAATGAACCAAAAACACGCCCAGCTTTACCACGAATTAACTCACAAGCATCAGGGTTTTTCTTTTGTGGCATTAATGAAGAGCCAGAGCTAACCAAATCACTCATTTCTACAAACCCAGCTTCACCTGAATTATAGAAAATTAAATCTTCAGCAAAACGTGACAAATGCATCATAGAAATACTGGCACTAGCTAATAATTCAATCACATGATCTCTGTCAGATACCGCATCTAGGCTGTTCATAGTCGCGCTTCTAAAGCCTAAACGGTTAGCTAAACCTTTACGATCAATTGGGTAACCTGTACCCGCTAATGCGCCCGAGCCAAGTGGTGACACATCTAAACGATAAAGAGCATCTTTTAAACGACCAATATCACGGTTAAACATTTCAACATAAGCTAAACACCAATGACCGAAAGTTACTGGTTGAGCACGCTGAAGATGAGTATAACCAGGTAATACTGTATCTTTTTCACGTTCAGCTAAATTTAACATGGCTTGTTGTAAGTTAACCAAAGCAAACAATAAATCGCCGCCTGTTTCTTTACACCATAATTTTAAATCGGTCGCTACTTGGTCATTACGACTACGGCCGGTATGGAGCTTCTTGCCTAAATCACCTGTTTTTTCAATCAGCTGAATCTCTACCCAGCTGTGAATGTCTTCTGCATCAGATAACAAAATTTGTTTAGGGTTCTCTTCTACTGACACCTTTAATTCATTTAAAGCCGTCGTTAAACGTGATAGTTCATCATCGTTTATTACGCCCACTTCATGAATTGCTTGTGCCCAAGCAATTGAACCAACAATATCTTGTACTGCCATGCGGTAATCAACAGGTAACGAGTCGTTAAACTTTTTAAACTGGATACTCGCTTTTTCTTTAAACCTTCCGCCCCATAAAGCCATGGTTATTCTCCTTTAGCTTTTTCGTCTTGCGCTTTAAGCGCTTCAATACGACTTGAAAGACTAAATAAACGGATAAAACCTTCTGCATGTTTTTGGTCATAAACATCATCAGCACCAAACGTTGCAAATTCTTCAGAGTACAAACTATTAGGTGAACGACGTTGGGTAGCAGTTGCTTGTCCTTTAAATAACTTAACAACCACATCACCAGTTACTTTTTCTGCTAATGATGCTGCTGCCGCCAGTTGAGACTTAGCTAATGGCGTAAACCAACGACCATCATAGATAACATGAGAAAATTCTAAGCCGATAGACTCACGGAATTTTAACGATTCTTTATCATGAATAAGTGTTTCTAAACCTTTATAAGCAGCCATTAACACAGTGCCACCAGGCGTTTCATAACAACCACGAGACTTCATGCCAACTAAACGGTTTTCTACGATATCAATACGACCAACACCATGTGCTGCTGCTTTTTCGTTTAAGTACATTAATGCTTGATAAGGAGAAAGCTCTTTGCTGTCTACTGAAACTAATTCACCTTCAACAAAGCTTAAAGCTACAGTTTCTGGAGCATCAGGCGCATCCATTGGATCTACCGTCATAGTCCATACTTCTTTAGAAGGCTCACACCATGGATCTTCTAATTCGCCACCTTCGTGAGAAATATGCCAAGCATTCGCATCACGGCTATAAATTTTAGTTAATGAAGCAGAACATGGAATATCACGCTCAGCTAAGTAATCTAATAAGTCTTCACGAGAAACCATATCCCATTCACGCCATGGCGCAATAACGGTAAGCTGTGGTGCAAGGGCTGCAAAACACGCTTCGAAACGCACTTGGTCATTACCTTTACCAGTACAACCATGACACACTGCATCAGCGCCAACTTTAAGCGCAACTTCAATGTGTGCTTTAGCAATAATAGGACGTGCCATCGACGTACCTAATAAATATTGACCTTCATATACTGAACCCGTTTTTAAGATTGGGTAAATATAATCTTTAACATACTCTTCTTTAAGATCAGCAACGTAGCATTCAGATGCACCTGAGGCGATAGCTTTTTCTTTAATACCTTCAAGCTCTTCTTCACCCTGACCAACATCAGCACAAAAAGCCACTACTTCACAGTTATCATAGTTTTCTTTTAACCATGGAATGATGGCTGAAGTATCTAAACCACCTGAATACGCTAGTACGACTTTTTTAATTTGTTTCTTTTGAATACTCATAATTTTATTCTCTAAATTTGATTAAATTATTTCTTAATTAATATATTGATTATTGCAGTAACGTTTTAGCTTGCAGATAGTTATTTCAATTTAAAGGAAAAAGCACGGAGTTGACGCTAGTCATTATTCCGTACATCCTGTACTCCACCTTAATAGGCCATCCTTTGTATGTTCAAATTCATTCCCGATGAATTTGTGAGTACTTTTGACGTTTAAATTGGACTAAATAGCAAAAAGATAATCGTTACTCACTAAATAAGGTTACTAACACGGAATTCTGTGCCCACATTCTATTTTCCGCTTGCTGAAATACAGCCGCCATTTCACTATCAAATAACTCAGTAGTAATTTCTTCTTCTAAATGCGCTGGCTGACAATGCAATACTATGCTTGCATCGGCTTTTGCCATCAAGTCATGGTTAACTTGATATGGAGCAAAATGCGCTAAAATTTCAGCTTTTTTACTGGCATCTTCATCACCCATTGAAATCCAAGTATCAGTATAGATGACATCTTGTGAGCCAATGTTATTTATATCCGTAGTAATGTTAAGTTTTGCGCCTGACTTATTTGCTAAAGACTGCGTTTTTTCAATAAACGCTGACGTTGCTTCGTAACCTGTTGGTGTAACAAGCGTAAAATCAACACCTAATGTCGCAGCCATAATCATTAAAGAGTTAGAGACATTATTACCATCGCCTATATAAGCGAGTTTCACTTCACTGAGCTCATTTTTACCAAGCGCAGGAAGCAGCTCGGTTAATGTCACAAAGTCTGCTAATGCTTGGCATGGATGATAAAGATCACACAAAGCGTTAATAACAGGTACAGTGGCATGCTCAGCTAACCCTTGAATTGAGTCGTGGCTAAAAACACGCGCCACAATAGCATCGGCAAAACACGATAAGTTTTTAGCATAATCACTTACGCGTTCACGCTCGCCAAGCTTGCCATTTTGTTGCCCTAAATAAAGAGCATGGCCACCTAATTTATTAATGCCCATATCAAAGCTAACATGGGTTCTTAATGATGGTTTTTCAAAAATCATCGCCACAGATTTACCGGCCAATACTTGACTGTACTCTGCAGGATTACTTTTAATCTTTATGGCTAATTCAATTAACGCTGTAAGTTGAGTTTTATTTAGCTCATCGTCGGCTAAAAAGTTATTCAATGATTGTGACATAAGTATCTTCTTTTAAATTTGTTTTGTCATCAGCTTAGCTAAGTTATATGACAGTTATAAGGTACTAATCTGGCTGTATTTGTGTTCCAACACCTTTACCTGATAGTAGCTCAGTAATTTGTTCAGGCGATTGCCAACTAGCAACCGCGATACTTCGTCGTAATTGATTTGCCGCCTGTAATGCAGCATTAACTTTTGCGGTCATGCCACCGGCAATCACACCTTGCTCAATAAGTTGATTTGCTTGCTTACTATTTAAAGAAGCTAAGTATTCACCGTCACCACCTTTTACGCCATTAACATCGGTTAATAACAGCAATTCAGCGTTGAGTAATTGACAAATAGCGACCGCGGCATCATCAGCATTCACGTTAACTAAATCACCGTTTGATAAGGCGCCAATAGATGAAATAACCGGTAGGAAATGGCTATTTAATAACGTATCCAATAACTGGCTTGATTTAGGGCTTGGTACACCAACTTCGCCTAAATCTAATTCAGATTTAGTACAAGCTATCATGTCACCATCGGCTAATGAAAGTCCGACTGCAGGAAAACTCATACTGTTTGCGGTTGCTACAATTGACTTATTAACTGTCCCCGCTAAAGCACCACTTATTAAGCCTATTTGCTCTTTTGGCGTAACACGTAAGCCATGCTTTTTAACGGTCGTAAAATTAGCTTGTGCTAACATGTCATCGACCACACAACCGCCACCGTGTACTAACACAACTTTAGCAACGGCTTTAAGTTCAGCAATCACAGCTAATAAAGCAGTTAATGCATCTTCTTTTTCTAAGATAGCACCGCCAATTTTTATCACTAAAGGCTTGGTCATGACTATTCCTTAATTCCCGTTGTTTATTGGGAGTAAGCTATATTCACTTGGTAAGCCGAGTGAAATATTAAAACATTGTAAGGCTTGTGATGAAGCACCTTTAAGCAAGTTATCAATTGCACAACTGATAACAACAACGCTTTTCTCTTCATCAACTTGCCAATGAACATCAGCAAAAGGTGTATGCGCTACATTGCCAATTTGTGGCCACGCATTCACAATTCTAACCAAAGGTTTATCGCTATAAGCTTGCTCAAATGCCTCATCAACTTGCTTAGCAGTAACCTCTGCTTTTAATTGCATGGTGACGGTTGCCAACAAGCCTCTTTTATATGGTGCTAAATGCGGGTTAAATATTACCTGTGCATTCGCTTCTTGAGAAATCTCAGGCTGATGTCTGTGTTGTAAAATGTTGTATGGCTTTAAACTCACTTCATTAAAGTTGGTAGCAAGAGATGCATTTCTGCCAGCGCCACTAACACCACTAATGCCATTAACGACAATCAATGAGTTTTCAATATGAAGATTATTAGACGTAATAGGCTTTAAAGAAAGTAAGCTGGCGGTTGGATAACAACCCGGTACTGCCACTAAATCAGTATTGGCGATATCACTTTGTTGCCATTCGGCTAAGCCATATTTAGCTTGTGAAAGTGCGTCGACGTTCGCATGTTCAAAACCATAAAAGGTAGGGTAATCTTGAGCTTGCTTCAGCCTAAAGCCACCGGAAAGATCAAAAACTTTCACGCCAGCATCAACAAAAGCTTGCGCCCAATCAGCACTAAACTCATGAGGGGTAGCAAAGAAGACAACATCTAATGATTGTGCAGAATTTTCAAACCATTCTTGAGAAAAAGACTGCAGGGGTACATCACATATCCCCTGCCAGCGACCATGTAACTCGCTAAAAAGTTTTCCACAGGAAGTAGAATTTTCCGACACAACAAGATGTTGTATTGAAACTTTATCATGTTGGCATAACATACCAACTAACTCGGCACCGGCATAACCACTGGCACCAATAACAGCAACCTTTTTTACATCAGACACAACTTAAACCTTACTATTCAAATATTTAAAACGACATAACCAATCTCTTATAACTAAAGCATCCAAGAGATAATAAAATAATTATCTATCGTCGTCGTATTCCTTGAACAATTAGCATTACACTGTGCCTTATGATAAAAGTAGCCTAATAAAAACAGGTTATTTACACTTTAAAAGCAATTTACCAGTATATGGGTAGTTATGCAACTATTAAGCATAAGTATTTAAGCTTTTATTCGAATTATTTTTTGGATTTCATTTATGTCACAGTTACCAAACTTCGCACAATCTTTAACTGAATTGATTGCTTGCCCTTCTATTAGCTCTACTCAACCTAGTTGGGATCAAGGCAATTTAAAAGTTATTCAGTTACTTGCAACATGGTTTGAACAATTAGGTTTTCATATTGATATTCAACAAGTGCCTAGTGCTCATCAAGGTGGTGAGAATAAATATAACTTATTAGCAAAATTAGGTAGTGGTGAAGGTGGCTTATTGCTAGCCGGACATAGCGACACCGTACCTTTTGATGAAAGTCGCTGGCAAAGTGATCCTATGGGTGTTGTGAACAAAGATGATAAGTTTTTCGGATTAGGCACCTGTGATATGAAGGGCTTTTTTGCTTTTATTCTACAAGCCTGCAAAGGTTTGAATGCTAAGAACTTAAAAAAGCCCTTATATATATTAGCTACCGCAGATGAAGAAACCACTATGGCGGGAGCGAGATTCTTTGCTCAAAGTCAAGCAGCGAAACCTGATGTTGCAATTATCGGAGAGCCAACTAACTTGGTACCTGTGTATATGCATAAAGGTCACATGTCACACCGTATTAGTGTCCAAGGGCAATCAGGACACTCAAGTAAACCCAGCTTAGGCGTTAATGCTATTGAAATCATGTATGAGATCATTGGCGCGTTAATTGAGTTAAAAGAAAAGTTTAACCTTAATTATAAAAATGAAGCTTTTGACGTACCAGCACCAACTTTAAATATGGGTGCGATTAAAGGCGGTGATAATGCCAATCGTATTTGTGGTCATTGTGAGCTAGATCTCGACTTGCGCTCTTTACCAGGCATGAGTGACGATGAATTACTACATTGGTTAAGCGAAACACTTAAGCCGTTAGCAGAAAAGTTTCCAGGGCGTATCAGCTTTGAAGAGTTACATCCTAGCTCACCAAGCTTTGAGCAAGATAAGTGCTCTAGTGTCGAGAAGTGTTTTGTCAGTATTGCCGAAGAAATAAGTGGTCATCAATGTTGTGCGGTTAATTACGCAACTGAGGCCCCATTTATTCAGCAGCTTGGTTGTCAAACTCTTGTATTAGGGCCTGGCTCTATTGATCAAGCGCACCAACCTAATGAGTTTTTAGCGCACAGCGAAATAGAAAAAACCGATACGCTTTTAACTACCATGATCCAACGTTATTGTTTAAGTTAACTTGATCTCGATTTAACATCTAGATTAATACTAGCGAATTATTACGAGTGATTTATCAGATAAAATTTTAAACCGACCAGATAAACTAGAAGGTGCCGAATGCCGATAGGCGCCTTCTAGATCCCCCAAAAAAATCCCCTATTATAGATTAGCCAATACTGTGCATAGCTATTCTCTCATTAGCCATAGCTACTTTATTTAAATTTTCCTCACTAATAATGAATATTTTGTCAATAAAGCCATAAATACTTGCAAACACAAATGAGAATGATTATTATTTGATACAAGTAATAATTATGAGATTAATTAAATGTCCAAGATAAAAATTTTCACACTTTGCTTACTACTTTGTGCCGGAGTTACCAACGCCAAAGAACATACTGTAAAACTTTTAACTCAAGGCAGTGATGGAAAAATGATGGTTTTCGAACCGCTATTTATCAAGATTGCTGTTGGAGACACTATTAATTTTGTTCCTTCAGACCCATCACATAACGCCGAATCATTTTCAGTTCCTTCTGATAAATCCTCATTCAATACACCATATGGAAAACCTACTAAAGTCACGTTCTCAGAAGAAGGTGTAGTGCTAGTGAAATGTTTACCACATTTTGCCTTAGGCATGGTAGGCATTGTACAGGTAGGTGATGACGTAGATAGCAGCAAAGCAAAAGCTGATTGGGATAAAGCAAAAGTAGGGGTTGCGATGAATAAAGAAGTCATCGATGCCGCTATGAGTAAACTTAAATAGCTTATTTTAGGAGTAATTACTATGTACCAGTGGCAAAATTTACTAGATGACGGCAATGATAACTTTCATAAGAGAAACTGGCAGCAAGCCGAATATTGTTATAAAGAAGCGGCGTTCCATTTAGATTCGCTTTGGTCAGCTGATACTCAAAATGTACAGTTGTTAATGGCATGGATCTGCGCCTCTCACAATTTAGCGACGCTATTTGAAGTGCAAGAAAACCCTGAGCTGTCTCTGCAATATTTACTTATTCCACACAATCGAATGCTGTCAATTTGCCATAGCGATGATAGCTGTGAGGATACTAAGCTCATCGCGCAAAATGCCCTAAAAATGACCTTTATGCCGATATTGATGTTTTCAAAAAGACATCCTATGTGCAACACCTGTCAAAAATCACTTGCTGAGTTCAAAGCAAGTCTTGATGTAAACCAACAAATTATCCACTAATTTATCCAAGGAATAACAATGAAAATAGTCCAATTAATACTCGTTTGTAGCGCTCTTTTACTGTCTTTACCAAGCTTTGCTCATGCTGGCCATGATCATACGTCTATATTTGCCAGCCTAGTACACTTGGTCTGGTTAGCGCCGGCATTAATTGCTGTGGGAGTTATATATAGCAAACTCCTTAAAAGAAACTATCAAATTAAATCAAACGAATCACAGTTAAGGAATAAATAATATGCTTTATAAGCTAATCAATAAATTAGATGAGAAATTTAATTTTTCTACAGTTTCTGCCCATTGTGATATTCCCTGTAAAATTTATGATCCAATTACTGCCCAGTTAGCGGTATTAACTATGGTTCGAATGGTGGATTTATTGGATGAATTTAAAGACAAGGATAACTTCACCGCTAATGAGCAAGCTAAATTTGCTCGTTTAGTTAGCCAAAAAGAAACCCATGGCAAACAAGTAAAAGATGAAATTAATGTAATTTGGGGCGACTTTATTAAAGCACCGCAATTAGAAAAATTTCCAGAGCTTCATGCTTTAGTTCATAGCATCATGTTAGCAGCTTCTAGTGCCAAGCAGCATATTGATAAAGAGGCGACTTTAGTGCTTCTTGATAAGGTAAACCGTTTTGCCGAAATATTTTGGCAATGCAAAGGATATGAAACTTACACGGCCATATGCCCTTATCCTCCAGAGCAAGAGCTGGTATATCCAGTATTAAAATAATGACACTATTTGGCTTGAAAATTTGGAAGGTAACCGGACATAGTATGTTCCCTCGTATTCCTCAACATAGTTATGTGCTTGTGGGAAAATGGTATACCTATAAAAGGCTCAAGCCAAATCAAACTATTCTTATCGAACACCCCAAATACGGTTTAATAATCAAAACTGTTGCTATTGTCGATAAAAACCATTTGATATGGTGTAAAGGTGAAAATGCTTCAAGTATATCAGTCGAAAAATTAGGTCCAGTTAGTAAAAAACAAATTATAGGCAGAGTATTGAAAGTGTTTCTACAACCTGCCCTGTCGCCTCAATAATTAATCTCCCTTTCACGGTATTTTATTTATGACCTTTGACACGCAATCCATCACAAATAAACAAGGTATTAAAAGTACATACCTAACTCATAAACGCTTACTTTTACCTGTATTGATTTTAGCTTTGTTGCTAAATAGCTCTACATACCAACTTACCATTGATGTGTTAGCAGATGCCTTTTGGCAGGTTTCAGCTTACGTCGCGGCAAGCTTAGCCTTATATCACCTTATCGCCAGTGCAATCATCCGCTATAAATGGCTACTCAACGTACCTAAAACAAACAGTAGCTATCAAGTAATTTTTGCTGGCTTTATGGGAGCATTACCTGGCTGCGGCGGCGCCATTATTGTTATCACTCAGTTTGTTCAGGGTAAGTTCTCTTTTGGTGCTGTTGTAGCTGTATTAACTGCCACCATGGGTGATGCTGCTTTCTTATTATTGGCGTCACGTCCGAGCATTGGTTTATTTGTTATTGGTGTAGGTGTTTTAGTTGGCATCATCTCAGGGATTATTGTTGATTATATTCATGGAGATAGCTTCATGAGTCCTGTAAAAGCAGTCACTAAACCTGCTGAAAAACAAAATTCAGTAAGCAAGTTAAACTTTAGTTACTTTATTAAGTGGCAAGGGGTCGTGTGGCAATGGCTATTATTACCAACAGTTTTTATCGCATTGCTATTTTCCTTCCAAGTAGATGTTGACCAAGTCTTTAACTTCTCCTCTGGCACAATAAACATCATTGGTGCTGCCATTGCAGTATTTGTGATGACGCTCTGGGCTCTTTCAGGAGAAGTGAACAGCTATCAGACCATTGTTTCTGAGGACTCCAAAGTAAATACCCGCAACCTATTTCAAAAAGTTGCTCAGGATACTAATTTTGTTGCTAGCTGGGTCATCGTTGCTTTTTTACTTTTTGAGCTTTCCATGCATTTTTCAGGTTTTGACTTAGCAAAATTTTTCTCCCAATGGGGGAGTTTAACGCCATTAATTGCTGTAACAATTGGTTTGTTACCCGGCTGTGGCCCACAAATTATCACCACCAGTTTATACCTTTCGGGCACTATTCCTTTATCTGCTCAGCTTGGTAATGCCATTAGCAATGATGGTGATGCCTTATTTCCAGCTATTGCTATGGCACCTAAAATGGCGCTGATAGCAACATTGTATTCTGCCATTCCTGCCGTTATCGTTGCCTATTCATACTGGTATATATTTGAACTTTAGTATCATTACAGGCTAATAAACGTAAAACAAACGATAACAATTACCATTAAAAACAACAGCTTATTTCACGTAAAAGATAAATAAGTGTTGTTTAACGCTTGCTGTTAGATTATCTTTTAAACATATTTTATGGTTTTGGAGAGAAATAATGAAAGGCAATGCCAAGGTAATTGAAAGCTTAAATGGTCTACTGCACAATGAACTCGCCGCAATTGATCAATACTTCACCCATTCACGTATGTATCAAGATTGGGGCTTAGATAAGCTATTTGAACAGCTTGATCATGAGATGCAAGAAGAAATCACCCATGCTGATGCGCTAATTAAACGTATTTTATTTTTGGAAGGCACCCCTAACTTAACCAGCCGTCGAGGCTTAATTATCGGCAATGATGTACCAACAATGCTGAAAAATGATCTCATCCTTGAAATGGAAGTAATGACAGCATTAAAAGAGTCCATTTTACTTTGCGAGCAAGAGCAAGATTTTCAAACCCGTGAAATGCTGTTAAAGCTGCTAGAAGACACTGAAGAAGATCATATTTATTGGCTTGAAAAACAGCTTGGTTTAATCGATCGAATGGGCCTTCAAAACTATATCCAATCACATATGGGTAATCATTTAGCCGGCTAGGAGTATTTAATGCAAGGAAATAAAGACATCATCGCCTTACTTAACAAGGTACTGGCAATTGAACTCATTGCTATTAATCAATATTTTTTACATGCACGCATGTATAAAAATTGGGGCTTAGAAAAACTCAATAAAGCTGATTATAAAATATCTATTTTAAAAATGAAGCAAGCTGATGACTTAATAGAGCGAATATTATTTTTAGAAGGCTTACCTAACTTACAAGAGCTAGGTCGCTTGCGTATCGGTGAAAACACCGAAGAAATGCTAAAAGCCAATGGGACTTTAGAGCTTGAATCTCATGCGGCACTAAAAACCTTAATTGAACAAAGTGAGCTGCAACAAGATTATATTAGTCGTAATTTGGGAGAAAAATTACTCGCTAATGTTGAAGAGCAAATAGATTGGATAGACGAACAACAGTTCTTTATTAACAGTGCGGGTATTAAAAACTACTTACAATCTAAAGCATAATTACTCAGCTTATAAATATAAAGCGGCTCACCTTGAAGTAAGCCGCTTTTTTATTTCATTAGCTAATCATAGCTGGGGTTAAATCTTAAAAAGAATACTTTAAACTCACAGCAAATTCTCTACCTGATTCAGTGGCATAATCAAGGGATGAATCTTCAGCATGACCTGCAACATTACTATATTGAGCATATTCTTTATCAAGAATATTGGTTACAGAAAGATTAAAACGTAAGTCTTGAGTAATTTGCCAATGTGCCAACCAATCAACACTACCATATCCTGGTATTTCGGCATTACCTTCATTAACTTTATCCATTTTATCGGCCCAATTAACGATTAATTCAGTTGACCAAGTTTCAGCTTCATAATTAATACCTACATTACCTGATAAAGGAGTGATACTTTGAATATAGTCACCAGTATCATCATCGGTACCATCTTGATAAGCGGCATTAACAAAAATACTCACGTTATCATTAAGTAGATATTCTACGCCTAGCTCAGCACCTTTAATGGTTACAGCATCAATGTTTTTATACTGATATAAATAAATGTCACTTTCTAGGCCTGTATATGGGCTAGTATATTTTTCGGTGCCGACAAAAGCAGTTTCTAAGAAGTTTTCATATTCAGAATAGAAGATCGCCGCATTATAAATAAAGTCCCCTTGATGGCCACGTAAACCCAATTCAATACTGTCGCTTTCTTCAGGTGCTAAATCATCAGAAGGAATAATTTTATAACCATAAAGTGAGTTATCATGATCAATGTAAGCTAAGTCATAGGCAGGTACTTTAAAGCCCTGACCATACTGAGCAAAAACTACCGCCATGTCGTTGAATTTATATAAAACACCTAAGTTAAGAGAGACATGACTTTCGTCATAACTTTTATAAGCACTGCCATCTTCTTTAATCGCGCCTGTTGGCTCCATTTCATAAGTATCGAAACGCGCACCTGGCGTAATAAGTAAATCACCATTTAACAAACTGATTTCGTCATTAATAAAGAAGCCGGCACGAAGCACTTCTGTTTTAGGAAATTTATCTTCTTCTAATGGATAACCATTTTTAGGCGTTCCTTCAACGGAATAGAGTTTAGAAACATGGCGGGTTGATGTTGATTTTTCAATATCTAAACCATAGCCAAGTGTGTTCATGGCATTTAATTTGATACTTGCATTGGATAGTAAACCAACAGTGTCTTGTTTATAGACTGCGGTATTCCACATATCTCTTAACTCAATCAGTGGAAAACCAAAATTGGCATTAATATCTATTTGGCCGTATTCAACGTCACTTTGTTCTGTCGTATTTGAATAAATTGAAACATTAGCCACATCAAAAATCGCTGTGCCGCTACTGTTGTGGTATTGCAATTGGAAAGATTCATTATCTTTTTCACTACTGCTATTTTCAGTGACGATATCATAGCCTGGTAAATCTCGGAAATACTCCAGCAAACCATTGGCCACCAAGCCATCAACATCTTGTTGCCAAAGATCAGCAGTAAAACCTAAATAATCGTCGTCATTAATATTAAACTTACTTTTAAATAAAACACTCGTTGAAGAAATATCTAATGCGGGTTTAGTATCATAATAGTTTTGCTGATCTTCACCATCGCGATAACTGATGTTCAATAAATGTTCAAAACTACCCGTTTCTAAAGCTAACGTGGTACCAATATTACTTTGCTTACCATCACTGTTATAACCTAACTTAACATCAGCGGCGAATTTTTCACCTTCAGTTAAATAATCACTGGCATCTTTAGTGGTAAAGACCACAATACCTGCTAACGCATCTGAGCCATAAAGTGATGATGCCGCACCTTTAGCTACCTCTACTTGTTTTAAGGTATCTGTTTCAATAAAGCCTCGGCCTACAATATCATTTAAGCCGTTTGCACCGTAACCTTCATTCATGCGCATACCGTCTTTAATCATCAATACGCGATCACCACCCATACCTCGAACTGTGAAGTTTTGCGCACCACCAACTGAGCCGGTAACATTTACACTTGGATCATATTTAAACAATTGATTCATATCGCTAATCACTTGTTTTTCAAGTTCCTCACTAGTCACCACTGAAATACTGCCAGCAACATCTTTCAGTTGTTTCTCTGTGCGGCTAGCACTAATAACAATAACTTCTAAGTCTTCAACGTTATCATCGGGTGCATCAGCGTATGCATTAGGTATCGCAATAAATGAGGTGGCAATAGCGAGTGCTAATGCTGATTTTTTTATCGTCTTCATGTTTATATTCCTGTTTCATATTTTTAAAAACAAACCACAGTCAAACAGGACGATTGAGACCGTAATTTTCTAGTTGCGGCGATCATACATAAGTTTCTTTTTTGTTGCAAACGACAATCATTATTATTTGCATTAACGTTCAATTAAAGTAAAATGCCGCTATTAACGTTTTATGAGTGATATATAAATGAATATTCAATTAATAGAAGGCTTAATGGCCAAGATTTCCACCTTCCTAATGGCGCCAGTTATTTTAGCCATTGTGTTGTTACTGATTTACGCGATATTTACCTTGGGACGTTTCGCTTCTCAATATGCTGTTCGTAAAAAAAACTCCCTAAGTTACACCAGACAAGTAAGCCAGCTTAGTTCTAATCATATTGCTGGCTACCCAGTACATAATTACTTTGTTGCTAACCCACAAGCTTGTGAAGATGAATTGGAAGTTTTTGCCCTTAAAAAATTAGAAACTCTGCGTATTGTTACTCGAATTGCCCCTATGTTGGGCCTTATTGCCACCATGATCCCAATGGGGCCTGCATTACAAGCCATGGCTGATGGCAACATTCAGGGAATTAGCGAAAATCTCATTATTGCTTTCGCTGCCGTTATTTGGGGTCTTACTATTTCAACGTTAACGTTTTGGCCTGCCTCGGTAAAAAAACGTTGGTGCGCTCAAGAGCTAATTAATATTCGCAAACTTAGAGATGAACAAAGCGGAGTAGCAATCTAATGCGTTTTTTAGACGAAGACGAAGAGCTAAATCCAATTGTTAGTGCGGTTAATTTAGTGGATGTCTTTTTAGTGATCATTGCCGCTTTATTAATTGCCTTGGCGCAAAGCCCGCTGAACATCTATTCCACTGATGACGTTACCGTAATAAAAAATGCCGGAAAACCTGATATGGAAATGATCGTTAAAAAAGGTAAAGAAATTAAACAATATAAATCCAATGGTGCCATTGGTAGTGGTGAAGGATCTCGCGCCGGCGTCGCCTACAAAATGGCTGACGGTAGTTTTGTATATGTCCCTGAAGATTCGAAAGAAACTAACAACATTCAACAAGGAAATAATTAATCGTGCGTATACTCATTTTACTGCTATCCCTACTCACTTTTATTGCTCATGCCGCAGATAAGCCTAAAGTATTAATTATGCTTTCAAGCCATGTGTCAAAACCTAAAGGCGACTTATTACAGCTAATGGCGAGTGAGCAACCTTTTGAATTGGTGAATTTTAGTGCTAAAGGAAAATCTGAAGCAGACATTAATAATGCTTGGTCATCAGCGAGTTTGATACTACTAGATGGTATCAACCCAGCTTTATCAAAATTCATGTTTGCTAAATACCAAGCCCATTTAGCAACATTTCCCACAGTACCTGTAGTGTCTTTAGGTGATATAGATAACCCAGAGATGAACCAAGGATTAACTGACCAACAAAGAATACTCGTTGGTAAATACTATCAAAATGCTGGCCGAGAAAATTATGCTAACCTAATGAAGTATTTATCCGCAGACGTTTTATCTTTAACGAATAATGCGCAAATTGATGCCCCTTTCATTGTGCCATCGGTTGGTTTATTTCATGATGATTTCCCTGGAGCGGTTACTGATGATGAACAAGCCTTTTTTAACTGGCTAGCGCCAACTGACAATCAGCCCGTTATTGCGTTAGGGATACATAGAAGCACTATTGATTATGAGCAAAAACAGATTGTTAATGCCATTATCACGGGTCTTGAAGCAAAAGGCGCTAAAGCTTTTGCCTTCTTTTTTGAAGGAGAAGATCAGCCGCTTAATTACACTGACCTATTACTTGATGAACAAGGAAAACCTCGTGCCGATGTGTTAATTAATTATCGTTCATTACATTACGTCAAAAAACGTCGAGCCGAGTTTGAAAAAATCGGTGTACCTGTTCTTCACGCGTTAAATTATAACGACGGTAACGAAGCAGCTTTTGAGCAAGATCATGCTGGTATATCACCTTCATTAACGCCATTTTTCCTTGTGATGCCAGAAGATACCGGTAGTACAGATCCGACGATTATTGCCGCTAAACAAGACGGTGCAAAAGTGGTAATGAAAGCGCAGCTTAACGCCTTAGTTGAGCGAGCCTATAATCACGCTTCTTTAGCAAAAACAGCAAATAAAGATAAGAAAGTAGCAACGTTTATTTGGAACTACCCTCCCGGTGAAAAAAACATTGGTGCGGCATTTTTAGATGTGCCCTCTTCTATCGAACAAATAGTTAAAGCCATGAAAGCAGAAGGCTATACTGTCGAAGTTAAAGAAGCAGAACAGTTAATTGAATCAGCAGGTAAATTATTACGTCCTTTTTATCGTGGTGAGGATGTTAGTGGCTTAATTGAACAAAACTTAGCAGATTACTTACCACTAGCAACGTACCAAGAATGGTTTTCTCAGTTGCCTGAACATGTACAAACTCCTATTAACGAGCGTTGGGGCACTCCTGAAGAAAATAACTTACTGACAGAGCACAATGGTAAGCCTGCTTTTGTTATACCTCGCATGAGCTTAGGTAACCTTATTGTGCTACCTCAAGGTATGCGCGGCAAAGATGCAAAAGAGCACGGCGCCCTTTATCACAGTACTAAAACACCGATTAACCATGCTTATATGGCCTTTTATCTTTACGCCCGTGAAACCTTCGGTGCAGATGCCTTTATCCACTTAGGAACTCATGGCTCGCAAGAATGGTTAACAGGCAAAGAACGCGGTTTATCCGTGTATGATGCGCCAAATTTAGCCATTGGTAATTTACCGGTTTTCTATCCGTATATTATTGATAATGTCGGTGAAGCCATGCAAGCAAAACGTCGTGGACGCGCCACTATGATCAGTCATTTAACGCCCGGTTTTGCTAAAGCGGGTTTATATACCGACGTGGCAAAACTCAATGAGTTAATCAGCAATTATTTAATGCTTGAAGAAGGACAAACCAAGCAAAATACCCAAACGAATATTGTCACCTTAGCCAGCGAGCTGAATATCTTAACGGATCTCCAGCTAAGTGAAGCTCAACTCAATGCTAATTTTGATAACGATGTCATTGCCATTCAAGATCATTTAAATGAACTTGCTCAGCAAAGTCAGCCACTAGGCGTACATACTTTTGGTTTATTACCCGAAACTACGCATGTGTACACCACTATTTTGCAAATGCTTGGCAATGAGTTTACTGAGTTAGCACAGCAATATGAGCAAGAACATGGTTTATCACTGCCTAGTGAAGTTCAACAAGATAAGCGAAACGTACAAAACCTTGAAGCTTTGTCTGGTTTTCAGTTACTAAAAACTTACTTAGCAGCTACAAACACTAATCAAGTATTACCTGATTTACCTGAGTCGTTAAAAACTCAGCTTGAGCAAGCAAAAACCTACTGGAAAAACTTTAAAAATATAGCAGAAACACAAAACTTAATGCGCGCCCTAGATGGAGAGTACATCAAGGTTAGCCATGGTGGTGACCCAATTAGAAACCCTGATGCTGCGCCAACGGGCCGTAACTTAATTGGTTTTAACCCAGCCAAAGTACCGAGTAAAGAAGCGTATCAAGCTGGTGTTACCTTAATGGACCAAACCATAGCAGATTATGTCGCTAAGCATGGTCGTTACCCTGAAAAATTAGCCTTTTCATTGTGGTCATTAGAAACGATGCGTCACCAAGGAGCCCTTGAGGCACAAGTTTTACATGCCTTAGGTTTAAAGCCAAAGTGGAGTCCACAAGGTAATGTTATCGGCACTGAAGTTATCGAGTATAAAGATCTGGGTAGACCCCGCATTGATGTCACCATTACTGCCACGGGCCTTTATCGTGATGCTTTTCCAAACGTTATGCTATGGCTTGCTAAGGCAATAGACAAAATAGCGAAAATGAAAGAGGACAATAACTTTGTCTATCGCCACGCCAATGCCCTGAAAGAGGAGCTATTAGCACAAGGGAAATCAGAAGAAGATGCAGATTACTTATCTTCTATTCGTATTTTCTCCAATGAAACAGGCAACTATGGTACCGGTTTAGCGGGAGCAAGTTTAGCCTCAGACACTTGGGAAGACGACAGTAAACTAGCCGATTTATACCTTAACCGTATGGGCTATGCCTTTGGTAGTGATGAAAAGCGCTGGAGTGAAAATGTCGCCGATAGCGAGCTGTATTCAAAAGTGCTTTCTGGCACCGATGCAGTAATATTTTCCCGTTCAACCAACCTTTACGCCTTAATGACTAATGACGACCCGTTCCAGTACTTTGGTGGTATTGGTTTAGCGGTACGTCATTTAGATGGTAAAACGCCTGAAATGTATGTCTCTAATTTACGTAGAAAAGACAATATTAAAGCACAAACCATGGAGCATTTTTTAAACCAAGAAATGCGCAGCCGTTATTTTCACCCTCGCTGGATTCAGGCCATGCAAGATGCCGGTTATGCCGGTGCTACAGTTATGCTTGATCGCATGAATAACATGTGGGGCTGGGAAGTCATGACACCAGAGGCAGTACGTGACGATCAATGGCAAGAGTTCTTTGAAATATACGTTGAAGATAAATATCAGCTTGATATGCGTGAGTTCTTTGAGAAAAATAATGCCCACGCTTTAGCGCAAATTATTGAGCGCATGCTAGAAGCTGAGCGTAAAGGTTATTGGCAAACGGATGAGCAGACCATAAAAACCATGGTACAAACCTATGCTGAACTCGCCAAAGCGTTTGATGTCGTTACCGACAACACTAAGTTTAATGACAACCTTAAAAATCAGGCTGCAGGTTTTGGTTTAGCTGCACTGCTACCTGATAGCATGCAAGCAGAGCCGCAAGTTGCCCCTGAGCAGCCAAATACTGAACAAGGGAAGACAGAGCAAGTACAAGGGCAAAAACTTGCAGAGCAGGCCAATAAAGTGGATGAAATAGATGAGGATTATACTTGGTTGTATATTTTGCTATTAATTTTTATCGCTGGCTTTATGAGTAACTTTATTAAGTCCAAACCCAAAAGTAATAAAGTGATTGAGTTTAAAAAAGCGGCTTAACGACTAGAACAGATGCTCTGCAATTAACTAAATAGTTATTTGTAGAGCAATATGCCTTTACGTTAAAAACTTTCTATTTAAGATAAGTAAATAGCAAATGCTATTTTGATTATAAAAGCATTTTACTCATACAGGGAAAACGATAGTTTTACCTCAATAGATATAGTTAAAGTTTAATATTCTTATTCATGATATAAAGACAATCATATTCTGAACGCTATTTCACTCTAGTCACTAATGATTTCATCTAAAACAACTAAAACATTCCCTCAAGAAAAAAGCTTAACAACGACAAATAATCAGATTGAGTGTCACGATCAAAGTATTGCAGGAAAGCACTATATTGTTGATTTCTATGGGGCATCACATTTAACTGATATTAAACAAATTGAAAAAGCCTTGATTGATGCCTCACACATTGCGGGGGCTACTTTGCTGCATATCCATTTACATAAGTTCACCGATGGCGGCGGTATTACCGGTGTCGCTTTATTGGCGGAGTCGCATATTAGCGTACACACCTGGCCAGAAAGAGATTATGCTGCTTTTGATGTCTTTATGTGTGGTGATTCACAGCCAGACAAAGCCATTAGCTTATTAGAAACAGTCTTTCAGCCAAATCGTGTTGAAACGCAAAAAATATTACGTGGGCAACCCTAACTTAGCAGTTTACCCAGTAATTTATTGAGCGCATTAGAAATGCCAATACTTATTCATTTTCAACTCAAAGCAAATGCTGTTTATGAAACGATAAATGCTGTTCAATAAAACTGGCGATAAAATAATAACTATGATCGTAACCCGCCTCTTGTACAAAGTGCAGAGGATACATGGAAGTTTCAGCGGCATTTACTAACGCACTCGGCATTAATTGCTCAGTGAGAAAATCATCATCGCTACCTTGATGAACTAAAGCCGGTATTCTTTGTTGTGCTTTTGCCATTAAGACACTGGCATCATAATCTTGCCAAGTTGTTTCATCACTACCTAAGTAATGAGTAAAAGCTTTTTTACCCCAAGGTGCATTTACCGGGTTGCAAATAGGGCTAAAAGCCGAAACAGATACATACTTATCAGGGTTTCTTAACGCCAAAACTAACGCGCCATGCCCTCCCATTGAATGACCACTAATCGCTCGTTTACTCGTCACAGGAAAATGTGACTCAATCAACTCTGGTAGCTCAGTTAACACATAATCATACATCTGATAATGTTGCTGCCAAGGTGCTTGAGTAGCATTAACATAAAAGCCTGCGCCATGACCAAAATCATAAGCATTATCTTCATCATCTGGCACGTTTTCACCGCGTGGACTGGTATCTGGCGCAACAATCGCCATCCCCAATTCTGCGGCCATTTTTAATGCCCCTGCTTTTTGCATGAAGTTTTCATCTGTGCAAGTTAAACCAGAAAGCCAATAAAGCACGGGGACTTTATTATCTTCACTCGCTTGCGGCGGTAAATAGATTGCAAAACGCATGGCACAGTTTGTACTCTCACTTTGGTGGCTATATTGATAATGGTAACCACCAAAAGTTTTTACCTTACTTAATTCAGTAATCATCACTTACTTATCCATATGAATCACAGTACGAATACTTTTACCTTCATGCATTAAATCGAAGGCTTCATTAATACTATCTAACCCCATGGTATGAGTTATAAAATCATCTAACTTAAATTCACCCGCAAGGTATCGCTCTACATAATCAGGCAATTCACTACGACCTTTAACGCCGCCAAATGCCGTACCACGCCATACTCGGCCTGTTACCAATTGAAATGGTCTGGTCGATATCTCTTGTCCTGCGCCAGCCACACCAATAATAACAGACTCGCCCCAGCCTTTATGACAACACTCCAATGCTGAGCGCATGACATCCACATTACCGATACATTCAAAAGAATAATCAACACCACCGTCAGTCAATTCAACAATCACTTCTTGAATAGGCTTATCGAAATTTTTCGGATTGATACAATCTGTCGCGCCAAGTTTTTTCGCTAATTCAAATTTAGACTCATTAATATCAATGACAAGAATACGACTGGCTTTTGCCATAGCCGCACCGATAACGGCTGACAAACCAATGCCGCCCAATCCAAAAATAGCAACCGTATCTCCCGCCTCAACTTTTGCCGTATTCATTACAGCGCCCATACCAGTAGTGACACCACAACCTAATAAGCACACTTCTTCTAATGGCGCTTGTGGGTTAACTTTTGCTAACGAGATCTCCGGTAATACCGTGTATTCTGAAAAGGTTGAACAGCCCATATAATGATAAATAGGCTTACCGTTTTGATAAAATCGCGTCGTACCATCAGGCATTAAACCTTTACCTTGAGTTTCGCGAATTTTTTGACAAAGGTTAGTTTTACCCGATAAACAAAACTTACACTCTCCACATTCTGGCGTGTATAAAGGAATAACATGATCGCCAACTTGAACACTCGTTACGCCCTCACCTACTTGCTCAACAATACCGCCACCTTCATGACCTAAAATCGTGGGAAATATCCCTTCAGGATCTTCTCCTGATAAGGTAAAGGCGTCGGTATGGCAAACACCTGAAGCGATAATTTTCACTAGTACTTCCCCCGCTTTGGGCAGCATTACATCAACTTCTTCAATGGATAATGGTTGCTTAGGCCCCCAAGCAATAGCGGCTTTTGATTTAATAAACTGAGCAGTCATGGTATTTCCTATAATATTGAACTTGTAGCTATTATATTTGTTTCTTGTTTGTTGATAATATAGCAAAATTGCAAATTACTTTTACACTATGGTAATAATAGATGACTAACATGAAGTGGCAAGGAATTAATGAATTTGTTGAGGTAGCTGAAACAGAAAGCTTTACCTTAGCGGCTAAACAATTAAATATCTCTATTGCTCAAGTAAGTCGACAAGTGAGTGCTTTAGAAAAAAGGCTGCAGATAAAATTACTACAGCGTAGTACCCGCAAAGTATCACTCACTCAAGAAGGGAAAATATTTCACCAGCATTGCCGAGATGTTTTAGACGGTCTTAATGCAGCAGAGCTTGCTGTCACTCAGTTACAAAGCACACCTCAAGGTAAAATAAAACTATCAGCACCGGTAACTTTTGGAGAGCAAAAAATACTCCCTTTAGTGCATGATTTTATTATTGAACACCCGCAAATTGAAGTGAATACTGTGCTTTCCAACACACATGTTAATTTAGTGGAGGAGGGGTTTGATCTGGCCATCAGAACGGGAAATTTAAAGAGTTCAACCTTGATAGCTAAAAAACTAACTGTAAGAGCCACTCATGTTTGTGCATCTCCCGATTATCTAGCCGAGTTTGGCACCCCCATGACTCCCTCTGACTTGAAAGCCCATAACTGTTTATCTGGTGCCAACAATTATTGGCGTTTTAGTGAGCAAAAAAAAGAAAAGAATTGGCGTGTTAGTGGAAGTTTAAGTTGTAATAGTGGTATTGGTTTAGTTGACGCTGCCCTTAAAAATATCGGTATTATTCAGCTGCCGGATTATTATGTGCAGCAATACGTTAACTCAGGAAAGCTAGTCAATTTACTGGAGAAATTTAAAATACCCGATGAAGGGGTTTGGGCAGTCTATCCAGATAAATCTTACTTGCCTGCCAAAACCCGATTATTGGTGGATTATTTAGCTAAGAAGCTATAAATACTTCAGCCAAATAGAATCAGGGTGCTTGGCTTTAAAACTTCGATACCAAACACAAAATGGATAAAGTAGCAGTAACATCACCAAGGTGATCAAGTAAGTTGTTGGAAGGTCCGTGAATTTTTTTAAATCGCCAAAGTTTGCTGTGCCGGTAAGAAATAACCTGTGTACTAAATAGAACATCATCGAGGTTTGACCAAAAACCAACAACACGCCGTTATCTCGGGTACCAATGATTTTTTCCAATCGTATCATCAAAGCTAAAATCACTGCCATTAACCCTAACTCTAAAAACAAATAGCTTGCTGATGGTGGGTACTTACTTACGTGCAACCATTGTTGCCAACTAAAGCCTTCACGGTATAATTGCATATTGCCGTAGCCATTTAAATATCTGATAACGACAAAGGCAACTAATGCTGCACTTCCTAGCAAAAAGAGCAAAGTAGCTGGCTCTAACTTTGTTTTTCCTTGACCGTAATCTAAAATATATCGGCCAAAAACCCAACCAATAATCATCACGGATAACCATGGGACAAAGGCATAGGAAATACTTAAATCTGAAGTGTAATATTTGGCAAAAAACAAGGCAGATATTGGAGATTGACTAGCCACATCAAAATTCCAAAATAGGCTTGTTACCCATTCGCCACCAAAGATCCAAGCAAAGGCAATTATTAATAAAGTGCGACTAGACAGTCGGCGGAAAAATGCCATACACATCATGGCGATGCCAATAGCATATAACACTTGAAAGGTGAGTCTTCCGCCAAAAATAGAAATCAAAGTGGGATCTAAAATAGCAATAAAAGCGCCGCGTAATAGGATATCTTTATCGATGGCTTTACCATCAAAGCCTTTACTTACTTTACGCTCGACACTAATGGCTAACGCTGTACCGGCTAAAAAAACAAAAACAGGAGCGCAAATATGGCTGATCCAGCGAGTGAAGAATTCAAAAGCGGGTAATGGCGTACCAACAATATAGTTTGCCGCAGAATCTTTCGCTAAATGTCCAGAATTATAAGCCATAGACACATGATCAAGCACCATGATGATCATCACAAAGCCACGCATCCAATCGATTGATGCTATCCGTGTTGATTTAGCCATTCTATCCTCCCTAATTGTTTGTTTTATTTTTCTTCTTTATTCCACAACTTCTGATTTGCCTTAGCTGAAAAAAACTCATTGGCATGCCAACATCGAGGTAATAAATCTAACGATTGTCGTTCTTGGTAGTTAGAAGATAACAGTTCAAGAATTTCATTTAAACGATCCTTACTTAAATTTGCTATTTTTTTAGCCATATGCGGAAAATATAAATTATTTCTCTTCTTCACTTCGATGTTATGACCATAACTAATAAAGGTTAATTTCCTGGTTGCAATACGGCATAAGGGCTGCTCAGGAACTGGTGGATAAAGCCTGTTAACAATAGCATACTCATAACAATCACTTTGTTGCCCCGATTCATCCTCCGGCATATAAATAACACCATAGCCTTGAGGGAACATGCCGGTAATTTGATAAAGAGCGTCCACTACTTTTTGACTACAGGCGCCTAACTCGGCATTTTTGTTTACCACTTGAAAAACTTTAGGCAATACTTTGTAGTTATAACTTTCTTTAGTAGAGAAAATAATTGAGGTATAAATTTGCGGTACTTTTAATAAGTTACCTAAACCTTGTTTGGGCTTGACGCTTGATTTAAGCAAGTCTTGAATAAACGCTAATTTGGCTTGTTCATCAATCACAAATTGATCACGCTCTTCTCTTGAGTTACCAACATAACTCATCACTCCCAAACCTTCATTCATATAATTGAGAGTATATTTATAATTCAATTGTAAAAGTTTTTTCCGCTGTTCAATATCCAGTGTTCGGTGAGGGTTTTGACTTTTATCCGCGCCCACTAAAATAGCTTGGGCTTGAGGATGAAAATTTCCTATATCTTGTAATAATGCCGCCATTAACAAAGGTATTTTGATTTGTTCCGTAAAACGTCGTCTAGCTGTGGCATCAAAGTCGGCATAAGCTGTGTCAGGAAATTCATTAATGATACGAGAAATATTTTTATCACTAACATCGTTGTCTAGCAGTAGTCTGTCTAATAAACGAATTGATAAAATGGCTTTATATAAGCTTTTACTTTTTTCGTTATTCTCTGCAACCTTTTTCCCTTCCGTCGGGCTAATTAGCTGAATAGAGCCTAACAGTTGAGCTGATTTTCGATTGGTTTCTTCAAAATCATCTCCCTCTGTGAGTTCAATGATTTCTTGGCATATACTGAGTAAATGGCTGGTACGTTCAGTTTTCTCTAAGTCGTTTAACCTAGATTTATCTTCATTTTGTTGGTCATTATTACCAGCAAAGTTTTGATTATCAAAATAAGCAATTGCACGCTCTAATAAGGAATCTTTAAGCTTACTGCGCCCATAAATTTTTGCGAGTAACGCTTGCACTTGATAGGTAAAATGCGTTTGAAAAGAAGAACTTTTAGCCATGAATATGAAAATGTACTAGGGATAAAAGTTAATGATGCTAGAAAAATCAAAACTAAGCAACATAGTTAACACAGTAGGTTAGTATTTTCCTGATAATTTACCAGCTAAAAACCTAACCTACCTTTAAAATCAAAATAACAGCGCTTAATTAATGCCTTTTATTTTCACTTGCTGTTGCTTATGAGCTAATTGCTGACAAATATTAACTAAGTCTGAATGTAGACCTCCAGCAGTCACATCTCTACCTGCGCCAGGGCCGCGTATAATTAATGGGTTTTCTTGATACCAATGGCTGCTAATTTGAAAAATGTTATCGCAAGGTGTCAAACTCGCAAAAGCATCAGTTTTAGGTAACACTTCCAAACTCACTTGTGCATTAATTTCGCCAGTGCTCTCAACAATTAAACGCGCCACATAGCGAATACAGCAATCTTTAGCTGCAGCATTTGCTAATGCCGTAGCAAAATACTCATCAAGCTCGTTTGCGCGCGTAAGGAAATCAGCTGTACTTAAGTCTTGTAATGCTTGAGGCACTAAATTTTTACAGTCGATATCATCTAATTCTAATTCAAAGCCTGCCATACGAGCTAAAATTAACAGTTTACGCTGAACATCTCGTCCTGATAGATCTTCACGAGGATCTGGTTCGGTTATCCCCTGCTCTAATGCATCGATTAATAACGTTGAGAAAGGCGTTGCGCCATCATAAGTCTCAAACAACCATGATAAGGTTCCTGAAAAAATACCGGCAATAGCAGTAACTTCATCGCCACTATTATTTAAATCATTTATCGCGTAATTTATTGGTAAACCAGCACCTACAGTAGTATTTCCTAGCCATAAACTATTGTTTTCATCAGCAGTGTTCACCAACTGATTGTATTGTTCAGTGCTGGCAGACGCAGCCCACTTATTTGCACCAATAATATGAATACCTTGAGCAAGAAAATCTTGATACAACAAACTAAACTCTTCACTTGGGGTGATATCTACCACAATAAGTTCATCATATGGATGGTTGGTCAGCCAAGACAATAATTGCTGATGAGTATATGTTTGAGCTTCCTCTTTAAATAAAGCTAGCGCTTGTTGTACGTCAAGACCATCATTGTTGATTAATGCTTTTTTCGAAGACAATAAACCCACTAAATGGATGTTCTCTAAACAGTAAACTCGATTTAATTGCGCTGGTAGTAACTCGATAAACCGCTGACCTATATTTCCAAGTCCGGCAACAACGACACCAATATGGCGAGAATCTTTGGTCATATCATGATGAACATTATTTAATAATTCAGTACTACAAGGCTCAGCCAAAATAGCGATGATACTATGATTGTTTTCGCTGGGAATAATACCTATAGGTTGTGCACTCTTTAACGAGCGTTTAAATCTTACTTTAATATCACCACGTTGCGCGACTTTATGACCAACAGTCGCAATAATAGCTACAGGTTGAAATTTGACTTGAATATGTTGGCTTGCGACATACTGACTTAATAATTTTTGCTGATCTTGACGAATAACAAACTGAGCCTGTGAATCATCAACACAAATAGGGGTAAATTCTTGCTTAATTTTAGTAAATAATTCACCCGAAAAGCTATTCGACTGCACTAACAGTAATTCATTTAAATAAGTTACTGAAAGCTCCTGCTTTGCAATTTGACCGAACTTGCCAATTTCAGTACCCACCACTTGTGCATCAAAACTATTTGCCACATGTAAGTGACAGTGATGATTTAAGGTTTCGTTCACTAGCGGGGTTAGTGTTTTTGCATGTAAAACCGGGTTACCTAAACGACCTAATTCTTTAGCGACGCCATTGGGCAAGCGGTGTAACTTCCTCGCACTAGGAACAACTCGAGGATCAGCGCTGTATATGCCATCAACATCCGTCCATAAAGTAACATTTAGCGCTCCAACTAGCGAAGCCATTATAGTGGCTGAATAATCACTGCCATTACGACCTAGCGTACAAGTACGCCCTTGTGAATCTTGACAAATATAACCGGTAATTACGGCTAATTTACCGAACTGTTTTCTTTGTTTAAGGTTAGCAGCACTTAGTCGCTGATCAACACTGCAATTTTGCTCATTATCGATAACCAAAAAATCACGAGCATCAATACTAATACTCGGGCAAACTTTCTCATTCAACAATGCCGATAATAAACGCGCCGACCAGATTTCACCGAAACCTAGAATATCATTATGATGTTCAATTAAATTACCCGTTAGCCAAGTATTCAGCTGTGAAAAATCGTGTTCAAGCGCTAATACTAATTGTTTGGCATAACTAGGCTTTAATAAGTGAGTAATTAATTCCGTTTGTAATAGTTGTAAATTGGCAATGGCGTTAGTTAGCGCTTGCTCATGATTATTGGCTAATTCAGCCTCTTCTTTATCATGAATAGCCTCGCTAGCTAATGAATATAACGCAAACAATTGATCGGTAGTTTTACCATTAGCCGACACCACAACGATGTCATTAAGCTGGCAATTTTGTTGAATAATTTCAACAACACGTAAAATACATTCCGGCGTTGCCAGAGAGCTACCGCCAAATTTGTGTACATGAATAGCATGTTTTGCTAACTGGTTTTCAGCCTGCTCATCTGCGGCTAATTCAAATTGCCAATCATTTGGCTGAGTCACTACTTGCGTCATTATTTTCTCGATTATCTACTATTGCTGACTTTTTGCTAAGCCATTTGCTAAGTCGGCTAAAATATCGTCTATGTCTTCAATACCAATTGAAATTCTCACTAGTGAATTAGTGATACCCGCCGCAAGGCGTGCACTTTCTTCCATACCAGCGTGTGTCATCGTCGGCGGATGACAAATTAAGCTTTCTACGCCACCTAAAGATTGTGCTAACGTGAATAATTCTAAGTTGGCAAATAACTTTTTAACTGATTCTACGCCACCCTTAATATCAAAGCTTAACATAGCGCCAAAACCGGCTTGCTGCTTTTTGGCAATATCGTGTCCGGGATGATCTTCAAAACCGGGAAAATACACCGCATCGACAGCGTTATGATCCTTTAAAAAACTCGCCACTTGCAGAGCATTCTCTTGGTGTTGTTTCATTCTAATCGGTAAGGTTTTTAAGCCTCGTAAAGCTAAAAAGCTATCGAACGCGCTGCCTGTGATGCCAATACAATTTGCCCACCAAGCAAGCTCTTCACCTAATGACTCATCTTTAGTCACTAAAACGCCTCCCACTACATCACTATGGCCATTTATATACTTAGTAGTAGAGTGAAAAACAATGTCTGCACCTAATAGTAATGGTTGCTGTAAAGCTGGCGATAAAAAGGTATTGTCTACTGCAACTAAAGCACCAACGTTATGGCTAGCTTTGGTCACTTCTTCAATATCAACTAAACGCAGTAATGGGTTACTCGGGCTTTCAAGTAAGACTAACTTAGGTCTTTCAGATAATGCCTCTGCGAGCGCCACTGGATCATTTTGATCAACAACAATCAATTTAAATTGGCCGCGTTTTGCTAAATGGGTAAATAAACGAAAACTACCGCCATAACAGTCGTGAGGAATAACGACAGAGTCATCGGTTGACAATAACTGACAAAGTAAATGTACTGCTGACATACCTGTACTAGTTACAATACCGGTACTTCCTTGCTCTAAATCAGCAATGGCCTGTGCGAATGTGGCCCTAGTTGGATTACCAGTACGAGAATAGTCAAATTGACGTTTATCATTAAAACCTTTTAATGAATAAGTACTTGATAAATGAATTGGCGCAACAACAGCACCATGATGCAGATCAGTATTAATGCCTGCTCTCACCGATTTTGTGGTGATATTATTTACCTTAGCATTCGACATATTTTATCCTCAGGTTCATTTATCAGATATAGAATTACATTTCACCAAACACTTTAGATGTTTGGACGTCTATAACTCTAAACACTTTGAATATTTAGGTCAAGATATTTAGACATCTAAACTTCTACTTGACTGAGTTTCTGCAATCAGTAAAATTACCTACTAGAACAAAAAATTATAATTCATACAATTACAACAGAGGAATATACATGGCTCAGTGGAATGACGAATATATTAATCCCTATGCCGAACACGGTAAGAAAAGTGAACAAGTAAAAAAAATCACTGTATCCATTCCTTTGCGTGTATTAAAAGTATTAACCGATGAACGTACCAGACGCCAAGTAAACAACTTGCGTCACGCTACTAATAGTGAGCTTTTATGTGAAGCCTTCTTACATGCGTTCACAGGGCAACCATTACCTGATGATGAGGATCTTGCTAAAGATAACGATGAAAAATTACCAGCAAGTGTCCGTAGAATACTAGAAGAAAAAGGCATTACCGATTTTAGCGCCTATGAAGTAGACGAAGACTAAGCGTCTTTAATTTTTAAACCATTCGCGCAATAAAAAAGCCATGAATATATCAATATTCATGGCTTTTTTATTGCTAATCATTTAATAACTTCGATTACACGTGGTAAGGCTTGCTTAGTCTATGTACCGATTCAATAAAGTGTCCGGCGTGCTCTGGGTTCACATCAGGGTGAATACCATGGCCTAAATTAAAGACATGACCTGTACCGCCTTGTCCAAATCCTGCTAAAATTTTCGCTACTTCTTGCTCAATACGAGGAAGAGGTGCATATAACATAGAAGGGTCCATATTTCCTTGAAGTGCAACCTTGTCACCAACACGTGCTTTGGCATCTTCAATATCAATAGTCCAATCTAATCCCAGTGCATCACAACCTGTTGCGGCAATATCTTCTAACCACATACCGCCATTTTTAGTAAACAAGGTAACTGGAACCTGACGACCGTCAGCATGTCGTGTTAAGCCATCAACAATTTTTGCCATGTATTGCAATGAAAACTCTTTGTAATCTCGTGGTGACAATACACCGCCCCAAGTATCAAAAACCATCACAGATTGTGCACCCGCAGCAATTTGAGCATTAAGGTAAGTGATGACAGAATTAGCTAACTTATCAAGTAATAAATGCAAACTTTGTGGGTCGCTGAACATCATCTTTTTAATCTTGGTGAACGCTTTTGAGCTACCACCTTCAATCATATAAGTTGCCAGTGTCCAAGGGCTGCCTGAAAAACCAATCAGCGGCACTTCACCTTTGAGCTCTTTGCGAATAGTACGTACTGCGTTCATCACATAACCCAGTTCATCTTCTGGATCTGGAATACCTATTTTCTCAATGTCAGCTTTACAGGTAATTGGGTTAGTAAACTTTGGCCCTTCACCCGTTTCAAAATATAAGCCTAACCCCATCGCATCTGGAATAGTTAAAATGTCACTAAATAAAATAGCAGCATCTAACTTAAAACGACGTAAAGGTTGAATTGTAACTTCACAAGCAAACTCGGCATTACGACATAGCGACATAAAGTCACCTGCAGTTGCTCTTAATTCACGATATTCAGGTAAGTAACGACCTGCTTGTCTCATCATCCATACTGGTGTGTAATCGACTGGTTGCTTTAAAAGCGCGCGTAAGTAATTGTCATTTTTCAGTTCGGTCACCAATAAATCCTCTTATATTTGATTTGCGAGATAAAAAATCTCGCCTATTAACTATTATTATCTTTTTAAAAAATGAATAATTTATAATGCTCATTCTAGCATTAGCCGTATGTTGAATCTATGCACTAGATCAAATCCTTTGACACTAGAATTAACTTTGGTCGTTTTTTGTACATGATTACAAAAAAATATTTCAAGGCTGTTACATTTAAGTAACAAACATCAACTCAACTGCAATCAGTCACTTAGCTACAGATTAAGTAAATCAGGACTTTATACGAAAAAAATCGTCGAGTTTATACTCTATTAAAGTTGTTGCAGCAGCAAAAATGCTTTGATATAAAATAGCTGCGCTAGCAAAGAAGCAACGATTAATAATAACAATACTTCTAAAATAACTAATAAGAATCTTGATTAACAAGACCATAAAGCGAGCATTTCAAGCCTTTCTCTTTGAGAAAGGCTTTTTTATTTGGGGATTTAAAAAAGGGCTTTCAGTTTCAGGTAATGGTACTAATAGCAAGCACATTAATTGATGATTCATTTATTAAAAGACGGATCAGGTATGCCTTTATAACAGCTCAAAATATAAGGGAAACCCTCGGTAATGTAATAACCGTAAACGCCATTAACACTCATACCATTACACTCATCTAGGTCGCCATGATCTAATACATACTCATAATCATCACGATAAGTACCATCATAACTGCCACCAGGATTACCGTTATCGTTTGCTCTATTACCACTACGAACTCGATAACTTGAAGTTACTTTCCTTACCGTGCCGTTATCATTAATGTAAGGGCCATAAATAGGATAACCATCCGCAGCAAAACCAACTACGGGCGATTCAGCACTACTGTCATCTTCAGCATAAAAAGCATTTGGCGTGCCATGATAATGATAACTGCCATCGGGTTGAGAATGCGCATTATGAGTATCAACCCTAAAGCCATTGGCACTAAACATCGGGTCATATCGCCAAGGTTGGCTCATGTCATTACAACCTGTTTTACCATCACCGACACCAAAGCAAGCTGCGGCTAATAAATCAACTTTTACACCATTAAGTAGTATGGCATTATCAGTTTGCAAGCTAATAGCTGTTACAGATAAAGCATGGCTAGGAGCTGTTGTGATTTCAAAACTGTTATTCTGGGCACTAACATCATTCGGAAACGCTTGACCACCATCATTAAAGTCATGATTGGGGATATTATTGGTTTGAAAAACACATTTATTATCAACCACTGAAATCACTAAATCACCTTCAAATAAAAGGCCGTTATTAATATCCATCACATTTGATTGGTATTGCTCGACATAATCTGCACAATTACCACTTCGATTAACCATGATAGCGTTAGTTATATCAATAGCTCCTTGAGCAATTTCATTACGGATTTCTAATCCCTGAGTAGATAACTCATGGGTAATAGTGCTATTACTGACTAGTTCCTCCTCACTCTCAGCAACTGACTCGCTAATATCAAAAACGCTTTGGCTACCGTCTTCAAGCTCTATCAATTTATACTGCTCATCACGTACTGCCCAACCAGTAACATTATTACTGACAAATTCACTATAGTTCAGTTGACGTAAGCTAGGCGCGGAGCCATCAAATAAACGGGTAAAATCATAGCTATCATTGAACTGGCTTAAACTACTCCCAGCAAGATTCGCTATTGAAGTAAAAAAATCAGTGGTATTGATTAGAGCGGCTTCTCGCTCATTCATGCGAGTAATACCGTAGCCAGAGGCAACCATAGGCACTCTAACACCTCCTTCATATAAAGTTGCCTTATGGTGACCTTGTGTAAATACAGAGTGATCTATAACAGCCGCTGGAGTGCCATTATCACCAACATAAATAATAACCGTCTTGGCACGATCGTCATCAGTCATTGACGCTAACAAACGACCTATTTCTGAGTCCATGGCTTCAATCATAGCTAAATAATATTCACGCTTATTGGCATTTATGTCTGCTGCTGTGCCTGTCAAGTCGGTGCGGTCATGCAAGTGTTCGGGAGGAAGATGAAAAGGTGAGTGAGGAGCCACATAAGATAACCATAAAAACCACGGAGTATTTTGCTGATTTTGCTCACCAAGCCAAGTAATGGCGAGATCCGTCATTTTTGTTGTGTGGTATTCATTACTATTTGATTGAACACCATCTTCTGTCAGAGGCCAATCATAATAATCATCAATAGTCCCTTTTATGGTACCAGCAAAATAATCAACACCGCTTTTTGTCGGGTGATCTAAATCTGGGTTTGCTCCTCCTAAATGCCACTTACCAATGACAGCTGTTTGATAGTTACTACTCACCGTTTGAGATTTTATATAACGCTGTAATGTTTGTGTCTCTGTCGACATAGCAGCGGGAACGTGGTCAATACCACTATTCACGCCATATTGCCCAGTAATAAGAGTACCGCGAGTAGTTGTACAAGCAGGAGTTGCCCATACATTATCAAAAATAATGCCCTGCTCAGCTAAAGTATTTAACGTTGGTGTATTAGGTGTGTCAGATGAATAGGAATACTGTGACGAGGCATCAACACCTTGATCATCTGCGATAATTAACAATATATTGGGTGAACTATCATCTGGCTGTGTTGGCGTTTCTTCAGGCGTGTCAGGAATCGTAACCTCTGGAATTACAGTGCTAGCCTCTTCAGCACTGTCTCCACCGCCACCACAAGAAATTAACAACAAAGTTAGTAATATCGCCAATGCGTTTTTGATTATCATGATAATTTTTACTTTATAATGTCTTATTTCAGCAAGTATAAAGTAAAAAATTACTGGCTAGTGTAAAGGAAGAGTAAAGATTAAAAATAAATTTATTGGTGCTTTTCAATTTTTGCTAGGTTATGAATATCTGCAATATGTAGCTTAACGCAGTTACGGCCACTTGCTTTAGCATGATATAAAGCTTGATCGGCAAGAGAAATTAATTGTTGCCAATCAATGTACTTTCCTTGGCTAGTCGCCACACCAAAACTTGCAGTTACAGCAAGCTCTGCTCCTCCCTCAAAACAAAACACAGGTTGTGCTATTTTATCTCGTAACTTTTCAGCGATAATCATCGCAGTTTCGGTATCCGTATCAGGTAATAACAAAGTAAACTCTTCGCCGCCATAACGCGCCAAAATATCATATTGCCTGAGGCTTTTTTTTAACCTTGCACTAAATTCTTGTAAAACTTTATCCCCTACTTGATGACCATATTGATCATTAACTTGCTTGAATAAATCGATATCCATAATGATTACAGATATTGGCGTATCCTCTGGCTGAGCACGCAAAACACTTTTTGTGGCAAACTCATCAAATGCACGGCGATTATATATATTAGTTAAAGAGTCAATGGTAGCTTGAACCGCTAATTTTTTAGCTAATTGCTGACTGGCACTTATCGTTAATGAAAAGCAGCTACTAATAGTGACAAGCTGCATAGCTAGTAATGAAAATGCATGGATAGTTCCAGCATCCATAAAATTAGTTAGCGGCACTTCCGTAAAGGTAAAATGAACTCTTATTAAAAAGATAATTGCACATATGATAAATGCACCGCCGAGAAAACGAATAAAAATTAACCCCTTGTGCTTTTTATAGGTTAAAACCACCGCCCCTGCGAAAAGTGATAACCCAGAAAGCATAATACTCACAATGATAATTCGAATATTGGTGTGTTCTTGAACATAGGTAAAATATAGAAAAGCAAGAGTCATTAAAAATAGTGATAACACCGATATTTGAACAAAGATGCGCTTTTCATACTTTAAAAAGCGCAGAACACCTAAAATTAACAAACTATAGCCACCAACAATGACTAAGTTGGCAACAATAATAGAGAAAAAGTCAGATATATATTGACGTAGGCCGAGTAAAATAAAACCAAAAGCAATAAAAAAATAACTGTAACCTAGTGCTTTAAACCCTCGAAAAGAAGGGTGTATTCGAGCAAAAACTAACGAGCCAATGCCAAGAAACAAACCTAACAATAGATTTGTCACTGCTAAAGTTCTTATGTCTAATCCTTCCATCTTCACATCAAGGTTTCTACAACTTCAGTTAACTATAGCTCAAATTTCATACAAACCTGTACATATAGCCAAAGCCTCATAAGCTTGATTATTAATTATTTGCTAAAAAAACATTATCCGTATAAATTTCTTTTACTAACAAATTTTCGAGAAAATAAATGAATAAGCCACAACGTGATATCACCCTAAGATTTCTAGCGGAGCCACAAGATGTAAATTTTGGTGGAAAAGTACATGGTGGTGCCGTTATGAAATGGATAGATTTAGCGGCCTATGCCTGTGCAGCCGGTTGGAGTGGTCGCTACTGTGTCACTGCTTATGCTGGTGGCATACGTTTTGTTGCTCCAATTCACGTTGGCAGTTTGGTTGAAGTTGAAGCTAAGGTAATTTATACCGGTAACTCTTCAATGCATATTGCTTTAGAAGTTAACGCTTGTGACCCTAAATCCCTTAATCGCCGTTTAACAACACACTGCATTGTGATCATGGTTGCGGTTGATCAAAACGGTCAATCTGAACAAGTACCACAATGGGCTCCTGAAACAGAAGCGGATAAAAAACAGCATGATACTGCGGTAAGATTAATGGAAATGCGCAAACAAATTGGCGATGAGATGCAAATTTTTGTTGAGTAAGTCAATATGATGAAATCGTTATTTGGGTATTTAATATTGATGCTTGCCATGCTATTCATCAGCTCTCCAAGCTTTGCCTTAGGTAAGCTTGGTCATCAAGTTGTCTGTCAATTAGCCTTTGATAATTTAGCGAGCAAACAGCAAGCAAAGCTTCAACAATTACTGACTCAAATTCCAAAAAACCATCAAGATTTAATAAATCATTACACCTACCAGAAAAAAGGCAAAGCAATCACCTTTGCCAATGCCTGTACTTGGGCTGATGCAATCAAGCGTGTTGAAAAATTTACCCAATATGCGAGTTGGCATTATATGAATGTGCCGAGAAATCATGGCAAGATTAAGGCTAACGACTGTAAAGAAAACTGCCTGCCACAGGCTATTTTAACACATCAGCAATTATTAAAAGTTGGCGCTAATGGCTGGCAACAAACCCAAGCATTATTATTTCTATCTCATTGGTTAGGAGATATACATCAACCTCTACATGTCAGCTTCGCTAGTGATTTAGGAGGAAACCAAGTTAAATTAAGTCATTTATCAACTAAGTGCAGCAACTTACATTGGTACTGGGATGACTGTATTTTGTATCGAGGTAAACAAAGTAAAAGCAAATGGTTAACCTTAATAGCAACAAGATGGCCTAATATTTCAGTGCCGAATTGGCAGCCCAACCAAGTTTGGCAATGGGCTGATGAATCTTTTCAACTCGTTAAAGGGGCTGATTTTCACTATTGTCAGATGGATGCTCAAGAAACTTGTCAAAAGCCTACACAAAAAGTTAATTTACCAGACGATTACTTAACGACACATCAACAGGTAATGGAGCAACAACTGCTCTTAGCTTCGAAACGTTTAACCAAAATATTACAAGCATCATTGTAAGCTCATACAAAAATAAACTTATACCCGTTTCATTAATGTGGTGAACTACTTTAACTAATAGAAATGTTCACTTAGTTAGTAAGATTGGAATTAATCAAGTTTGTTTTTCGCCGCAATCCATTGTGCCATATACTTAGTGCTTTTGTGATGATGATGATTCAACATAGCACCAATAAAATTACCCTGTCTATGCTTGTTTAAACTTGATAAAAGTGTAGTTATCTTAAGCGAAAAATCAGCAAGATGTTGTTCTTTATCAAATAACTGCTGCGCATTTTCAGGACCTAAATCACTATAATTCTGCCAACTCTCCGCATCCAGATAAACGTTAACCGCAGCATCTGCTATATCCTGACTGGTGTTCGCAATTAACCCTGGCCATGCTAAATGTGTTTCCATGCCTTCTGAGCCAACATCGGTAGTTACCGACGGAGTCGCACATAACATAGCTTCAGCGAGTTTTCCTTTGATGCCAGCGCCAAAACGCAATGGTGCTAAACATACACGTGCTGACTGCATAGCATGTTCGGCATTATCCACCCAACCTTTCACTAAAAAACCTGACTTTTCATCATGCAAATCTGTCACTTTAGGTGGAGGATATGCACCACAGATTGAAATTTCAGCGTCGGGTAATTGCTTGCGAATTAGCGGCCAGATCTGTTGTTTTAACCACAGTACTGAATCCCAGTTAGGGGGATGACGAAAGTTACCAATAGATATAAAACCATTTCGCTGCTCACGAGACGGGTTAGTTTTCTTAAATTGCTTAGCTTCAAAAATAAATGGTAGGTAATATAATAAACTTTCATCAACTTTGAATACGCGCGTTAATATCTCTATTTCTTTTGGTGAGATCATGATCGAAATATCGCAACGAAAAATAGCGGCAATTTCACGTTTAGCTAATTCTGAAGTCAATAAATCCTCTTCACAAATAGTTGTATTCTTTTTATGTGCATCGTGTCTTGCATGACGTAAACAAAATAAATCTTCGGTATCTAATAGCCGTAATGCGTTAGGACATTGCTCAGTTATCCGCCAACCAAATTGTTCTTCCATCATAAAGCGATCAAACATAACTACATCTGGCTGTAATGCCGCAGCAAATTCATCAAAGCTTTCGCAATTTAACTTAATATCAACACAATCAATATCAATGCCTATTAAGTCAACCATATGCTCGGTTCTGAGCGCCGTACAAGCAAAGGTAACTTGATAACTTTGTTGTTGAAACAATTGAATTAATTGCAGCATGCGACTACCTGCCGCTGATGAATTTGGCTCAGGCCATACCCAACCGATAATAAGGAGTTTTTTCATAGTATTTTATACCAATCGGATTAATACCGTGCATTGATGCTAATGAATTACATCATAGCATCGAAATACATCACCTGAATTGAACAAAAAAGCCATTAGCAACTTAATGCCAATGGCTTTCCTTAAACTGATTACCTTAAAGGGTAACTAGGGCCTATTTACTTCTCAGCAGAAGGCTGCTCGCCTACTTCTGGAGCTGGCTCAGGTTTTTGAATTTCTAATAATTCAATTTCAAACTCTAATACCGAGTTTCCAGGGATACGTGGCGGGTTGCCATTTGGTCCGTATGCTAAATCAGATGGGATAGTGAACTTATACTTTGACCCAACAGACATTAGTTGAACGCCTTCGGTCCATCCTTTAATCACGCGGTTAAGTGGGAAAACTGCTGGCTCACCACGATCATAAGAGCTATCAAAAGTCTCTCCATTTAAGAAAGTACCTTTATAATGAACGGTTACTGTGTCAGTTGCTGCTGGCTTTTCACCTTCAGCTTCAGTAATAACTACATACTGAATACCAGAATCAGTCACGGTAACGCCTTCTTTCGCCGCATTATCGTCTAAGAATTTTTGACCTTCAGCTAAACTTGCTTCAGAAGCTAATACCGCGGCTTCTTGCTGTTTAGTTTTCATGGTTTGCTCTAAGCTCATTAATAATGCTTGAATCTCTTCTTGTTCTAGAGTCGCTTTATCATTAATGCTTTCAACAAATCCGCGTATAATTAATTCTTTTTCTAAAACAACACCTAGTTTCTCTTGTTCAACTAAGTTACGTTGCATATTCATGCCAATATATGCACCTAAGCCATATGCTTGTTTTTGCGTTTCAGTTTCTAAAACCGCCGCTTGGCTATCAACGCTAGCCGCTTCTTCTTTAGTACTTTCTTGACAAGCAGCAACACTAAGTAATGCAACAGCCACTAATGTGGGTTTAAAAAATTTCATTTATATCTCCGTTAACAAATCACAATTGGAGAACTCCCCAATCCATAGCTTGATTCTTATTTAGTAAAAAAATCACTAAACAAAATTAAAAAACGCCTTATACTAACTAGAACTAACAAGAAATGCCAAGATAAAAAAGTATAAATATGTCGCTTAATTATTCAAAAAATAAAAAAAGTCAATTTTGCACTTTAATGGGAGTGTTAAAACCCTTTGCCCTTGCTTTATTTGTCGTTGCTTGTAGCCCTGCATCAGAGAAACCATTACAACGTTTTGAACACGCTGTAGAAGGTAGTTATGCTGGAGATATCTCAAACGATGGTAAATGGAGTGTTATCTCTTCCATTCATCATGGGATCAGCGTCTGGGATATAGAAAAAAATGCCTTAACGTATCAATGGAGTCAAAAACAGAATAACAGTGATAATTTAGTTTTAGCTATCGATATTAGTGATACTAACAGCCATGCACTAACAGCAAGTCGTGAAAATTTTGCTTTATGGAATATGAAAACAGGTCAATCTGAAGGTTATTGGAAAGTTCGCGAATCAAATATTCGTGATATTGCCGTCAGTAACAATGGTGACTACATACTCATTGGCAAAGGTAATGGTACTGTCGTTCATGTTGCAGTAGATACTGGACGTCGCTTAGAGTTTTTAGGGCATAAAGAAAAAATAAATAGTGTCGATATGATGCCAAATGGCAGAGTAGCCATATCTGGTGCCAATGACTTTATCGCTTATGTGTGGGATACCAATTCAGGACAAGTTATTTATCAATTTAATCACACTAGTCGAGTGTCTAAGGTCGCGCTAGACCCATTAGGTCGCTTTGCTTTTTCAGCCGATAGTATGAGATCTGCACACATTTGGGATTTAAAAACAGGTAAACTTGTCACAACATTAAAAGGGACTAAGCGCCATGAAGTGTTTAGTTCGGCACGTTTCTCTCCCGATGGCAAAACACTCGTTACAGGCGCTGCTAGTAGTAAAGTCAGTTTATGGGATTTAAACACAGGTAAACGTACTGCAAGCTGGCATGTAACACCAAAAGAAGCTAAAAGACCCACCGGCGCAGTTGTGTATAGCCTAGCTTTTAGCGATAATAATACTCTATTAACCGAAAGCTCTTCGGGCTATGCTGAATTATGGCAAATCCCCAAGAAAGTAAATTAAATGTCACCACAAAAAACTACCGAAAACACCATCAGCATTCTTGAAGAACGCATCGACGCACTAGAGTCTCGCAACCTTTTCCAAGATGATGTTATTGAACAACTCAGTGAAGAGTTGGCGATACATCAGGTACAAATAGCGGAATTAAAAGAGCAAATTCAATTGGTGGCTAATCGATTAAAAGATGCTGGCAGCTTATCGTCTAATAAAGATGAAATTGAGCCGCCACCACCGCATTATTAAATGAATTAAACGTTATTGAAATTAATATTCATCAGCTTTCTTTAGTTTGATGAATGTTAATTTGACACTTATTCCCCTCGAAATTCCATTGGGTAATAACATTGCTTTCATCGACTTCAAAAGACGTTTGGCACCAATAATGGTTTGTTAAACGGTTGCCTTGAACATCACTAGAATTAGTAATATATCCTCCACCAGTGGAAACGCTAGAGCCTGCAGGTGAATTAATGGGTGAGTGAATTGCTGCTGACCAATTAGGTCTAGAGTATGAGTTTAATCGACGATAAACATAAACAGTATTACCTTGCTCTGATTGAAAAGAGCTTTCTGGATAGCCCCAAGCATCAACTAATTCAACCATATTATGGCCTACCCAAGCACTTAAATCTTCCTCATAATCCTGAGTATTGGTACAAGCACTTGCACCGAATATAAATAAAAATATCATTGATATACGAACTATCATGTCTCTCTCCTTGTGAATTCATAGTTACGGTTTATTAACATAGCATGCAAGTTAATAAAACTCTACTTTGTGCATAAAATGTTCGAATAGTGGTGTGTTCACCTTCAAAGACAGTATATTTAAGGTTTAAACACGCCAATCACTTGTTCATGCTGACGCACCACTTCATCTACTTGCGGCTCACTTTGAGTCATTTGTTCACCACAGCTAACACAGGTAACTTTCTCAACACCATCTTCTTTAGTCAGTGCCATGGTGTCTTTAGCATTACATTTAGGACATGTGGCACCAGCAATAAATCTTTTTTTCACTCTCTTTTTCACAGTAATTATCTCATCAGGGAAAATATAGTTTATTTACGTTATTTTACCTTGAACTCCCCCCCAAGGAAAAGCGACAATAAGGGGTTAATTTTTTCATCTTTCATATTTAGGGTATTTTCTTGATCACTGCAACCGATTTAAGCTTAGATAGAGGAGCAAAAAACCTCATTAAGGCATCAAGCTTCACCATTCATCCAAACCACAAAGTGGGTCTAGTGGGAAGTAATGGTTGTGGTAAATCCTCACTCTTCGCAGCACTTTTAGGAGACTTATCTCCAGATGCTGGTGATTTGAGCATGCCAAGTAGTTGGGACATAGCGACCGTAAAACAGGAAACGCCAGCACTTGAGCAGTCTGCTTTAGACTATGTTATTGATGGTGATAGAGAATTTCGTCAACTTGAACAACAACTTGAACAAGCACGCACTAGTGAAAATGGTAATTTAGAAGCTATTTTAATTAATAAAATAGATGCCATTAACGGCTATAGCTTACCAGCACGAGCCGGTGAGTTACTGCACGGTTTAGGTTTTTTACAGCATCAATTAGCAAGTCCAGTAAAAGACTTCTCTGGCGGTTGGCGCATGCGTTTAAATTTGGCGCAAGCATTAATCAGTCGTGCTGATTTATTATTACTGGATGAACCTACCAACCATTTAGATTTAGATGCTGTTATTTGGTTGCAACGTTGGTTAAAACGCTTCACAGGTACATTAGTATTGATTTCTCATGATCGAGATTTTCTTGATACAGTTATCGGCCAAATACTGCATATTGAACACCAACGAGCTAAACTTTACAGCGGCAATTATACCGCTTTTGAACGGCAAAGAGCAGAGCATTTGGCTCAACAAGAAGTGCAGTACCAAAAGCAACAAAAAGAAGCGGCTCATTTAACCGCTTTTGTTGATAGATTTCGCGCAAAAGCGAGTAAAGCGAAACAAGCACAAAGCCGATTAAAACGTCTAGAAAAGTTGCCTAATTTAGCACCAGCACACGTTGATAGTCAGTTTACTTTCAGCTTTGAAGAACCTGAAAGTCTGCCTTATCCGTTATTATCGTTAACTGAAAGTCAGTGTGGTTATGGCGCTGAAACAATTATCCTTGATGATGTTGGTTTAACACTCGTTCCTGGCAGTCGCATCGGTTTGTTAGGGAGAAATGGTGCAGGTAAATCAACATTGATCAAATCTCTAGCTGGTGATATTGCGCTACTTAGTGGTGATAGGTATTGCGCCCAAGAATTAAAAATAGGTTATTTTTCTCAGCATCAACTTGAACAATTACACTTTGGCTCTAGCCCTGTAGATCATATTATTCGTGCTAAACCAAGCTTAGGCGAGCCTCAAGCTAGAAGTTTTTTAGGTCGATTTGGCTTTAGTGGCGATCAAGCCTTAGACAAAGTTGATACTATGTCAGGGGGCGAGAAAGCGCGATTGGTATTGGCCTTAATAGTCTTAGAAAAGCCTCAATTATTACTACTTGATGAACCAACTAACCACCTAGATTTAGAAATGCGTCAAGCGTTAGTCATGGCACTTCAAGATTTCAGTGGTGCCATCATTTTAATTGCCCATGATAGATTTTTACTCGAGTCTTGTGTTGATGAATTCTATTTAGTCGCCAATGGTAAAGTAAGTGATTTTAGTGGCGATATAGATGATTATCAACAATGGTTAAATGATGATAAAAAACAATCTGTCAGTAGTAATAAAAGTAGTTCAACTGTTACGGATAAAGGCTTAGATAAAAAACAATTACGACAGCAACAAGCTGAACTACGAAAAAAATCCGCTCCCCTTCGTAAAAAAGCCGATCAATTAGAAAAGAAAATTCATCAATGGCAAACCGAATTGGCTAGTGTAGAAGAGTTGCTCAGCGATAGTGGTATATATCAAAGCGAACGTAAAAGAGAGCTAACTGAAAACCTCAAGCTACAAGGTAGCTTAAAAGATAAATTAGAAGAAAATGAAATGCTTTGGTTAGAGTTAGCCGAACAAATTGAAGAAATAATGGCAGCTAACGAATAAAACCAAGTTCAACTCTTAAACCTCGACTAAGAGGAATTCAGGTTAGATAAATAATTCCGTCAATTTAAGCTACACTATAGTTGACGTTATTCAAAAACTAAATGAGAACAAATTATGCATACAAAAATAATAGTATTGGTTTTTTTATTACTGAGCAGTTTTTCATTCTTAAGCCAAGCAAATGACTTGGAATTAGGTATATATGAGTTAAATAGAGGTGAATTTATCGCCGCTATTGAACAATTTAGGCCTCTTGTGGCTGAAGGATATGCCCCAGCTCAATATCAAATGGGGGTTGTATATAAAGAAGGTTTTGGCGTACCAAAAGATGGCATGAAAGCCTTAGAATTATTTCAATTATCTGCAGCGCAAAACTACTCTGATGCACAGTTCGAGCTAGCGTTAATCTATACCGAAGGAAAACTAGTCAAACAAGATTTAAAGAAAGCTTATCAGTTAACTTTTAAAGCAGCCAAAAAAGAGCTCGCCAGTGCCCAATTTAATTTAGCGGTAATGTATGCCAATGGTACGGGAGTCAAGCAAGATGATTTTAAAGCTTCTCGTTGGTATCAAGCTGCTGCAAATCAAAATTACGCACTAGCTCAGTATAATTTAGCGTTACTATATAGCGAAGGAAAAGGCGTAGAAAAAAGTACTGAAATGTCATATGTGTGGAATACCATCGCCGCCTGGAATGGTTACCCTAATGCTGAGAAAAGCCTTATTCTTGATGAGCGTCAATTATCCTCGGTAAAAAAAGAAAGTGGCTATGAAAAAGCCAATCAAATATACAAAAAAATCATGGAACAAGAGAAATTAAAAGCAAAAATGGCCGAAAATAAAAACGTCTATTGATCTAAATCACCTTCCCACTTTGCGAGACTCCTTATAATAACCCTAGTTTAATTATAAGGAGTCAATTATGAACTTTTTCTCTATGCTAGCTAACGATCCTGTCGTCATGTTTTCCTTCGGTGGTTTAGCCATTGTTTTAGCTATCTGCGTTTTCTATGTGTTCTACTTTATCAAGCATATTCAAGAAGATAAGAAGTAGAATTAATTCGCTTGTAATTTGAGCGAAAATCGGGCGCCTTTGCTATACTTTTACCCATTAGTCACTATATCAATTGATGTATCGACTATGGTGACTTCACTGTAAGGTATAGCTATGACACTGTCGATAAACCAAACATCCACCTCTTTAAGCTTTATTGAGCAGCAAGTAAAAGATCGCGAAGAAGAAGCTGAAAAACAGGCCTCCGCTAAGCGCATTAATAGTGCGAGTGATGATGCTGCAGGTTTACAAGTCACGAACCGATTAACTGCTGATATTAACCAAAATAAGCAGTTAAGTGTAAATAGCCAAGATAGGATTAACAGCAACAACGAACAGTCGGGTGGCTTATCCGCTATTAATGACAGTTTGCAACGCGCCAGTGTATTATCTATTCAATCCGCCAATCCATTAAGTAGCAATGATGCTATTCAAGGTGAATTAGACCAACTGACTGAGCAAGTAAATGCTTTAGCTAGCGAAGTACTCGGCCAAAATAATTTCCTTTCTGGTCTTGATGCGAATGATCCAACAAGCACACAAGCGGCAATTGATAATGCTTTTGCTATTGTTAGCGACTCGGCAACTACATTAGGTGCTGATTCGAATGCCTTATCAAGCCAAGTAAATACCTATGAAACTAGCGTTGTACATGTAAGTGCTGCGCGCTCAAGAATTGAAGATACCGATTTTGCTCAAGTTAGTTCAAAGCAGCAAGAAACAGAAGTAGTTTTACAAGCCGCGATTATTAGTAAGAAAGATGAAGAGTCTCGTAAAGGGTTATTAGTAAACCAGCGAGTCTAATATCTATTTCTTATAGCCTAAACAAGCGCTTTATCATACAATCCTTCTTCTTATTACCAGCGACAATAAAATAGTAAAACATGTATTCTGCCAGTAAATTCAAGCCGGCTTGGTGGCTAACTAATCCTCACTTTCAAACCTTAGCGGCTAAATTTTTTCGTCGTAAACAGCGTTTGATGACTAACCTAGAAACTTTAGAGCTTCCCGATGGGGACTTTATTGAACTTGCTTGGACAGAACAACCTAAAAAAAATAATACTAAACCTATTGTGGTGCTCTTACATGGCCTTGCGGGCTCTAAAGACAGTCATTATATAAAAGGTATGTTAACAGCCATTAAAGCACGTGGTTGGATAGCCGTATTGATGCATTTTCGAGGCTGTGGTAGTAAACAAAACAGACAAGCTAGCTCTTACCATTCTGGCGATACCCGAGACATTATGTATTTAACAGAGCATCTTATTGCTCGTTATCAACAATGCATTTTCTCAGTTCTGGGTTTTTCACTCGGTGGCAATGTTTTAACGCAATACCTAGCTCAAGTACCTAACAATCCTTATAAAGCTGCAGCGGTTATTTGTGCGCCACTCGACTTAGCCAGTTGTAGTGCTAGGATTAATCAGGGATTTTCTCGTATCTATCAAAAATATTTACTGCAAATGTTAAAAGACAGTACGTTAGAGAAGATTGGTAAAAAAATAATCAGTCATATCAAACCAGATCAACTAGCTGAAATTAATACGATTTATGATTTTGATGAGCAAATCACAGCACCACTAAACGGTTTTAGTAATGCTGAACACTATTATCAACAATCGAGTGGTAAGACGGTATTAAAAACAATCAAACAACCTTGCCTTTTCGTGCATTCAGCCGATGATCCATTTTTAAACCATCAGTGCTCGTTACCTAAACAAACATTGCCTAAGCATTTAACTTTTGAAGTTTCCCAGCATGGTGGACATGTTGGTTTTATTTACGGAAACAACCCATTCAAACCCAAATATTGGTTAGAAAAACGAGTACCCGATTTTTTAGCAGACTATTTAATTAAAAAGCAGTAATCAAATGATAATTCCATTAGAACAGCTCAACAGTGATACTTTAACAGCGATTATTGAAGAATATATTTTACGGGAAGGAACGGATTACGGCGCAATTGATGCCAGCAAAAAAGATAAGGTATCGCAGATAAAACAACAACTCGAACAAGGTAGTGCGGTATTAGTCTATTCAGAGCTTCATGAGAGCGTAAATATCTTGCCAGCTGAGCAGTTTAATCAACAAGAGCCGCAAGAGTAGCGTTTCATCGCAACTTATTCTTCAACAGTATCAAGCCAATGTAGAGCATCTGCAACACTCTTAAAGCTTTTACCATTTTGCTGCAATTGAGAAGGCGATAATTTATTGATAAGTTCTGTGGCAATGTCTGATTGCACCATCGCCTTAGCAATTAAACATTGAGTGTTTAACCAAGAGTTATAGTTTTCCAACTCTTGGTACGCTTCAGGCGTGCCCCCTTCTAAATCAAGATTATTGATCAACATTGAAAAGGGCTCTCCTTGAAAGCCCTCAATCAGTTTTTTCACACTTGAGGTATATCTCTTAGCACCCTCTTCATTAAATGAGCCAGTTAGTTTTGCCATGACAATACTACCTTGCAGATGAAGTTTCACTTCACCATGAATGTTATCCATGATACCTCCGACGACAAAAATTCAATATTAGACTAAGGGCGTTGCTTTAACTATTTGTACATAAATCGTTCTATTAATACCATATGCAAAGATACTTAGCTTGAATACTTTAGTCTATAGTGAGTCATCGTAGACCTTCCTATGAGCTTTAATTACTTGCTGCCAAGGAATATTTTGATTACCTAAACTGACAAAGTCAGGGTTAAGTAAGCTCTCACGTTTGTTATAACTTAAAGGGTTAAATTCACTATCAATGATAGTGCCGCCCGCTTGCTCAAGAATACATTGACTAGCACCAGTATCCCATTCTCCTGTGACCCCGACACGTAAATAGCAATCAGCACCACCTTCAGCAATCAAGCAGTTTTTTAAAGAGCAACTACCTAAAGCGATATGATCATAATCAAACTCATCATTTAAGTATTGTCCCATTAAGTCAATACGCTGCCTTTTACTAATAGCCACTTTTATAGGACGCTGTTGGTCATAATCGGCAACATAAATTTGATTACTAGTACTACTTTGGCTGATAGCGCATTCTTTAAAGGCACCTAAATTATTTTGAGCATAATAAGTTAAGTGATGATCTGGTGCATGAATTACTCCAATACTTGGCCAACCATTTTCAACTAGTGCAATATTAACGGCAAAATCGCCACTACCAATAATAAACTCCCCAGTACCGTCAATAGGGTCAAGGAGCCAGTATCTGGACCAAGCTTGACGCTGAGCTAATGGTAAAGCACCAACCTCTTCTGAAATAATAGGGATATCTGGTGTTAGGGTTTGTAAACAATCCATTAAAATATCATTCGCGGCAATATCAGCACTCGTTACCGGGCTTTCATCTTCTTTAAGCTCAGCTGTGAAGCTTTTGTCTCGATAATATTTCATCACCTCGACACCCGCTTTCTTAGCACTTTCTATTGCGATATTTAGCAGTTTTTCGTCACTCATGATATTCCTTAAACCTTAAAATAATCCACTGTTAGCATTAAAGCGGCAACACTTCGCGCTTCCTTAAAATCATGCTGTTGTAGTAATTCTTTATAGTTTTCTAACGGCCAAGGTACAACTTCTAATGGCTCTGGCTCATCACCAACAAGTTTCGCTGGATATAAATCACTCGCAATAAACACATCCATTTTTGCATTAAAAAATGCTGGTGCCATCATCATTTGAGAAAGGTGTTGTAAGTGTTGAGTACCGTAAAATATTTCTTCTTGAAGCTCTCTATTTGCGGCTTCTTCAGGACTTTCTCCAGCATCAATTAGCCCTTTTGGAAAACCCAGTTCATAACTATGTGTACCCGCACAATACTCACGGACCAATAACAAGGTATTAGCGTCAAGCATTGGTACAATCATAACAGCGCCACGACCAGTGCCTATCATACGTTCATATTGACGTTGCTCACCGTTGCTAAATGTTAAATCAAGCTGCTCAATGGCAAATAAACGGCTACTGGCGACTTTTTTCTGATCATTAATTTTAGGTAACTGATTTTTCCCTGACATAAGCTTGAGTAATTCATTCTACATAACGTTATAATGACATGATAAATAGCCACTATGGAACCTCTAAATGCTCAATTGGTCACAAATTTCTACTGTTTTACTCGACATGGACGGTACCATCTTAGATTTACACTTCGACAATCACTTTTGGCTTGAATATTTTCCCGCTCGTTATGCGCAAAAGCACGGCATGAGTATTGAAGAAGCGAAACATAAATTAATTGGACACTATCAAGAGCTAACAGGCACTATTGAATGGTATTGTTTAGATTATTGGAGCGAATTTACTCAAATGCCTATCCCGCTTCTTAAACGAGAAGTGCAACATTTAATACAATTACGTCAAGATGCCGATGAGTTTTTAACAGCTTTAAAGCAAAGTGGCAGAGAAGTGATTTTAGTGACTAATGCTCACCCTGATGCATTATCACTAAAGATAGAGCGTACTCAATTAGATAAGTATTTTGATGTTTTATACTCTACTCATGAATTTGGCGTAGTTAAAGAGTCGCAATTACTCTGGAAAAAATTACAAGCCAAACAAGGTTTTGAGCTAAATAACACTTTATTTGTTGATGATAGTTTGCCAGTTTTAAAATCGGCTAAACGTTATGGTATTGGACATATTTTAGCAGTAGAGAATCCTGACAGCCAAAAACCAAGTAATACCATTGAAGGTTTTAATTCCATTTCTGACTATCGTTTATTAACCAAAGATATTTTGGCTAATCCAATTCGTTAGAATGATAGTCGATAACGACCCTGAGCATCCTTATTACCTAAGAACGGCAAAGCTTGCTCCAATTCACGTGGAAATTTACTACCCGGTGTTAAATAACCCGTGCCTGATATCTTGCCACCTTGGCGAACGTAGGCACTAAAAGTTAAGCCTAGGTCATTCTTTGGTGACAATAGCAAGGCGAGTACACCATCCTCACAATTAATATCAGCATTAAATTGACCTAACTTTATATTTTGCTCTAACGCCACGACTCCAGCTTTACCCCAATTAACATTACCCATAGCCGTTAAACATTGATAATTTTGTAAATCAATACTGGCTTGTGTTAATTGTAATTCAACTTCACCCTGAGCGGATAAAGGCAGAGGTAAACTAATTTGTTGCGCCACTTCATTGGCTCTGACAAAAACCGTTAAATCCGTGATTACCATTTCTTGGCTGGAAATGGCTAACATTAATTTTCCTTCTGCACCTGATAGCAATGGATCACCAAAAGTGATATCAAACTTAGGTGCTAAAGTTAACAATGAGAAAAAACTTAAATCTAGATCCAAGTTTTGAACCAATGTTTTGCCCACAGATAGCTGCTCAATTTGAGTATGCCATACGGTTCCAGATACACCTGACAAGGCGATATGCTTAGGTAAACTGATATGTTTTAACACAGCAGTACTTGGCAAGGTTGCGATTAAAAACACTACATAGGTAGCTAAAAAAATTGCTGCAATAGCAAACTTCTTCTTCATTTATTTCTCTGCTTTTTAATTAATTTATTATGTATTTAACTTGTTTGATATTGAGTTACTTTGCTGAATCTATTGCTTAGTTAATTGCAGTCGGCGCACACGTACCTCACCTGCTTTATCACTACTCGCTAGATCTATAGCTTGTACTTGTAAACCTTCTTTATTCGCTAAATGCTCTAACCAGAATAACAGTTCGGTAAAAGGAGCTGTGTCCAACCATACTTGTAAACTGTCTCCTTGAGGCTGCATACGAGTAATAGTTAACCGATACTGGTTAGCAGTGCGATTGATAATACTCGACAGACTACCCGATGATTTTTTCGTCACTCCATTCGGCTTAATACTTTGATATCGCGCAGCATTTTCATCAACCCAAGTAAGTAATTCTTGCCGGCTAGTTAATTTCTTTTCTGCATTGCTTAAATTGTTATTAAGAGGTTGCCAAAACAACGTATAAACGAGAAAAACACCTATAGCAGAGCCCATTGCCATGACTAGTCGTTGCTCACGTAAATTAAGTTGTTGCCACCATTGCTTTATTGACGATTGATTCATTATGAGCGCTCCTTACTATTGCTGCTAGCATTACGGCTATCATCAGGACTAATACTATACGAGCCGGTAATTTGCTCTCCTTGATTATTTTGAGCACCCTGTTTCACTTTCAAATTTGCAGCATTTAAGGCATTTTTAAATTGTTCAAAGTGTTGGTAATCACTTGCAATCGCCTGTAAACGCAGCTCTTGGCGTTTACCATCAAACTTTAAAGATTCTGGTTTCAAATTAGGCACTTTAGCAAAAGCGGGCTGCACTTTCGAAAGCATAGCTAAAAAACCATCACTATCACTCGCTCCGCCTAATTCAGCAATTTTTCTGTTTAATTGCGACTTTATTGTACCAATGCGCACTTTCTTTGCTTGTGGAAATGCTTTTTTATAACGTGCGATAATTTTTGCTTCTACTTGTTCTTGTTGCGCCGTTAATTGCCATAATTGCGCACTTTTATAACCAACATTGAGTAATAAGGCACAAGCAGCGATACCAGCAGCCCACAACCAGTTTTTTAACACATTAGAGTGCTGTTCTTTTACCTTGTACTGACCTTGTAAAAGATTAAAGCGCATGTTTTGACTGTGCTGAGCTAACAAAGCTAGAGGTAATTCTTCACCAGCAGAGTTCACTGACAACTGCTCACTATGGGGTAATGATGAATAGGCGGTAATGTTCGGTTGCTCATCCATTACTTCATCGCTATCTGAGGGCGATGTTTCTTTGGGCGATTTATTTAGTTTGCTATAGAGGTTATTCGCAGCAAATTCCCAAGCGTCATGATCTAAAACAAAGCCCTGCCATCTATCTTGACGAACAATGATCTGCTCTGTTGATTGGCTTTTTCCTGGTATGGATATAGCACTCCACTGCTCTGGCAACAATGGCATAGCAAGTACATCAACTTGCAAACTCTTAGTTTTAATATCAGCTAGCTGAAGCCAAGATAACCAGTTTTGTATTTGTTCATGGGCAACAAGGGCAATAAAACAATTATTACCCGAGGTATCTTCACTCAAGTCAGCATAAGCGAAAAACAATGATTCGACATCTTGCGCCAACTCATCTTCTAACATATAAGGAACAGCTGCGCGCATAGCACGTGCTGACTTAGTAGGTACGGTTAATTGCTTTAAAGTAACATCACAGCCAGGTACAAATACCTTAACAACACGCTGTGCTGCTTTATCTGTTAAATCAATTAATTGCTCTGCATTAGCGAGTGTACCGCTAGCAATAATTTCTTGCTCAGCATCACTAAAAATCAGCCAAGATATCTCATCATCTTCTTTGCTGCCTAAGCGTATATATAAAGTTTCGGCCATTAATTGCGTCCTATGGTGCGACTTATCACATCAATATATTTATTATTTGTTACTTTCATTACTGAGTTTAAAGCGAAATAGCTGTCATTAAAGTTAGTACTTGCTTTAAGTGTAAAGTATTCGCTATCAACTACAAACTGATCTTTTCTCTCATCACTACTTGCTAAGCTAACAAACTCAGGGATATTATGAAATTCACTGATGGTTTCAAAACCTTCCTCGCCGCGAGCACTTAATATTTGCTCCGCTTCTTCAAGGGTTGAATCGAGTAATGCCTGTAATAACTCTGGTTGCTCTGCATCTAGTGTATTTATATTTATTTCATGTTTATCACTTGCAGGAATAACACAAACAAAAGGTTTTAATGCGTTGATTACTGCTGGCGTAAAATGCTCCACAACTCTTAATTCATTTACGCTGGCTAAGTAACTATTCGCTGCTAAGTAGGGAAATTCTCGTGAGGCATAATCATCATCCTCAGCGCCTCCTGCGCTACTGATGCGACTGTCTTCATCCAACCAATCGGTTAACGCATCAGCCATAGACTCTGCTTCAAATTGTGAGATACCTTCAAGCTGTAGGTTAGTAATTAATATTTCAAGTGCTAACCTAGCAGGTACTTTAGTGTTTCTCGCCCCTGAATTCTTGCCCTTACCTGATGTACCTTTTTCTGTTTCACCGCTGCTATCAGAACTACTAGTACTGCCACCACTCGTATTGCCTCCACCTGTACTGTTATTACTTAATGGCGCTCGCAATGCGTTTAAGTTTAAGCAACTTTGTAAATCTTTAATTTCACCGGTAATTTCACCAAAATCTACCGGATAGGTTGTTTCATCTTGCGCCCAAATCTGACCTAGGTGAGTCACCTCTTCATCGGTTTTAAACGCTGTAATTAGTACTCTTTTTGTGAAGGCTTCTGCCCCCATCGCGTACCAATATGCTTGCTGGTTAAAACTAGTATTAGCGCTACGTTGCATTTGCATTTGTAAGCGACTGGTCATTTGACTGGCGATAACGACACATAAAGCAACAATGAGCATAACAGTAATTAATGCGACACCTTGTTGCTTCTTAAAGTTAGTCATGCCAATCATCAATCACTTAACCCTGAGTTATCATTGTTAACGCTACTGTCTACACCCGGCACTAAAAATTGACGACGAATAAGCCCAAAATCATTGGTTTCAATTTCAATAGCAACAGCCATGGGCAGGGAGTTTTTGTTCCAATTATTTTGCCATTTTGAGCCATCATAATATTGAAAAACTACACTGGTTACATCTGAAAGTAGCGGTCGAATTTTAGGCTCTTCCCCACCAACAGCATCGACGAAATTATAATGAAGTCGTTGTAACGTTTCTTCATTTATTTGATAGGCCACCGCTTGCACATCACTTCGGGGTAATAATAAGCCAGGGTTTGTCCAACCAAGCCTGACAAAAGCTAATGCTAATTCTCCATCAACAACATCGGTAGCAGCTTGTATAAATCGTTCTGATGGCGCTTCACCATTTACTCTGACAGAGCGCTGCGCCATTTGACCAAGATCTCTTTCAATAATGATAAATGCACGCTGTAATTCATTTTGACGTTTACTACGTTCTTTCGAGGTTCCATCCCCTTTAAGAACAACATCAAAAACCGTAAAACTCGATAAACTTATTATAGAAAAAATCGCAATAGCAATTAAAACTTCGAGTAAAGTAAAGCCCTTATTAGCAATAAAATATCTGCCACTTGCTTTAGAAGGAAAGTTCATTCTTCGACCTTAGATACATAAGTTGTCAAACTACTCAGCGGCAACTTTTCATCTTCATCTAAGCGAACTTCCATCACGATAGCGCGCATATCTTTATCTGTAGTTTCTTGAACTTTTTTATGCCAAAACCATTGTCTGCCCGCTAATTCAACGTCGCCTTTGACATTGTTTTTAGGTGGCCATTTTTTATCTAAACTAGCAGCAACCAGTTGATTAGAAGCAACCCAACTGGCAAACATTTTATCTTCTAAATAGCCCATATTTTGGGCATTATTACTTGCTGCGCTAAGCAAGGCTAAACCTGCGATAGCAAAAACTGCCATGGCTAACATGACTTCTATTAACGTAAATCCTTGCAGTTTTTTCTTATCACTCATTGTCTAATACCGGCCCTTCAATCGTTAGAGGAATGGTATATATCCCGGTGACTCGATACGCTAAATCCGTTAACTCATCATCAAACATAGACTCTTCACCAAAGTGAAAAGTAAGACTGAAAGGAGTAATTTCTCCCCCGGACAAGATGTACACTTGCGGGGTAATTTGTTTTTCTTTTTTTGCTTCTATATCATCAAAAGAGAGGTATTCATTTGAGCGCTCGGTGAATACAGCTGAATCAAATAACAAAGGCTCTTCGATTGGTAAGTCGTCTAACGTTAGTGTTAACTCAACACCTTCAGGCATTTCTTGAATGGCTAGCCAGTCTTGCTCAGGTATTTCGGTCCACTTTTCACCGTCATAACCAAGAAATTGATAGCTATTATCTTTAACATACAGCCCTAGCTCAATATTATTAAGCAAACCATAATTCGCTGCATTCTCAAAAATACCGCTAAAACGAAAGCTCGCTTCTTTTAACACATCATCAGGTCGTTTACCTGAAAATGTAAACTGAACCATGGTTGCAATAATACCAATTAAGGCGATAACTACCATCACTTCAATTAAGGTGAATCCTTTTGTTTCTTTGAAGTGTTGGAGGTTATTTTTCATGGTATTTACAATGAGTTAAGGCTCTTTCGCTAATAAAGTGAGCTCTGACTATTGGTAGTCGCCTAAGTTCCAATTACCTATATCATCATCCGTACCCACTTCACCGTCAGGTCCAGCGGTAAAAACATCCATCTTACTATTTTCACCTGGGTTCAATAAGTAATACTCACCGCCCCATGGATCTTTAGGTAAACGCTTAATGTATCCACCCGAAAGGAAACGACGTGGCAACGGCTCAATATCAGTTTCTTCGATTAAGGCTTCTAAGCCTTGTTCTGTGCTTGGGTAATCATAATTATCCATTTTATATTGAGTAAGAGCATTCTCTAAAGCGCCAATATCTTGCACCGCTTTTTGCATACTAGCTCGCTCTTGGCTCCCCATTAAGTTAGGCACAACCATACTGGCTAAAATCCCTAAAATAACGATAACAACCATTACTTCGAGTAAGGTAAAACCTTGAGCTTTTTGTCTCTTCATTTCTTCATTCCTAATTTCTATTTACTACGATAATTTTTCAACACGTTCTGATAAAGCGAATAACGTATTATGTTTTTGCTTTAGTATGACAAAGTTAACCACCGACAAGGGTATTCAATTGTAAAATTGGCTCTAATATTGCCACCACAATAAAGAGAACAATACAGGCCATAACCACCATTAATGCTGGTTCAAAAGCTTTCAAGGATATATTAACTAATGCCTCAAACTCTCTGTCTTGGTTATCTGCCGCACGTCCTAACATATGCTCAAGTTGGCCACTTTTTTCACCACTAGCAATCATATGCAGCATCATAGGCGGAAACAATTTTGTTTGCTCAAGTGACATACGTAAACTCGCCCCTTCTCTAACTTTATCGCCTGCGGCTTTAATTTCTTGTTTAATAAAGAGGTTATCTAATACCTCCCCTGATATTTTCATACTTTCGAGTAAAGGCACTGCACTGGCATTTAAAATACTTAATGTGCGAGCAAATCGCGCCGTATTGATACCTTTTGCCACCTTACCAATACCGGGCAAAGTAATTACCCTGCGATGATAAGCTAATTGAAACTTAGGCTTTTTCATCAATTGCGAAAAGATCAAGAAAAGGCCGGCAACAACCAAGACCAACACCAAACCATAAGCTTGTAGAAACTCACTACTGGCGATTAAAAACTGTGTGGTTTTAGGGAGATTTGTTCCCATATGTTCAAATTGACCGACAATTTGCGGTACAACTTTCGTTAATAATATCGCAATAACACCGACGGCGACTATTGTCATGATAATGGGATATACCAAAGCCTGAATGATTTGAGAGCGCATTTGTTCTCGTTGCTCGGTATAATCAGCTAAACGATTCAACACTTTATCTAAGTGTCCGGATTTTTCACCCGCGGCAACCATAGCGCGATACAAGCGGTTAAAGACTTTTGGGAATTCCCCCATACTCTCTGCCAAGCCATAACCTTCAGTAACCTTGGTTCGAACTCCCATGATCATACTTTTGATACGATTTTTTTCACCTTGCTCAGCAACTGCCATTAATGACTCTTCAAGAGGTAAGCCAGATTCAACTAATGTCGCGAGTTGGCGAGTCATCAATGCTAGCTCAGCTGCAGAGACTTTACCTTTGTTCGCTTGAGAAGTACTGCCGCCAGTTGCTTTACCTTTTTTAGCACCAGCTAGTGTTGCGACAACTTCAATAGGCATCAGGCCTTGTTCGCGTAATAATCCACGTACTTGCCTTGGTGTGTCACCTTCAATGACCCCTTTTTTAGTTTTTCCACGGCTATCTACGGCCTGATAATCAAAAGCAGCCATTAGTCTTCTCGGGTTACTCGTAAGACTTCTTCAAGGGTTGTTTGCCCAGTCATTACTTTGTCAAAACCATCACGTCTAATAGAGGCGGTATTTTGGCGAATATATTTCTCTATCGCCTGCTCGCCATGACCATTATGAATAATTTCTCTCACCTTATCATCAACCACTAACAGCTCATGAATACCGGTACGACCTTTATAACCTTTAAAGTTACACTCACCGCAGCCAATGGCGCGATAGATAACGCGTTTGTTATCATTGGGTAAAGCTAAAAGAGCACACTCTTCTTCATCCGGAAGATGACTTTCTCGACAATGTGGACAAAGAGTACGTACTAGTCGCTGAGCTAACACTCCGAGTAAACTCGATGATAATAAAAAGGGTTCGACGCCCATATCTTCCATTCGAGTTATAGCGCCGGCAGCAGTGTTAGTATGCAAGGTAGATAATACTAAATGCCCCGTTAAACTTGCTTGAACACCAATTTGTGCAGTTTCTAAATCACGAATTTCACCCACCATCACCACATCAGGATCTTGACGTAAAATGGCACGTAAACCTCGAGCAAAAGTCATATCAACTTTGGTATTGACCTGAGTTTGCCCTATCCCTTCAATCGCATACTCAATAGGATCTTCTACCGTTAAAATATTACGTTCTCTGGCATCTATTTGCGTCAAGCCTGCGTACAAGGTGGTACTTTTACCTGAGCCTGTTGGGCCGGTAACCAAGATGATGCCATGAGGTTTTTCAATGAGTTGGCTGAATAAGTGACGATTAGCATCTGTCATCCCTAAGTCTTCAAGATCTAAACGGGCAGAGTTTTTATCTAATAAACGCAACACGACTCGCTCGCCATGACCCGTTGGCATGGTAGATACACGAACATCAACTGCTCGACCACCAATGCGAAGAGAAATACGGCCATCTTGTGGAATACGCTTTTCAGCTATATCCAGTTTTGCCATAACCTTAATACGCGATACTAGTAAGGAAGCTAATTTACGATTTGGTTTTAATACTTCACGTAATACACCGTCGACCCGAAAACGAATTTGCAGTGCACTTTCAAAAGTTTCAATGTGAATATCACTGGCGCTTTCTTTGATGGCTTCGCTGAGCATTGCATTGATTAATTTGATGATCGGGGCATCATCTTCATTCTCAAGTAAATCTTCGCTTTCTACCATTTCATCAGCAAGTGAATATAAATCTACCTCATTACCGATATCTTCCATCATTTGCTGTGCTTCAGAAGAATCGCGTTGATAGGCTTCTGTTAATAATAGTTCAAATGTATTGGGGTCTTGAATATCGATACTAAAAGGGGCCTTGATAATTCGGCGCACTTCAACCAAGGTATCAAGACTTAAATCCGCAACACAATGTAAAACATAACCACTATCTTGCAAACTCAGTAATACGCTATAACGTTTAGCAAAAGCAAAAGGTAATCGCCAAGCAGTGGCGTTCATCTCTTGCTCATCATGAGTTATTACTGGCTCTTGTAACAATGCTTGTTCTTTGTCTTGTGATTCGCTTAATTGATCAAGCTCTAACTCAGCCATTAGTTGTTATTCTCATCTAATAGCTTTTTTTGTTGTTCAATTTTTTTATCTTCTTGCACAGAGTCTTGGTAGTCACTAAATGATGGTGGTAATGACAAATCATCTTGCCATTCAGGCAGGATAGGTAACTTATCATCACTCATCAGTGATAAACCTTCTTCTTGCTTACGAAGCTCATCAGCACGAATAAAGTTATACTTCTCTTTTGCCATAGCATTCATTACTTCTGCATCAGTAATAATGGTCGGCTTTAAAAACACCATTAAATTACGTTTACGCGTGCTACTTGATGTGGACTTAAATAAATGCCCAAGAATTGGAATATCCCCCAATAAAGGTACCTTTTGGATACTCTCTTGAACATCGTCGTCAATTAGGCCGCCTAAAATAACCGTGGCACCACTTTCCACCATCACTGTGGTTTTAATTTCACGTTTATTAATGGAAATATCGACGCCAGTTGCGCCACTGACAGAGGAAACTTCTTGCTCAATGGTTAACTGTACACCGTTGCCCTCATTAATTTGCGGGGTAACTAATAATTTAATCCCCACTTCTTGACGATCTACTGTTTGGAATGGATTTGAATTATTACTACCTGTTGAAGAACCCGTTATTACCGGTACTTCTTGGCCCACTAAGAAATAAGCTTCTTCATTGTCTAAGGTGGTAATACTCGGCGTTGCTAATATATTCGAGTTAGTGTCGGTACTTACGGCATTTACAATAGCACCCCAATCATTTTGCATAATACCAAACATACCACCACTCACACTGCCAAGTACCTGCGCTAGTAGTGTATAGTCTCCATCTGTTGCTGGGTTTTCGGTAACAACAGGGTTACCATTTGAATCAATAGTTGTTACCGTCGTACCTTCTTCACCTTCAGCAGCAACAACACCTGCGGCAACAGAAGAAATACTCGCTGAACTGTTAGTAAATTGAGTAAAACCACCCGACTCACTGTACCACTGCACGCCTAAGCTCACGCCGTCGGTTTCATACACTTCAACAATAATGGCTTCGATATGTACTTGTGCTCGCGGAACATCTAATTGACGAATAACAGATTCAAGCGATCGCAACATGTCTGGTTGCCCTGTAATAACAAGGGTATTGGTTGATTCATGCGCTTCAATACTGGTATCTGTTTTAGAATTACTCTTACTTTTAGTTTTAGTTGAATTTTCTTCAGAGGCGATAGTTTTACTTACGCCTTGCAGTACTTTAACCAAGTCTTCAGCTTTCGCGTATTTTAAATAATAAATGCGCGTATTACCGCTGGTTTCTAATTCACTATCTAAACGTTTAACTAAGCGACTAACACGCTCACGTGCTTGCACTTCGCCACTAACAATAACGCTATTTGAGCGATCGTCAGCTACAATTTTAGGGATTAAGAAAGTAGGTTGTCCTGCTTTACCGCCACTTGGCTTATTCATGGCTTCGATAATACGAACAATCTCACCCGCAGAGGCATATTGTAATTTAATAATTTCTACATCTTGATCACCCGCTCTATCAACACGCTCAATTATTTTAACTAATCGATTTACCGTAGCAGCAGTACCTGTCAGCATAATGACATTAGCAGGGTCGTAGTTAGTGACGTTACCACCACCAGCTTGATCTGATAATTGGCGTAATAATGGCACCAATTCGCGAACTGTAACATTTTTTACTTCGACAATTCGAGTGACCATTTCATCGCCAAGGATAGTGCTGTGACTGCCAACTACTGGGATTGAAGAAGTTTTTGCATCCTTATTTCGGATGATCTTTATAATGTTACTGTCCATTTCTACGGCAGCAAAACCGTAGACTTCCAATACATTTAAGAAAAATTGATAGTATTGCTCTTCAGAAAGTAAATCATAACTACGTACATTAACTTTGCCCCGCACATTAGGGTCAACAATCATTGTTTTTTTCAGGTTCTTACCGACAATATTGACAAATTCAGTAACTTCAGTGCCTTTAAAGTTAGGAGAGTATTGAGCTGCACTTGCCTGCCCCACTGAAAAAATGCCACTAAAAACAAGTGCGACAACAAGTGTTGCGCTAAGTTGTTTGAGGTGCTTAAACATATGGGTAAGCTGCTTATCCATAGTAACGTTTAAGGTGGTGCTCATGAAAAATTCCTTATTGCTTTTATTTAATATACATACTACTAAGTAGTTTCATAATGCTAATATTTTTTAATGACAGTTAATCAATGCTAAATAATATTTCTACCAATTCGCTATTTCGATCAACTAATAATGATATGTCACGTTCTGTTTTTAAAGCTGACATCGCTTGTGCTGCCTCTAAAGGCACTAGTAAATCGTGACCATTCATTTGCACTGCCACATCACCCGCTTTGAGACCTGACAACTTAAAAAACTCAGGCTTTTTGCCTGGCGATAAACGGTAACCAATGATCTTGCCGCCTTTCCGTGCTGGTGTAATACGTAAGTAATCTGTGATTTTACCTGGGTCATTACTTAAATCTTGTCTTAGTTGTACCGCATTTCGACTTAATTCTTTATTTAAGCGCTGATCGACTATATTTACTTCTTTAGGATCTGCACCTGCTGCTTTTATATCAGGCTTAGCGGGGCTGCTAGGTCGGTTATTAGCAACAATACTTTTAGCCGGTTGGTTATAATCTGCGCCATCAAGCATTAAGGTTTCTAGGCGACCTGATTGTTTAATAATAACTCTATCAATCAATACTTGTTCTAGACTAGCGCGCGTTCCGATAATAATATCACCAATACCATAGGTTTCTTGCTTGCCTTTATATTCAATAATTGCCGCAGCAGTTTCAACACTGTCGCTTGCTACTGCAGCAGATAAAACCAACTGCAGTCTAGTTTGAGGAGCATTTTGCACTTGCTCAACAACTTCTTCCACTTCCTCATTATATTGACCAAATAAATTTAGCGCTTGTAATGCAGATAAATTATAACTGCTCGCCACTTGCTTTTTGAAAGCGGTGGTTTTAGAAGCTCCGCTATTAATTGCTTGCTGTTGCGGTACCATTAACCAAGTAATTTTGGCGGCGACAAAAGCTATATAGACAAGCAATAGTAAACTTATTGCTTGAGCTATTTTTTGTTGCGGTAGTTTTACCCACAAGGAGGAAATGGATGTCAAAGTATTGGTTAAAGCCATTAATCTTTCTATTATTTTGTTATAATTACTTAATGTTGCTACGTGTTATAGCGGACCATAATGCAAAGCTAAGAACTCGATTATTTAAGTATTTCTTTATCGTGCAAGCTACTGATAATACTTGACCCCAAGCTTAGCAACAAGCGATGTAATCACTTTTTATTTATTATTTACAAAATAATAGCCAGTCATTGATAAAGCATGCTATTTTTCTACTTGCTCTGAACAGGCTACTTTATAGAAACAAATCGACGAAATCACTCTTTTATGGCAACAACAAACAAAGAAAGTTCAATTGACTTACTCTCTACTCGTTTAGATAAATGGCTATGGGCAGCGCGGTTTTATAAGACTCGTGCTATCGCTAAACAAATGATTGATGGCGGTAAGGTTTTTTATAATGGTCAACGAACTAAATCTGGAAAAGCGGTTGTTATAGGTGATCTGATTAAAATCAGGCAAGGTTTTGATGAGAAAGAAGTCACTATTATTGCCATTGCCGACAAACGTCGTGATGCTACTTTTGCACAAACCTTATATCAAGAAAGTGATAAAAGCATTGAAATACGTGAAAAAAATAGCCTTGCCCGCAAACAAGGCATTCTTTTAAGCCCTGCTTCTGACGGTAAACCCGATAAAAAACAGCGAAGAAAATTACGAGAGTTTAAAGAACGTATCTAGTTTTAATTTTGTACTTTAACTATTAGAGAAGTTAACCTCAAATTCCATTTTCACCATAGGAAAGCTGTTTTTCCTTTCATATCCTGTTCGATAATTCATTGCTGCGTAACTACTGAACAACTATAATAGCCTGATACTTCTTTTAGGCACAATCAGGGCATAGCCCAATTACAGGACTCTTTTTATGTCGCAATTAGACATGACCAAAACTGATGAATTAAATCGCTACTTATTTGACGACATGCATGCTCGAGGCGAGCTAGTACAATTAAGTAAAAGTTATCAAAGTATTATTAATAATCATAATTACCCACTGGCTGTTCGCCAATTACTAGGTGAGCTACTAGCGGCGACTTGTTTGCTTACTGCGACATTGAAATTCGAGGGTGAAATTACGGTACAACTACAGGGTGATGGCCCTGTCGGTTATCTATCTGTTAATGGCGATAACAACCAAAAAATGCGAGGGATTGCTAGACAAGCTGCCACTATAACGAATGAAGCCACTTTGCTGGAGTTAATTGGTAAAGGGACTATGGTCATTACCATTCGACCAACCGAAGGCGAACCTTATCAAGGTGTTGTCGCACTTAAGCATGATAATTTAGCTAATTGTTTAGCTCACTACTTTGAAGTCTCAGAGCAAATTGCCACTAAAATTTGGCTTTTTTGTGATGACGAAAAACAACAAGTGGGCGGTAGTTTAGTGCAACTATTACCTGACGGTGATGGCAGTGCTGAAAACAAAACTCAACAACAAGATGATTTCGAGCACTTAGTTCAGCTGACAAATACGATTAAAGCTGATGAAGTTTTCTCTTTAGAAGCACAAGCGTTACTTTATCGATTATACCATCAAGAAAAAGTCAGCATATTCGAGCCACAACAAGTGAGTTATCATTGTGGTTGTTCAAATGACAAATGTTTAGCGGCAATTTCGCAAGTTGAGGCGACTGAATTAACGGCAATTTTAGATGAACAAGGAAAAATATCCATGACTTGTGAATATTGTTTAACCGTTTATGATTTTTATGCTGACGACTTAAAAAGTTTCACTTCGAAACAAAACCACTAGTTATTTACTTTCAGATTTTTATAAAAACTGTTATTTGACACTCTTTTGGATATTTATTACTTCAAAGAGTGTCAATCCTCTCCTTTCCCACAGCCCTTAACCCAGTTATTGTTGTAAAATTACAAACATCAAATAACCCACTATTCCCACCACTTATGTCGGTTATTCTGAAAACTTTCAACTTATACTATATTTTACTTTCGTTTTGTATATTATTGCCCTAGAATGGCGCCCTGAAAACTTTTAGTGCTTATTTCAACTTGAAGCTACACTTAACCATATTAAATATTTGTCATACCTTAGGAGTAAATTTGCTATGACCGCCCAAGAAAACTCAATTGATTTGTCACAATACGGCATTAACCATGTATCTGAAGTTGTTTACAACCCATCATATGAGTTACTTTTTAGTGAAGAGACTAAAGCTGGCCTAGAAGGCTTTGACAAAGGTGTCGTCACAGAGCTAGGCGCAGTCAATGTAGATACAGGAATATTTACCGGTCGCTCTCCTAAAGACAAATACATTGTTCGTGATGATGTTACCCGTGATACGGTTTGGTGGTCTGATCAAGGTAAGAATGATAACAAAGCCATGAGCCAAGAAACTTGGTCTGAGCTAAAAGGTTTAGTGACTACCCAGCTTTCTGGTAAGCGTTTGTTTGTAGTAGATACTTTTTGTGGCGCAAATGACGACACTCGCTTGAAAGTACGCTTCATTACTGAAGTGGCATGGCAAGCACATTTTGTAAAAAACATGTTCATTCGCCCAACTGATGAAGAGCTGAAAACTTACCAGCCTGATTTCGTAGTAATGAACGGTGCTAAAACCACTAATCCAAACTGGCAAGAACAAGGCTTAAATTCTGAGAACTTTGTCGCATTTAACTTAACTGAAAAAATCCAATTAATTGGTGGTACCTGGTACGGCGGCGAAATGAAAAAAGGCATGTTCTCTATGATGAACTACCTTCTGCCTCTTAAGGGTATTGCCTCAATGCACTGTAGTGCTAACGTGGGTAAAGAAGGTGATGTTGCCGTATTCTTTGGTTTATCTGGTACAGGTAAAACAACGCTTTCAACAGATCCTAAACGTGAATTAATTGGTGATGATGAACACGGTTGGGATGATAATGGTGTCTTTAACTTTGAAGGTGGCTGCTATGCTAAAACTATTAAGTTAAGCAAAGAAAATGAACCAGATATCTACAACGCCATTCGCCGTGATGCTTTATTAGAAAATGTTACGGTTGCAGAAGACGGTACTATTGATTTTGATGATAACTCACGCACTGAAAATACACGTGTGTCATATCCAATTCATCACATTGATAATATCGTGAAGCCCGTTTCTCGTGCCGGCCATGCTAAAAAAGTTATTTTCTTAACTGCTGATGCATTTGGTGTATTACCACCAGTCGCTAAATTAACGCCTGAGCAAACTGAGTATTACTTCTTATCTGGCTTTACCGCTAAGCTAGCTGGTACTGAGCGTGGTATTACAGAGCCAACGCCTACTTTCTCAAGTTGTTTTGGTGCCGCTTTCTTAAGTTTGCACCCAACGCAATACGCTGAAGTATTACGTAAGCGTATGACGGATGCTGGTGCAGAGGCTTACTTAGTAAATACTGGCTGGAATGGCACAGGAAAACGTATCTCAATTAAAGCAACACGTGCCATTATAGATGCCATTTTAGATGGTTCAATTGATGACGCTGAAACAACAGTAGTACCAATGTTTAATCTTGAAGTGCCTAATGTTATTGATGGCGTTGAAGACGGTATTTTAGATCCAAGAAACACTTATTCAGACCCAAGTGATTGGCATAATAAAGCGGTTGATTTAGCTAACCGTTTCGTTAACAATTTTGATAAGTTCACCGATACTGATAACGGTAAATCATTAGTTGAAGCAGGTCCTCAGCTTTAGCAACCACCTAAACAATAAAACGATAAAAGCCATGTGTAATATTTACATATGGCTTTTTTGTATAAAAAGCACTCATTGACTGGCCATAAGTTTTACCTTATTTTGATATAATAATATTCAATTAGTTATAAAAATAACAAGGACGTTAACTTTCTATATTCCCAAGATGAGCCTTTATTGCTAAAACAGGGAATACTAAAAAGAAAACCTAAAAATACCAAAAGGAGCGATAAATGACTATAAGAACGACTAGTTTATGCATCAGTTTACTATTGTTAACAAGCTGTTCAAGTATATTTGTTAACCACAATGTTAAACCTTACATCACCCAAAAAGCACAAGATACTCTTCAAAGTGGTGTTGTTGATGAATATACTCGCAACGAAATATGGCAATTAGATACGGTAAATTTAGGCCTTGTGTCAGGAGAATACTGCCAAGGCCGTGCGAGTAATATTGGTAGCACTAAAAGTTATCTAATTGACAAATTAAAAATTAAAACTCAGCAGCTTGGTGGTAATGGCTTTGTCTTTGATTCTTGTTTTCAAGAATCAAATGGTAGTTGCCATGATATGTTGTCTTGTAAAGGAATAGCGTACCTAGTTAATTATTAAAACATTTCATATCCCTTCTGTTTGTAAATACACCGACTTATTAATTTAGTTAATTATGCTTGTCACCATGAAACGATCAGCATAATAATAATGAAAAGTTATCAAGAAATTACCCTCGCGCCTGAAAACGTTATCTATAACCCGCAATATTTTCTTTATCAAATAGAGTCATCCACTGCCAGTTTACTCTATTTAAAAACAACTAAAGAGGTTTTATCTTCAGCAGCTTTCATTGATGGCAGAAGTCAATTAAGTACAGATCAAACTATTTACCGCGTTGGCATATTTGATGTCCTCAAGTTATATAAAAACGAAATCAACACACAACAGGTTAACCGCTATATTTTTCATTTATCATTTTGCGGCTCGACCTTATTAGCTAAAGCATGTGCGACACCAAATAAAGTGTTCTCTTATCAGGAGCCTCAAGTATTAATTGATTTAGCGACCTTGAAAGCTGAAAGTCATATGTATTTTACTGACAAAAAAATATGGAAAATGCTCGTTGCTTTGGTTAATCAACAACTACAAAAGACTTGGCACGATAACGAAGTAGCAATCATAAAACCATCAAACTGGGTAAACAATATACTGCCAGATTTACTTTCGACCAGTGAATGTTCACGCGCTGCCTTTATGGTTATGTCACCTAGACAATACTTGATTGCCGTTCTTAGAGGAGGCAGAGAAAGAATCGCCTTTACCTACAAGTTATTAGCCCATTTACTTAAAGAAGAGCCGGAATATAAACCTGTACTGATGAATATCGAAAAGTTAACAGGGGATGTAATGCATCAAGTTGCTCGAACTATACTTATCACTTATTCATTACAATATTCTCTTTTAGGTAAAGCAAAAAGCAAAATGAAAACAGAGCAGTCTTTAATACACGATTTCCAGCAACTTTTAGCAGACCCTAGAGGTTCGATGCAAAACACTGCAGAGGTATTAGCTTTAGATATCCGAGCTGATGAAATTGCCCACAACATAATTGAAGTATTTAGCCATCATTCAAAAAGTGAAAACACTAAATACAATATTCATCTTGAAAACGAGATCAATGCTAAAGTTGTCAAAGAGTTTTCAGCTGTCATCAAAAGCGCGATAACTTGGTATGAGCAAAACATGGTGCAGAGTGATATGCGTGCGACACAACTTAGTTAAATGTTAGTGGTAAGCAGACCTTGGCTTGCAGGCCGCCAGCCGCCTTATTGGATAATTCTACACAGCCACCGTGTGTATCAACAATACGTTTAATAATAGCTAAACCTAAACCGCTACCTTCAGTTCCCCGAGCTTTATCACCTTGGGTGAAAGGTTGGAATAAACGTTCAATATCCGCATCAGGGATACCTCCCCCTTGATCACTAACGATAAAATATGCGCAGCCTTTATCTTTATCAAGTCCGGTAAATACGTCTATATCTCCATCAGTATAACGGATAGCATTTTGAATTAAATTTGCTAAAGCTCGTTTAATGGCCACATGACGTAGTGGAATTTTAGGGCAATCACCAGCAATAAACTGAATCTTTCTGTCGCTAGGCGTTTCAACATTCAAGACTTCTTCCACTAAAATGTTTAAATCGCCAAGTTCAGCCTTATCTTTAGAGTCATGACGAATATAATCTATAAATTGATCGATGATATTATTCATATCATCAATATCATTTTCTATCCCTTCTTTTAGGTAGTCATCAAGCTCAGACATCATTTCACTGGCTAATCGAATGCGTGTTAAAGGCGTACGTAAGTCGTGCGAAATACCAGCCATCAATAAATTTCGATCATCCTCAAGTTGCTTAATACCTTTAGACATATGGTTAAAGGCTTGAGTTACCGCCATGATTTCAGAAGTACCATGCTCTGTTAAGGGCTCTGGGAAGTCTCCTCGACCTACGTCTTGTGCTGCTCTTTGTAATGATTTTAGCGGCCTATTTAATTGCCGTACAAACAGCCAACCACCAGCAACACTCAGTACTCCGATAATGCCAAGAAAGAATATAAGGGGTGAAAAATTAGCTTCTTCTAAGCCTAATAAAGGGATTTTAATCCATAAATTAGGTGCTTGTGGTGGCCGAATCCAAAACAGGTATTCGTCTCCTTGTGAGATGCGAACCTCGGCAGGTCCTCCTAATAGTTCCGACATTTGTTCACTACGATATGGGTAATATCCCGCAGCAGCTAAGCCTAAATTAAGCGCATCTTTTTCTCTGTAAACACCAATTCCTGTTTCACGATGAAAAGCTTCTGCCATTTTAGGGCTTAATTGGGCATCTTTAATGTCAATAAAAACCACACGCACTTGCTTAGCCAGCAACTGATTAATTTGCTGCTGGTTTGGCTCAATGACATACAATGCAAAAGAAATGTATGAGACAACCTGATTAACAAAAAGCAAAAAGCCAATTAATAATACAGTTTGCCCAAAGGCACTACGGGGCAAAATTTTCATGTAGGAAACTTCAGAGAATAGTCGTTAAACGGTAGCACCGTCAGGTACAAAAACATAGCCCAAGCCCCAAACCGTTTGTAAATAACGAGGCTTAGCAGGATCTTTTTCTAACATTCTGCGTAATCTAGATACTTGCACATCAATACTACGCTCAAGTGCTGAATAATCACGACCACGAGCTAGATTCATTAATTTATCACGTGATAATGGCTCTCTTGGGTGAGTGACTAACGCTTTTAATACGGCAAACTCGCCACTTGTTAAAGGCATGCTAATATCACCTTTTACCATTTCACGAGTCGCTAAATTAAGTTGATATTCACCAAAAGTAATATTGTTTTCTTCTAAAGATGGAGCGCCTGGTGCCTCTTGAACTCGACGACGCAATACCGCTTTTATTCGCGCTAATAACTCTCTTGGATTAAAAGGTTTTGGCATATAATCATCTGCGCCAATTTCTAAACCTATAATACGGTCTACTTCATCACCTTTAGCAGTTAGCATAACAATAGGCATATTGTTGTTTTGCTGACGTAAACGACGACAAATAGAAAGGCCATCTTCACCCGGTAACATTAAATCGAGTACCAACAAATGAAAGTTTTCTCGCTCAAGTAATCTATCCATCTGATCAGAGTTTGCAGCACTTCTTACCGCAAAGCCTTGTTCGACTAAGTAACGCTCTAACAATGATCGCAAACGCATATCATCATCGACGACTAGTATTTTTTGAGTTTCTTGGGTCATATTATTATTCTCACAAGGTTTAGGGTTCACATATAAAGTTACAGCAACTATAAGCGAAATACATACATATTAAAAAGAACCAATGGTAAATGTTTCACGCTATTTGTTACAATTTATGACTATAGCCTATATATTTAAATAACTGTATTTATTGTAGATAATGGATTGCTTGTTCAGTAACACATTGAGTAAAGCTTTTTTTGCGCTCACTTCGAGATAAAGACAAAATAGCTTTTTCCACTAAAGCCATTTTTTGTTGACGCTCTACCGCAGGTAAATGAGCTAACTGTTCATGAAAACAGCCTAATAAACCAAAATTAAGGGCAACATCAGATTGCATATCATCATCACCTAAGCAAAGTGCTAACTTTTCAGCCAATTGATTTCTATCTACTTTAGTAATTAACTCTGCTAACTGATACTTAGCTGAGTCTACGTTTCGCTCTTTATTACACGCGTAAAACATATCGGCAACCGCAACTACGGGGATCAAGGCGTTGTGCTGCTCACTATATTTTTCCATCAACCAAGCATTGTGTTCAGCAGTAGCTCCTGTTGATGATGAATTGGATGGTGATGCCTGAGAGCTTGAAGAGATAGCTAGGATTACAGTAGACAAAGTGAAAGAGTAGAGAGTCTTTTTCATCGTAGGAAAATAACTTAATTTTGATTTTAAATAACAATTAACTTAAGTATACCGCGTATATTTTAAGATACTAGGGTATGTAGTGAAAATAGAAATCCCCTCTATTTATACCTTTAAACCAAGCTGTCGTTTTACTATAGCTCCTCGACATAATGAACCGTGCAATAGTTGTTTTAGTTATAATTATGTAGTGCTTAAAGTAATATTGAATATACAACAATCAATGAGTGTGGTTAGTTATGTGGCATGCTAAATTGTTATAAGTATTTTACTAACCATTATTAGCATTAAAAAAGGCGAACTTTTGCAAGAAAAACCTATAATAGCAAGCATAGAAAATGAAGTTTTTCACCAATCCCATGTCGTGGGGCTATTTGCCTTGGTAGGTATGTCAATTACCGCTTCTATGGGTATTCTTGGCTTGCTTAATAATAACTTAGTTTTATCCGCTGCTTTATTTACTGCAAGTTTTATCTATGCTTTGGGCTATTACGCTTATAAAAAATTCAATAACGTTAAGCTCAGCTCTGCTATTGTTTTGTACTCCCTCTATCTTTTAATGTTTTACCTTGTATTTACCGGTGGTGTTGAGAAAACTGGGCCCTTGTGGGTCTATATCGTTGCTCCGGTATCTGTTTTTATCCATGGCTTGAGGCGTGGTTTAATCGATATCGCCATTTTTGTAGTCATTATTAGTCTTATCATGTTTATGCCAATAAATATTATTGAGCATGCGGTATACACCATTGAGTTTAAACTAAGATTATTATACTCATTTCTAACCATTACCTTTTTATCCGCCTTGTATGAATACTCTAGAGATAAATCGTATCAGCACACATTAGAACTTAGTAAAAAATACCAACAACTAGCTAATTTTGACCCATTAACGGACTTAACAAACCGTCGTGGTGCTCTTGCCATTTTAAAGCATGAGCAAGCGAGAGCTAAACGTAACGAAGAGCCACTCACGATTATCTTATGTGATGTTGATCATTTTAAAAATATCAATGATCTTTATGGACATAATGTCGGAGATCAAGTACTCACAGCACTTGCACAATTATTCACTCAAAGTATCCGAGACCAAGATTGTATAGCGCGTTGGGGAGGGGAAGAGTTCCTCTTCATTTTACCTCAAACTCTGGCGAGTAATGCCAATGTCATTGCCGAGAAAATTCAAGAAAAACTGCAACGGCCATTGCTTAATGACAAAGGTAGTTCGATTACAGTTACCGTCAGTATGGGGATTGAGCAGTTCGCCATAGAACAAAGCATTGACGAGGTGATTAACAATGCTGACAAGTTTTTATACCAAGCAAAAAATGCCGGTAGAAATCAAATATTTCCAAAGTTTTCTAACTTGTAAACGTGATAAATAAAAAAGCCCTACGATAATGGTAGGGCTTTATTCAGATGTTAACTACAAGGGCTTTTAGTTAGCAACTTGATGAAGATGCACATCACGTTGTGGATATGGGATGCTAATACTTTCTTTATCAAAAGCAGCTTTAACTTTTTCCATCATATCGAAATAGTAAGGCCAGTAATCATCAGAGTTAACCCAAGGGCGTAGATATAAGTTGATAGAGCTATCACCGTGCTCACCTAACCAAATATCGGCAGGCGTTGTAGTTAAAGTTCTTTCATCGGCTTCAACCAGTGACATCAAGATAGCTTTCGCTTTTGCCACATCATCGTCATAACCAATACCAAAAACAAAATCCACACGTCGCGTACCTTCAATATTAATATTTTTAATACAACCATTTGATAACGGGCCATTAGGAATAATAACGCGCTGATTATCTGGAGTTTTTAAAATAGTATTGAAGATTTGAATTTCTTCAACGCCACCAAGGTAGCCTTGTGCTTCAATGACATCACCCTTTTTGAATGGACGGAATAATAAAATAAGTACTCCGCCAGCAAAGTTTGCCAAGCTGCCTTGTAGCGCTAAACCAATAGCTAAGCCTGCTGCACCTAAAATAGCAATCAACGATGTAGTTTCGATACCTATCATCGAAGCAAAGATGATAATTTGAATAGCTTTTAGGAAAGTGCGAGAAATACTGATCAAAAATTGATGTAACGTTACTTCAACTTGTTTTTTTCTCAACCCTAACTCAACTAAATTCAAGGTTTTATTGATTAACCATTTACCAACTAAATATACAACAACCGCTAAAATAAACTTGATACCAAACTGCAAGCTCATTTCACCAACCATTTGTAGATAATGTTCTATTTTTTCTAAATCAATTTCCATGGGTCCACCCTAAATAGATTAACAATTTTTTAACGATTGTAACCCTTTTCGTGTGATCTGTAAATTTAAAGTGATAGTGTAACCCAGGTAATTACATTCTTTCTTCACATCAAACATTTACACTAAAATCCTTTAAAAACAACTATCAGCAATCCAACAAAAATTAATAATCATAATTTTTGTGATTATTAATGTCTTATTCTACTATTAAATAAGTTAATTATAAAAACAATGTAAATGATAACCAATGTCATTTACATTACTAAAAAAATCGCTTAGAATAGCGCCGATAAAAAAAGTTCAATAACATTTACAAAATTTACAATTTAATGGTGAAGTAATGAATCTGAAGAAAAATGCACTAGCGCTAGCAATTATTACAACCTTATCTGCCTGTGGCAGCTCTAGTAGCGATAACGATGATAATGGTGGTGTTACACCTAATACGGCTCCTACGGATATTACTCTAAGTAATGCTGCTGTAGAAGAAAACACAGTTGCCGGTGTTATCGGTACGCTTTCTGCTACTGATGCTGACAGTGGTGATACATTTACTTATACCATTGATGATGAACGTTTTGCTATTTCGGGTAGTGAGTTATCACTTGCCGCTGAAACGGCTTTAGATTTTGAAACAGTACAATCTATTGATGTTAACGTAACCGTAACGGATAGCGAATCTAATACCTTCTCAAAAGCATTAACCATTGAAGTTACCGATTTATTAGATACTTATACTTTTAACAGCCAATTTATTGATGGCGATTCAGCAGTTTCATATAGCGGCCAAACAGCTCGCCACGTGTTAATTGCAGAATTAAATAATTACATTGGTAATCAATTAGAAGCAGATTTAGACGATGGCACCCTTACCACTCGTGATGCAGTCATTGCTCAACTAGATAAATATTTCCGTACTACAGAAGATCAATATGATAACTTCCCAATTACCTTCATCGATGATACTAAACAAGTGTTCATCGCAGATATTTCAAGTAGCCATAAAAATTTAGAAGATAAATTAGCTGGTAATGATGCTGGTGGTCAAGAAAAAGACTGGAATGGTGGTGATTTTGCCGGTTGGGGTGTTAAAGGTTCGATCACACCAACTGAGCTAATTGATGTATTTTTTGGTCAATTGGCTGATAACGCTGAGCAACACTTAAATGGTGTCGTTCGTCAATCAGTCACTGGTGATGATATTTCAGAAGTATACCTAAACGAAGATGGTACTGATCTTAAGCAATTAATCCAAAAATTCCTATTGATGGGTATCACATACTCACAATCTACTGGTGACTACCTAGGTGAAGATACGGACGGCAAAGGTTTAACTACCGACAATATCTCACAAGATGGTGGCACAAAAGCTTATTCAAAACTAGAACATCAATTTGATGAAGGCTTTGGTTATTTTGGCGCAACACGTGATTACCTAGCCTACAATGACAATGAAATTTCAGCTAAAGTAAGCTCTGACGAAGACGGTCGCAGTGATTGGAACGGTATGCATGACACTGATGGTGACGGACTATATGACTTAACTTCTGAAGTTATTTTAGGTAATGCCGCTAATGCTGCAAAACGTGACCGTGGCACAGCAAGTGGCGCCGCACCAACTGATTTCACTAAAGATATCATGGAAGCTTTTCTAGTTGGTCGTAATATCATCAACGAAAATGCTGGTATGGACTTAACCGATGAGCAAATGACCGCTTTACTTGAGCAACGTGACATCGCTGTTGACGGTTGGGAAAAAGCGATAGCTGCTACAGTAGTTCATTATATTAATGATACCTATGCTGATTTAGCAAACTTTGGCACTGACGATTTTAACTATGCTGATTTAGCGAAACATTATTCTGAATTAAAAGGCTTTGCATTAGGATTACAGTTTAGTCCTTATACAAAAATATCAGATGCAGATTTTGAAGAAATTCATACGTTAATTGCTGATAAGCCGGTACTAGATACTGCTGAAAATGTTACTGCATACCAAGCAGATCTAATGACAGCCAGAGACATCATTGAAGCCGCATTATCTTTTGATGCGGATAACGTAGAAAACTGGTAATGTATCAATAGCTTAAATTATTGATAATGTATTAAGCTTGAACTAGCAATAGTTCAAGCTTTCGTCGTCTTAAGGGTTTATTTTTGTGTTTCATTTAAGAAAAAAAATATTAACAATTACCGCAGCAAGTTGCTTAACGTTACTAGGCTGTAACCAAGAAACCAGCTCAACAGCAGGTGAAGGTTACGATCAAACTAAAGATACCGATACTGAGTTTAATCAACTCGCTATGGTTACCGCGTTAACAGATAATGTTATCACACCAACTTTTGAAAGCTTTGCAAGTCAAACTCAACTGCAAACCACAGCAGTAACTGAGTACTGTATTGCTGAACAAGCATTTCAAAATCAAGAGATAGAGCAGGCAGCACTATCCGCTGCGCTTCAAACAACACAAGACCAGTGGCGTGCCACCATGGATTTATGGCAACAGGCAGAATTAATGCTACTTGGCCCCTTGCAAGATGACGATGGTTCATTACGTAATAAAATATACTCTTGGCCAACCATTAATAGCTGTGGTGTTGATACTGATGTAGTTCATTTCTTAAATAACACCATTATTAACGGCAAACCCTATGACATAACTACACGCACTGCTTCTAGAAAGGGCTTAGCTGCGTTAGAGTATTTATTATTTAATTCAACATTAGCCCACAGTTGTGAGGCAAATAGCGCGCCACCAAATTGGGACAATTTAACAGAGCCTGAGCAAAAACTTGCTCGCTGTAATTTTGCCAGTGAAGTCGCTAACGACATAAACAACAATGCTGAGATTTTGGTCGATTTATGGTTAGCTGATGATGGTTACGCTGCCAAATTAAAACAAGCAGGCAGTGTTGATAGTGAATTTGCCACTGAGCATGATGCTGTTAACCGCATCAGTGATGTTATGTTTTACCTTGATTCTTCAACTAAAGATGGCAAGTTAGCTGAGCCACTTGGGTTAGTTGCCAATGCGTGTGGATCTCAAGCCTGCCCTGAAGCTGTGGAATCAAAATACAGTGCTAACTCATTAGCCAATATTCTCAATAACTTAATTGGCTTCGAGAAATTACTCACAGGTGAAGAAGGACTTGGTTTTGTTGAATACCTAAATGATGTGGGTGATGAAGACACCGCCAATACCATGACAGCAGATGTAACTAACGCCATTGCAACAATCAATGCTTATGAACAAACATTAGCAGAAGCCTTAGCAAACAACCCTGAAACGGTTGAACAAACTCACGCAGAGGTGAAAAAAGTGACTGATAAACTCAAAGTTGACTTTATCAATAGTCTTGCCCTGGAATTACCGCAAACTTCAGCGGGAGATAACGATTAATGTCTGCACAATTAAATAAATACTTTTTATCAATTCTAGCCGCCAGTGTAGTTAATATCGCAAATGCCAATGAAAAACCATTAGATGACATAATAGATAGCGCTGCAACAGAATTAACCGAAAGACTACAAATCATTGGTCATAGTGATAAGTTAAGAAAAGAAGCGGGATCCGCGACCTTAATTGGCGAAGTTGAATTAGAAAAGTTTAACTTCGATGATATTAACCGAATTCTTTACAGCGTACCTGGTATTAATATCCGTGAAGAAGATGGCTATGGTTTAAGACCAAACATCGGCTTTCGTGGTGCAACACCAGAGAGAAGTAAAAAAATATCTGTTATGGAAGATGGTGTATTAATCGGTCCTGCTCCTTATTCAGCACCAGCCGCTTACTATTTCCCAATGATGAGTAAAATGACCTCGCTAGAGGTTTTTAAAGGTCCTTCAGCAATTAAATACGGTCCGAATACCGTGGCCGGCGCCTTGAATATGACCACTCGCCAAGTACCAGAAGACAGTGAAGGAGCAATTGAACTAGCCCTAGGCAGTGATGGTTTTGGCAAAGCTAAAGCCCACTATGGTAATACTAACGGTAACTTTGGTTATTTAATCGAAGCAACTCACCTTGAAGCAGCTGGCTTTAAAGAGCTTGATGGTGGCGGTGACACTGGTTTTGAAAAAAACGATGTTATGGTTAAATTGCAGTATGACTTGAGCTCAAATGGTACGAGCCAGTTAGTTGAATTAAAGTATGCCATTTCTGACGAACTCTCCAATGAAACCTATTTAGGCTTAACGGATGAAGATTTTGCTAACAACCCAAATCGTCGATATGTCGCGAGTCAAAATGATTTAATGGACTGGCAACATCAACAGCTACAGCTTACTCATTACATTGGTCAAGATAATTTTGATATTACCACACGTATTTACCGTAATGATTTTGAGCGTTCTTGGTACAAAGTTAATGGCTTTAAAAACGGTATTGTTCATCGTGATTTGCAAGAAATCTTAGCAAACCCTGATGATGAGGTTAATGCTCAATTCTACCAAGTGCTAACAGGTCAACGTGATACCCAAAAAGAATATGAGAAAATAATATTAGGTGACAATTACCGCGAATACTTCTCACAAGGTATTCAAAGTGAATTACACACTTCAGTAACTTTATTTGGCTTAAAACACAAAATAAATACGGGTGTGCGTTTCCACCAAGATCAAATTAAGCGTTTCCATACTGAAGATGCTTATTTAATGCAGTCAGCTATATTAGTGAGTGACGGCTCAGAAACAGTTGCCACAACCACCAACCTTGAAGAAACCGATGCCTTAGCGGTATTTTTGCAAGATACAATGACCCTAGACAAACTTGATTTAACCTTTGGTATTCGCGGTGAATATTTTGACTCTTTATATCAAAATAAAACCGTCGGTCAAGAAGATGACTGGTTGAAAAAAGACAATAGTATTTGGTTACCTAGTGTTAGTGGCTTTTACACATTAAGTGAAAATGCAGGGCTATTTTTTGGGGTTCATGAAGGTTTTATTCCAACAAGCCCAAAAGAAAGTCCTGAAATAGACATTGAAAATAGCATTAATTATGAAATTGGTGGTCGTTATAATAGCGGTAATAGCCAGGTTGAAATTGTCGGCTTCTTCAATGACATTAAAAACTTAAAAGAAAGTTGTACTTTTTCTGCGGCAGCCAGTTGTTCAGACAGTTTGGATGAAGAATTTAATGGCGGTGAAGTCGATGTATTAGGTATTGAATTCACCGCAAAGCATAACTTCGAATTAAGTAATGGTTTAGAGATTCCACTCTCTGTAGTTTATACTTTTACTTCTTCAGAGTTTAAATCAAGCTTTGAGTCAGACTTTCCAATGTGGGGTACAATCACTAAAGGTGACGAATTACCTTACTTACCTGAAAACCAGCTAACATTGAGTACTGGTTTATTAGGGGATTCATGGGAAGTAAATATCATTGCCCGCTACATTGATACCATGTTAGAAGCTTCTGGTGATGATGTGACCTTATCAGGTGTTTCAACTGACGCTTATATCGTACTTGATGCCTCAGCTAACTATAACTTTGGTGAGTTCGGCATAGTTTACCTGAAAATTGATAACCTACTAGACGAGCAAGAAATTGTTAGCCGCCGCCCGTACGGTGCTCGCCCTAGTAAACCGCAGCAATTACAGATAGGATATAAATATAGTTTTTAATACTTATTCATCATTGCAACATTCAAGGCAGTAAATCATCTCGATTATGCTGCCTTTAAATCCGTATTTTAGTCACCTTTATGCTAGATTTTTTATCTATTAACTTAACCGAGTTATTAACCTATTTTACTGATGCCAATAAACGGATTTTTTGGATTTATATTGCTTCGGCTATGCTATTAGCCCTTCCTGTCTATTGGATGAGCTATCAAAGTCGCTCTGTTCAAGGTTTTTTTTCTTATCTTTTTCCTAAAAAAATCTATACTGCCACTTCTGCAAAGCACGACTACGCATTATTAGTTCTCAACAAATTAATCAAAGCGGCCTTGTTTCCACTAATAATATTTACCATGGCACCACTGGCCCTTGGCATCACATCAGGGCTTGAATTTGTTTTTGGCGAACCTAACTTTATCGAATTACCCATAGGCACTATTACACTTATTTTCACCGTGTTTTTATTTTTGGTTGATGATTTCACCCGCTTCGCCTTGCATTATTTACTACATAGAATTCCATATTTATGGGAATTTCATAAAGTTCATCACTCTGCCACCGTACTAACACCCTTTACTATATACCGTTCACATCCAGTAGAAAGCTACCTTTATGCCTGCCGCATGGCTATCACTCAAGGTGTAGTGGTTGGTATTTGTTACTACTTTTTTGGTCCAACGTTAAAAATGATGGACATTCTTGGCGCTAATGTATTCGTGTTCCTATTTAATTTTTTTGGCTCAAATTTAAGACATAGCCATATCAGGCTAAGCTTTGGTGATACTATTGAAAAATGGTGGCTTAGCCCTGCTCAGCATCAGCTACATCACAGTAACCAGCCAAGGTACCATCACTCTAATTTTGGTACGGCCTTAGCTATTTGGGACAGGCTATTTAATTGTCATAACTTAGCGTCTAGTGTTAAAGAGATCACTTTTGGTTTAGAGCATAAAAACCTAGATCATTCGACCTTATTAAATATTTACTGGCAGCCATTTACCTTAATTGCCAAAAGGCTTAGAAATAAACGCTAGTAATAAAGTAAACAGAAAACACCGTTAGGACAAAGCGACTACCATGATAAAACTACGCGACTTAGAATACCTTGACGCCATTGATACCCATAAACATTTTGGTAAAGCGGCAGAGTCGTGTTTTGTCAGCCAACCCACCTTAAGTGGCCAGCTTATCAAGTTGGAAGAACAATTAGGCTTACAGCTAGTTGAGCGTCATCGTAAAAATGTATTGCTTACCCCTGCTGGCCTGCAACTAGTGAAAGATGCCCGTAAAGTACTACGCGCCGCTAGCGATTTTGAAATGTCAGCAAAAGCCTTGCTAGATCCCTTGTCGGGTGATTTACACATAGGCATGATCCCAACACTTGCCCCTTATTTATTACCCCACATCATGGCTTCCCTCAATAAGGCATTACCTGAGATTAATTTCTTCTTGCACGAAAACCAAACCAAAATACTGTTAGAAGAATTAGATAGTGGCAAGCTTGATATATTAATATTGCCCTACCTCGATGAAATGGCAGCTTTTGAAAGTTATCACCTATTTAATGAGCCACTTGTACTCGCCACGCCTAAAAACTATCAGTTAGCTGCCAAAGAAAAGCTCGAACTCATCGATCTACAAGGGGAAAAAATTCTTACCCTCGCCGATGGTCATTGCCTAAAAGATCAAGCAATGGGTTATTGCTTTGCCGCAGGTGCCAATGAGGATAATAGTTTTCAAGCCACCAGTTTGGAAACGCTACGCTATATGGTGGCTAGCAACCAAGGCATAACTTTACTGCCCGCTTTGGCCATACAAAATCAAAATGAACACGACAATATCACTTATCGCCAATTTGAAGCACCACAACCCATAAGAGAAATATCACTGCTCATACGTCCTAATTATTCACGTATGTTATGTGTACGCACTATAGTGGCTAATGTCAGAGAAACAATCAGTAAAATCTTTTCAACATAAAGCTATTTGGTAGCTACGGCATAACTTTTTGTTGCCACTCTTTCTGTGATTTTTGAGATTCTTTAATGATCCAATTGCGAAAAATATTAATTGCCTGATCATTTTCATAAGTTTCAGGACATACGAAATAGTATGATTCTTCCTTTAACGCCATATAATCATGCGCAACAACAAGCTTCCCTTCGTCTAATAGAGGATCTGCTAGAGGTCTATACATAGGAATTATTCCTAACCCATCAACAGCAGCTTGAGTTGCAACCGCAACATTATCAAAAACAATATTCCTCTTGCATGTTGTTAAGGATGGCGAGCTAGTTTTTGAAAGCCATTGGCTCCATAAGTTAGGTAAATGGTTATAATGCAACCAATTATATGTGGCCAAACTGCTTATCTCATTTTTGTTAAATGCCTCATCTAATAATGAGGGAGCACACACTGGCTGAAAATATATATCAATTAACTTATCGCTTTGACAACCAACCCAATCCCCTTTTCCTAAACGAATTGCCGCATCCATGTGTTCACCTGAAAAATCAATAGAGTCATCCAAGGTATCAAAGTTATTGGTAAAAAAGGAGAGGATTAAATCGGGATGAGCTTCTTCAAGTTTGTAAAGTTTACTCATTAGCCAAGTGGAATTTAGCGTAGCAGAGATACCTAGTTTAATTTTCATTTCTTCAGTACCATGATGTAATTCATTAGTTGCCACTTTTAAATCTGCAAAAATACCAGAAATTGAGTTAGCATAAATCAACCCTTGCTCTGTGAGTTCTAAGCCAACTTTGTGGCGTTCAAATAATTGAAATCCGAAATAATCTTCCAGATTTTTAATTTGTCGACTGACGGCAGATCGAGTGATAAAAAGTTCATCAGCAGCTTTTGTGAAACTTAATAAGCGTGAAGCGGCAAGGAATACCCAAAGCGTATTTAAAGGTGGTAATCGTTTAGACATAAAACTCCTAACCTAGTATTAAAGTAATAGTTGAAAAGTTTTCGTCTATTTTCAACTATTAATTACCGTAACATCATGATATTAAATTGTCATTTTAATTTCCTAAAGCGATATATTAGCAAACCAATTTTAGTTAAAAGTTACCATGACTTAGTTATTTAATGCTCAATGCCTCCCAGACAAAGATATTTAATTTCTATATAATCTTCAAGACCATACTTCGATCCTTCACGACCATTCCCCGATTGTTTAATGCCACCAAAAGGGGCCACTTCAGTTGATATAATACCCTCATTAATACCAACAATGCCATTTTCTAATTGTTCTGCAAATCGCCAGATTCTAGAATAATTTTGTGTATATAAATAAGAGGCTAACCCCGCTTCCGTAGCATTAGCTAATTCAAGCGCTTCTTCTTCAGTATCAAAAGAAAAAATTGGTGCAATGGGACCAAAGATCTCTTCTGTAAATACTCGCATTTGAGGTGTTACATCAGTCAGAATTGTGGGTGGATAATAACATTCACCTAAACTTGGATTTGCACCACCTAATATTATTTTAGCACCCTTTTCCGTAGCTTCTTTCACCATGCTATCAACATTTTCGACTGCACTTTTGTTTATCAAAGGGCCCATCGAAACTTTATCATTAACACCGTTACCTACAATAAGTTTTTTAGTTTGTGCAACCATCTGATCTGAGAACTCTTGAAAAATAGCACTATGTACTAAGAAACGGTTAGCACAAACACAAGTTTGTCCGGCATTTCTAAATTTAGAGGCAATTGCTCCCTGTACTGCTTGCTCTATATCCGCATCATCAAAGACTATAAATGGAGCATTTCCACCGAGCTCCATAGAAGTTTTTTTAACGGTATCAGCACATTGCTTCATTAATAACTTACCAATCTTCGTTGAGCCAGTAAAAGAGAGTTTCCTAACAGTTTTATTTTCTGTTAATTCTTTTCCTATTTCTTCTGCGTTAATACCAACGACTATAGAAAATAAACCCTTAGGAAGACCCGCTCGCAGGGCTAATTCAGCTAATGCTAATGCACTTAATGGTGTAGATTCTGCTGGTTTAACAATAACGGCGCACCCTGCGGCTAATGCTGGTGCCACTTTACGCGTAATCATTGCATTAGGAAAATTCCACGGTGTAATGGCAGCAACAACACCTATAGGCTGCTTAATGGTTAGTAATCGTTGAGTAGGGTTAGTATTTGGAATGACATCGCCATAAATTCGCTTCCCTTCTTCAGCAAACCATTCTATATATGATGCACCATAAAGGATCTCTCCTTTTGCTTCCACTAAGGGTTTACCTTGTTCAGCCGTGAGAATAGCAGCTAAATCATCAATATTTTCAATAATTAAATCATACCAATACTTCAATATTACCGCGCGTTGTTTTGCTGTTTTTTGTTGCCAATTTTGCATCGCATTTTTGGCACATGTTATGGCATAACGTGTCTCGCTTTTACCTGCACTCGCTAACTGACATATTTCGGCACCTGTAGCGGGATTAAAAACTGAAAAAGTGTGGTTTGAGTCTCCATCGACCCATTCGCCATTAATAAATAGTTGTTTTTTTAGTAATGAAGGATCATGTAAAGTAAGCATTAGTATTCCATTTGATATTTGTAAAAGAGTCACAATTAAAACTAATTATTTAATTGTGACTAAAGGGTAAATTATGTTTTAGGTGATATCTCTAATGAATTCATCGTATTACGGTAATTAGGCAAACACTGTTTCAACAATAGTGCCGAGCCTGCCATTGCAATACTTGTAATAAATAATAAAGAATATCCAACATCTTCAGGGGAGCCGAAAATATAATCTGTAGATAAAGCAACTAGAGTAGGACCAAGTCCTAAACCTATCAAATTAACAATAAACAAGTATAACGCGCTGAATTGACCTCGCATATTACTAGGTACAACTTCTTGAATAGCTGCGGGACCAAGACCCATCATAAAATTAGTGAAAAATGTAGATATACCTAGAAACACTAAGACTAAAGTTAAGCTAGAAATTACAGGGTAGATTAGCGTTGGAATAATGCCAATTATCATTGCCCACATAGCAACACGTATTTTAGCATCTACTTGCCCTTTTTTAAAAAGTCTATCTGCAATTGCACCGCCAGTAAGAACCCCACCAGCACCACAAAACAGCACAATTAAACCAAATGCTAAGCCAACATCTCCGCCAGACATACCATGAACACGAATGAGATAACTAGGCACCCAAGCTAAAGCACCATATCCTGCAATTGAGGCAAGCGCAGCTCCAAAGTTATGCAGCAACACCGTTTTCTTGTTGTTCTTCAAGTAATTGACTACATCGGAAACAGGCACTACTTCAGCTTGCTCTTTTGTACGCTTAGGCTCTTTTAAAGTAAATAGTAAAGGAGCTAATAATATTCCAGGTAAGCCGACTGCAAGAAACACGGCTTGCCATGAGTATATTTCACCAATAATGGGTAACGAAATTGTAGAAAATTCAGCTGCCCATTGAATCACCATGCCACCAACAATAAGTGCTAAACCGCCACCTAGGTAAATTCCCATTGTATATATGCTAATCGCTTTAGCTAGGTGCTTTTTTTCGACACTATCAGCAATCAACGAATAGGCGGCAGGTGACAAACCTGCTTCACCCACACCCACACCCATGCGTGCAAAAAATAATGACCAGTAACTTTTAGCTAAGCCACATGCAGCTGTCATTAAACTCCATAAAAAGATCGACCCTGCAATAATTCCTCTACGACTTTTACTATCAGCTAATCGACCTAAGGGTAAACCCATAATGGTATAAAATAAGGCAAAAGAAAGGCCTTGTAATAAACTCATTTGGGTATCGCTAATATCTAAGTCACGTTTCATCGGTTCAACAAGTAAACTTAAAATTTGTCTATCGATAAATGAAAAGGTATAAGCTAGTAATAAGATGAAAATCAAATAGGCGGTATAAAAGTTTTTTCTTGATTCGCCCTTTTCATGGTAACTGTTTTGATTAATTGTTTTGTCTGTCATATAGCTATCCTCAGCCCCTATAATAATTAATATGCAGCAAGATAAATTGCTAATATATCTTGCTCATTCATCGGTCTAGGGTTGTTGACCAGTAATCGTTCTTGTTTCATTGCATCTTTGGCTAACATTTCTAAGCTGCTTTTCTCTATTCCGAAACTTTCTAAACTTGTTGGAAGCCCCAAGTTATCAATTAAACATTCTAAATATTGAATAAGAGCCTCCGCTTTTTCTTCAATAAACACTAACGAATCGCACTTTTCTGGGATGAGAACTTCAGCTATTTCGGCATATAACTTTGCAGCAGCAGAAATATTGAATCGCATCACATGGGGAAGAACTAAAGAATTACTAAGTCCATGTGGAATGTGATAATGCCCCCCTAGTGGGTATGCAAGTGCATGAATTGCAGCAACAGGCGCATTAGCAAAAGCTTGCCCAGCTAAGGTTGCACCTAACATCATGTTACTCCGAGCTTCTAAGTCTTCTCCTTGATTTACAGCTACTTGAATATGCTTAGACATAAGTTTCAAGGCTTCAATGGCAAGCATATCAGAATAAATATTTTTTTTGATTAAACTTGTATAAGCTTCAATCGCATGTACCATCGCATCAATACCGGTAGCGGCAGTAATATGCGATGGTAACTTAAGTGTTAACGTTGCATCTAACAAAGCAATATCAGGTAATAAAACATTAGAGACTATTCCCATTTTCATTGCTTCACCTGTGGTAACTATTGAGATAGGGGTAACTTCTGACCCCGTCCCTGCCGTTGTAGGTACTTGTATTAGAGGTAATCTTGAATTAGTTAACTTATCTACTCCAAACGCGTCGCTTAATGTTTGGTCTGAATCAACGAGTGAAGCGATTAACTTAGCGGTATCTAATGAGCTCCCTCCTCCTAAACCGATTACACCATCAATCGAATTATTTTTAGCATATACTATTGCTTTCTCAATAATTTCTACTGGTGGATCAACTTGAACTTCAGCAAATAATACATAATCAATTGACGCACTTTTTAAACTGGCAATAATTTTGTTTTCTAAACCTAATTTAATTATTCCGGGATCTGTAACTAATAACACTTTACTAATATTTAGTTTTTCGCAATAACTGCCTAATTGAGAAGTTGCATTAAGCTCATTAACAATTGATTTTGTGGTACTAAAAATAAAAGACATATTTTTCTTCTTATTTAAAAAGAGGGGAGCGCCCCCTCTTTTAAGTTTTACAAAGTTGAGGGCTATTTAGAATGCGAATTTTACTTTAGCGTAAATAACACGCCCTAGAGGATTATGCTGTTTTGGGTCATAGCTGAGACTGCCAACAGCAATATATGCACGTGGTGGCAATTCATCAAGTAGGTTTTTAACACCTATAGTAAATACTGCTTCGCTGTCTTCTGTTATTCCAAAATTAGCTGAATATTGAGTATCAATAGTAGTAAAAGACTCTACCATTGAGCTCTCATTAGGTAAGGACGAGACATCAACTCCCGTTTCATAGCTTGATACATAGTTAACATTCACAGAAGCTCTTTGATTTTCACCTACCCAATTAAAGTGCAAAGTACCTTTAGTCTCAGGCATAGAGCGAGCAAAGTTATCTGTATTAAATGAACCAGCCGCCTCTACTACTTCACCATTTTCTTTAGTAATTTCATAAGAAATAAAATGTGAGGCGTTAAAGGCTAAATTAAATTGATCTGAAATATTCCATGTCGACTCGAAATCGATACCTTCAACATTTACTGCAGAGGAATTAAAATAATCGACTTTAACTGATTGTAAAAAACCGGCATCAGTTCGAATGATGTCTTCGCCATTTGGATCATCAATCAATTTACCCTGCGCATTTTCCACTGTAATCATATCCGTATAGTCAATACGCCAGTAATCTAGTTTAAAATCTAAATCGTTGATGGGTTTATAGATAAAACCTATATTGTAATTTTCAGACTGTTCAGGTTTCAAATCCTCGTTACCTGTTGCTATTACACCAACAAAAGCACTTGATTTTGGTGTTCCGTCAGTGTCGTAGTCGGTAATGCTGGTAATTACTGCTGAAGAGGCATTTTTCTGTGATAAAGATGCTTCTCTAAAAGCAGTACTTGCAGACGCACGTAAAATCCATTGATCTGATATTTGCCAGCGCACTGCAATTTTAGGATCAATACTTGAATCATTTTCTAACTTTTCATAGCGTAGCGCGGCTTTGACTTCTATAGTATCGGAAACTGGAATGACACTCTCAGCAAACATAGCAAACGAAACCCTATCTTCATCGACTTCAGATAAACCTTGTAAAAAAATCAAATCAACTGGTATAGGCGTGCCATTCTCATCAAATTTAATTTCAAAAACATCATCTGTTTCAACTTTAAAGCTTTCATTTCTCACTTGCATACCGGCGGCAAAGCCTACAGTTCCAGCAGGTAATTCGTATAACTCACCATCAATTACAGCATCTAACACTAACAAGTCAGTAGTTTTTTTAGATTCCGTCATATAAGTAAAATCATCAATCACAGATTGGCTCAAACTAGAGCGATCAAAAGGATTAAATAGTTCATCGTTATTTGGTCCACCAACACCGGAAAGTGCTGCCACTAATCTTGATTTCAATTGATCTTGCTGATATTGGGTATAAGTGTTTTTACTATAAGTTAAGGCTGTATCCCAACCCCAACCATTATCAAAGCTACCCACTAAATTTAGCGATGTACGGATTGTATCATTTTCACGAGGTGCTAAAGCTGGATCATGATCAGCTCCTAATGGCCGACCTAACCAAACAAGACCAACATTAAAGGGGTTACCCGATGCGCCAGGAGCAATGTAAGGAAAAGTTAAATCTGGATAACTCGGTGATTGAGGATTATCCTTAACCTCATTAGAACTCCAACTTAGATCTATATATAGCTCATTACCATTATCAAAATCATGGCTAATATTAGAGTATAATTGTGCTTGAGTTTCTGTATTTACTAAATTATAAATTGGACCATAATTGAAACCACATCTTGAACCATATGCTTGAGGCACAATTAAACCTAAACTATCATCTAAACAAGTAGGATCGGGAACATTTTCATACGCCCCATAAGTACCCTCATAAGCTCCATCTGCAACTACCGCATCCCCTAAGAGTAAAAAAGAGTTCCCTAATGAACTAAAAGCAACATCTCCTAGCTCGGGCCTATCAGCAATAGTTAACGGTGTTCTATCTAAATAATGACCTGAAATAGTAACGTAAGTATTATCAAATTCAGCACCCCATAGAAAACCTACTTCTGTATCTTGTTGATCACCATCTGTTACTTTACTCACACCAGCAGTAATTTCTAACCCTTCAAAGTCTTTACGTAATATAAAGTTAACAACGCCAGCTATAGCATCTGAACCATAAGTTGACGCAGCACCTTCTTTTAACACTTCTATTTGCTCTACTGCATCAATTGGAATATGGCTAATATCAACAAATACACTGCCATCATTTGTAATTGCACCGGACATCGTTTGACGTCGACCATTAATTAATACTAGGGTAGAGCTCAATCCTAATCCTCGTAAATTTACATTACCTGTTCCTTGGGTAGATGCTTGTGAGAAGGAATCCGCTTGGTTTTCAGCACCTGAGCTAATGGCTAATTTACCAATTAACTCAGAAACCGTAGTTGCTCCCGTGGATTGAATAAAGTTATGATCTAATACTTGAACAGGCTCTGCGGCATCTGCTTGTGTTCTTTTTATGTAAGAACCTGTTACAGTAATTTTCTCCACTTTATCTTCTTCAGTACTCGATTCCTCTGCAAAAGCCATATTACTAAATGCTATTGATATTGAAATCGCAAGTAATTTACGTCTTGTTGAAAATTGAACGTTTTTCATCTTTTTCCCCGTTTATATAGTTATAATTATATCTAAAGTTCTATTTTATTATTGTAAGTTCATTACTCTTTTAAGAGTTATTGCGCATTCAGCTATGGCACATTTAGCCTGTTTAAGGCTGCCGAAATTTATGAAACCATGAAACATATCCGTGTAACATGAATGCTTTACTGGAACATCACTCTCATTAAGCTTTGAGGCATAAAGCTGTCCCTCATCTCTTAGGGGGTCAAAACCGCAAGTCATAACAAATGCTGGAGGAATCCCACTAAAATCATTAGATTTCATAACATTAAAGCGAGGATCATTCTCCTGTTCCTCACTGATATATTGTTGATGAAACCATTTAAGTAATGTTTTTGTAAGCAGTAGGTTTTCAGAAAACAATTGACGACTTTCAGAGGTGTCATTTCCTATAATGGAAGGATAAATAAGTAATTGAAAATAAGCTTTAAAATCATGTCGTTCTTTATTTAATAAGCAATAACCTGTTGCTAGGTTTGCTCCAGCACTATCTCCACCGATTGCTATTCTTTTACTGTTTATCTTCAAAAAGTCAGCATGTGCTGCAATCCAATCTGCAGACTCCTGTGCATCTTCAACAGCACCTGGAAACATAGTTTCTGGGGCTAAACGATATGCAACCGAAATAATCACTAATTGTGATTGGCTGCAAAGTTGAGCGAGCATTTTATCGTAACTCTCTATATCCCCTAAGACAAAACCGCCGCCATGAAAATAAATTAAAGCCGGTAATATTTCATTTTCCTTATTGCTAGGGCGATAAATTCTTGCCGGTAAATCATGTGTTTTACAAGGGATTGTTAAATCTTGTCTAGTAACATCGTCAACAGCAGGGTGTTCAAAGGGGTTTAACCTGTGCTTTCTAACTGCTTGTAAATTTAATTCATAAACAGGAGGTAACGAATGAATAAAACTAAGCACTTCTTTAGCGCTATCATCAAGGCCAGAGGTAGATGCATATGCTGTTTCTGAAACGTTATCGTTAGCATATTGTTGACTAGCCATTGGTAGCTGTTCAATTGGTGCTTTTGAAGTATTTACATTAGTTAACATCGATTCGACCATTACTTAAAATCATTTGTATTTTGATAATGGTTAATTTTTACCGCGTTCGTCCAAAGCGCTCAAGTGACTTATAAACACCAAGGCGTTCAATTTTAGTCAACACAAAAAAATGCCATAAATAAGGAGACGAATTAATCAGTATGGATGATATTTTTATCACCCACATTCAAATAAACCTCAACAAAAGCTTAAATAAATACAATAATATCAGAATCTTAGATTTTGATTCTCCTTTTGAAATTTCACTCTGCTTCATTATTCATACAGAAAACAGTGCTATTAAAGCAGAGTCGTTGTTGATAAAAAAGATACATACTGTTGCCAAAAAGTTACTTGTATAAAAATGAAGCGTTCTCTACAAATGTAAGTGAAATCTAACAGCGGCTGTGGGTTGGATTTCATTTTCTAACAGCCCAATAGGTCCATATAACTTTAATTAAAAAGGTGACTATATTATGAAAAACTCTATTCAAATGGGGTCTAGAGCCCTCAAAACTGGTTTGTATATTATCTCTTCGATATTTACTTTGTTTACATATCAAACATTAGCGGGGACTTGGTCAACAGAAAGCTATTTATCAGGAATGGATTCCGTACACATATATACTCCAACAACAACGCCGGTATTGAATAATAAACGAGCGTTGATGATAAACCTACATGGCTGTCAAATGAGTAACACTGATATGAAATATTATGCCGACTGGAAGCCAACAGCAGATCAGTTCGGTATGATTGTCGCCCTTCCTGACGTGCCTGGTAATGGAGCTTCAGGTTATAGTTGCTGGGATTATTATGGCAGTAATCATTCGCGGACAAATAAATTTAATAATGAGATTATTGCCTTAGCGAATGAATTGATAAGTCGTTCAGCGTTAAATATTGATCCTAACCAGGTTTATATTACTGGCTTTTCATCCGGTGGTGGTCAAGCAAACGTAATCGCTTGTCTTGCTCCTGATATTTTTGCTGGTGTTGGTTCTTCAGCAGGACCTGGGCTTGGTACGACATCATATCAGTATACTAGCGTTCCGTGGAATTACTCGACATCAAGCCAGGCAGCATCTTGTCAAAATTTAGCAGGAACTCATGCTTCAGATTTGAACACACAAATTTACTCAACAATTCATGGAAACTCTGATCCAACAGTAGCCCCAGAGTTTAATAATACAGGGGCCGATATTATGGCCAAGGTTTATGAAGCTACAAACGAGAGTACTGCAACATCCATTGCGACAGGTGGGACAAAAGTTATCTTTTCTGATAATGAAGGGCCTCGTATATCAAAAATATCAATCAGTGGAATGGGTCATGATTGGCCTTCAGGTAATGGTGGTAATACAGGGTATTTTGTCAATACTAAAGTAGACTACCCCAATTATGTTACTCAATGGTTCTTTGATAATAATCGTCGAATAAATATTTCTAGTCCGATTGACTTGGATGGTGATACATATAATGCAATTAGTGACTGTAATGATAATGATGCAGGCATAAACCCTGGAGCTATTGAAATTTGTGGTGATGGCATTGACCAAAACTGTAGTGGTAGTGATCTTGTTTGTGGTACGGCCTGGGAGTGTAAAGAATATACCACTTACAATACCACCCACTATAATGCATCACCTAGGCGTGCCACCTACTGGTATTATAATTTCCTGTATCATTACTATGCTAAAGGTAGTGGAGAAGAGCTTGCTTTTGTTGGACCTTATTCCATTACAACCATATCAGAAACTAGCGAAGGCTACTTTGAGGCAGGCAGTTGTTCTTAATTGTTCAAACCACCTAAAGAAAACCTGCTAATCATTACACTTAATAATAGAATTGATAAGCTCAAAATTCACGTTTGGTAGACCCGTATCAACTAGAGCAATGAGCTTAACTAAATTCGTTTATGTAAATCATCGAAAACTTTAGGCGAAAAGGTTAGTTAGTATTCAGGAAAGAATGTCTCCGCCCCTATAGTCTTATATTACTTAATATCCTGCTTTTAAATCGACAGACTCAGGAATAATATTCTTTTCACGATACATGTTTATGTTTTGGGTAACAAGGTTAACTGCTGAGGTGATATTAGTTGGCGCTGATATGTGCGGTAGCACAGTGATATTTGGATGAGACCAAATAGGATTATTAGATGATAAAGGCTCTTCTTCAAATACATCGAGAACAGCATGAGATAAATGGCCATTACCTAATAAGGTTAACAGCCCTTTAGTTTCAATCACACCACCGCGTGAGAAATTTATTAGCTTTGCTCCCTTGGGAAGCTTGCTTAATAATTTGTTATCAAGCAAATGATGAGTGTGGGATGTTAGCGGTAATAAGTTGATTAAAATATCAGTTTGGCTAAGCATTGTTTGCAAACCACTAGAGCCGGTGTAATTTTTAATGCCGCTAAGCTGCTTTGAACTTCGACTCCAACAAATTAATTGGTAATCTAAATGACTAAGCGCCTCTAAAGCCGCCATACCAAGCTTACCGGCACCGAGTACACTCACTCGAAGCTGTTTAGATGATATACAAGGTAATTGATTCCATCGTTTTTCTTGTTGCTGTAAGGCATATTCAGGTATGTTTCGTTGTAAATACAAAGTCCAGCAAAGCACTGACTCAGCCATCGATTTTGCCAATTGAGGATCAACTAGCCTGACTATTTTCACCGGTGAATTAGGGAGTTCACTGATTAATCGCTCTACCCCAGCCCATAAACTTTGTATCCAAACTAAATTAGGAAACCTAGCTAAATCTTTAGGGTTTGGGTTGGCAACAATGGCAATATCGATGTCTTTAGCATGAGAGTCACTGATTTGCTTAGGCAACAATATCGTTTCATTGATTAAACTCTTTTGTAGTAAAACCAACCATTGTTTTTCAATGCTCTTTTCTAGCTCACTAATAAACACAATATTTTTCATGGTTTAAAAACCTCATTAATATCCACAAAACTCTTAAATTCTATTGGATTGCCAAAAGGGTCAATAAAAAACATAGTGTTTTGCTCACCAGAGGTATTTTTGAAACGTTGTGTTGGTGGGATAATAAATTCCATATTTGCGCTCATTAGTTTTTCAGCCATTGTATTCCAAGTATTTAGAGGAAGAATAATACCAAAGTGCGGCATAGGTACAGCAATGCCATCCACTTTCCCTGTAAAGGATGAAGTTAATGGTAAACCAATATGTAAGGATAATTGATGCCCAAAAAAGTTAAAGTCAACCCAAGTATCTGTGCGCCTTCCTTGTTGTGCCCCAAGTAAATCGCCATAAAAAGCACATGCCTTTGTTAAGTCGGTAACATTTATTGCTAAATGAAAGATGGTCTGTTGCATGGTTAACCCAATTAAATATTAATATTACTTTGCATAAAATAGCAATCAATCATCAAAAGTAATACTATCTTATACTTACTTTCACCATAAGAAATTATTATGGATATCCGTTTTATATCAAGCTTAATCGAAGTAGTTGATACAGGCTCTATTGCTGCTGCCGCCAGAAATCAACTCTTGACGCCTGCTGCTGTCAGCCAAAGAATAAAGGCTTTAGAAATAACATTGCAGTGCCAATTACTTAGCCGTGAAGGACATAGCGCCAAGCCCACCGCAGAATGTTTGCAGGTGTTACCTAGGTTAAAACGGATAATCAAAGAAGTTGATGCTTTACAAGGTGACTTAGACGAAACGGGTTTGACTGGAGAGTTGAAAGTGGGAGCTATTTCAACTGTGCTTACCGGATTGCTTCCTAGTGCCATACAGTATTTAACGGTAAATACGCCCAAACTAAGTCTACAAATAGTGCCTGGAACCTCTGCTCATTTATATCAGCAACTTATAGCAAAAAAACTAGATATAATTATCATTGTTACACCGCCATTTATCCCTCCAAAGTATTTGAAATTTAGCCCTTTATACGCTGAGCAACTTGGCTTTATCTGCAGTCAAACTAACGAACTGGGCATTAATGAGTCTTTATTGTCAAAGCCTTATATTCAATATGATCGTTTAGCTTGGGGAGGAGCGATAGCCGACTCGTATTTAGTTGATAATAATATTCATACTAAATCAGTATGCGAGATTGATGCCTTGGAATCGATTGTTCTGATGGTAAAACGTGAGATGGGAGTATCATTAATGCCCATTTGGGATGGGCTAAATGAAATAGCTAGTAATATCAAAGTATTACCGATTGAAGGAGAAAAATACCAAAGGCACATCACCTTAATCTCTCACCGGCAAGTAGGTAAAGAGCCGCTGATTACAGCATTCTCACAAGCGTTGCTTCGAGTGCGTGAAGTGAAACTTGCAAACATATAATTTACAAACCCCAAAGAAAAACACATAAATAGACAAAACCTATCAATACAATAACAACTATCGATTATACAAATACAGCGGTTCATTTTATTATTATCCCGTCTTTAAGAAACTAACTTTTAATTAACGGGAGTTCATCATGAACCAATCAATTATCAATACTACAGTACAACCTTTTAATGCAACTGCTTTTCACAATGGCGATTTTGTTGAAGTAAGCGAAAAAGATATTGCCGACAAATGGTCAGTATTTTTCTTTTACCCTGCTGATTTCACTTTCGTTTGTCCAACTGAGCTAGGCGATATGGCAGACCACTATGCAGAGCTACAAGCCATGGGCGTTGAAGTTTACTCAGTATCTACTGACACACACTTCACACATAAAGCTTGGCATGATGCTTCAGATACGATTAACAAAATTAATTACCCAATGATTGGTGACCCAACTGGTGAAATTACGCGCAACTTCGGTGTCATGATTGAAGAAGATGGTTTAGCACTTCGCGGTACATTTGTTGTTAACCCTGAAGGCGAAATCAAAATTGCTGAAGTACATGACCTAGGTATTGGCCGTAGCGCATCAGAATTATTACGTAAAATCAAAGCAGCTCAATATGTTGCTGAACATGACGGTGAAGTATGTCCAGCTGCATGGCAGCCAGGTGCAGAAACATTAGCACCTTCTTTAGACCTAGTTGGCAAAATCTAACCCCAACTTAATTTGAAGTTATTGCCACAGCTTTTGTTGTGGCAACGTCTCCTTACTTTTTCCTATTATCCGCAGAGGTCATTATGTTAGACACTAATTTACAAGCACAATTAAAGAGTTATTTACAAAATTTGAAAACCCCCGTCGAGCTAGTTACCTTTACCGATGAAAGCTTAAAGGGTAAAGAGTTAAGCAATTTAGTAACACAAATCGCGCAGCTATCTCCTTTAGTAACAGTAGTAGCAGGCGATGATGACAGTGAACGCGTGCCTTCAATGCTAGTACGCGGTGTGGCAACTAATAGCGAAATGCGTTTTGCCGGTATTCCTATGGGGCACGAGTTCACTTCTTTAGTGATGGCACTATTACACAGTGGCTCACACCCTTTAAAAATTGACGCAGAAGTTATTGAACAAGTACGTAACCTTGAAGGTGAATATCAGTTTGAAACCTATATTTCATTAAGCTGCCAAAACTGTCCTGAAGTGGTTCAGGCACTGAATATGATGGCGGCCATCAATCCACAAATTAAACACGTCATGATAGATGGTTCATTATTCCAAACGGAAGTCTTCGATCGTGATGTCATGGCAGTACCAACGGTATATTTAAATGATCAGCCTTTCAGCCAAGGACGTATCTCTTTAACTGAAATTTTGAACAAGGTAGATAGTGGCGCCAGTAAGCGCCAAGCCGAAGCGCTAGCCGAAAAAGATAACTTTGACTTTTTAGTGGTTGGCGGCGGGCCAGCAGGTGCAGCGGCAGCCATTTATGCAGCACGTAAAGGCATTAATACTGGCTTAGTCGCCGATCGCTTTGGTGGTCAAGTAAGCGATACCATGGCCATTGAGAACTTTATTTCAGTTAAAGCCACGGAAGGCCCTAAACTGGTAGCCAGTTTAGAGGAGCATGTTCGCGATTACGATGTTGATATTATGAATAACAATAAGGCGAGCAGCATAAAGCGCAATGAAGAAACCGGTTTGGTTGAAATTTCACTAGAAAATGGCGCGCTATTAAAAAGTAAATCAGTCGTCTTAGCGACAGGTGCTCGTTGGAGAGAAATGAATGTACCGGGTGAGCAAGGATATCGCGGTAAAGGCGTGGCTTATTGCCCACACTGTGACGGCCCGTTATTTAAAGGTAAACCTGTTGCAGTAATCGGTGGCGGTAACTCAGGTATTGAAGCAGCCATTGATTTAGCCGGCATAGTTGAGCATGTTACTGTTTTAGAATTTGCTGATACTTTACGTGCTGATGAAGTGTTAGTGAAAAAGGCGCAGTCTTTAAGCAATATCACCATTATTACTCAAGCGCAGACCACTGAGGTTATTGGTGACGGAAAACGCGTAACTAGTCTAAGCTATACCGATAGAAGTACGGGTGAAAATCATAGCCTAGCCTTAGCGGGAATTTTTGTACAAATTGGTTTAATGCCCAACAGTGAATTTTTACAAGGCAGTATTGAATTAACCAATCGAGGTGAGATTATCACTAGTGCGACAGGTGAAACTTCAATGGCAGGTGTTTTTGCTGCAGGCGATGTTACCGACAGCCCGTACAAGCAAATCATCATTGCTATGGGCAGTGGCGCCACTTCAGCGTTAGGCGCTTTTGACTACTTGATTCGCCAAGATATATAGCGCTAATTTAGTCTTTTAAAAACCAAACAATCTCAAGGGTCTATTCACCTTTCGGGATTGTTTGGTTATTTATTTGCATTACCCTACTTCTCTTTCAATTTCCCTAGTTAACAATAGAGCAACCCGAAATAACAACCCATCAATTTCATACACCAAACCAACAGTAATGATAATTGTTATCAATAGCATTATCATGTAAACTTCTGCCAAAAATTTACTATTAATAATATTAATAAAGGCAGTACCCATGAAACACTTCACCTTATCTAAGATTGCATTGGCAACTTTAATTTCAACCAGTAGTCAATTGACTTTAGCCGCAGACAAAACACCTGAAGAGCATGATATAGAAACCATTACGGTTACAGGCCAACAAATTGAGCGTTCACTGCAAAATACCAAAGAAAGTGTTTCCGTGATAACTAGCGACGCGATTGATCATATGCCTGTGGTTCAGTACAGCGATTTACTTGATATAACCCCAAATGCTTTTACTCTAGGTGGCGGTGAATCATTCGGTTTACGCGGTATTTCACAAAATTCAGCATCCACGGGTGGCGGTGATGGTGCGTTAGGTACCTTGTATATAGATAACGTAGCTTACACGGGTTACTCAACTCGTTTTAATCCAAAAGATTTATGGGATATTGAGCAAGTTGAAATTTTACGTGGCCCACAATCTACCAATGTTGGTCGAAATGCACTTGTTGGTGCAATGGTTGTGAAAAGTAAACGCCCAGAGCTTGATCAAAATCTCGCGAGCGTTAAAGTAGAGCTAGGAAATTATGGCTCACAAACGGGCTCAGGTATGGCAAATATAGTCATTACCGATAACTCTGCTTTACGCCTTTCGGGGCAAGTTTATAAAACTGATGGTTACATCAACAATGTCACTTTAGCTGATGATGAATTTGATGCCCGTGAAAATACCAATCTTCGTGCCCAATACTATGTTGAATTTAGTGAAGACTTTACTGCTAATTTAACTTTAGGTCATGCTAAAACCAAACGTGGACAAGATATTTATCGTGCTGACTTACAACCAGAAGATAGCTACACCAGTAGCGCAAATATCGCTGCCGATGAAGATTATGAAGCCACCACCGGCTCACTTAACCTTGATTACCAAATCAATCAATCTTTTAACTTAAACGCAATCACTTCCTTTATCGATGGTGATTATTATCGACTTGACGATGATGATGAGGGCCCTGAAGGTGGCAACGCCTATCGTAGCAGAAATGCGCAAGATAAAAGCTGGGCACAAGAATTACGATTAAGCTATAGCTCAGATACATTGCAAGGTGTTTTTGGTCTATATTACACCGAAGTAGAGTTATTTAACGATACACGCGCGTTAACGAATATCTCTCCCGCAGATGTTGGTGTACCCGATACCTTACTCGCTTTCTACCCGAGTGTATTAGAAGTTAATACGCTGACACCTTTTGAACAAAAAACGACAAACTATGCCATTTTTACTGAATGGGATTATAAATTATCCCCTCATTTAACCTTATCGGCAGGATTTCGTTATGATAATGAAACACAAGACTCATTATCCAATTCTTCAAATACCTTAGCCGAAGGCAGTGAGCTTCCTGATCCTGTTGAAGCAGGCGCCTTAGCCGACCTTCTTTACCCTGGCGCTGGTTTAGGGCCTGTTATTCAAGGTGGTGTCAGCCAAGTTAATGCCGCTTTGAACTCACAACTTACGACTACTCAGTACCCTGAACGTAATGCAGAATACGATGCCTTTTTACCACAAGTTGGTATTACTTATGATATCAATGATGATATGTCATTAAGTGCTTTTTACAAACAAGGCTATCGCGCAGGTGGTGCTGAACTTAACTTAGTGGGAGAGCAAAGCGAATATGCTCCTGAGTATTTGGACAACTTTGAAATAGCCTATCGTTCATTATGGCTAAATGGTGATCTTGTGTTTAATGCAAATGCTTATTATGGTGATTGGACCGATCAACAAGTCACTCAGTGTGCTCCTGACAATATTTACAACTGCTTAACGGTTAACGCCGGTGAATCAGAAATTTATGGTGTGGAAGCAGAATTTCATTACACATTAACTGATGATGTCAGTATTTTTGCAAGTACAGGTTATGCTCATACTGAATTTACTGACTTTATTAGCTCAACTGAAGGTGATTTAAGCGGTAAAGACTTTGTATACTCACCGGATCTAACAGCCGCCATTGGTGCTCGTGTCTATTTAACAGAAGCCATATATGTCAGTGGGAATATCAACTATCAAGACAGCATGTGGGCAGATTTTAGCAATACAACGGAATTGAACGCACGCACCTTAGTTAACTTAAAAGCCGGTTATGAAGCTGAAAACTTTGTAATCGACGCATATGTTACTAACTTAACTGACAAGTTTTATCTACAAATGAACTCCGCCGCTAGCGATGGAAGTGTCTCAGTTCGAGGTGGTGCACCGCGTCAGTTTGGTTTGGCTGTTACTTATCACTTTGAATAATAGCTTCCAAGTTAATTAATAACGGCCCTATATCAAGGGCCTTTATTATTTTCTTAACCCAAGCTTAGCATCCAAACTTGAGCAAACAATGAATAGAGCAAAATGGTTTAAACTACACAGTTGGGTAGGAATTAAAATTTCTATCTTTATTTGTTTTATTCTAATTACTGGCACCTTAGCTGTTCTTTCTCATGAAATAGACTGGCTGACAAATCCTGCATTACGTGTGGATAGCGCTACAGTTGATAATACCGATTGGTCAGCTATTTATCAGCAAGCAAAAGCCAAGCACCCTAATAAAAGGTTGTTACATATTCAAGCACCACTAGATCCTTGGTTTAGTGCCGAATTAGTTTTTTATCAAACCGAAGATAGTTTTCATCGCAATTTTTTCCACCCGAGTACCGGTGAATATTTAGGTGACGGCCGTTGGTATAACTGGCAACGTTTTTTTAGGATGGTACATCGCCATTTAATGTTGCCCACTAAAATAGGTGTTCCCATTGTCAGTACCGTTGCAATACTCATGGTGCTCTCTTTGCTCACTAGTTTTGTTGTATATAGGCAATGGTGGCGTGGTTTTTTTAGAATGCCTCGTCGAAATCACCGAAAATTTTTCTGGGCCGACATGCATCGTTTATTGGGAGTTTGGAGTATATGGTTAATTATAGTCCTCTCTATAACTGGTCTCTGGTATTTAGTCGAAGTGTTAGGACTAAAAGCTAGCTATCCAGACCGAGGAAAAGTACAACCTCAGCTTAGCCAACAAGAACAACAAATACACACTGAAGTAAAAATGCCAAGTGTGGCAGTATTTAATAAAATGCTTGCTACAACAAGGTTACAATTTCCCGAGCTTAAAATACAGAAGGTAGTTCTGGGCCAAAGAAACGGAGCAGGTATAATTTTTCAAGGCCAAGCAAATACCATCTTAGTGAGGCCTAGAGCTAACATGATTAGCTTTAATCCATACTCTGGAGAACAATTAGTACTAAATCGAGGGGAAGATTTATCTATTCATGCACGCATTTCTGAAGCAGCAGATCCACTTCATTTCGGCACATTTGCTGGAATGCCCTCAAAAATTATATATTTCATTTTTGGCGTTATTTTAAGCACTTTAGCCGTAACAGGTACCTACCTATATGGCATGAGAGTCGCAAAAGTTGATAGAAATGAGCCAAATCCACAAGGTAAATATTGGCGTGCGGCAAGTAAAAATATGAGCTGGGGTAAATGGTTGTCGCTATTTTTGATTGTATTAAGCTTAGTGTTAATATTTATTGTCTTTAATGACTTAGTAAACCCTAATCAGGTGTAATCGATTCAAGTTTACCTCGTTCTTAAAGGATGTTTAGTCTTTTATTTGACCAAGCGGCTTAATCCAGCTGCACTTTAAATTTACCCGTGGTGCGAATATAAACCAGAGCTTCTTCACGACTATTTAATTGGTGAGTGAAGGCTGTTACTGAACTGAAGTAACTGCCTGGCGATAACTTTTTAGGCTGAAGAACTTCTGTCGATTGATAAGTAACTTGCCCTTTAATCACCACAGCACGAAATTCTTTACCTTTCGAGTTAATAAAGCCTTTAAACCCTGCAGGTAACTTAACTAACATGCCGCCTAATTCATTAGGCTTGGTACTGCCCCAAAGTGGAGTAACCTCAACGTCACTAACGTTAACAAACCTAACATCATCTTGGCTCAGCCAAACAAGGTTACTCTTATCAAGATTAATTGCTCGCTCACCATTATCAAACTGTTCAGTGGTTGGTTTAACTAAATACGGGCCACTATCAATTTCTAAATAAATCATATTGCTTTGGCCATCAGCCGCAGTAATATGATTTTCACCCGCAGGTTGTGTCCAAAAAGATCCCACAGGCATCCAAGTCGTTGCAGCCTTTGGATCGTCATTATGCATAAAACCATCTATAACGATGCCACGGTAAGAAATATTGTGAATATGTGGCGGTGAAGAAAAGCTCTTATTAAATTTTACTAGCATACCTGTGGCTTGGTTTTTACTTCTATCCCCCCACAAATCTGCTGCTGCAGGACTTTTATCACCACGCAGTGGATTTAAATACCCCCATTGTATTTCATCAGCTTGCACCACGATTGATGAAACATGCTCATCACTTGCTTTAGCAAATGAGGCAAATAAAAAACTAACAAACACTATGGTTATAATACGTCTAAAAAGTAGCATTGATAAAACTCACCTAGAAAAAGGCTACATGCTAGCTTTTTTAATTAGTGTACATAAGTCAGTAAAACTAAAAACACTTTCAATGAATAATTGATAATTCGACTAAAAGGTTATTTAGTCACGATATTTCTAGCCCCTTTAATAAAGGCTTCTTTGTCGACATTGATAGGCTCTGGAATTAGAATTCCTTTTTGTACCGCAGGTCGTTTAGCAATCGACTCAACCCAGCGAGTTAGGTGCGGGTATTCGTCTAAACTGACGCCTGACCAATCATGTGTATGTACCCAGCACCAATTAGCCATATCGGCAATAGAATATTCCGCCGTTAAGTATTCACTGTCGAGAAGTTGTTTATCCAATACTGAAAACAATCTTTTCACTTCATTTTGATAACGGTCGATCACCGGTTGAATTTTTTCAGGAAAGTAACGATAAAACACATTCGCTTGCCCCATCATAGGCCCAATACCACTCATTTGAAACATCAACCATTGCATCACTTGTGATCGACCTTTTTGATCTTTGGGTAAGTATTTACCTGACTTTTCAGCAAGGTATACCATGATTGCACCAGTTTCAAATACCGAAAAATCATCATTACTTCGATCGACTATTGCAGGAATTCTGCCGTTAGGGCAAAGCTGCAAAAACTCAGCTGATTTTTGCTCTCCACTCATTAAGTCAATAGCATGTACCTTATAATCAAGTGCCATTTCTTCTAAAGCCACCGAGGCTTTCCAACCATTTGGCGTAGCTGCCGTATATAAATCAATCATATTTATTCCTTAAAAATAAACTTATCAGTCTAAGCGCTATAGCTTTGTCGTGCAGAGACTTTCTCATACCATGCTAATAAATGTGTGAGTTCATCACTAGGGCGGATTTTAACAACGCGAGCAAAATCTATTGCACATAACAAGGTAATATCAGCAATACTAAAATAATCACCAACTAAATAAGTGGAATGGGCAAGGTGCTCATTTAGTTCCGTTAGGTAGTTTAACGCATTTTTACCTGACTCAACTCCCCACTCTTCTACAGGTGTCATTCTGTCTTTAAAATAGCCACTGGTGTGTTGAAAACACATACCAATGGGTAACATAAAATAAAATTCAACTTGTCGCTGCCACATTTCCACTTGAGATTTTTCTAGTGCGGTACGCCCCATTAATGGATTTTCCGCATGATTTTCTTCAAAATAACGACAAATAGCGACAGTTTCTCCAATACAACTACCATCATCTAATTCTAAAAAGGGCACTTTAGTGGTGGGGTTTTTGGTTTTGATTGCTGATGTTAGGTTTTCACCCGCTAGTATATCTAACTGCACATACTCAATATCTATACCTTTTTCAGCAAGAAAGATGCGCACTCGACGAGGATTAGGCGCAGTACGAGTTTCATAAATTTTCATTAAATCAATCCATTAAAATTAAACTACCACTACTGTACCAGTAAATTCTTCTCAGACAAATGAAACTTATATAAGTTATTTATTACCTAAATCCTGACAGGTTAAAGCAAGACAAATTGGGTAACCATAAAATAAAACCCAATAGACAGAACAAGCAAATTGGTTTACCAAAAAAATATATAAATCAACTAAAAATCTTAAATTTAACATTTGTATCAATACTCACTACTATAATATAACCAAAAACAATAAACACAACAAAACCAATAAAAACAAACACAAACAGTAACGTTAATTATCGTACGAGTATGTTCGTGTTAGAAACTCAGGTAATTTATTTGTATTTACCAAAAATATACACTACCGTTAATTGGGTAACCAATAACAAATAACACAAAAAATATTGGTATTACCAAAGGGTTTGTGTTTCATATTTAAAGCTTTAAACTCTTTTGACTTTTGATAAAAATATCAAGTTAACAACAATAATTATAATGAGGATATGATGAATAAAAATATCAACAAACATCTCAAATTTGCCTTAGCTACAACGGCAATTACTTTCAGTAGCTACTCAATTGCCGCAACTCCAACATCGATATCTGATAACGGTAATGATGGTAATATCGCTGCCAATACCATTGATAACGACCCAACATTTAGTACGCGTTGGTCTGCTAATGGCAATGATGGCAGTCAGTGGTTGCAATATGATTTTGGTTCTGCGACTAGTTTAAGTGCGTTAAATATCGCCTTTTATAAAGGCAATGAGCGCAATACTTATTTCAAAATACAAAGCTCTGATAATGCCTCGAGCTGGACAACCTTAGTTGATAAATCAGGTGGTGGCAGTGCCGGCAATACTACTGGTTTAGAAACCTTTACTTTTGCTGGTGATACATCAGCTCGATATTTTCGAATTCAAGGCTATGGTAATAGCTCAAACACTTGGAATAGCATTACCGATGTAGAATTTATTGATGGTGGCTCTACGGTTTATACCAGTGTTCCTGGCATCATTGAAGCTGAAAATTATGATGACTACTATGACACGACCTCTGGTAATGCTGGTAAAGCATATCGCAGTGACGATGTCGATGTGCAAGCGACGACAGACGATGGTGGCGGCTATAATGTCGGTTGGATAAAATCTAGCGAATGGTTAGAGTACCCAATTAGCGTTACAAGTTCAGGTACTTATACTGCTGATATCCGTGTTGCTTCATCAAAATCAACCGGCGCTTTTACACTGTCGGTTGATGGTAGTGAAAAAGGTAATGTTAGTGTTGGCAATACCGGAAACTGGCAAACATGGACAACAAAGACGGTTGATTTAGGTAACTTAACTGCTGGTAACCACATTTTACGCATTGATGTTACTGGTAGCGACTTTAACATTAATTGGCTTGAGTTAAGTAAAGAAACAAGTCCAACGACTGGCTTTGACTGGGATGGATGGAAAGTTACCATGCCTGTAAACGGTGATACCTATTACGGTGATGGTAATACGAGTAGCGCTGCAGAGATCCAACCAAGTGGCTGTACAGATGACACCTTTGATACTGATTTAGCTAATGATTATTTCTGGTCAGACAGCGAAGGTTTACACTTTAAAGTACCAATGAACTTAGATGGTAAAACACCAAATACTTCATACATTCGCTCTGAGTTACGAGAATTATATGACTGGACTCCTTGTGGAACCACTAGTGAAGCAAACTGGTCATATGGCGGCGATCACACCTTAACAGCTACGGTTCGCATCGATGACTTCAATGCCGACACCACTAAAGTTGTGGTGGGTCAAATTCATGGTCATGATATAAGTTATGCAACAATCAAACTACATTGGGAAGGTGACAGTAAACCTGTTCGTGTTATTTATAATCAAAGTCCTGACAGTTCGACTCCTAATAACGTTTATTTAGGGTATGTTGATTCTTCTGACTTTTGGAGTTACACCATAAAAATGACAGATTCAGGCATTGAGCTTTCTGCTGGTGGCGTAACAGAAACCATTACTTTTGGTAATGAATTAAGTAACGACTGGAAAAATGCCGATTTCTATTTTAAAGCAGGTCTATACCCGCAGGAAAAGCCGAATGAAAGCTCAACAGATATTTACGAAGCGACATTCTCTGAAGTAAAAGTAACTCACTAGCGGTTGAAATTTAACAGCGATTGAAAACACAAAAGCCTGAACAAGAGTTCAGGCTTTTTATTAAGGCTCTCTTGCTAACTAATCCCATGAGCACGAATATTTTTAACGTTGGTATTCATTAAATGGCGTATCACAAAACGAAAGAGTATTTTTTTAAGACCGGATAAATTGCTACCATAATTTTGATAGAAATTATCAGGCTGACTATATTCACCAAAGTCATCGGCAATGCCTTCACTTTGAATATAAGTATCTTTCCCTCGCCAATCAATATCAGGATTGAGCAAACATTTAGTCGCGATGCCATAGCCAGAAAAACCTTTATTTTTCTGAGCAAAACTTTGCTGTATTTTTGTTAAATAGGCTTTATCGATAATGTATCCTTCTAAATTTAGCCACTGCCCTTCATGGTATACTTCTACCCAACTATGGATAATTCGCTCAGGTGCAAAGAAAAATAAATAATTGGGAATAGCGCCGCGCTGTAAGGTATTAAAAATAGTGAAACCATGAAAACGAGTTGATATACCTACAGCCCTGAGTAAGGCCATTAATAAAGTGCCTTTGGTATTACATTGACCATAACCATCTTGCAGCACTTGACTCGCTGATAAACGATCATCACGGTTATAGCCGAAGGTTATTTCATCTCGTACGAAGTGATAAATTTCTCCAATCGCCTCATACTCCGACAAACTTCGCCATTGTCGTTGAGTAATTAAATGTTGAATATCGGGATGGTTAAAGTCCAGCATTGAAGTTGTTTGTAAATATTCTGTTGGTTGTGTTGTCATAGGAAACCTAAGCTTATGTTGTTGTCATAAGCCTAGAATAGTTTCTCTGTAATAAGATAAATTGAATGAACTAGCTAACCTAGTGTTAAGTTAGCTAAGCTAAGTTTTACTAAATAAAGCCTGAGCCTGCCTAATCGTCATACCAAAAGTTTTCTTGAAGGTGCGACTTAAATGAGCGCTGTCGGAAAACCCTGACTTGTATGCCGCATTGGTAGCCGAGTCACCTATAACCATTGCTTGTAGCGCACATATCATCCGTCGCCATAATAGGTATGGTCGCCAAGGTATCTCTAATTCATCCTTAAACAGGTGGAGAAAACGACTTTCAGATAAGGCTAATTGACTAGCGACATCACTTGCTCGCCAACTTGCAGGTTTGAGACAATCTCCCTGTAAGCAAAAATCTAGTTTTGCGATTAACTGTCCGATACGTTGATCTTTTACCTGACTAGCATTAACGCTAATTGAGTGCTGACTTAAGCTCAACGCCTTAAACAAAGGTGCAAGCAAGAAGGCTAAATCGTCTTTTTGAGAGGGCTTGTTCTCGCTAGAAAAAGGGGCTAGTTCGAAGCTTCGATAAGCGTTGCCAGCTAACCGTGAAACGAGCGTTTCTCCTAATAAGCTTTTTGGCTCAACCAATAATACCCATCCCCCCGACATCTGTAATTGATGCTCAATATTCGAATCAATAATGACTGGGCCATTAATATTGCCACCATTAATGCGACAAACAGAATGACTTTCCGGCCAGATGATTTGTATTGCATGATGACAATGTGAGTCTGCATCTAAGCTAGCGCCGTAAATACTGATAACCCCTAATTGAATCCAAACACTTGCGTCAACCAATGAATACTCCGCTATAAATAACCATTTTCGCTATAATTAACTCTACTTATTTTTGGTGGATAGGTAAATAAATATCAAATTTTGTGCCTTGAGAAATAACTGAGCTAACGTCAATACGCCCTTGATGATCATCAATGATTGATCTAACTATATGTAGCCCTAAACCTGTGCCTTTACCTACAGGCTTAGTGGTAAAAAATGGGTCGAAAATATGTTTAAGATTAAGCTGAGAAATTCCTGAGCCATCATCTTGAAAGCTCAATTTCACTTCACCATCACACACACAAGACTGAATGAATACATTGCCTTTATTTTCAATCGCATGAGAGGCATTTACCAGCATATTAATAAAAACCTGCAATAATTTTTGAGAAAAACCGAGCACTTGTACATTCGCCTCTAAAGACTTGTTAATCTCGACTTTATATTTCAATTCGTTGGCGACTAAAGTTAAGCTTTGCTCCACCAAGTTATCAATATCGACCAACTCAGGGTCTTTATTATCCACATGAGCGTAATTGCCTAAATCTTTAATAATTTTACTTACCCGCGCAGCTCCGTCTAAAGTAGAAGTAATTAAAGGCTCTATATCATCAACGATATACGCTAAGTCTTGCTCCTCATATAACTCTTTAACACGGGTATTTTCATTATGGCTATTCGCCAACTTTATGTAAGAAACGATAGGAATAAAGTAGTCTTTTAAAATATCTAGATTGCTGCGTATAAAGCCTACAGGGTTATTAATTTCATGGGCAATACCCGCTGATAACTGACCTATTGACGCTAGCTTTTCGGCATTCATTAATTGCTCATTAAGGGCTGACAACGCTTTTTGACTATGCTTTCGCTCATTAATATCACTAATAGTAATGAGATAATTAACCCCTGACTCTAACGTGATTTTACGACCTGAAAATTCAATATGAGGGTTTTCAAATTTTGGCGATAACAATGACTCTTCCATGTTGTTTAAAGCCGACTCTGCATCAAACTCACCCTCAATTGTCGCCAAGGTTGGTAAAAACTCACTAACGGGCTGGGCAATAATATCCGACTTTACGGCAAGGAATAATTTTTCTGCTTCGCTATTACACTCAGTGATGATTCCTTGTTCATCAAGTAGTAGTAGAGTACAAGGAATGGTACCCATAATGGTGCTGATCTTTTCGTTAACACTTATTACGTTTAGATGCTCTTGTTCGGTCTTTTGCTTTTCAATGGTGATATGCTGAGTAAACTGCTGTATGGCTGTAGATAAATTAATAATCTCTTTCGGTGCATTGGTCTGCCTAAACTCTAGAGAGCTGCCATTGTGAATCGCTTGTTGAGCAAGTTCTGTGATATTTTCTATCGGCTTAACAATATATTTACTAACCCAAGTGACTAAGGCCAAAATAATCACTAAATAGAGAACGATTAACAGCCAAGTTAAGATACTTAACGATCGGTTTTGACTGTTTAATTTCGAAGCTAAGTCATTGCTTTTTGAAGATAACTGAGCATAAATTTTTTCTAAGTTTGCCACATATTCAGTGGTGACATGATCAGATGCTGCAACCTGCTCTTGCCACACAAAGATATTCTCTTTTGATAATTGAGTAAAAGAACTAACAATCGCATCATTTCGTTGTATCGCACTAATTAATTGCCCTATAACTTTAAGACTAGTTTCATCTACGACTTTGCTCTCAACACTGTCTAGTAACTGCAACAATTGACTTGATTGCTCGTTAATACCTTTGGCTAAATAGGTTTGCCTATCTGAGAACAATAAATCTTGCGTCGTTAGCCAAGTTTGCGACATGGTAAAAAGGTGATCGATCGTTTGCACCAATAAACGAGATTCAAAATGGTTTCTCGATAAGGTTTCAACTTTTTGATATTGCCCCCAAAGTGTTGTAAAAATAATGACACCTGAAAGTAGTGTTGATATAGCTAGTAACTGATTACAATTCGATATCCTCATCCCTTACTCACTGTTATTAAGTTAAAAATTTATTTATGTTTGATTTTTTGCAATTCATCTCGCCAAAGTAAATCAGTAATTAACAAGGTTTTCAAAGCACATCTCATCACTACGTTAGCAAGCTCTGGTGCCTTTTTTGCCGCTATAAACTCATTATGGTTTACAGATACACCATCACTATTTAGCAATGCTTTTAATGATTGAAAATCTTGACCGATAAACATACTTTTAAACTGTTCATCTTCAATTATTGCCTTTTTAGGGCTACGACAACGCTGAAAAGCGAAATCAATTATAGTTAGGTGTTTATCAAGCGCCCAAACAATCTCAACCAAGCCCCATTCACTTTGCTCTGAGCGCACATGGATATAACCAAGGGCTTCGCCTGCTTCCATTGCTACATATAAAGTATGCTGCCCTAATTCACTAAAATGCAAATCATTACTTGGCAAAGCTTGCTTGACACTTTGCCTGGTGTCTTCATTAACCTCTTTCACAATGGAGAGTTGGTTAGTTTTATGTGGAAATAATTGCGCAATTTGGGCAACAGGATCCCGTAAAGAGCAATAGGCTATCGCGTTAACTACCTGAGATAACGACATGAGTAATAAAAATAGTGTGATAGCTTTCATATTAGAACCTATATCTTAATTGAGCCCTGAAAAGGTCCTGTTTAACACTGGATTCAGGGGAGCTGATTTGTTTACGACTCGATAAACTAAATTCGAGCTGGCCATTAATTTGATAGCTAGCACCAATATTCATTATTTTCTCAGTATTAACCGCTTTTTCTTTGTCGGTTATCACTAATTGCCCATACACTTTTAATTGCTCACTGATGGCGGTTTTATTTAGCTCCAGCAAATAATACTGTTCACTTTGCCAGGCTGATTCTTGTTGCTTTTCTTCTCCCAATGCAATCTCGCCAAGTAACCCCCATGTTCCGTAATAATACTGCCAGTCAATAGAAGCGCGTTTTCTTGTTACTTGATCTATTTTTGCCTGCAAAAGAGATAAACCAAAGACAAAGTTATGATGACTTAAGGTGCCAATTCGTCCTGTAACGGCATATGAACCATCAATTGATTTCGCTTTATCCTTCCCGCCCAATGTATAGCTCACATTGTATTCAACATGCTTAAGTACTTTATTTAACCCCAAGCCCCAATCCAGTTTAGTGCCTAAGTTTTTTCCGTGATGATAATCTAGTAAACGACCATTGGTGTCTATACTTTCTTCTAAGCCAAAGGGTAAAGTGAAATGCCCTAGCCTTATATTTGGCATCCAGATAGACGTATCTGTGTAATTTACATGCGCTTCTCTAATAATTAGCCGGCTATCATCTTCAGAGTCAAATAACCAAGGTACAGGTGTTTGATTGGATAATTTGGTAAAATAAAATTGCCCTACCGCATAGCCAATGTCGCCGTCACTTGCAGTGAATACCTTATGAGTATCTAAGCCCAACGCATAAATAGCACTTTTGTTATCTGCAGCAATATTGTTATTAAATCGTGCACTTGCATCTATACTCCAACGTAAATTATCAGTCACCTTGGCATTACTCGGGGCTAAAAATAGCATCAATAAAAACAAAACTATCCTCATAACAACTCTCTCAATTGGTAAATACCCTTAACAAACCGCTAGACGATTCAAAATAATATTACCGGTACGTACAGACTCCCGTAATGAGGACTCGGCATTACCAATTAAGTCATCGCATAAGGTATCTTCTAAATTAGCAATACCGATAAATGCTCGAAGCAGCAGAGGTTTATTTTCAAGTTGCTCAGTAATGTTTTTTGCAACGAGTGTGGCATCATTCGCGTCGGTTTCGGTGAGTAAAATAGCAAAAGTTTGCTTACCCCAGTGAATCACTTTATCTGAAGTTCGTCGCATCAAGACTTGAATTAATTGCCCTTCAATAGAGGACTCTATTGCCTCGAAATCACCAGTAGAGATTCGCAACAAGATAAAACTTAATGAATGCTGAAAGCGTTTTGCTCGCGCAATTTCATACTGTAAACAAGTTTGGAAAAAGCATTCTTTGGATATTGCGCCAAATGAATCTGTCATGTTCACTTGAGCAGCAATAGCAGGCTGACACAAACCTCGTTCGATACGAATTAACAAGGTTTTAATATCAAAAGGTTTAATCACATAGTCATCTGCACCTGAAAGTAAGCCTTCACTTTCTTCTGTGATTTCGCAGGTGAGAATGATGATTTTTGTTGCCGCAAATTTACTGTCACTTCGCAATATACGACATGCTTTTAAGCCATTCATCACAGGCATGCGAATATCCATTAAAATGAGATCTGGTTCAGTATCATTGGCCAGTGCAATCGCTTCTTCACCATTACATGCCTCAACAATAGAAACGTGCATATTAGACTGATTAAACTTACGCTTTATACCTCGAATCAGTGCATGCCTTACACCTTCTTCATCATCAACTATCAGGACTTTTTTTTCAGTAAGCATCTCAGATACCCCTTACAAAATAAGTGAACGTTATGATAATTTGTGAATGTTGACTAACTACTAATCACAATAATCATGCGCAGATAACAGATATTTGCAATTGCTGTACCAGAGGGAGGATGATGATATAAGGTACTGATTACCTGATTAATTCTATAGGTAACAGTTAATAGAAAATAATATTTACCTGCTTATTTTGCATTTAAAGAATAGCTAAGTTGCAAATTGCAATACAAGGTAAACTTAAAAGGGCGAGAACAAATTGTTCGTAGAAAAGGCGTTTATAAAAACTAATTATTGCACTTAGTAGGGTATGTGATCGACAAAACCATCCTGTGAAAATACGTTTATTTAGCTAACAAACCATTGTTATCAAGGTTGCTCTTTAAATATTCAATAAAGGTATTTACCTTAGCAGGTGTGAATTTTCGCGATAGTTTAACCGCATATAAACCAAAAGGCTGGGGTGAATACTCAGACAGAATTACTTTAAGCTGACCTTTTTCCATAGCTTCTTTGATAATAAAGACCGGCATCAAGGTGATACCAATACCATTGATAGCAGCTTCTCTTAACACTTCACCATTATTGGTTGATAAACTGCCGCTCACATCTATGTTCTGTTGGATATTATCTCGGTTGAACACATAACTATAGCGATTACTGGCAGCATTGTATCGTAAACAATTATGGTGGACTAAATCTTCCGGCGTTTTCGGCTCACCATGCTGCTCAATGTATTCAGGAGAGGCAACAAAATTTAACGGTATATCTGCAATCCGTGTAGCCACTAGTGACGAGTCTTTTAGTTCGCCAATTCGCAAGGCGACATCAATACTTTCGGCGACTAAATCTGTAGTCCCCTCTTCAAGCTGCAGTTGTATTTCAAGCTCTGGGTGTTGTTTCATAAATGCGGGTAAAAGGGGTGACAAGCATGTCATACCAAAACTTAACCCTGTTGCAATTCGCAGAGTACCTTTAATCGTTTCACGTCCTTGCAGAAGACGCTCTTCCGCTTCTTCAAGGGAATGAAAAACATTGATGACATCATGATAAAATTGCTTACCCGACTCTGTTAAATCAACTTTTCTGGTGGTCCGGTTAAGTAATCTCACCCCTAAAGCCGTTTCTAAACTGGAAATTCGCCGACTTACTGCAGCAGTACTAGCCATTAACTGTTCAGCGGCTTGGTTAAAGCTACCTGTATCCACCACAGTGATAAAGCTGCGTAAAGCAATCAAATCATATTGTTGCATTATAAGTAATTATCCATACAGAAAATAAGAATTGTTACACAACCTTAAGGGTAACTTTTAGCGAGCACAACCATAACATAAACGATTGGCCACTAATTTACTCATCAATTGTTACATTAAATGCAATTATCATTTACTTGTTTGTCATTTATTGCATTAAGCTATATTGATACTATACATGCAATTACATAACGCCGCTTATTGGCAATAAACCAAACATTTAGGAAGAAAAATGAAAAAATTATTAATTGCTACGGCATTATTGTCTACCACCATGTTAACACCTGCTTTCGCTGCTGATTACGCTATTGATACTCAAGGCGCTCATGCTTCAATTAACTTTAGCACTAGTCATATGGGCTTTAGTACACTAACGGGTCGTTTTAATACTTTTAGTGGTAACTTCTCCTACGATGAAGCAAATATTGCCGCTTCAAAAATTAACGTGTCAATTGACACCACTAGTGTTGATTCTAACCATGCTGAGCGCGATAAGCATTTACGCTCTGATGACTTTTTAGACGCCTCTAAATTTGGTACTGCCACTTTTACTTCAACTAAAGTTGAAGATAAAGGTAATGGTAAATTAGCCATCACAGGTGACTTCACCTTACACGGTGTTACTAAAACACTCGTTATTGATGCAGTAAAAAAAGGTGAAGGTGATGACCCATGGGGCGGCTACCGTCTAGGCTTTAGCGGTACTACTTCAATCTCGATGGGAGATTTTGGCTTCAAAATGGATTTTGGTAAAGTTGATCTTGAGTTACATATTGAAGGTATTCGTCAATAAACTCATTGTGATATAAATTATAATGACGCCCACTTAACGTGGGCGTTTTGCTACATTTCATAGCCTAATGATTTCAATATTTGCAACTACCCTTTACTTAAACGAGTATGTATTGCCTAAGATAGGTTATTTATAATGTCCTTATTACTGAAATTTTGAGAAAACCTATGTGGAATAATACTGAAACAAGCTATGGCTTCATTAGCAAAACCTTACACTGGCTATCGGCAATTGCTGTGATTGGTTTATTTGCTGTCGGCTTTTGGATGGTTGATCTTAGCTATTATAGTGCATGGTATAAAACCGCACCTTATTGGCATAAAAGTGTTGGTATTTTATTATTAATAGCAACCCTCTTTAGACTTATATGGCGAGTAACACAGCCAGTTCCTAAGCCACTTGCTAGCCATAGTCCAGCGGTAAAAGTAGCCTCAAAAGTTGCCCATATTGCCATTTACACATTGCTGATTATTTTAATGTTCAGTGGCTATTTAATATCTACAGCAGATAATCGCGCTATCGAAGTATTCAATTGGTTTAGCGTACCTTCACTAGGCGAGCTATTTACTAATCAAGCAGATATCGCCGGCCTTATACATGAATATATCGCCTATGCGTTGATCGCATTATCCGTATTGCATGCGGCTGGGGCAATCAAACATCATTTCATCGATAAAGATGAAACGTTAAAACGCATGACAGGTATTAGATAGCGATCTACTATCATTACGCCTCAAAACTAACTCATTTTTTTCAAGGTACTCAAAGGGGCAATACGTAAGAACCAATGTAAAATAGCCCAAGGCCAGCTGGGTACAAAGCTGTTGGCTTTTTCTTGATTAATCGCTTTTACTAGCGCTTTACAGCCAGTTTCAGTATCAACAATAAAGGGCACAGTTTTTACTTTTTCGTTAATTTCACTGCGAATAAAACCAGGATGAACACAGCTTACTTTTATTGGTGTGTCCATTACGTCAATGCGAATACCTTCAGTGAGTGAAGTGATCGCAGCTTTCGTCGCTGCGTATACTGTCATGGCTCGTCTAAAACCGCGCACAGCACTGATTGATGAAATAGTGACAAGGTGACCACTATTTTGCGCCCTAAAAATTTCCATCGCCGCTTCTGCTTGTGCAATAGCCGCAATAAAGTTGGTTTCTGCCGTTTGTTTATTCGCATGAAAATAGCCAGTACCGATTGAGGCACCTTTTCCCATACCTGCATTAATAATCACTCTATCAATACTGCCTAATTCTTCTTTAAAGGCGTTAAACACTTCAAAAACGGCAGTATGGTCATTTACATCAAGGGTTTTTATTACCACAGTAATACTGGGATTAATTTGTTCAAGCTCTTCCTTTAACGTTTCAAGGTTTTCAATACGGCGAGCACAAAGCGCTAAATTACGACCTTGCTTGGCAAACTGAATGGCCATACCCTTACCTAGCCCAGAGCTTGCTCCAGTAATTAATATATTTTGACGTGTCATGTTGTTTTCCAGTAATTTGTTAATTATTTTTATCGTGTTTTACTTTTTAAAAACCTAGGTATAGGTCAGAAACTCTTTCTCCATCCCTTGCTCAAAAACATCATGTTCGTTAAGGGTAGAAAGTATCAATTTACGCTCTTTTCCTTGGGTAATAATTTTAGTAATACCACCATTCACTAAATTCCAGTTAATGTCCATAAACCGCGTTAGGGGTAACCCCAATATATGACAAACAATAAGGCCTATAGGGCCGCCCGAGGTATAAACAATAACATTACCTTTTGGGGTTTGTGCAACGATTTGCGTTAACGCGGCAATGATCCTTTGTGAGAAGTATGCGAATGACTCACTATATTGCCCAGACTCTTCACTTTGCATCCATTGTTCTACCGCATTGATAAACAGCGCTTTAAACGCCTCAGCAGGATTGTCTTTCGTCGCTAAGTATTGCTTGATATTCGTCGGTGTTGCCAGCTCAGCATTAGAGACTTTGAGAATATTTTGATGATCATATTCATTCCAGCGGTTATCTTCATGACGAGGCACCGACATTACTTCTGACGGTAAAGCAAAAGCAGCTAAGCTATTATCAGCCGTTTGTTTATGCCGCGCCATAGCACCGGTCACTATGCTAGTGGGCAACGGTACTTTTTTTTGTAAATACGGCCCTAATAGTTTCGCCTGAGCAATACCTTTATTAGATAATTGATCGTAATCATCAGCGCTGACACTCGCTTGTCCATGCCTAATTAAATAAATCACTGTCATTACTACTTTCCTTGTTAATGTTTGCCTTGTTGCTTGATGGCTTTTTTGCATCGATGCAATAAATAATGCACAAATACCCAGAAATGTTTAAAGGCTGGATTGTTAGTTTGTTTATGGTGATATCGATAATATATTTGCTGCACAATGCCCGCTAAACGAAATAAGCCATAGACCTCATAAAAAGTAAAATCATCCACGGTAATATTCATTTTTTTACAGTAATAAGCGACAACTTCTTTTCGGGTTAACATACCTGCTAAATGGGTGGGTTGACGCCTTGTAGATTGCGCTAAAAAATCATCTCCCGGCTCAACCCAATAAGCTAAGGTGTTACCTAAATCCATTAACGGGTCACCAAGCGTCGCTAACTCCCAATCTAACACTCCCAATACCTTGGTATAGTCGTTAGCATCAAGTACAACATTATCAAATCGAAAGTCATTATGAGTAATACAAATGCGCTCTTTAGCAGGCATATTCTCAGCTAACCACTTCATGACAAATTGACCCGACGGCACGTTCCAAGTTTTAGCCTTTGTATAGCGCTCACTCCAACCTTGAATTTGCCGCTTTGTGTAACCTTCGCCCTTACCTAAATGACTTAAACCAGCTTTTTTATAATCAACTTGATGAAGCTCAACTAAACAATCTAACACGTTTTCACACAGTTGCTTTGTTTGCGCTGGCGTTACCGATAACCCTTTCGGTAAGTTTTTACGTGGGATGATGCCAGTGAGTTTTTCCATAACATAAAAGTCGGTACCAATAACCGTTTCATCTTCACAGAACGCCTTCATTTCAGGTACATAGTTATATACTGGGCGAAGGGAATCCTGTAAACGATATTCACGTCCCATATCATGGGCGCCTTTGGCTTTAGTGCCTTCAGGGCCTCGGCGCAAAATAAGCGATTGTTCAGGGTAATCTAAACAATAAGTCCAGTTAGACGCACCGCCAGCGTACTGGGTAACGGTAGGCATCATAACGGATAAGTCTGCTATATGCGCTTGTAGCCAATGATGTACCGCTTTAATATCTAATTCTTCACCGCTACGAACTTGTTTAGCTTGATCTAATAATTTACTACTCATATTTACCTTATTTGGTCTCACGCAAACGCTTCATTTGCTTAGTCTTCTTTAACATGCTTTTGATGTACATTGCTGTCGGTAGCAACTTCTTCATAAGAAAAGCTTGCTTACCCAACTTATGCGTCAGTATTAAAAACCGCCGCTGCTGTGCTTGCTGATAGATGCTAGTTGCGACTTGTTCTGCACTAAGGTCTGATTTATCAAACGCTCGAGCTAACATTTTTTTCATTGCCGGCTCACTGGTACGCATCGACTCATCTAAATTGGTTTTAAAAAAGCTTGGACAAACCACACTAACATCAATGTTATCAAACGCCATTTCCAGCTTCATGGTTTCTGAAAATCCCACTACCGCAGCTTTAACCGCGTTATAACTATTCATAAACGGAATAGGCGTCAAGCCAGCTTGTGAAGCAATATTAATGAAATAACCATGACCTTGCGCTTTAAAATCAGGATAGAAAGTTTGACTGACCCGCACCATGCCCAACAAGTTGATGTCTAACACCCATTGCCACTGAGCAATATTTTCCCCAACTAATGAACCACCTGAAGCAACGCCAGCATTGTTAATAACAATATCGAGTCCTTGCCATTTCGCTAGTATTTCAGCACGCAGCTTGTCGATATCTTTTTGCTGAGTAATATCACAATGGGCGTAGAAAGCCTCAGCGCCAAGCGCTTTCAGCTCAGCTACCGTTGCATCACCACGTTCTTGGTTAATATCGGCAATACAAATATTTATCTCTGAAGGATGATTTTCTGCCCACGCTAAGGCCATTGATTTTCCTAAACCTGTCGCGCCACCTGTGATCAATAATCGTGTTTTCATGGTCATCACTTATTGTTAGGTATATTTTTTCAATTCAAGGCGAGAAACCATACCCATATGCACTTCATCAGGGCCATCAGCTAGGCGTAAAATTCGGCCCATGGCATTGAAAGAAGCCACAGGAAAATCTGAACTGACACCTGCGCCACCAAGCATTTGTATTGCCATATCAGACACTTGCTGTAGCATATTCGGCACCACTACTTTGATACTCGATATTTCAGTCATGGCGTGTTTTACCCCTTGAGTATCTATTTTCCACGCCGCATGTAAGGTAAGTAACCGAGCTTGATCTATCGCCATTCTCGCTTGTGCGACTCGCTCTAAATTTCCACCCAGTTTAATTAATGGTTTGCCAAACGCAGTACGTGATAAGCCGCGTTTGATCATAATTTCAAGTGAGCGCTCAGCCGCGCCAATCGCACGCATACAGTGATGAATACGTCCTGGTCCTAAGCGACCTTGGGCGATAGCAAAGCCTTTGCCTAAACCCATAATTAAGTTTTCTTTCGGTACACGTACATCAGTGAATACCATTTCGCCATGACCAAACGGTGCATCGTAATCACCACAAGCAGTTAACATGCGTTTTATCGTTACCCCTTGTGTGTCTAGTGGCACTATCACCATCGAATGCTGACTGTGTTTATCATTTTCTGGATTTGATAAGCCCATAAAAATGGCAACTTTTGCATTCGGATGCCCTAAACCTGTACTCCACCACTTGGTGCCATTTAGAATGAGGTCATCTCCGTCTACTTTTATAGTGGCCTCCATGTTAGTGGCATCAGATGAAGCGACATCTGGCTCTGTCATACCAAATACTGAACGTATCTCACCCGCTAATAATGGCGTTAACCATTGCGCTTTTTGTGCTTCGTTACCAAAATGATATAGCACTTCCATATTGCCGGTATCGGGAGCATTACAGTTAAAGATTTCAGGCGCGATTAAACTACGACCCGTTTGCTCTGCTAACGGTGCATACTCTAAACACGTTAACCCTTGTGCCAAATCTGAATCAGGTAAAAATAAATTCCACAACCCTGCCTGTTGTGCTTTTGCTTTTAATGGCTCTATTTGAGAAGGAACTTGCCACGTGCGCCAGTCTGGCGACTCATTCAGACGTTTATTTTCAGCTAAAATGTCTTCCTCAATAGGATAAACATGTTCATCCATAAAGGCTTTCAGTCGGGTTAAGTAATCTTGGCTTTTAGCACTAGGTTCAAAGTTCATAGTATTTCTCTAACTAGGATAGATTGCATTGTCATGCAGTGATAATTCATCATAAAACATGTTCAATGATGAATTAAGTGAAATATATTGCTAACATACCATGAATCAAATTCACAATAGATATAAGTGACAAGCCACCATGATTGAAGCTAAAAAAGTTCACCAATTAGACTTTAATTTGCTTAAGGTTTTTGAGTGTATTTATCAAGAGCGCAATATGAGTTTAGCCGCCAAAATCCTCTTTATTAGCCCTTCTGCGGTAAGTCATGCGATGAAGCGTTTGCGTATTGTACTTAACGATGAGTTATTCACCCGACAAGGGCAAGTGATGCAACCTACCCCTGCTTGTCAGCGTATGGCGCCGCAACTGTTAGATACCTTAGAGAAGTTACGGCAAATTTTACAAGCCTGTGGTGATTTTGATTTATCACGCACCGGGCAAACTTTTAAGCTAGCCACTCATGAAGCCTATGAGTCGCTGGTATTACCCAAATTACAAAAAATATTAACTTTAGAGGCGCCAAATGCGAAGTTAATTAGTAGTAAGTTCCAACGTGAGGATATGTCGAGATTATTAGCCACTAACCAAATAGATATTGCTATTGATATTGCCTTACCGCTAAAAACGCCCATTAAACATTTAAATCTGTCAAGTGATGAGTTTAGTATTTTATTAAGTAAGCAGCATCAGCAAGTAAATAACATTAGCCAAGAAAACTATTTACTGGCAAAACATATTGCCGTTTCAAATCGCGCTACGGGTGTAGTAGTAGAAGATTTTTCTTTTTTACAACAAGGCATTAATCGTTCGGTGGATATTCGTTGTCAAAGTTATCAAACCGCTAAAGAGTTACTTAAAGGCTCGCAATATTTACTCACCCTACCTTCGCTGATCGCTAAAAAACTGCTTGATGATGATTTAGTTATTCGTCCGATACCTTATAGCGTACCCAGTGTGTCTACCAATTTATACTGGCATCAAAATACCGAACAAGACGATGCCTTAGTATGGTTACGAAAAGCAGTGCAAAGAGTGTTTAGCTCGTAGCAACCTCTGCGTTTTGTTTATTATTTCGCACTGTTTTAGCCCAAAGTACTAACAACATTGGCCCGATGAACATTGCAAGACCATAAACCCCTGCTGATACCGCAAATTCTGGCGCGTTTAAAAAGCTAATCGCAATTAAAATAGCTAAGGTAGCATTTTGAATACCCACTTCAATTCCCAAGGTTAACGAATCTACAAAAGATAAGCTGAACGTTTTAGCCAATAGTAACCCCATAATAATTGAAATAAAATTTAAGGCGATACAAGCAAAGAATACCTGCTCAAAAGAGCTAACCAAGAGATCACGTTCTTTAATCACCAGTGCGATAATCATAGCAACCATAAAAAATAACGAAAATCTTCTAAAATACACTTCCGTTTTAATGGCCAATGACTGCGCATAGTGCCGACAACAAATGCCAATAATTACCGGTACCAAAGTAACGACAAATAATCCCAATGCTGTTTGCAATAAAGAAAATGCGATTGCTTGCTCGCCAGCAAAATACTGAACCGAGAATTGAATAATAAACGGTGTTGAGAAAACACATATCATAGTGGCAATACCGGTTAAACTCACCGACAAAGCTAAATTAGCTTTTGCCAATTGGCTACAAACATTTGACATAGTGCCGCCAGGACAAGCCGCCAAGATCATCAAACCAACCGCCAAAGCAGTGTCTAATTCAAATAAGACACAAATACCAAAAGCGACTAATGGCATTAAAATTATTTGCCCTAATAATCCGACACCAATGGCTATAGGTGCTTTACCTAGCCGAGTAAAATCTTGAACCGTTAAGCTTAACCCCATGCCGAACATGATTAGTGCTAGGGCTATGGGCAATAAAACTTCTGTAAATATTGAGGCTTCCATTTTAAACCGCCTCCGACACTATATTCTCGCTACACACTACTTGGTAATAAAAAGCATAATCAGCTAATAGTGCTTTTACGGTCGCTTGAGTATTCACTTCATCTGCACAAGCTATTTTGATAGTGGCGACAATGCCGCGTTTTTTATCCGGCTCTACGTCGATTTGAAGCTGTTGCTTCGTAAACTGAGTTGCTAGGGCAATATTTATAACTTGCTTGATTTCTTCACACACCAAGGCAGGTTTAAACATTTTACCCACAGCTGTTAGCGGCATTTCTTCAATAATATTGATCATTTTAGGCATAGCCGCCCGCTCAGGTACATTATCTTTCATAAAGACGTCGAGCTCAGTAACGGTCGTTGTGCTGTTTTCAACTAAGGTGACATACAAAACAGGTAATTCGCCAGAATAACCATCAGGGCGAGGTACAGCTGCGGCTAATAAAACGTCTGGGTGAGCCGCGGCGACATCTTCAATCATTTTTGGATCAATATTATGACCACCACGAATAATCAGTTCTTTTTGACGGCCACATAATGATAAATAGCCATGTTTGTCTACTTTACCCAGATCACCGGTACGCACCATTTTTTCACCTGATGGCACATTTACCCATAAATTTTTATTGTGCTGTTCATCAACATAACCTGGGAAAACATTATTACCCGCAATCAAAATTTCACCCACCTCTCCTTCTTCACACAACTGCTTTAATTGTCCATGTTCGTCGATGTCACCTATATGCAATGCCATACCGGGAATGGTTATTCCAACGGCTGTTTCTGTGGCGACTGAATTCACTGGCATGATAGTAGTTACAGCGGTTCCTTCCGTAGAGCCATAACCTTCAACTAAATTGATATTAGTTTGCTTAATAAACTTTGTTTGTAAGTCTGGTGATAGAGGCGCCGCACCACAAATGGCTAACTTCATATTTTTGGGACGTTTAGGCGTAATGCCTTCACTAGATAAATGTTGTAACAAACCCGCATACACTGTCGGAACTGCCGTCATGAAAGCGACATTAAAGTTATCAAGAATAGTTAATAAGTTCTTAATAATATGCTTACCTCTAAATCCAGAGGGGCCAGTTAATAAAATAGTAGAGCCCAACATCACCGAAGCCAATCCTGTAATAGCAGCATTAACATGAAATATCGGCAAGCCAATCAGTAAAGTATCGTCATGAGCCATAGGAGAAACGATATTCATTTGCCCGGCATTAGTAAGCTCGTTTAGGTGTAAGTGTTTTGCTAACTTTGGCAGACCGGTTGTACCGCCAGTATGAAAATACGAACAGATATCTTGCAGGCAAGGTTTACTCGCTTTTAACTGCTGGCCACTTTGTTTGGCGAGTAGTTTTTCAAAGCTATATACCGGTACTTTATTCGTCTCAGAGACGGGAATGTCATCACCAAATAAACTAATCACAGCTTCAAGTGAGGGTATTTCATCTTTTATTTGTAATGTTTTTTGCCAAATATCACTACCCGGGACAGGCCCTAAAGCAATTAACACTTTACTGCCTGCGGTGGTGATTATTTCTTTAATAATATTTGCTTCAAGTAATGGGTTAATTGGATTTGCAATGCCTGTAGTGCCAGCTCCCCATAAAGAAAAATACATTTCTGGAAAATTAGGCAAAATAATCGAGGTGACATCTTTTCGGCCAAGACCAAATGCATGTAAGGCATTACTGACTTTGGTAACCGATTGGGCAATTTCTCGATAATTAATTTCTCGATAAGGCGCTGCAAACGACTTCCCTTTTACCATTTTCAATAATTGATGAATGGCTTTTTTAGCGAATGGGATTTGTTTGGGCCCAATACAGTCACCATCGAGAATATAACGAATAGCGGTTTTGTCAGGAAAGCGCTCTGCAGAACTAACAATAGCGTCATAGATAGAATTAGGTAACTGTTCGGTCGTAATGCTTGTGGCGTCGGCTTTGGCCATATCGGCATTTGTTTGCACCGTAGTTATATCTATTTTTGCTACCATCATTACCTCTACTTATCTTTATAATATTTTCATTTGCAGTGCGCTTGTTGTCGTTCGACTAAACTAATCTAAAAAGCTGTTATCTTGTGCTGACACTACTTGATACAAGGGCTGAAAATTTCCCCAAGTAACCAAATCTGAGCCATTAGCACTACGCGTTTTTATGGCAATGTCATGACTAATTAACTTTAATTCACCTGCAGCTTGTGCCAATAACTGACTATGGCAGCAACTATCCATCATAGCAAAGTTAGCAACGGCGGCATCAAGTGATTTCCCTACGGTTAATAAACCATGGTTTTGTAAAATAACGGCAGCTTTTGTACCTAATGACTCAGCAATCATATCGCCTTCGTCAAGCTCAGCGACTACGCCAGTAAATACGTCAAACACACTGTGATTTTCATAAAACACGCAGGCGTCTTGTGAAATGGGTTTTAGTAACTCTCCTAATGCTGAAAATGCTCGGCCATATTGCGTATGAGCATGAGCCACCGCATTGACATCAGGACGCGCCATATGAATTCGAGAATGAATGGCAAAAGCAGCATTATTGATAGCTGAGTTTCCTTCAACAATATTGCCTTGGTGATCCACACGCACTAAATCAGAGGCTTTGATGTGAGCAAAATGCATCCCGACAGGATTCACCCAAAAAGTCTCGGTATCAATACAATCACGTTGAGTTATATGTCCTGCTAAACCTTCATCAAAGCCATGCAATGCAAAAACACGAAAGCCAGCAGCGAGACGTTGTTTCTCATATTGCTGCTGCGCTTGTAGGTTATTAAAAGTTGGCGGCATAGGAATGGTGAACTTATCACTGCCTATGGTCATACGCTTTGCTTGCTCTTTTAAATCATTACTCATCTTTTCATCTTCCAAAGGACTAATTGACTTTAGTCTAATAACTCCTAAAATAAATAAAAGTGATGTTAACTAATGGGCATATATTAATATGATGCATGGTAAAATTGATTTTAATTTATTTTTAGTGTTAAAAACTGTTTATCAAGAAGGGTCAATAACTGCCGCCGCGAGTAAGTTACACTTGACCCAACCCGCTGTCAGCCATGCGCTTTCTAGGTTACGTGACAAGTTTGAAGACGAGTTATTTATACGCCATGGCCGTAAAATGGTGCCCTCTTCGTTATGTCAAAAAATCATCCCACAAGTCATTGAATCTCTAGCGGTGCTTGAGTCTACCTTGTCGGATAATCAAGCATTTGATATCAGTGCTCATCAACGTGTTATTAAATTCGGTTTTCGTGATATTTTAGAGTCCATCTTCTTTCCAACGCTCATCACTGACTTAATACAAAATACCCCCAATATCACCATCAATAGTCGACAAGTATCCCGCGTAGACATGGAAAAATCATTAGAGCAACAAGATTTAGACATAGTTATTGATATGCTAACGCCCACCAGCAGTAATATCTCCAGTACTCTGGTGTGTAATGAACATTTCTCATTAATATGCCGACAAGGACACCCAATCCTCAAAGATATGACCTTAAAGCGCTATATTGAAGCATCACACGCCGTCGTCACTCTAAAAGATTCAAAAGTAGACATAGTTGATATGGCCTTGGCAAAACATGGTGTTGCTCGAAAAGTCGCTTTACAGTGCGAACATTACTTTGCCGCCACTAGCGTCATTAGTCGTTGTGACATGTTACTCACTATGCCAAATGCTTACGCCAATCTATTAAAAGATCAAATGCCCGTTTGCGTAGTGCCTTTACCTTTTGAAGTACCCTTGCTGCCAGTGCACATGTACTGGCATAAACAAGCCGAGCATGATCCTGTCAATAACTGGATGCGAAATAAACTCTTAGCCATTGCTGATGAGCTTCTTTAAAGCACTATTAATTACAATGTAAGTCACCATAAATAGGGACAAGGTTTGTTCAATGATTTCCTGAGCTGTAGAAAATAATGATAATTTTTCGTCAAAAGCAACTAAGTGCGCTAAGCTGACGCTAGCTACAGGTTGTTCGTTGCGTCAACTGCTAGCCCATAGCCGTCATTAGCTTTTGTGAATCCATGAATGTCTCAGGGCAATACTAACTGAAGCTTCTTGCTCATTTGTGGGGCAAGTTTAAGCTCATAGTTGCCGATTATTGAACGTAAAAATAGAGCTTTAAAGAAGTATTAAATTGCCTATCAAAGACAAACTAAGAAATTGTCACTTTGATACAAAAAGAGGTATTTCATTATTTGTTTTTTATGCATTTCTATTCTGGTCAGTTAGTATAAGGCATAATTATTGTGAACTGTTCAAACTCAATTAGAAAACAGTCACCATCTGATGTATGCAACCTGAACATTTCTGTCGGTTAAAGGGAGGCTAGTTGAATCAATAACAACACTTCAGCTCTTAGGTTATCCATCAGATTCACTATCGTGATTTTAAACTATACTGTAAAATATATCTCAAAAGTATTGATAAATAACAATGAAAAAAATTCTATTTCTTTTCGCCATAATGCATACATACTCAGTTTATTGTATAGAAGTAGCTTTTATCAACCCAACCATAGATGACAGTCCTTTCTGGCAACGAGTCAATCAAGTCGCAATATCTGCGGCAAATGATCTCAATATCCAATTGACAATTTATAACAGTGGTGGTCACCGACTACTTCAAAAGCAGGTGATCAACCAAATAATCAAACAAGAGACTAAGCCAGATTACATAATATTTTTACCTTTTGATGGCACAGTACAGGATACATTTACCAAACTAGAACAAGCAAACATTCCTTTCGTTACAATAGAAAAAACGGTTTTCACTGATGTAAATTTAGATTTGGGACATCCCGGAGGTAAGTTTAAATTCTGGTTAGGGGAAATTTATCATGATAATAAAAAGGCGGGGCAATTACTCGCTAATTCATTATTTAAGGCAAGTAATAATAATCAACCTATTACCGATAGTTTTAATGTACTAGGAATTACAGGTGACTTTAGTGGTCAATCAAGTGATCGTAATGCTGGACTGATTACAGAACTTGAACAACAAAGTCGTAACTTTGTTCTAGCTCAAATTGTTAATGCTCACTGGGAAAGGAAATTGGCCGCTGATAAATTTAATGGCTTATTAAAGCGTTATAGTAATATATCAATCGTTTGGGCTGCCGCAGACATAATGGCATTAGGTGTAGTAGATATAGCAGAACAACAAGGAAAAATAATTAACAAGGACTTGTTTGTTGGAGGTTTTGACTGGGCTACTGAAGCATTACAAGCAATCAAAGAAAACCGCTACACTGCTAGTGTCGGTGGCCATTTTATGCAAACAGCATGGGCTTTAGTCAAAATATACGATCATAACAATGATAAACCAGCCTTTATTAATGCCAGCAAGTCACCTTCTTTTGAATTACAACTAATAGATCGGAACAATATTGATAACTATCAAGTATTGCTGAATAAACCAGACTGGAGCAAGGTGGATTTTAGGCAATTTACCTTATCCCATCAAGCTGACATAGCGGACTATAAATTTGATTTTTCTAGCGTATTAAGAAAGTTAAACCAATAAGGTAAAAGCATAAATATTATTTAACAGTGAATATTCAGACTTAACGACTCATTGACAGAAATTATCATCAAAAGTTCATATTTTAATCTATGGTTGAACGTATAGTTTCGTATCAAAGTGAACGTTAGTGGCGTGATTTTTACTCATGAATTTAGATCGACTTTCTGGTCAAGCAACCATTAGACGTAATCTTATTTGCTGATTGATAAGCTCAAACATAATGCGTAGTTACAAATCATTGTAAATTAATTGCTCGATGGGTTATCGCATATCGTGTTTCTCATTATTGCCCCCCACAAACAGCTCTCCATAAAAAAGGCCACTGTTATTGTGAGTTAATTTCACAATAATAGTGGCCAAGCAAGAATGCGCTACCGCTAGAGTAGCAACAAACCAAACGATCGTTAGATAACCGCGCTCTTAAAACTCATAAGACACTGTCGCGCCGTAAGTACGAGGTTGGTTAGGGTAACCATTGAAACTACCTGCTTGAATCGGTGGTGGGAAAGACGATAAGAAGTACTCATCATTGGTCAAGTTTCTCACCCAAAGTTGTACACTTACGCCATTGTCAAACGTTAAGCCCGCACTAGCATTTACTGAATTAACTTCACGAGTAATAGACTCAGGAACATTTTCAACAATATGTACTTCGCTTTCATATAAATAATCAGTGCGCACATAACCATAAGCGCCATTATCAAATTCAAAGTTATAAGCGATACCTGCGGTAATACTTTGCTCATGTATGCCTGCCGGTTGTTCGCCTGACAAATCTACCGGTCCGTCTAAGCCAGATGCACCAACGAATGAGTCGTAAACTGGGTCAAGGAAAGTACCCGCTAAACTGAATGACCAGTTTTCTGTTGGATTATATACTGAATCAAATTCAATACCTTTGGTACTTTGTTTACCTGCATTAGCTAACACATAACCGGTACCAATAAATATTGACGATTGAAATTCTTCAATGGTTTGATCAAATATTGTGATATTAAACGCACCTTGAGAAAAACGCGCTTTCATACCTAGTTCATAAACCATAGCCTCTTCTGGCTTAGCATAACGGCCACCATAAACCTGATTAGGCTCAGCAATACCTGCACTTTCTATTGCCGCTTGATCTGCCATAAACGGGCTAGAGTAACGAGATAAATTCCAAGATGTTGCTTTAAAGCCAGTTGCAGCAGAAGCAAATAAGTTAATATTGTTATTCACTTCATACGCTAAACGCATTGACCAGGTTGTTTTACTATCAGACGTGCTGTCTTCTTCCACCGAATTTGGTAGTTCAAGCATAGGTGGTAAAAACTGTAAGCCTTTTAACGTCGGTACTGCCGGAGCAAGTGGAGGCAACATACCAATTGGCACACCAAAAAGAGTTAACTCGGTATCTAAATCCATGCCCGAGAATACATCAGTATTCGTTTGTGTAATTTTCAGGTCTTTTTCATCATTGGTATAACTTGCACCAAAAATTGCCGTTAACTGATCAGTAATATGATAATCAAAGTTAGCAAAAATTGAATACGCAGTATTACTTTGATCAAATTCAGAATTAACCATGGTATCTGATTGGAAGAAGGTACCATTATCAATACCATAAACCCCCTCAACAGAACCTAACAAACCTGGGGCGCCACCAGCAGCCATTAAGACATCAAAATAATTTCTCATGTCTTTGCCATACGTCAATGTATCACCTGTGGTCACGTCTTCTTGGAAAATATAGGCACCAATCATCCACTCTAAGGTTTGAATGTCAGTAGACGTTAAACGAAACTCTTGGGTGAAGGTATCAATTTCTGTATGGCCACCTTCGCGTAAAATATCTAACGAGGTGTAATCAACATCGCTGTAATAACCTGATTCGTTATTTCTAAAAGCGGTAATTGAAGTCAAATAGTAACCATCAAAATCAACATCCACTTGCACAGATATACCACCATCTTCAACAGTATTATCTGGATTAACATTTAATGCTGACTTATAAATAAACGGGTCTTCGTCACTAAGTACTGTTCCGCCTAATGCCTGAACAGCGGCTGTAGTTGGACCATTAATAATATCGGCAACAGTACAACATGCTTCATCAATTTCACTGTAATCAGCTATAAATCTCACCGTAACATCATCTGTCGGCTCATATAGCGCTTGACCACGAATATTCCAGCGATCGCTATTATTAAGCTCATCCAAACCAACGACACTCTCGGTATAACCGTCTCGAGTGTTAAAGCCACCAGAAAAGCTTAAGGCTAAGTTATCAGTTACGCCACCTGATATATAACCTTTCATTTGTTGTTGATTATAGTTACCTAAACCGGCTTCAATTTTTCCTTCTAAATCATGAGAAGGTGCTGCAGTGCGAACACTGATAACACCTGCAGAAGCGTTTTTACCAAATAGCGTACTTTGCGGGCCACTTAAAACTTCTATTTGCTGAAGTCTTGGTAAGTCACCAATTTGAGCAGCGGCACGAGAGCGATATACACCATCAATGAAAACACCAACAGAAGGCTCAATACCAGTATTATTTGTACCGTTACCGAAACCACGAATAGAGAAGTTAGTATTAGTAGAGCGTTGAAGCGGTGTTACTCTGAGTGTTGGTACCAACGTTTGTAGATCATTAATATCCATGACCTTACTTTGTTCGATATCAACACCGCTCACCACTGTGATGGCCACCGGAGATTCTTGTAAGCCTTTTAGTCGTTTAGAAGCGGTTACCATAATGCGTTCTACGGCTTCTTCTTCAGCTGCCCCGCTGGTTGCTTCTTCTTGAGCGTAAGCTGTAGAGCCTAGCGCCCCTACAACTGATAATGTAATTAAAGAGTGCTTAAATAATTTAAACTTATTGTTCATATAATTCCCCATTGCGTACTAACATTTATCACTATAATTTTTATAATTCTTTGGCGCTTTTGCGCTCTTTTTGCTCAAGCATTGCTACTATGGTTATTTATTCACCATATTACCCGACTAATTCATGCTAAATCTTGTTCACAAATTAAACCAATGAATAATTCTTATTAATAACTATTCAAATAAATAATAGTTTACGTTGCAGTACGGTTAACAAGTAGTTAATACGCAGTTTACTGACGGCACCTCTACTGAATCAGCAATTTAAAAAGAGAAAAACAGCTAAAACCACAAGCAGGAAACTGATTGTGGTTGATATAGATAGGTAATTAAGTTGTGTTGTTCTTTTATGGATAGAGAACGACATTAGCTAATGTCTATCGTTCGCCCTAGCTAAAAGGAAAATTCTTCGCTGCTAAGTGACATCATCGAACTTGCACCATTATCAATACAAGCAGCATGACCTTTAGCTCTAGGTAACATACGTTGCATGTAAAACTGAGCGGTTTTAATTTTAGCTTGGTAAAAAGCTGTATCTTCAATACCTGCTGCTATTTTATCAAAAGCGACTTTCGCCATTTTTGCCCAGATAAAGGCTAAAGTGACGTAACCTGAATACATTAAGTAGTCGACTGAAGCGCCACCAATCTCATCTGGATTCTTCTGCGCTTTAGCGCCAATTGCCACAGTAAGCTCTTGCCACTCTTTCGCGTAAGCCATAATAGGTTTAATAAACTCGGCCATTTCAGGGGTATCAAAATTTTCTTGGCAAAAGCTTTTCATATCATTAGCAAAAGGTTTGAGTATTTCTCCTTGAGTACCAAGGATCTTACGAGCTAATAAATCCAACGCCTGAATACCTGTGGTGCCTTCATATATACAACTAATTTTCGTATCACGCATTAGTTGTTCCATGCCCCACTCTTTAATAAAGCCATGACCACCAAAAACTTGTACACCATGACTGGTAGATTCAAAAGCTAGCTCAGATAAGAAAGCTTTCGCTATTGGTGTTAATAAAGCCAGTTTAGTGTCTGCATCAGCTTTTATCGCCTCATCTTTTTCTGCATGACCGATATCTACTAATTGCGCAAGGTAACTAACCAGTGCTCGCCCCCCTTCAGCAACAGACTTTTGTGTTAACAACATTCGACGTACATCAGGATGAACAATAATAGGATCTGCAGGTCCATCAGGGTTTTTAACACCGCTAATAGAACGCATTTGCAAGCGATCTTTCGCGTAGGCTAATGCACCTTGAAAAGAAGCTTCAGCTGCAGCAGTACTTTCACTCGCTACACCAATACGTGCTGCATTCATAAAAGTGAACATACACATAAGGCCACGATTTTCTTCACCAATCAGGTAACCTTTAGCGCCGTCAAAGTTAATCACACACGTAGCATTAGCATTGATCCCCATTTTATGTTCGATAGAGCCACAGCTCACCCCATTACGCTCCGCAATAGAACCATCGTCATTGACATTAAATTTAGGAACAATAAATAATGAAATACCTTTATTACCCGCCGGTGCACCAGGAATTCTGGCAATAACAATATGCACAATGTTGCCTGATAAATCATGCTCACCAGCAGAGATAAAGATTTTTGTCCCTGTTAATGAGTAACTACCATCAGCATTTTTCTCTGCTTTAGTACGCAGCATGCCTAAATCAGTACCACAATGAGGCTCAGTTAAACACATGGTGCCTGTCCATGTGCCAGCAACTAATTCAGGCATAAATTGTTGCTTTTGTAAGTCACTACCATGGGCTTCAATCGTAGCCAATGCACCATGGCTTAATCCTGGGTACATAGCAAAGCTGTGATTTGCCGATGAAAACATTTCACCCACAGTAATATTTAATGAGTGAGGTAAACCCTGACCACCAAAGTCTGTTGATTGCGAGATTGTTGGCCAACCACCTTCAACATATTGGTCGTAAGCGGCTTTGAAGCCATCCGGAGTAGTAACCACGCCATCATCCCAACTACAACCTTGTTGATCACCCGTTTGATTTAATGGCGCAACAACTTGCTCGGCGAGTTTAGCCGCTTCACCAATAATTGCGTCAATCATATCAAGGCTTGCATCTTCATAGCCTAATCGTTGGTAATGACTCTCACAATTAAGCAACTCTTGCATTACAAACTTAATATCTCGCACCGGGGCTTTGTACTCAGGCATTTACCTTTCTCCAACTAAATTGATTAATGTATAAATGCTAAGTTACTTACAACCATTATCCAAATGAATAATACTTATGACCCACAATTCTAAAATATTATAGTTTGCAAGATAATGTCGCCTTGTCAGTTTTCCGAGATTGTTTTTCCACGGTCTGTGATCTGCCTGCATGAAATAAGAGCTTTCTTCTTGTCACTACTCCTTATAAAAACGATAACGCGATAAAAACAACCAACACTATTTAAAATACTTATAGATACCTATAAGCATTATTCATTGGTTAAATTCAATACGTCCAGATAGCATCGATATTATAAAAGATATAAATCATCAGATACCTGTTTGAGAACACCTCTAAAACAGAGCTAAACCTACACAATAAAAAAAGGATAATTATGTCTGTTGAACAACTACTTAAAAATCGTGTCTCTATTCGTGCATTTTTAGATAAAAAAATTCCTGAAAGTACCCTCACTGAAGTTTTTTCGAGTGCTCAACTTTCCCCGTCAAACTGTAATGTTCAGCCTTGGCAAATTTGTGTTGTTTCAGGGGAAACGCAAGAATCACTCAAAACAGAGTTTATGCAAACGCTAATGAGTGGCGGTAAGCCCAATCCTGACTTTAATTGGTTACCACAATATGAAGGTATTCACCGAGAGCGTCAGTTTGGCTCAGCCAATGCTTTGTATAGCTCAATCGGTGTTGCTAGAGAAGACAAAAAAGCCCGTCAAATGTCTATGGTCCGTAACTGGCAATTTTTTGATGCTCCTTATGCAGTATTTTTCACAATGGATAAATACTTAGACATCATGGGCGCCGTTGATTTAGGTATTTACGCGCAAACACTTTCATTGCTGTTAAAAGAACAAGGCATAGATAACTGTATGCAAGGCGCTTTAGGGCAATTTCCAGACCCCGTTAGAAAAATATTAAACTTACCTGATGAGCGCGGTATTTTATTTGGTATGTCATTTGGTTACGCTGATAATGATGCCGCTATTAATAAGACTAAAACTGATCGAGCAACACTAGACAGTGCTGTCGCTTTTTTTAATTAGTCGTCAGTAAAACTAATAATGAAGCTCGCGCATAAATACACGAACCTTGATGGCATAAATATTCATTATGTTGACTCAGGTTGCGAATCAGTCAGCAAGGGTGATGTATCGACGCTAGTTTTTTTGCATGGTTTTCCTGAATATTGGGGCACATGGCAACAACAATTAGAATGCTTTTCTAATGATTTCCGTGTTATCGCACCTGATCTACCCGGTTATAATTTAAGTGATAAACCAACCGATTTACACTTTTATAGCGTTCCTAATTTAATTAGCGTTTTAGCCAAATTTATCGCCACAATCAGTCCAAATCAAAAAGTGTACTTAATTGCTCATGACTGGGGCGGCGCCATCGCATGGCCATTGGCAGCATTCCACCCACAGTTAATTAACAAACTTGTGATCCTTAATGCCGCACATCCCAGCACTTTTACTCGTGAAATGCTCAACAACCCCATTCAAGCTAAAAAGAGTGCCTATATTCATGAGTTTATTAACAATGATGCTGAGGACTTACTGTCAAAAAATAACTATCAATATCTAAGCGAGAAAATGTTAGTGAGTGTCCGCGATGATGTTTTTACCGAAAAAGCAAAAGACAAATATCGCCAAATATGGAGCCAACCCGGTGCCATTAAAGGCATGTTGCAATATTATCGAGCAATGCCGCAACTAGCCAAAAATGAACAAAGCCGTTCTGATGATCAAAAACTAAGTAACAAAACACCACAGCAAAACAGCCCTTTAAAAGCTAGCTCAGAAATTACTATTCCTAATATCCGTATTGATTGCCCCACCCTCATACTCTGGGGAGAGCAAGACAAAGCATTCGTTAACGAAGTGCTTGATGGTGTTGAACAGTATGTGGCCGATTGCAGCATTATCCGTTTTCCACAAGCAAGTCATTGGTTACACCATGAACAAGCCGATGAGGTCAATCAGGCAATTGCTTCATTTATTAAGCCAAATTCAGGTAATTAAGCCTGATTTACAAAAACAATAAAAATAAAGGTTCATTATGACGACAGTTGACACTCCCACTAACCAAGCAATCGCCTTTGAAGTGGCGAAAAATAATCTTGGTAAAACTCGTATTGTACCTTTAACTATTCCCAAAGCACTTAAGGATGAAGAAGTGTTACTTAAAGTCAGTAAATTTGCCCTTACCGCGAATAATATCAGTTATGGTATTGCCGGTGATGAGCTAGGTTACTGGCAATTTTTCCCTACTGAAAACACACTTGAACAAGAGGAATGGGGGCGATTACCCGCCATGGGATATGCCGACGTTGTGGCTTCAAACTGTGAACATATTCAAGTAGGTGAAAGAGTATGGGGTTTTATGCCCATGGCGACTCATTTTAAAATATTAGCGGGGCGACAATCTTTAAGTAAATTCTCTGATATCAGTCCTAATCGACTTGAGCAGTCACCGTTATATTCTACTTACGAACGCATTAGCAAAAATCCTTTCTATCAGGCTAATAACGAAGATTTTGAAATATTGCTACGTGGTTTATTTACCACTTCGTGGCTTGTGGATGATTTTATGTATGACAATCAATATTTCAATGCTCAGCAATACCTAATTACTAGCGCATCAAGTAAAACCAGTATCGCCCTAGCTTTTGCCATTTTAGAGCGAGGCGAGCAAGCTGCCATAGGCATTACTTCTGCAGCCAATAAGGCCTTTGTTCAATCACTTGGTTGTTATGAAAAAGTAGTCAGCTATGAAGACATAGTACACCTTGATGGCAGTATTCCATCAATCGTGGTTGATATGGCGGGCAGCCAAACGGCTTTATCATCTATCCATCACCATTTTGGTGAGCAAATACGCTACTCGTGTCGAATAGGCGTTACTCATCACAATGATATTGTTACTAATGAGCCTCTGCCTGGCGCTAAACCCGTGTTCTTTTTTGCTCCAACACAACTAAGAAAACGTAGCGTTGAGTGGGGTACTGGTGCTGCCATGGCTAAAATAGGTACTTCGTTGCAAGGCTATATTCAATTTTGTCGCTCAATATTGTCTATTGCGCACACTACTAATAAAGAGCATTTAGCCTCAATATATCAACAAGTATTATCAGGAAAAGCCGATGCGTCAGTGGGGCAAATAGTCTCTTTATAACAACCGTTTTTAATAAAACCATAACAAGTGAGTAAACTATGCAAAATGTAGAGCTAGTCACCTTAGTTAATACACAGATCATCCCCATTTGTATTTTCTTAATCATGATGGGTATGGGCTTGTCTCTTGTTGTAAATGATTTTAAAAGAGTATTAACTTACCCAAAAGCAGTCAGTATTGGCTTAGTTAATCAGCTTATTTTCCTACCAATTATTGGCTTTGTACTCGCCAATATTATGCCGCTGGAGCCTGAATATGCGGTGGGTGTTATGTTGTTGGTTCTGTGCCCTGGGGGAACAACCTCAAATTTATTTTCACATTTAGCAAAAGGTGATGTCGCGTTATCGGTAACAATGACGGCAGTGGCCAGTTTACTCACAGTTTTTAGTATTCCCGTAATACTCAATTTATCTATGGTGCACTTTATGGGCGAAGGTAATGGTTTTGAATTACCTATTATCCCCACCATGATAAGTTTAATGAAGTTAACCATAGTGCCTATTGGTATTGGTATGTTGATCAAGCGTTACTTCCCTAAATTTGCCGATAACTCTAAAACTTACGTCTCTAAATTTGGCATTTTATTTTTAACACTTTTAATTATCTTTTTAACTTACATCCAGCAAAACATTGTCTTAACCGCCTTTATTGCCACAGGGCCTGTTGCCTTGTTACTAAATATTTCCACTATGGCGTTAGGCTATTACTCAAGTAAATGGTTTGGTTTATCTTTAGCCCAAAGAACTTCAATTACCATGGAAGTCGGCTTGCAAAATAGTACCTTGTCTATGTTTATGGCATTAACACTATTAGCGAACTATAAAATGTCGTTCGCACCAGCTATTTATACCTTAATCATGTTCTTTACTGCCGGCATTCTTGTTCGGTTTTTCAAAGGTAAATTCAATGCCGCTGCAAATAATAAATCAGCCCAATTATCAGTGAATCAAGAATCACTGGTGAATAATAAAAATTAAGGAATACAGCTAATGATAACGGTTCATCATTTAAAAAAGTCACGTTCTAAAAGAGTTATTTGGTTGCTAGAAGAGCTTAATATGCCATATGAATTAGTGATTCACGAGCGTGATCCAGTAACCAATTTAGCCCCTCAAAGCTTGCGTGAAATACACCCTCTTGCCAAAGCGCCTGTTATTGTCGATGGCGACATCACCCTTTGCGAATCAGGGGCTATCACAGAGTATTTATTGAATAAAAACACTGAGTGTAAATTGAGGCCATTGAATAGTGAGCATCACTATTATCAATATCTAGAATGGTTACATTTTGCCGAAGGTTCTTTAGCATTACCTGTCATCGCAAGTTTATTGATGAAAATGGAATCACGAGATGGCACTAAGCCGCTAGATCGTTATATTGCCAAAGAAATCGCTGTAGACTTTAACTACATTGAACAAACTTTAGCAAAGCAAAACTATTTTGCCGCAGACACATTTACCGCAGCAGATATTATGATGACAATCATCTTAGAATTTGCCCATAGCCTACAACTTATCGATGACAAACCCTGTATTAACAACTATCTTAGTAACATCCAGCAAAGAAAAGCGTATCAAGTGGCAATGGCTCACGGATAGCTACCTTAGCATTAAAAACTAGCAACAGAGAATTAGGTAAAACTATGGAAACAATTAGTGTAGAAATAAACGATAACGTACATACCATTACACTCAATAATGGCAAAGTAAATGCCATTTCTCATCAGGTGATAGAAGAAGTAAACACTGCGTTAGACGACGCCGAGAAAAACCAAGCCGTGGTGATATTCACTGGCCAGCCGGGTATATTATCGGGCGGTTTTGACCTTAACACCATGAAAGAAAGTCCTGAAGCTGCTATTGGCTTAGTAACCTTGGGCTCTAAATTATCTCGAAGATTACTGTCTTTCCCAACACCTATCATTGCTGCTTGTAGTGGCCACGCCATCGCTAAAGGCGCTTTCTTATTGTTAAGTTGTGATTATCGCATTGGCTGTGCTGGCAAATTTAAAATAGGCTTAAATGAAGTTGCCATTGGTATGACTATGCACAATGCTGGCATAGAAATAGCCCGTAACCGTATTCCTAGAAATTACTTAACTCGCTCTGTAATCAATGCTGAGCTCTATTCACCTGAAGACGCCATAGCGGCGGGTTTTCTAGATAAAGTTGTTGAACCTGCACAGTTAATAGAAACAGCACAAGCCGTTGCTAAGCAAATGCAAACGTTGAATTTTGCAGCCCACCATGGCACTAAATTGAAAGAACGCCAAGCAATATTGTCTGCGCTAGATAGCGCCATAGAAGCCGACACCAATCAAATTATAAAAATATAGGATAACGAATGAGTAACAATGCTTGCTATAAAACGATAACGCTGGAAGTGGTAGATAAAATTGCACACATTAAGCTAAATCGTGCTGATGAATTTAACGCTATGAATCTCGACTTTTGGCAAGAATTTCCACAAGTGATTCATGAAATAAATAACGAATCCGCCGCGCGTGTCATTGTTATTTCATCAACAGGCAAGCATTTTTGTGCCGGTATGGATTTATCGGTATTTACTCATAATAGCGACGACGAAGAGCTTGAACTCGGCCGTAAGCATGAAAAACTACGTCGCTTAGTGTTACAGCTACAAGCTTGTTTCAATGCCTTAGAGCAAGTGAGAATGCCGGTACTAATGGCTATTCAAGGTGGCTGTATTGGTGGCGCAGTAGATATGATCAGCGCTGCTGACTGTCGATATTGCACCAGTGATGCCTTTTTTAGTATTGAAGAAACTAAACTAGGCATGACTGCAGATTTAGGCACGTTACAACGCTTACCAAAAATCATTCAAATGGGCTTAGTCAAAGAGTTAGCGTATACCGGCCGCAGAATGTTTGCTCAAGAAGCAATGGAAGCGGGTTTAGTCAATAAAGTATTTGAAGATCACAACACTATGTTAAGTGCTGTGATGGACATAGCGAAAGAAATTGCTGAGCGCTCTCCTTTAGCGGTAGCTGGCTGTAAAGAAATGATTAACTACGCCCGCGATCATTCCGTTGCTGATAGCTTAAATTATATGTCGGTTTGGCAAAGCGGTATGTATCAACCGCAAAACGATATGATGGAATCATTTAAAGCAAAAGCTGAAAAACGTACACCACAATTTGCAGAGTTAGCTAAAAATTCATCATCAACAATATTTTAATGATGATGTTAATCCGTATAAACACTTACACTCACTTAACGGTAAAGTAATTATGTTAAAAAAACTATTCTTGTCTCTTATTGTGATTTCATTCTCACTTATATTGGCTGCCGGTTGGTATTTTTCATCGGTTATATTACAACTTGGTATTTATGAATGTAATCAAGAGCACTATGTGTTTTGTGGTGACCCGAGCACACAAGACATTAGCTTTGAAGATGTCTCTTTTACCAGTGAGGACGGCTTAACTTTACCCGGTTGGTATATGGCGACCACAGGCGAAGACACTAAAAAAGCGATATTATTAGTTCATGGCCGTGGCGCTGATCGCACTGAGGGCATGCGTTACGCAAAACCCTTACTCGCTGCTGGTTATAATGTATTGGCGTTTGATATGCGTCACCCTCGCCAAGAGCCTAATATCATCTCCACCATGAGTTACCATGAGAAAAAAGATGTTACCGCCGCCTTAACCTATTTGGAAAAAGATAAGGGCATAGAAGAAATTGGTTTAATGGGCTTTTCGATGGGAGCCGCCACCGGCATTATCGTCATGGCAAAAGACCCGCGTGTTAAAGTAGGTGTATTTAGCGGCGGTTATGCACATAGTATGGACGTATTAACTGAGCAAGCCGAAAAGATGCATGGCATGCCTAAATACCCATTAATGCCAGTCGTAGAAACACTTTTTGAATGGCGTGGTGATTTAGACAGCGATGAAATAAACCCAGAAACCTATATCGGTCAGATATCTCCTCGCCCAGTATACATAATGCATGGTACAGCCGATGAAACGGTTGATTTTAGTCATGGCGAACGCTTATATGCTGCAGCTAAAGAGCCCAAGTTATTCTGGCAGGCAGAAGGTGGTCGTCATACCCGACTATGGCAGCATGACCAAGAAAAAGCAGAAAGCAGTGTTGTGGCATTTTTTGAACAGTATATGTAGCAACCTCTTCTCCCAAGTTGAGGCTAGTTAACGCTAGGTGTGCGCTAAGTTGCTATCACCTAACTGATTTTAATAACGTTAGGGTGCTTATCTGATGAATATTCATGATAAATATCATCAAGGTAAGTATCCAGCTCTGTAACATCTAAATCTGATGGGATGACAACATCATAAACCCGAGAGCGAATTCCAGTATCTGATTCATTATACAGTTGCCATTCATTATCTTTTTTAAGAACCGACATTGATTTACCAAAAACATTAAACTTGATAATCACCATTGATTCCTCCTAAGGATATCGCACCTCATATAGGCGAGAATCTATTGTCTTCTTTAATCAGGTGTCTTTACGCTGAATGATCAGATACAAATGACGATTAGGCCAATCATCATTTTCTAAATGCCTGCAAATACAATTACATTCATTAATAATAGTTAATATTGCAGGTATACCTATAGCGGCATGATAAAGCGCTTGACCAAGAAATTCATTACTGCCATCACCAGGCTCATCCACCGCACCACTGGTATAAATTAAAATCCCTTTTGGGGCTAAAGCATGACAGAGTTTCCTGAGTATATTTTCTTGCTCTGCTAACGGAGCGTGCCAGACACTATCCCATGCAGAAATAAAGTCATACTTTTTAGGAAAACTCCACTGGCAAATATCCGCATGATAAAACTGAAGATCAGGGTGCTGTTGCCGAGCAATATTTAGCATTTCGATGGAAAAATCTAAACCTTCCACCAAAAAACCATCATTTAACAAGACATCGATAATACGGCCACTACTACCACAACCTATATCAATTGCGTTTTCTTTATTCTCAACCCATTGCAAAGCCCGTTTATGCTGTGCAATACCATTATCGCGATTAAAGCTATTACTAGCCCAGTGGCTAGCTATTTGGTTGTAATTATTAGCTTGTTCTAATGGATCCATTTAATCACCTAATGCCCAGCTTAAAAGTGATTCTGAAGATAAAAGGCTCTCAAAGTAATCAAATATCTCGCCTTTATTCTGTTAACGAATATATTATTTACCCTTGAGCATAACCAAACCTAACCATGAGAACCATATGATTTGAGTTAAACCAAATATCTCAGTCAGTATGTCAGCAGGGTAAACACTACTCTTCTATTTCAATAGAAAGGCTGGTAATTATGTCTTTGTAAGTAGCTAATATAACTACACTACCTTCACTAGATGAAGTGCTGGTAAGTTCATAATAAGCTTCACTAGTTCCAAAATTAATGAGTTCGAGTGTAACAATATCATCACCAATTATTTCCCAACTAGAAAACTCAGTTATGTTTAGACTCGTTGGTGTACTGCCATATAAAGCGGTTAGTGTGATTTCAATAGTATCTAATGGGCTTATAATAATGCTATTATCAACAATCTCTTCATCTGCATCAGTTATTTGTATACTTTCCAGTTCAGCATCACCTTCTACAATAACAATAATATTATTTTCAATGCCACCACAACTTGCCGAGAGCTCAGTAATACCTTTTGTAAGTGCTAACACTGTACCTTTAAAGTTATAATCATAGTCACTCTCAAAATCTTCATTCTCATCGGTTGTTTCAGTAATGCCCAGTATATCTGTATCATATTGCAACCAATTAACACTTGAGCCAATATCGTAAGTATCTTCTGATACACTTTCAATAAGCTCGGCTTGAGCAAAAAACTGTACACGGTCACCAATGTTTAAAGTGATAGTACTAATTTCCTCATCTTCATCTTCAAGAAATACCCTAATATTATCTAAATTTTCAGAATTAGCTGTTACGTTCAATTGAGTGCTAACATTATCAATTGTTGCTGTTATGGTAGTGCTTTCTATACCCTCCGCCGAAGTATATAAAATGCCCTCACCACTGATAGTTGCAGTACTATCTTTATCGAGAGTAAAGCTCATATCTTTTACTGTATTCAACGCGATATAACCATCTAAATAGCTGACATCTCCAGAAACACTGGCATTAATACAAGTATTAATATCGCCAGTTTCCGGCGAAGTTTGTTTTAATGTTATAGCACTGACAGCAACATCGCTTACAGAGATTTCACCTTCAGAAAAAATATCATTAATGGTAGTGCCTGTAATAATTACCCTACCCTGGTCAACATCCGAGTTTTCTACAGCAGTCACTAAACCACTACTACTTACCTTGGCAATATTACTATCACTTGACGTCCAAATTAGCTCATCGGTTACATCTCTAGTTTCACCATTACTATCTATACCTGTTGCACTCAACTGATGTGTTTCGCCGGCTATTAAACGTATTTGATCATTAACAATAGTGACTGTTTCAATTATGGTGCCTAGTGCTCGTTGGCTTTCTAATTCTACCGCTCTGGCAAGTTCTGCAGAGTTATTGTCAGAATCACAACCAGTTAATAAGGAAATGGTGCTAACTAAACTCACCAATACTACTTTAGATAAATTTTTCATTGAGTTCATGAACATACCAGTTTAAAAAGTGATTAAAAGTTATAGGTAAAACCAAGGGAGATGTTGGTAATTTCGATATGACTATCTTGGTAAAGTGATTGATAGCCAAGCCTGACACTAGCCTGTTCAAAATAAGGGATTTGTTGATGCATAGATATTCCCCACGAAAACCCATTATAATGATCGGAGCCATTATAGGTTTCTTCTGGACCTGAAACTGTCATTTCGGTCATAGCATAACCTATAGAAACATCCATGCCGAAACCCTCTCTGATGTCTGATTGCATAACAAAATATAACGCAGTACTTTGTTCTAAATCGAATTCCATACGGTAAAGACTATCGGTGTTTCCTCTTAAATACTGTGCTTCAAATGCCATATTATTATTGCTAACACCTGCACGTATACCGATAGCACTAGGTCTGGCATTATTACTAGCGAGATCTATATCAGCCATACTGTAATCAAGCCCAACATAAGTAGAATCCGCAGATACTTGAGTAGATATAGCAATTAGAGAAATAGAAAATAATTTGACGAAACTTTTCTTGATCACATATTGAAAAATATTGTGCATAAGTTGTAAACAATATCCGTATATAAAGTAAGTATGATTATTATACTCAAATATAACATAAATGCTAAAGGTGTTTAAATCACCACCCAACAAACACATTTCCCACATGTTTATCATTATTTTCAGCATATAAAGCAATTTAACTACTTTACCTTTACTAGATGAAGTACTGGTAAGTGCAATATCGTTGTCTTGTTGTAATATACGAGCATATTGGTTGTTCGATTAAAAGGCTCATGCACAAGCAAAGGCTAACTTTTTAATCTATGTTAATTGACCTTTTAGATTTACTATCAACCTCTTCTCGACCCTGCCAACCACGCCAAAAGGCAATTAGGGCTATGATAGAAGCACAGCAAGCATTAGCCACTCCCTATGGGCAAGGTGCGTTCCAATAGCGCCAAGTATGAACACAGCTAAAGAATGTCCAAACCAAGTACAGCCAAAATAGCATTAATAATCATACAAAGATCTAGTATTATCTTATTCGTGCTCGTCCATTGGAGTCGCATATTTCTTTAATGCGCATATAAAATAATCCATCTTTGGGCTGTCTTTATTGCGGGTAACACTGAAAATTAACACCGAATAAAAGGGCTGCGTCAATTATATCTCGTGCTTTTCTGTTGATAAAGTGGGATTACAAACACAAGGTTTTACGTATAATGCTCTAATTAACTTTACTGTTCGCAACCATAAATCCCCCTAACCATGAGAACCATATGATTTGAGTTAAACCAAATATCTCAGTCAGTATGTCAGCAGGGTAAACGGTAAGAATACCAACAACACCAATAAAGAGACCGAAATAGTTTAACGATTTAGAAAACTCATTAATTTTTATACTTGCGGCACTTAGTAAAAGAACCCATAAGCCACCAACAATTTCATTGCCCCCGCCAAGCCCCTCAACGATAGTATTAATCACCCGCCATAGCGTCATTGCTTGCTCTGTATTTTGTCCTGACAGCTCGATTACTGCACCCAAACCTACCGTGGCAATCATGCCGCTTGCAATGACAAGACCAACCCAAATAATACCAAAGACAGAAGCTATTTCGGATAAGTGAGGCGCCTTGGTCTTGAGACGTTGATGAATAGCTAAAACTAATACAGCTAAAAAGATACCAAAGACAACATACATAGTTAAATTAACTATCGATAAAATTGCGTGATGATGAGTAAGAAAAGTAAGTTTTTGTGTATTATCTGCATTGATTGGGTATTCCCAAAAAGCACCAAAAAAAACAAACGCTGATATATAAATAGCAGCTTCTAAAAGTGCGGCAATACCACCTATTTTTTGTAAATTATTCATGACTCAACCCGTAATTAGCGACGATCAAAGTTAACATAAAATAATGCCCAAAAACGACTTCAATGTGTAACAAAAACTAACATTACAAAAATGCGCAGGAAAGCACCGGTATTTTGGCATGACTACTGTGCTTTAAAACGTTTAATGACTGGCTGTGTTTGAAAATACATTGATAACTACAACACCTGACAATATTAATAACATACCAATTATTGCTGGGATATCAGGTATTTGCTTGTATATAATAGCGCTAATTGATGCAATTAAAAAAATCCCCATGCCCGCCCAAATAGCATAGGCGATGCCTACAGGAACTGTTTTTAACACTAATGATAAAAAATAGAATGCCGCTATATAGCCAATCACACAGATAGTGCTAGAGGTTGAATGTGTAAAGCCATCAGATTCCTTTAGAGCAAATGTTGCAATAACTTCTGAAACAATTGCCAAAGCCAAATAACCATATCCCATTCTGTTTCCTTTATTAATAACTAACTACTTATATTACAAGTAAAAACTAATTGAACGAAAGAAGCAATACTAGAGCAATAATAAACGGTTATCTGCACTAGCTAAACGCACTATTATTGCTTTCTTATAAATGCTAACTATGGATGTCATCGAGTAAATCGCCATCGACACGATGAATGTTTGTTGTGTAATAAGCGAGGCTGTATTCAATATTTAATGAAAAATATAAACTTTGTTTGAGGTGAAGTTTAATGGCTTGCTCAAGCTCACTGCTTAATTGTAACGTGAACTCTTGATCTCTATGAGGCTTAGTTAATAACGATATCGTCACCAGAATGTGAGTGTATTTATACTCAGCGCAAGGGTAAGCTCTTGATTTACATTCGCCTGCACTAGCGTCTTTTTTGTTAATAATTCCCTCAATAACATCAAAAACTTCTTTGGTATCTAAATCCAAATTATTAGAATACTTAATTTCTACATGAGGCATTTAAATATACTCCTTGAATGGGTAAATAACGGTTGGAAAATTTAACAACGAGGGGTGTTAAGTCAACCAGTATGGGTATGCTTGCACCAGAGATTATAAGGCAACTTCCATTTTGAAATAAGCGATATCTGCTTTGTAAAACCGTTCTCCACACTGAGTCATACCAAAACGCTGATAAAAACCTACTGCTGTTTCTCTAGCATCACACCAAAAATATTTAATGGGTGAATCTTTAAAATAATTTATCATATGTGTTAGCAGTTTTGAGCCTATACCTTGGCTTTGAAATTGCTTATCGGTAGCAAATTTTCTCAAACGAGCTTTATGCTTTTCAACATAGACAGACGCAACACAAACAAGCGCTTCATTGATGAATACACCAAAATGTACGCCTGCTGAATCACCTTCAATATGGCAAAATTCTGGAGGCTTGCTAGGCCATAATACACGGTGACGAAGTGGGATTGTTTGTTGCCAAGATATGGTTCGAATATCCATTTAAGTTTACCTAGCCATTAATGGCATACAAGGCCCGTTGAGAAGTTTACTCATATCTAACAACACAAGCTAATCAACCTAATGACGGGAGACTAAAATTAAGCTGCAAAGTAACAATGCAGCTAACTGTATTAATTCGCCTTTAAAATGATGGTTATCATGAGCAAGTACAAGCTATCTCATTATTTGCTTGAAACCATTCACTATAAACGCCACTGACACATTCTCTTTGTACTTGAGAGCAATCTTGCTGATTTACAGCACTACCCCCACCTGAATAGGTACACGCAGATATAATTAACAATAATGATATTATCCATAATTTCATAAAATATTCCTTTAAATTTTTACCCACAAAGAGGTAACTAATTGTTTGGTTAATGTAGCTTAACGAAAAAGTTACTACTAAAGTATCTTTCGTCTTTTCATTACAAGCAAACCTTTAATTTTCTTCCTGTAAAAGTAAAGCCGCTTTTTTGGTAAAAATTAAAAGTTCTATCCCATTTCTCATCAGCGGGAGCTGAAACATCTACTCTTTTCCACCCCCTTTGAGTAGCAATATTAAGTATCTCTTGAATGACCGTTTTTCCTACACCTGTCGATCTAAAGTTTTTATTTACCCACAATTCATTAATAATCCCATATTTTCCGTGGGCAAATATCGAAAAGGATTCACTCAAAGTAAAAAACGCTACGGTTTCATTGTTTTTCTTTAAGGAGTAAGCATCGTGACTATTATTCGGATCTTTCAGTTGCGAGAAGATATTGTCAAATACAGCTTCAGAAGGAACGGCATCTTGATCAAAAAGTTCGGAGTATAACAAGCTAATATATTTCCGAATTTCGCCATTATCCGTAATTTTGGATAAATCCATTTATACCTCCTCCCTTTAAAAAAAACTTTCATCACAATGACTCCCTGAGTAACTAGTCATCATAGTGAGTTAGCTAAAAGCCAGGGTCTTAGTTAATTTGTTAATTACCAAAAACCTAGGCTAGTAAGGCATAACCATAGCATAACTTTTATCGCTATTGATACGCCAAATCATCGACTTAAGGTACGGTTTTACAACGATAAGCGATAAAAGTTTTTAACATTATGATGAGTGTAAAAAGCTATCTCCTGCTCATTAATCATCTATCTTTATTGGTTATTTTAAACGAATAATACTGTGCCCTTTAGTTACTATATTATCTTGAACCTCAGGGTTAGCCACTTCACTATGACAAAAATTGCAGCGACTTTGTTTAATATTATTAACTTCAATCCCTAAGCTTTCTAAATAATGCTGCGCGTATTGCTTTACTAGGCTGACATTCTCGTCGTTAACCAGCACATCGAAATGTACATAGTCACCCGCCGTAGTATGAACATGGGTATCATAAACGTGAATTTGCATGATTATTTCCTCAATTATAGTGTTTAAAATTATTGGCTTTTGCCCGGTAAACTTAAATCTCCAGAGGCAATATCAAATACCTCACTGACACAAAGTAGTGGTGCATGTACTTGTTGATTAACTCTCAAACCGGCAGTTACACCATCGAATGAGAAATCATCATGAAAACCTATGGCAGAAAGTGGTACTTTGACTAAAACTTCTGATTCCTCTAAAGAAAAGTCAAATCCCGGACTGTCGATAAATATTGGTAACTCTGGCCAAGTAATCGGCAACTTTGGCGAAGTGCCCGCTTCAATATCTTTTACTTTTAAAGCGCCATCACCACAGGCATTGTCGGGTACTAACACCACCCAATGGCTATGCCATTTATCACCATCATTGGTTTTGTTACCGTCATTATCTTCATCGTATAAAGGGGTATCATCAAAGTCAGGATGAATGGTTAGCGCCAACGCTAATATGCCTTGATCCGCTTCAAAGCCAACAGCGCTACTATTTAATGACGTAGGCCAAACATAGCTATAAACATTTGCCCCCGCCAATTGCCCGTTAGCGGTAGGGATTTTAGTGCCCACTTCTCCTTTTACTACTTGTTGGAAAACAATATGCGAACCTTGAGTAGTGACTTTTGCGTGCACTATATCGAATTCTGCACTTACTTTAGCTGACTCAGCCGCCTGAATGTGACCTTGATGTTTATTGTGGGCATGGCTATAACTTGCAAATAATAATGTTGTTAATAGCCCAGTTAAAACTGTGGCGATAACGGGATTTGATCTTTTCATTGCTTTCTCCGAGTAGTTTAATAAATATAGTTTCGTATCGAAACTATATTTATTTAAACACGAGAAATATTTACTTGTCAAATATGTTTTGACTCGATACTATCGTTTTATGAACGATGAATTATTTAACCTAATTGAACGACTGGCGAATTTACTTCGTCAAGAAACACGTGCAGAAGGGCAAGAGCTAGGTTTGCAACCTGTGCAACAAGAGGCCTTGTATTACTTATCAACTTGCAATCGTTATTCTGACACCACGTTAGCAGTCACTGAGTTTTTAGGGTTAACTAAAGGCACTGTCTCACAGTCATTAAAAATACTAGAAAGCAAAGCGCTTATTGCCCGAGAGAAAGACAAAACCGATAAGCGCATAACTCATTTAAAAGTAACAGCTCAAGGTCAGCAATTTTTATCACGAACATGCCCGCCTAAAAAATTTAGTGATGCTATTTCTGGCTTGCCGGATATAAGTCAGCAAGAAACTGCCGATTTGTTGGCTCAAATATTAAAGAATTACCAAAATACCACAGGCAGAAGTGCTTTTGGTGTGTGTAGCAACTGCAAATTTAACCAAAAAACAGCAACAGGAATATTTTGTGGGTTAACCAAGGAAACGCTGAGTGATAAAGATGTTTCATTGATTTGCCGAGAGTTTGTTTAGCTGAGGGAAGTCAGGCTCAACTTAAGTATTGAGTGATTTGTTTAGGGTTTTTCATTGCAGATTTATAGCTAATGTTTATTAACTCAATATTTGCCTTTTCATATCTAGAAAATTTATTTACGCCATCCCAATCTAAAGGCATTTCCTTATTAAGTTTTAAGTCACTCAACTTTTGATGCTCTTGTACCGTGATTACAGACAGAGTAGTCCATTTTTGTATAACTCGACCTACACTCTCTTTTGTTACATCGTTTAAACTTAAAACACATTTATTTATATAACTTATTGGTACTACGTGCTCTAACACAAGCCCTTTCGTTATGCCGTTTAAAATTTGAGTGTGTGCTGACTGACTTATTGATGATGCTATATTCTTTCCAGATCCTTTTTGATCTGTCGCTTTATTTGAAGCCTCCCTCACCGCACCTCTTATATGATGTTTTGTGTGTGGGTTAATACCAAGCTCATTAATGAGTAGGCTTGCTACTTCGCAATGCATCCAAAAACCATCTTCATTTACGTATTTAGAAGTTTCCATATCCACCAAATTAATAGTCATTGTTAACAGGTAAATCTTAATAAGCTCAAATGTGTTAGCCGTACTTTAGCTTTTAAGCAGTCACTTTCAGTGCATTAACGCACAGCTGTGACTGTTATCTCAATTAATACATCGCCTTCAAGGCTCACACCTAAACAAGCGCGTTGTGGCCAATCTTGAGGGTTTTCGCCAAACCATTCACACCAGACTAAATCCATCGCTGGTTTATCATTCATATCAGCAATATAAACTTGAGCAGATACTATTCGAGTTTTATCGCTACCCAGTTCAATCAGGTTATCTTGAATGGTGTCTAAAGTTAACCTAGTTTGCCCTTTAATATCTAAAGAGGTGTCTGACGATGTTGCTACAGTCCACACTAAATCTTTATATGCAGAGGACTTATTACGTCCATTATAAACACCACGCTTGCGTTCTATCACTGATATTATCCTGTATGCTAAGCCCTAAAAATGGGCAAATTAAAATGGGTTAAAATACGCGACGAAGAAACAAAAACCAACTGTTATTACCGTTTCAAGCCACTTGTTATGAATAATCTACCTTGTACTTAATTTGAACAAACTCATTTGGAAATGCTACAGACTCAGCACTTACCAATTTAAACGGATTTGTGATTTTACCAAAAAGAGGTATACCACCGCCGAGAATGATTGGAGCTTGGGTTATTGTCATTTCGTCGATAAGTTTGAGGTTAATAAAAGAAGTAATTGTTGTACCACCATCTATGTACGCATGTTTGAAGCCAGTACGCTCAAGGAGCTCAAGTAGCGGTGGTATATCACCAGAATAGATTTCAACCTTGCCCATAAGATTTTCAGGCGGAGTTGTGAGAGTTTTACTTAATACATAAATTTTTTTGTCACCATACGGCCATTGTTCCGCTGACAAGTTAAATGATGAAATGGCTTCCATACATTTTCTTCCCATGATCATACAGTCAACACTACTGATAAAGTTATTAAATCCCATGTCTGGGTTTATAGACATATCAGCTTCAGAATTACCAGCGCCATGCAGCCAATCAACACTACCATCTGAGGTTGCAATATAACCATCAACACTTGTTGCTATATAGACAGAACATTTCATAGTTTATTCACTCCGAACGTGAGGTTACCAACACCCCTATAAGAGGCAAAAACAGTTGACTGATACGCAAGTAAAGGAACCAAAGCCAATGCACTTTATCCTTGTTTAAGCGCTTATTACACCCATTATTTCAATATACTTTATTGTGTTAACTTACAGTTTTCTTTACTGTTTCCGTCAGAATCAATACAAGTATTAATATCTTTTTTAGCTTTTTTACACGAGTCATAGGTATCTGGTGATACTGCACGGTGTGTGCCTTGAATAGCTATATTGAAAAGCCCCGTAAATAAATCATTAAATAAGTTTTCAGAAAAAGATTTCTCTCTATCATGCTCACTATATTGCGCACCCGAACTAAAATTGCAAGAAACCTCTCTCCCGCTATTGGTTGCACATGAGGTTGAAAATAAGGCGGTTAAAATAACGATATTCACCGGGTAAAGCTTCATGCAAACTCCTTTGCGTATACGCCCACATTAAAGGACATTTTATTATTTTCTAATTAGATAACTTCATAGTCTCGCTTGAGTGTTTGTTATGTGGCTAGTTAGCTAAAGTCATCATTGCTTTTTACCCAGCGATAAATTGGAAAAGCAACAATTAAAGGAATAGCGGTTAAAATTAAAGATTTACCAAAATCCATTTGCTCTAACTCACCCACAGAGTAAAAAAATATTACGACGAAAAAAGTAAAGAATATCCATATTGACCAAAATGCTTTTTGTTTACTCATATTCACGAATCCTTCGTGCTACAAACGTCCTAATAATGGGCGAAAGATTGCTAGCTAAAATTAACAAGGCATGAGCAAAAAGCCAACTGCTTTATTTTCGTTTAATTGCCTTGTTATATTTTCTATACCATAATTCATTTCTTTTCTTTCTTCATAAATTAGATATTCATCATCTATTTTTTTCATTTTTCCTTGAGAAAAAGATGTAATCGCAAAACCTTGAGGCTCTTTCTCTTTAGTCGTACTACAACCACTAAAGAAAAATATAATTAATATTGGCAATAAGAGCTTTGCCATAATTAAAACCTTATCCCCTGATAATGGGAATATTACTTCTTTTTTAGAAGTAGAATAATAAAAAATAATACTAATAAATTAATAACAATAAACATGCTTATATTAGAGATTGTTCCAAAACTCAATTCACTTTGAATATACATAACATCAAGTTCTTTTTTAAAGAAAATTGAATTAATTAACTGATAATCAATCAATAGAAAAAAAAGCAGCGCAATAAATATTAAAGGTTTTTTAAGTTTTAAAATTTTATCTGTGAGCAAGATACTTCCTCCTGAATATTTAGTGTTTATAAAAACTAACCATACAGGCGCATTGATTTACCCCTTTAACTTCAATGCACTATGAAGTTGACGGCTTTTATTGTAAACGATAACTTAAAAAGAACAGGCTATGCAGTAATTGGCTAAAGTATGGGGTTAAATGTAAAACAACCAACTTATTATTGCAAAAAGTTATTCTTCATGTTGCTCAGAGTTTCTCTTGTGCACTTATTTTAGCGCGACAAAAGTATTATTAGCACACAGCTTTAACAAGTTAATTTCAAAAAGAACTAAATTATTCAATTGAACTAGGAAAAGCATCCAACACTAGACTTAACTCTTCTTCTAAGCCTTTCCAAGGCTTTAAAGACGTTTTATAAATAGCTTCTCGTATTTGCATTGCACTTGCTGTTTTAACCACTCGTTTGTGCTTATTGAACTCCAAGCAGGATTGTTCGAAGGGCAAATTACAATAATCGAGCAACTTTCGAACTTCATCTTCAGTATTTTCTACCAAACTTTCATATTGTAAGGAATAAACACAATCATTTGAAACAAGCTTTAATGAAGACTCCATATATTCTTGATACTTTTTATAGTACTTAACCAAAGTTGACAAATCGCTACCGTAACTATGAAAACTTTCAAAGTTTTGTTCAAATATTGATAGAATATTAGCTATTGGATTTCGAATTACATGAATAAATTTTGCATGGGGAAATAAACTGGGTAATAGTGCAGTGTAAACAAAGTTATGAGGCATTTTATCAATTAAATGATTAGCTTGATTGTCATGCTTTCTTATTAACTTTAAATAATGCAATGCAATTGGGGACAAATCTAATTCTTTATTATCTTCCAATAAATCAATAAATTCCCAAAGCCTATTTTCGTCAATGAAATCTTTATTTGTGTGAAACTTGTTAAAAGCTATTTGTAATGCGTTTGACTCTCCACATGCAAAACAATTGGAATGAGCTCCTAAAATACTCTCAGTTAAGGTAGTACCTGAACGAGGCATACCTACTATAAATATTGGTACTGATGATTTTATCTTTGTCGAAGATATTATCTGCTTTTGTAATGCATCTGTTGCTCTATCAAACCATGAAAGAGTTTCGTTTTCATTATAAACAAACTTATTTTTCTTATTAGCAAGATCCAAAAAATAAATCCATTTTGCTCTGTCATTTTTTTTATATAAATTAGCTAAACTGAAAAGGAGATGAGAATTTACATTTTCTGTATCGATAAGACCTAAGACTCTTTTCTCTATTTGAAGTAGCTCTCCTTCTGATAACTCTTCCAATCGCAGCTTTAAATGCAAAATATTTTTTAGTTTAGTTGAAGTTGACGTAACGAATATTTTTTTTGCCCTTTCTTCATCGCCCAATTTAATCAATGTTTCAATCGCAAAAACTAGATAACTATCAGGTAGATTTGGCATGAGTAATAATGAGTTTAGTAACTCTATTACTTGTGAATAATTATTTAATTCAATATGCGAATCAAGAGAAATCTTATAATAGTCTTTATCGTTCTTCGGTATATTTTCCACATATTCTAAACACTCTAAAAAATGATCATTATCTAACAATAATTGACATAGTAACTTCCAACCTGCTTGATAGGTATTATCTATCATTAGGCTTCTTTTAACCGTAACGATAGCTTTACTCGAAAAGCCTAATTGAGATTGCACTGTTGCTAAATCACTCAAATAAACAGGAGACGGGTTTAGTTCGACTGCTTTTTCAAGATACTCTGTTGCTCTAACTTTATCGGTTTTTCTATAAATCTGAGCTAGGCTATTAAGTATATCTGATCGACTTTCATTAATACGAATGGCTTTTTTAAGATATAAGATGGCTTCTTCACTTCTATTTAAATGAAAAAGTGATACACCTAAAGCGTGTAATAAATCCACATTACCAGGTTCTTTTTTGAGTTTTCTTTCAGAAATGGATTTTGCTTTTATATAATTTTTTTTTGACAATAAAGTGAATATTTTATTCAAATCACTTTCTTTCTTGGCAACATTAAGCATTTAAAACCTTGAGCATTAAACTAAAAAAGGTAGATAATACCATAACCATAGTAAAATAATGAAGGGTTGTAGCTCACTAGATCAGATGTGGATTTAGTCAATTGTTGCACATAGCCTTATAGAATATTGTCGTGTAGCAAAACGTAATTAGTACAGTTATTTACAGAGCTCCAAGTTATCACAAACTACGTTTTCTTTTTCTAAGCGCCAATTAAAAAACCGCGTTAGTATTCTCTGATCTTTAAACATTAAGTCTTTACTGGTTTGAATAATATTTCCATCACAAAAACCTAATTTGCATGCACCTGTTTCGGTATCAAATGAAGCATCAAAGGCAAGATTGATTAGTTGGTCTTTACGTTTAGCAATAGGATTAATTCCTGTTGCTAGCTCACCTAGATATTTAAGCGCTTCTTTACGTGCAATTTCAACGCTGTTCTCAGGATAGCGCCCAAGGATTATTCGTTTGAGTTTTAGGTTGATGTGTTTCTCTAAGACAAACACTTTACTCCCACATTGAGTGACACGAACAGCAAAACCTTTTAGTTCGGAGTCACGATAAAAAGCTTTTCCTTTGTCGGGAAGTACAAGCTTGTCTACAAAAAGACTTGGTTATTTTGCATGTAGACATAATGTAGTCATGCCAAATAAATAACAGGTAGGTCATTTAAGTCAACAAAGTCAATTAAAATAAGAGGCTTAAGGTTTTATGAGTTTTATTAAAACAAGCCAGAAGAACTATAAATAACGCCTTACTAATGGGCGCATAAATGCTTAGCTAAAATAAGCGACGAAGGAGCAAAAACCAACTGTTATTTGTGATCTTCCCCCGATAAAGTGGACACGCTCCACTTT